>DASRQZ010000024.1:0-64309 GCA_035696125.1 Polyangia bacterium
CATCGTCATGACCGGCATCATGAGCACGGTCGCGACGATGCGCGGGGTGACCAGGTACTGGACCGGGTTGACCGCGAAGGTGTTGAGCGCGTCGATCTGCTCGGTGATGCGCATCGAGCCGAGCTCGGTCGCCATGCCCGACCCGGCGCGCGCGGTGATCATGAGCGCGGTGAACACCGGCGCCAGCTCCTGCGCCAGCGACAGCCCGACGGTGGCGCCGACGAAACGCTCCTGGCTGAAGATCGACAGCGCGTTGATGGCCTGCTGCGCGGCCACCGCGCCCGAGAAGAATCCGACCAGCAGAATGATCGGCAGGGACCCGACGCCGACGAACTGCATCTGCTCCAGGAACAGGCGCAGCCGGAAGGGGCGGCGAAAGAGCCACAACATCGCCTGGAACAGCAGCAGCGAGTGTTCGCCGAAATAGCCCAGGATCAGTCGCAGGGGGGCGAACGCGGTCTCGAAGATCGGCTTCAGCGCCGCGCGACCGCTGGCCTGCGCGCCCTCGGGTGCTGCTCCGGTCTCGGCTGAAGCCTGGCTCATGGGGTCGCAGTGGGCGCGCGGGCGGTGCGCGCCGCCCCCGTGTAGATGCGGGGCACGCGCTTCGAGATGCCACACAGGATCTCGTAGCTCACCGTCCCCGCCCACCCTGCCAGATCATCGACCGTGATCGACTGGTCGCCGTCACACCCGATCAGCACCACCTGGTCGCCGAGCGCCGCGCCCGGCACGTCGGTGACATCGACCATCAGCATGTCCATGCACACGGCGCCGACAACCGGCACCTTGTGCCCGCGCACCAGCGTCAGCGCGCCGCGCACGTGCCGGGGATAGCCGTCGGCGTAGCCGATGGGCAGCGTGGCGATGCGCGAAGGGCGGGCGGCGCGCCACAGGCCGCCGTAGCTCACCGGCGTCGACGGGGCGACGTCGTGCAGGGCCATGACGCGCGTCGCGAGACGCAGCGCGGGTCGCAGGTCCGGACGCGCGACCTGCTGCGATGGCATGGCGCCGTAGAGCGCCAGTCCGGGCCTGACCGCGTCCAGGTGTGCGCCGGAGAAGCGGACCGTCGCGGCGCTGTTGGCGGCGTGCAGGGTGAGATCGCCCAGCCCACGCCGGCGCGCGAGATCGACGCAGTCCTGAAAGTGGCGCAGCGCCTCTTCGGTGACCGCCGGATCGGCCCCGTCGGCGGACGCAAAGTGGGTGGCGAGGCCGGCGACCTCGAGCGACGGCAGCGCGAGCGCGCGGTCGATCACCGCCGGCAAGTCCTGGACCGAGACGCCGAGACGGCTCATACCGGTGTCGACCTTGAGGTGCACCGCCACCCGCCGCCCCAGGCGGGTGGCCGCGGCGGCGAATCGTTCCAGATCACTGGTGTCATAGATGACCGGCGTGAGCCCTTCGTGAATGACCTCGTCCTGATGACGATTGTAAAACGCGCTGAGTACGATGATGGGAATCCGGATTCCGGCGGCCCGCAGCTCGAGCCCCTCTTCGACCAGGGACACCGCCAGCGCGTCGATCGCCGGCTCGAGCGCGCGGCCGACCGCCACCGCGCCGTGTCCGTAGGCATCGGCCTTGACCACGCCCCAGATCGCGACCCCGCTGCCGACGGTCCTCCGGAGCACCCCGACGTTGCTCAGGATCGCGCCGAGATCAACTTCGGCGACCGTGGGCCGGATCGACGTCCGCATGTCGACCTCGGCCAACGCAAGGCGCGCGGGCGCGCCGCTGCTGGGTCTGGGACTACTGGCCAAAACCGGTTTAGTTTCATCTGTGTTCGGCGCATCGTCAATTTCTCCCGCGCGCGCCGAGCGGAACATTGGCGTGACGGGCGCCATTTGCGCGGGTGGTAGCCGGTCGCAGCTGCCGGTCTTGAGGGTCTTCCGGCGGTCCTTCCGACGATCTTGCGACGATCTTGCCCGACGCGGCAGCCGGATCCGAAAAGTTCGGCGGACGGCGGCTTGACGCCGCGGCCCGGCCGACCGTCACGCCTCCCCTGCTTTCTCTGCTTTCGCCTTTTGGCTTTTGCCTTTTGCCTTTTGCCTTTTGGCCTGCCGGGCTGTGCTCAGCCCTCGCCGGCGACCAGCCGCCGGCTGAGTAGCAGCGAGCGTCCCTGCGGCGTCACCAGACCCCGGCGCGTCAGGTCGGACACGATGCGCGAGACCGTCTCGCGGCAGGCGCCAATCCGATTCGCCAGCTCTTGCTGGGTGGGCCGCTGCCGGATGAGAAGTCCCTCGGGAACCTCCTGCCCCTCGCCATCCTGTCGGGCCAGGAGGCGCAACGCGCCGATCACCCGGTCCTCGACGTCGGACAGCGCCAGCGCCACCGCCATGTCCTTGGAGCGGTTGAGACGCGCAACCAGGATTCGCCCCAGCGTCATCTGCAGCTCGGGAAGCTGGCGCAGGCGCGCCAGGACGGCTTCGCGCGGGATGACCAGCACCGTGGCTTGCTCGACCGCCTCCCATTCGCTGGTCAGCGGCTGGTCCGGCGCCAGGAGGCCGTCGCCGATCAGATCGCCCGGACGGAAGATCTCCAGGGTGATCTCGCGGCCGCTCTCGCCCCGTCGAACGGCGCGCACGTGCCCCTTGATGACCAGGAACGCCTGGTTGATGGCACTGCCCTCGTTAGCGAGGGACGAACCGCGCGCGATCTGCCGCACCGAGCAAGCCTGAGCGAGAGACTGAAGCGTTGTCGGTTCTGCGCCGGTGAAAGCGGCGCAGGCCGAAAGCGCGGTCAGCTCGGGGCTGGTCGGGGGGACGATCTTGCGGGCCTTGCCGAGTCCGTTGAAGTCAAGCGACACATTAGCGATGGACATTCGGGCCTCCTTTGCGGACCCGAACAACGCAACGCTGATGCCAACTTCCCTTGCCCCCGGTCCGCGCCGCTCCGCGGCCCTGAAACCTCGAAAAACCAGGTGCGTGGCGCACACGCCACAGTGGCCGTGAAAGTCCGACGCGCGCACCGGCGACCAGACCGCGACGCCCGTGCCCTACCCCGCTGGGCGGCACAGCCTCGGAACCCCCGAGATCTCCGTTGCAAATTCGCGCGCGCGCAGCACGCCCTGCCGCGCGGACCTCTACCCCGCGGAGCCTCCCTGCTAGAGCACCGAACGGTTTGACAGCTGGGCCACCGCGCGGAAAGGGGCCTGGGGCGCCGGGCCCAGGACCTCCAGTGAAGAGTCCTCCAAAGGGTCCGAGGCCGGAGCCAGAGGCCCTTGACCGCAATCGGGTCGGTTAACCGCCTAGGCGGCGCAGACGCCAAGCCCGGACTCCTGATAATCCGGATCTTGGCGTCATGGCCTCTTGGCGGTTAGCCCTATCCGAACCGCATTGCCCTTGAACGGCCGATGACGGCTCATTCAAACCGTTGATGCTACAGGGACGGGACCTGGCGCTCAGCCGGCCGCGGGGGCCTTGGGAGCTGCGGCGGTCCGCTTGGCCGGCGCCGACCGCCCCCTGCCCTCTGTACCCTTGCCCTCCGTACCCTTGCCCTTGTTCCGTCGCGCCCGTCGCGCCTCGCGGTACTTGCGTATCTCCGCCTTGGGCAAATCCTTGTGCTTGGCGCAGACCATGCCGAAGACCGGCGCCGCCCGGTTGGTGCAACCCGGCACCGGGCACAGCTGGATGGGCGCCTTGCGCCGCTTGCGGACCACGCCAGCGGCCAGCGCCAACATCGTTGCCGTCCGCGGACGTCCAGGTGGCCGTCCCCTTCCCCGCTTCCCGAAGCTGCCAAAACTGCCCCCCATCGAGGAACCGGCTCCCGCCGCACCGCCGAAGGCGGACAGGATGGTGTCCCGAGCCCGCGAAACGGCGTCTTGCTCAATCAGGGCCGAGAGCTGGCCGACGAACTGACCTACGATGTCACGGATCTGCGAAGAACTAGAAAGCGTAGAAGACGAAGAAGCTCGCGCCATTACTGAATCTCCTGGTGTTTCTTGACGGCGCGCAGACTACTCTCAATCATTCACCGTTGCAAACCACAAACTGACGAATTTCCAACAGCCGCGTGCCAGAACTGACAGACGCCCGACATGATGTTAACAATCAACCAAAGGCTTGATTTCATCCTCGTTTCCGCGCGTGCTCAAGAGTGGCCAGCGCCGGTGGGATCAGGCGCGTCGCCGAAGCACGAGGCGCGGAGCCGCGCCGGCGTGCGATGGGATGCCTGGTAGTGCGTTTCGCCGTGCTCATCGCCATTGTGGTTGTGGTCCTTGTCGGCCTGCACGCCTACGTTTGGGTGCGGTTGGTTCGCGACACCCGGCTGCCGCAGCCCTGGATGTCGATGGCCACCGCTGCATTGGTGGCATTGGCAGCCGGCCTTCCGCTCATGCGCTTGCTGGCGCGCCGCTTTCCCGCCGTTCGCGCCGCCGGCTGGCCGCTGTACACCTGGCTGGGAATATTGTTTCTGTTCTTTGTGCTGTTGTTGAGCGCTGACATCATCCGAGCGCTCACCTGGGCGTGGTCTCGGCTCCACGCGTCGGACCGGCCCGCAATCAATCTCCAGCGGCGGACGCTGTTGGCGCGGGCATTCGCGGGCGCGGTCACCGCGTCCACGGCAGCGTTGACGGCGACTGCGGTGCGCGCAGCCACCGGCCCGGTCGCCGTGCGTCGCATACCGGTCACCCTGGCTCGATGGCCGCGGTCGCTCGATGGCCTGACCCTGGTCCAGCTGACGGACATGCACGTCGGTCCGACGATTGGACGTGCCTTCGTCGAGTCGATCGTGGCCCGCACCAACGAGCTGGATCCGGACGTCATTGCGATCACCGGCGACCTGGTCGATGGGACGGTGCGCGAGCTCGGCGACGCGGTCGCGCCGCTGGCCCGGTTACGCGCGCGCCACGGCGTCTATTTCGTGACCGGCAATCACGAGTATTTCTCGGGGGCGACGCCCTGGATCGATGAGCTGACGCGCCTTGGAATTCGTTGCTTGCGCAACGAGCGAGTCTCGATTGGCCACGGTGCCGACAGCTTCGAGCTGGCCGGCGTCGACGATCATTCCGGCGCTCGATCGGGGCAAGAGGGTCATGGGGAGGATCTGGACAAGGCGCTCGCCAACCTCGATCCCGCGCGCGAGGTGGTCCTTTTGGCCCACCAACCCCGTTCAGTCCTCGCCGCGGCGCGCTTCGGAGTTGGGCTTCAGATCTCCGGCCACACCCATGGCGGCCAGATCTGGCCGTTCAGCTACCTGGTTCGGCTGCAACAACCCTTCATTGCCGGCTTGCACCGGCACCGCGAGACCCAGATTTACGTCAGCCGTGGAACCGGCTACTGGGGACCGCCCATGCGGCTGGGAGCGCCGGCAGAGATAGCGCAGATCGTGCTCAGCTCGCCGGCCACCGGATAAAATGGGATCGCCCACGCTGACGCCGACGGGCAGAATCGCCGTCGCCGTTGCCGTTCCGTCCCGTCTCCCCTCCGCCCCTAACGTACGGTCACGAACCTGGTCCCCGACGGGCCTCGTACGCGCAGCAGATGGCCATTGCCGCTCTTCTGGGTGGAGCGCAGGGCCTCGATCGCCTCGTCGGCGGTCCCGACCGCGCGGCGGTCGACCTCGACGATGACATCACCCGGTTTCAGGCCGGCGCTCTCGGCGGGGCTGCCCGCGAGCACGTCGGTGATCACCGCGCCCTTGGTGGCGCGGTCAATGCCCAGCGAGTCGGCAACGTCGGGCGAAAGGGTTTGCAGGGCCATGCCGATCCTGGCCTGTGATTCTGGCTGTCGCTGGTCCTCATCAGGCAATTCACCCAGCGTCACCGACACCGTCGACGCGCGACCGTCGCGCAGATAGGCCAGCGTGACTTTGCTGCCGATGTTCTGCGCCGACACGTAATCGACGACGTCCGAGGCGCCGTTCACCTTCTGGTTGTTGATCCCGGTGATGATGTCCCCGGGGCGAATGCCCGCCTTGAGAGCCGGGGCGCCGGGAGTGAGCTCGGCAACGAACGCACCCGACCCGGGCAGGTTCTTGCCGACCTTGGCCTTCTGCGCGTCGTCCAGGTCCTTGACGTCGGTGAGCATGATGCCGAGGTAGGGATAGCGGACACGCCCCTCCTTCAAGAGGGCTTGCGCCACCCGGCGCACCTCGTTGACAGGAATCGCGAATCCGTAACTGCCGCCCGCACCCACCTGGATCAGGGTGTTGACCCCCACCACCTCGCCATCCAGGTTGACAAGGGGACCACCTGAGTTGCCAGGGTTGATCTTTGCGTCGGTCTGGATGTATCCGCGAACACGCTTGCCTGACATCTGAACATGACGCCCCGGGCGCCCCTTGCCGCTCACGATCCCCGCGGTGACGGTCTGCTCCAGCCCCAGCGGGCTACCAACCGCGACCACCCACTCGCCCACCTCGAGCTTGTCCGAATCCCCGAGACGCGCCGCGGTCAGGCTGCCCGGAGGTTTTTCGAGGCGCACGACCGCGACGTCGGTCTGGGCGTCCTTGCCCACCACCTTGGCGCTGTATTCCTTGCCGTCGTTCATGGTGACGGTCACCTTGGTCGCCCCCTGCACCACGTGCCGGTTGGTCACGATGTCGCCGTTGGTGTCGAGGATGAAACCCGAGCCCACGCCGTGGCTTGGGCCCTGGGACGGTCCCGGGAACCCATCGCCCCCGCCGAAGTCGAAGAAGCGACGGAAGAAGGGCGGGATCTCGTCGTCGTCGCCGCCCCCCTGTCCGGGAGCGCCCGGCCGATTGCCGCGCATCCGATCGGCGCGCGGACCGCCACCGACCTCGACCTCGATGCGCACCACCGACGGGCTCAACGCCTTGGCGACCGACGAGAAGGCGCGCGACAGAACACGCGCCTCGTTGGGCGTCTCCGTCTTGGGGGTCACGGCCCCGGGCCCAGCCGCGGACGCCAGTCGCACAGTCGTCATCGCGCCCGCGCTCAGTCCCCCCGCCACCGCCAACGTCAGGGCCCACCGCCAGCCCCGGAAACGGGTCGCTGGTCGGGTCTCATCGGGATTGTGGTCGATCATCGCTGTTCCTTTGTACCTCAAGGGCAGACGTGTCAAGCGGACGACGTTTCGCGCCCGCCGGCGCGTCGAGAATGGGCAGCGCGGGCAACCGCGCGTTTCCTGGGGTGATTGATTGCAATGGGGACAACGGGCTGCACAAAAGGAAAATTCCCTTCAGTCCGGCAGGCACCAGATCGCCATTCGCCATTAGACTGTCCGGCGATGAATTGGTTGCGTGCGCCGACGCGGGCGCCGGTCACCCTCGGGTTGATTGCCGCGAATCTGGCGGTCTATCTGTGGATGGCGATCGCTAGCCACACCCTGTCGGGCTTCGACTATGCCGCCATGATCTACGGCGGCGCCAACATCGTGGGCACCCCGCAAGACGTCAGCCATTGGCGCTGGCTCACGGCGGCCTTCGTGCACTTCAACCTGGTGCATCTGGGCGTGAACCTGTGGACGCTGAGTCAGATCGGGGCGATCTCGGAGCGCACGATCGGGTCCGGCCTGATCGCCGCCACCTACGTGACCACGGGAGTCATCGGCAATCTCGCGTCGGCGCTCTACCACGGCTGGCGGCACCAGCCAGAGCACACCGCAGGTGCCTCGGGCGCGATCCTCGGACTGATCGGCGTGGTGGCCGCCTACGCCTGGAGAACCGACCAGAGGGGCATCGCCAGCGCGCTCGTCACCAACTTCGTCATCCTGCTGGCTCTGGGTCAGGTCCTGGCCTTCGACAACGCGACCCACGTGGGGGGGTTCGTCGCCGGAGGTCTCATCGGACTGGCGCGCGCGCGCCGCCCCGAACCTCTGCCGCCCCGTCTGAACATCACCCTGATCGCCAGCTCGGCGCTGCTGACGATCGCGGCGTTCGCGATCGTGCACTCCTATCACGGATATCACTGATGCGCGCCTGCCTGCTGCGCCGGCGCGGGCCGATCGAATCGGCACCGCTGGCATTCGAGGAGGTCGTCGATCCGGTGCCGGGCCCGGGCGAGGTGCTCATCCGGGTAACCGCGTGCGGAATCTGCCGCACCGATCTGCACGTCGTCGAGGGGGACCTGGCCGATCGGCGTTCGCCCATCATCCCCGGTCACCAGATCGTCGGCGAGGTCGTGGCGCTCGGCGACAGCGGCGGCGGCCCGGCCGCCGACAATCCTTTCGAGCTCGCCCTGTCCGTCGGCCAGCGCGTCGGTGTGGCCTGGCTGCACCGGACTTGCGGGCAGTGCCGCTTCTGCCGGTCGGGCCGCGAAAACCTGTGCCTCGATCCCGATTTCACCGGATGGACCGTCGATGGCGGCTTCGCCGAGCTGTGCCTGGCGCGCCGCCACTTTGTCTACCCGCTGCCCGACGGATTCGGTGACCACGAGGCAGCGCCGCTGCTGTGCGCGGGAATCATCGGCTTTCGCGCGCTGCGATTGACCAGCCTGCCCGACTGGCGGGGCGCGCGTCTGGGCATCTACGGCTTCGGCGCCGCCGGGCACGTGGCGCTGCAGCTGGCGCGCGGACGCGGCGCCGAGGTCTACGTCTGCACGCGCGACCAGGCGCGCCACCAGGCGCTGGCCGCCGAGCTGGGCGCGACCTGGGTTGGTGGCGCCGCCGAGCCCCCGCCCGCGCCGCTCGACGCCGCAATCATCTTCGCGCCCGCGGGAGAGCTGGTGCCGGTCGCGCTGCGCGCCGTCGACCGCGGCGGCAGCGTCGTGCTGGGCGGGATTCACATGAGCCCGCTGCCCGCGCTGCCCTACCAGCTCATCTACGATGAGCGCATCGTGCGCAGCGTGGCCAACAACACCAGGGCCGACGGGCGCGATTTCCTGTTCGAGGCGGCGCGACTACCGGTACGCACGCATACGGAGCCGTTCCCGCTGCGCGAGGCCAACCGGGCGCTGGCCGCGCTCAAGAACGACGCGATCCGCGGCGCCGGCGTTCTCGCAGTGGCGTAGGATGCGCCACCATGGACTGGAAGCTGCTGATCTCGACCTTCGTCTCGATCTTCGTGGCCGAGATCGGCGACAAGACCCAGCTGGCGACGCTCTCGCTGGCCGCGGGTGGTAAATCGCGACTCTCGGTCTTCGCCGGATCGGCGCTGGCCTTGTGCGCGACCTCGGCGATCGCCGTGCTGGTGGGCGAGGGAGTCAGCCGCTTCGTTTCGCCGGTGTGGCTGCGCCGGATCGCGGGCGCGGTCTTCATCGTGATGGGATTGCTGTTCCTCTTCTCGCGCGGCGAGGTGTAGCCCGCTCCCTGTCGCGGGGAGGGATAGCCGACGGCGACGCCGATGGTGGGATCCGGATCCAACCGTCGGCGTCGCCGTCGGCGTCAGCGTCGGCGATCCCTCCCCGACGACAGGACGGAACTCCTAGCGGCGCTTCTCGAGGATGTCCAGCGCGGCCACCCGGTAGGCTTCGGCCAGGGTCGGGAAGTTGAAGATGTTTTCGATGAAGGCGTCGACCCCGGTACCAGCCAGCAGCGCCATCTGGCCAAGGTGGATGAGCTCGGTCGCGCCCTCGCCGACGATGTGGACGCCCAGCAGCTTGGTACCGGAGGGGTCTGCGACCAGTTTCAGCAGGCCATCCTGGACGCCGGAGATCTGACCGCGCGCGATCTCGTCGAAGCGGCCGCGTCCGACCATCACCGGAGTGCCGCGGAAACGCTTGGCCGCGTCGTCCTCGGACAGGCCGACGCTGGCCATCTCCGGGATGGTGTAGATGCCGATGGGAATCATCTCGGCAGCGCTGCCCGGCGCCAACCCCAGCGAATGGCAAGCGGCGCGCCGGCCCTGCTCCATCGCGGTCGCGGCCAGCGAGGGCGGCCCGATCACGTCGCCGATCGCGTAGATGTGCGGCACCACGGTGCGACAGTGGGCGTCGACCTCCAGGAGGCCGCGCGCGTTGGCCCGCAAGCCCGCCGCGGGCAGGTCCAGGCCTTCGACGGCGGCGGCGCGCCCCAGCGCGACCAGCATCTTGTCGCTCTCGATGACCTCCCCGGTGGCGAGGCGGGTGATCACCTTCGAGGCGCCGTCCCACTCGACCGAGCCGACGGTGCGCTCACCCAGGAAGCGCCCGCCGGTGCGTTCGAAGTCGTCGACCAGCTTTCCGACCAGCTCGGCGTCCATGAACTTGAGCGGCCGGTCGGCGCGATCGATCATCGTGACCTGCACGCCGAGGTGCGCGAAGATCGACGCGTACTCGCAGGCGATGACCCCGCCGCCCAGCACGGTCAGCGACGCCGGCAGGTAGAGCATCGAAAGGATGGAATCACTGTCGAGGATGTTCTCGTGATCGACGGGGATCTCCGCCGGCGTGCGCGGGCGCGATCCGGTGGCGATGAAGATGGTGTCGCCGCCCAGGCGGCGCACGGAACCATCGACCGACTGCACCTCGATCAGCCGGTTCGATAGGAAGTGGGCGCGCCCGTGGAACACGTGGATTCCGTTGCGGGCCATCTGTCGGCCCATGTAGGCCACGTGCGCTCCCACCACCTCATCCAGGCGCGCCATCAACGATGCGACCTCGAGGCCGGGCTTGAAGGTGAAGTCGAGCATGGCGGAGCTGCGGCGCAGGCGGGACAGTTGCCACGCGCTTTCGCGCAGGGTCTTGCTGGGGATGGTCCCGCGATGGACGCACATGCCCCCCACGCCCGGCTCTTGCTCGACCATCGCCACCCGCCGCCCCGCCTTGACCGACTGCACGGCGGCTTTCTGACCGGCGGGGCCGCTGCCGATGACCAGGACGTCGAACCGGATTGTCTCGGAAGAACCGGGGGTCGTCATGCCACCATCGCCGAGACCTGGTCCAGCACGCGGTCCTTGCGGGACAGCAAGTTGGCGACGTCGTCCGGGTAGAGGTTGAGGTCGGCGATGACCGGCGTCTCGCGGAACGCCTGGTCGCTGCCGAAAACCGCGGCGTCCAGGATGTGGGTGGCCAGGCGATCGGCCAGGAAGGTGACCATGGCGTCCTGCCGAAAGGCACCGGCCTGGCCATAGCTTCCGTAGTGCTCGATCGCAGCCAGCACCGGTTTGGGCAGACCCCATTGCTCGCCGATACGCAGCCCGACCAGCGGGTGCAGCTCGTCGAGCAACGCGAACAGGAGCGCCGGCTCCAGCGGCAGCCCGCGCGCGCGGGCCACGTCGGTCACCAGCTGTAGCAGCGCTGGCTTGCCCACCGCGTGCAAGAGGCCGCACAGGAAGGCGCCCTCGACGTTGAGCCGGCGCGCGCGCGCGACCTCCTTGGCGAACGCGCCCGAGGTCAGCGCGTGGCGCCAGAGCTGCAACAGGACCGATTCGTAACCGGGCACCTTGAACACGCCGCTTTGCACCGACGCCGCGAAGGCGATCTCGGCCACCACGTTGAAGCCCAGACGCGAGACGGCCTGCTGCAACGAAACGATCGGCATGCGCGGCATGTAGGCGGGCGAGTTCGCGATGCGCAGGACGTGACCGGCCAGCGCCGGATCGCGGTGGATCAGCTCCGCTAGCCGGTTCGCGTCGGTTTGCGGGCTGCCGACCAGCGCCACGACCTGACTGGCGACGCGGGGTAAAAGGGGCAGGCGCAGGTCACCGTCTGCCAGACGCTCGGCGACGGCGACGCGCAACGGATCGGCAGGTGCCGGCGATGATTCGATGCCTGGGCTCATCTCGACTCCCACCGGTGAGTGATTCGCGCGTCACACGACAAGCACTCACGTTGTCGGCGGAGCAGCGCGGGACCTTTAGTTTGCTAAGGATTCGACGAACTAACGGAGGTGGTGTCGGCCAGGGTCGAGGGATCTGCCAACGAGATGATCGGTCAGACAGTCGGCTCGTACGTGATCACCTCCCTGCTCGGAGAGGGTGGGATGGGCAAGGTCTATCTGGCGCGCCATTCGCTCATCGGGCGCAAGGCGGCGCTCAAGATCCTCAACCCCGAGATCGCGGCCGATGAAGAAGCCGTATCTCGGTTCTTCAACGAGGCGCGCCTGGTCAATGACATCCGCCACCCCAACATCGTCGAGATCACCGACTTCGGGCATTTCTCGAGCTTCTACTGCATCGTCATGGAGTTGCTGGAGGGCGAGACGCTGGCGGCCCGCATCACGCGCACACGGACGCTCGACGAGGCGGCCGTGCTGCGTATCTTCCGCCAGGTGACCTCGGCCCTGGGCGCGGCCCACGACCAGGGCATGGTCCACCGCGACGTCAAACCCGAGAACATCTTCCTGCGCAACCACCCGGATTACCCCGACTTCGTCAAAGTGCTCGACTTCGGAATCGCCAAGCTGCTGGGCGGCACCTCGGTGGTGGGTCATCACACCAAGACCGGCACTGTGATCGGCACCCCGGCCTACATGTCTCCCGAGCAGTGCCTGGGCGACGCCACGCTGGACCTGCGCAGCGACGTCTATTCGCTGGGCGTCGTGCTCTACGAAGCGCTGACCGGACGCCCGCCGTTCACCGGCGATACGCTGGGACGCCTGATCGTCTGCCACGTCAGCGAGAACCCCACGCCCCCATCGTCCTTGAATCCCTACGTCTCGGCGGGCATGAGCGCGGTGACCATGCGCGCGCTGGCCAAGCGGCCCAAGGACCGCTACGCCAGCATGAAGGAGATGCGCGAGGCGCTGGAGATCGCGCCGATGCGCCCGGCGGCGGTCAATGTGGTGGGCGCCCGCGTCCGTTCAATCACGCGGCCGGTACCCATGGACGGGCGCGGCGCGGCCCCGGCGCCAGCCGCGGCCCCGGCGCCAGCCCCCGCCGCCGCCCGCGCCGGCGGGCCCGCAATAGGTTCGCGCCGCGTCGGGGAGGACGAGACCACGGTCGACATCGACGCCATCGACACCGCGCAGGAGCAGGCGGTCAAGCTGGTGCATCTCGTGCTGGAGCGCTTCGGCTCCGGGCGCGTCGAGCTACCGGCGCTACCGGAGGTCAGCGAGCGCTGCCTCGAGCTCTTGCGGCGGTCCAACCTGGGCTTCACCGAGGTCGCGCGCACCATCAACCAGGTGCCGGCGCTGCGCTCGCGGATCATGCGCCTGGCCAACAGCGCGGCATTTCCCAGCCTCATGCCGGCGACCAACATCGACATGGCAGTCGCGCGCCTCGGCACCGAGGGGCTGTACGACGCGCTCATCGAGTTCGCGGCGCGCGATGTGATCGAGGGACGGCAGCACCCACGGGTCAAGGACGGCCTGCGCCGGATCTGGCCGCAATCGATCGGGGCCGCGCTGATCGCGCGCAACGTCTGCGAGCTGGCCGATCGCGAATCGGACAGCGCCTTCGCCTACCTCGCGGGGTTGCTGCACAACATCGGCAAGCCGCTGGTGGGCGCGCTGCTGATCGAGATCGAACAACAGATGATTCGCGCCGGAGAACGCCAGCCGATCCCCGATCCTATCTGGCTGGCGGCCATCGAGGCCTGCCACCGGCCCTTCGGCGCCGCGCTGATGCGCAAGTGGAAGCTGGCCCACCCCATCTCCGAAGCGATCGAATTCTCGGCGGAGTTCGACACCGCCAAGCCGCGCGCGTTGACCAACGTGGTGCGCTTCGCGGTCGCGCTGGCGCAACGCCTGGGCCTGACCATCGGCCCATTCAACCCGACCCACGCCGAGGAAGCGTGCACCCGCGGCAAGGCGCTGCTGGAGATCGACGACCGCTGCATGCGGGTGCTGTCGCACGGGCTGAAGGAGCGGGCGATCGTGCTAGCGGGCATCCGCGGGCAGTAGGGCAGCAGGGCGGCCCCCTCGCCTCGTCCTCCTCGCCTCGTCCTGATTGCGGCTCCGCTCTCTCCGTCGTGGGGCGGGGGGCTTGGGGGAGGTGGGTATTGTGCCCGCGGGTCGGCGCCCTTACGCCGCCGGCCGGGTGGTGAACTCTCGATGACTGCTTTTGGTGTTTCCGGGCTCTTCCCCCTCCTTGACCCTGAGCGCCGGCGGCACGGGGGCGCTTCTATTCGGGCTGGCATCCTGCCTGCGGACAGGCAGGAGCGCCCTCATAGACCCCGCGGTAAGAACACCCCCGCTCCCCCGCCCCGCCCTCAACCCCACCACTACGTTCACTGCGCCTGAACGCCCCAGACGTCAGATCGGACCGGAGTCGGATCTGATCGGACCGGATCTGATCGGACCGGACCGGACCGGATCAGATCGGATCGGATCAGATCAGATCCGATCAGATCCGATCTGGTCCGATCAGATCCGATCAGATCCGATCAGATCCGATCAGATCCGGTCCGGTCCGATCCCATCCCATCCTGCGGCGTTCAGGCGCAGTGAACTCTTAGTGGTGCGGTTGAGGGGGGCTTGGGGGAGGTGGGTGTTGTGTCCGAGGGGGCTAAGCGGGCGCTCCGGCCTGTCCGCAGGCCGGTTGCCAGCCCGCCGTCGCAGGCGCCCCCGTGCCGCCGGCGTTCAGGGTCAAGGAGGGGGGAGAGCTCGGAAACACCAAAAGCAGTCATCGAGCGTTCGCCACCCGGCCGGCGGCGTAAGGGCGCCGACCCGCGGGCACAATACCCACCTCCCCCAAGCCCCCCGCCCCACAACGGAGAGAGCGAAGCCGCAATCGAGGTCGGAGGGAGAGCAGATCTGGCGAAGGCAATGGTCGTCAGCGCGGCGACTCGGCGGTCAACCGATCGGGGAAAGCTTCGATGTGGTGGGGCCCGGCGGCGGTCTGCGCGTACTCCAGGAACTGTGACTGACGCCAGCGTTCGGCGATCTGATCGCGAAGGCGGTCGCGCGCTTCCTCGAAGCTGACGCTCTCGGGCGGGCGCTCCGAGACGTAGCGTGCGATGTGAAACCCGCTCTCGGCGGTGATGAGCGGCGTGGTGTCGCCTGGCCCCTTCAACGTCGCGACCACCCGTCCCACATCGGCGGCGAACGGTTCGTCCAGGGCCTGGAAGAGGCGGGCGTGCTTGACCCGTTGCTCCTTCCAGGTTGGCTCCGACGCAATGGCTTCGAACGCGTCGGGTGACGCGGGCGGATGGCTCCTCAAGTAGGCGTCGAGCGCCAGTGCCGTGTTCCGGGCCTGCGCGCGCGGCTGGTCTTTCATGCGCGCGCCCGTGTAGACGCTCAGCAGGGCCACCTCCACCAGTCGCGGGTGCACGAAGGCGCGGCGCGCGCGCTCGTAGACTTCGCGTAGCACCGGATCCGGGATCGCCTCCCTCGTCAGCCGGGGCTCGAGCTCGCGCTCGATCATGCGCTGGACGGCGGCGCGGTCGCGCTCCTCATCGACCTCGGGATCCGCCAGGCCCGCGCCTGCCGCCCGGACGGCCAGCAGCTCGAAGTCGATCAGATCCCACAGAGCGCCACGCGCGTCTTTACCGGTGCGCCGCATCTCGGCCAGCAAGGCGGCCCGGCTGATGGGAACCCCGTCGACCACGGCGACGGCCTCGGTCGGGGCCACGGCCGGCTGGCGTGGGACCGCGCGACAGGACGCCGCTCCCAGCCCCGCGCACAGGAGCACCCAGCGAAGCTGGCCCCGGTCCATGCCCATGTCCTGGCCAGTTTAAACCTCACCGGCACCGGCCGGCGTACCCATGCCTCGCTAAAATTCGGGAAAATGGTGGTAGGTTCCCGCGCGCATGACAGAAGAGTCGACCCGCCTGGTGGTCGCCATCGATGGCCCAGCGGGCGCAGGCAAGTCGACGGCCGCGAGGATGCTGGCCGAACGCCTGGGCTACGCGCTGCTGGACACCGGCGCCATTTACCGCACGCTGGCGCTGCTGGCGCGACGCGAGGGCGTCGACTGGAGTGATGGGCCGGGGGTGGCGCGGCTGGCGCAAGATCTCGACATCCGGTTCGCCTTCGAGGGGGAAGCCAACCACGTGTTCCTGCGCGGCGCCGACATCTCGCGCGAGATCCGCGCCCCCGAGATCTCCGATGGGGCGTCGCGGGTCTCGGCGCTGCCGGAGGTGCGGGAGGCATTGCTCGACCTGCAGCGCCGGCTCGGGGCGGCGGGCGGGGTCGTGGTCGAGGGGCGTGACATCGGCACCGTGGTCTTTCCGCGCGCGCAGGCCAAGTTCTTCCTGACCGCCACCGCGGACGAGCGGGCGCGCCGGCGGGTGGTCGAGCTGCGCGCCGCGGGCCGGGAGGTCGACCCCGCTGCCACCCTGGCCGAGCTGCGCGCCCGCGACCACCGCGATTCGACCCGGGCTGTTGCCCCGCTGCGGCAAGCCGAGGACGCCATCGAGATCGAGTCGAGCGCCCTGTCGCCGGAGAGCGTCGTCGATCGCATGATCGACGTCGTGCGCGCGCGCGGCGGGTGAGTGCAAGCGCGCGGTCGGCAGAGCCTATCGGGGTGTATCTTTTTGCGTCCCAGGGCATCATTGACATTCCTAAGGCTTGACGCTAGCTTTCGCGCCTTCGCCGCCCCGAATGGTCGGGGTGCGCGAAAAATCCCCCCAACCCTGAGTTGGCGGGCGCCCTGGCGCACGCCCGATCCGAGCAGAGGACCACTGAATGGTTTCAATGACCAGTGACACCAACAACTCACGCGAGGAGAGCTTCGCCGCTTTATTCGAAGAGTCCCTCAAGCATGAGGACGTCAAAGAGGGAGACATCGTCAAGGGGACGGTGATCCAGGTCGGCAAGGACCACGTCGTCGTGGATATTGGTTACAAGTCCGAGGGGACAATCCCTCTCTACGAGTTCGTCCAGGCCGACGGCACGGTTGGGGTCAAGGAAGGGGACGTCATCGACGTCTTCCTCGAAAGCCGCGAGGACGAGAATGGCCTGTGTGTCCTGTCCAAGGAGAAGGCCGACCGCCTCAAGGTGTGGGACGAGATCTCGGGCGCCTGCGAGCGCGACGAGCTCATCGAAGGGGTCATCAGCGCGCGCGTCAAGGGCGGCCTCTCGGTCACCATCCGCGGCGGCGTGAAGGCCTTCCTCCCCGGGTCGCAGGTCGACCTGCGGCCGGTGCGCAATCTGGACGCCTTCATCGGCAAGAGCCACCGTTTCAAGGTCATCAAGTTCAACAAGAAGCGCGGCAACATCGTGCTGTCGCGCCGCGTGCTGCTGGAGAAGGAGCGCGCCGAGCTCAAGGGCCAGACCCTCGAGAAGCTCAAGGAAGGCCAGATCGTCGAGGGCATCGTCAAGAACCTCACCGAGTACGGTGCCTTCATCGACCTCGGCGGCATCGACGGCCTGCTGCACATCACCGACATGTCCTGGGGCCGCGTCACCCACCCGTCCGAGCTGTTCCAGGTCGGCGACCATGTGCGCGTCAAGGTGCTGAAGTTCAACGCCGACACCGAGCGGGTGTCCCTGGGTTTGAAGCAGATCAGCGAGGACCCCTGGACCCACGCCCAGGAGAAGTACCCCCCGGGCACGGTGGTGCGCGGCAAGGTGGTCTCGCTCAAGGACTACGGCGCCTTCATCGAGCTGGAGCAGGGCATCGAGGGCCTGGTCCATATCTCCGAGATGTCCTGGACCCGCCGGGTCAAGCACCCGTCGAAGGTGGTCGCCGTCGGTGACACCGTCGAGGCCGTGGTGCTGGACATCGACCCGCGCCAGAACCGCATCAGCCTGGGCATGAAGCAGCTCGAGCCCAACCCGTTCGCCTCGCTGAAGGAGAAGTACCCGCCCGGCACCGTGGTGAAGGGCATCGTGCGCAACATCGCGGACTTCGGCATCTTCGTCGAGATCGAGGAGGGCATCGACGGCCTGGTCCACGTCTCGGATCTGTCCTGGACCCAGCGCGTGAAGCACCCGTCGGAGCTGTACCAGAAGGGCGACGAGGTCGAGTCGGTGGTGCTCAACATCGACTTCGATGGCGAGAAGCCCAAGGTATCGCTGGGCATCAAGCAGCTGGTGCCCGATCCCTGGGATCGGATCCCGTACGACTATCCGGTCGGCAAGATCGTCGAATGCAAGGTCCTCAAGGTGCTGGACTTCGGCGCGTTCGTCGAGATCGAGCGCGGCGTCGAGGGCCTGATCCACGTCTCGGAGTTCTCCGAGGAGCGCGTGGAGGATCCCAAGCAGTTCGTCAAGGTCGGTCAGATCCTGAAGGCGGAGATCATCGGCGTCGACACCGCCGAGCGGAAGATCGGCCTGTCGTTCCGGGGCGCGACCCGCGCCGAAGAGCTGGCCGACGCGCAAGGTTTCTCGGGCGGCGTCCCCACGGCGACGCTCGGCGACGTCATGCGTGACAAGCTGGCGGCCCTGACGCCGAAGAAGGTCGACAAGACCGACGCATCGGAGTAGCCCCCGCAAAAAGGGGCGATTGGCAAGGGCGACGGCGCATGCGGAACCTGTGGGCGCCCTGGCGCGCGGCTTACGTCCTCGGTGAGGCGGAGGCCGTAGATGGCTGCTTTTTCTGCATCGGCCCGGCGCGTGCGCCGGACCGATGGCCGGAAGATCTGGTCCTGTGCGCGACCTCCGAGGTGTCGGTGATGTTGAACGCCTACCCGTACGTCAACGGACATCTGTTGATCGCGCCTCGCGAGCACGTGGCGCGCCCGGGCGATCTGGGGGCCGGCGCCCACGACGCGCTCTTCCGCATGGTGACGCTGGCGGCGGGCGTGCTGGAGAAGGCCATGGCCCCTGACGGGCTGAACATCGGCGTCAATCAGGGCCGCGTCGCCGGTGCCGGCATCGTCGACCACGTTCACGTTCACCTGGTGCCGCGCTGGAACGGCGACACCAACTTCATGCCGGTGATCGCCGAGACCACGGTGATGCCTCAGCACCTGAAGGCGACATACGCGCAACTGCGGCCGCACTTCGCGGACCTGCGCGGGGCTGGCGGCGTCGGCGCGGGTGCCGTCCATGGATCCTGAACGACCGGGCTCCTCGTCGTCCTCCCCCTCGTTGCCAGCACCCTGGCCCGAGGAGGGGGCGCCCGTGAGCGCCGAGTCGGCGTCCGACCTTGCGTCCTCCGACCTCTCGTCGTCGGGCAGCCACACGCCACCGTCGACGCTGTCGCCCGGATCGCCGGCGGCGCCGCCTCCGCGCGGCACCCGCACGCTGGGCTGGCTGCGGCGCTTCGCCAAGCTGTGGGGCTTCGCGTTGTTCTGCGTGCTGGTCGTCTACCTCTTCCGCGCGGTGGTGCTGCCGTTCCTGTTCGCGATCCTGGTCGCGTACATCCTCGCGCCGCTGGTGAATCGGTTCTCGCGCATCCAGATCCGGGGTCGGCCGTTCCCGCGCGGACTGGCGGTGATCGTCCTTTACGTCAACATCCTGGCGCTGCTCGGTATTTTCATCGGCTACTTCATCCCTAAGTTGTCGGGTGATTTCGCTCGTCTGTTCCGCGAGGCACCCCAGCTGTTCTCCCGCCTCAACCGCGAGTGGGTGCCGCGCGTCGGCGCGTGGGTCGACGACAACCTGGGCGCGGGCGAAGGCGTCGACCTCGACGCGGCGACGCCGCGCGTGTCGGCGGCCGTCGACGTTCCGCACGAGATCGTCATCGAGCCCATGCAGGACGGCCGCTTTCGCATCGACCTCGACCACCTGGCGCTGGAGGTGCTGCCGCTGCGCGGCGGCCGTTACGTCGTGGCCCCGCCACACGCCGAGGAAGCCGAGAGCCTGACCGGGGGCAAGTGGGAGCGCTCGATCAAGAAATGGCTCACCGAGCGCCTCAAGTCGACGGAGGGGGAGAGCCGGCGCGCGCTCGAGTACGGGCAGAAGTTCGTGGCCGCCGTGGTCTCGGGCATCGGGCGGATGTTCCTGGTGCTGATGGTCGCGGCCTTCATCCTGATCGATCTCGAACGCATCCGGGGCTTCTTGCGCTCGTTGGTGCCGGCGCCTTATCAGATCGACTACGATCGGATCGTCGCCGGCATCGACCGCGGGTTGTCGGGCGTCGTGCGTGGACAGCTGGTGATCTGCCTCATCAACGGTGTCTTCACCTACGTCGGTCTCCAGATCTTCCACGTGAAGTACCCGCTGCTCCTGGCGGGCATCGCGGCGACCATGAGCCTGGTGCCGATCTTCGGCTCGATCCTGTCGTCGGTGCCGATCGTCGCCATCGCGCTGATCTCGTCAGGCACCTTTGATCTCAAGCAGGGCTTGTTCGTCCTGGGCTGGATCATCGGCATCCACCTGGTCGAGGCCAACTTCCTCAACCCCAAGATCATGGGCGACGCCGCCAAGATCCATCCGGTGCTGGTGGTCTTCGCGCTGATCGCCGGCGAGCACAGTTACGGGATCGTCGGCGCGCTGTTCGCTGTCCCGGTGGCATCGATGATCCAGACCATCTTCGTTTACTACCGGCGCCGCGGCTTCGCGCGCACCTGACGGCGAGGCCCGACGGGCGAGGCCGGGTCCTCAGCGCGGCTCCGCTCTCTCCGTTGTGGGGTGGGCGGGGCGGGGGAGGTGGGGTGTTCCTCTTGCGTGGACGCGGCCCTCACGCCCAATGCGGGTCGGTTAACCGCCAAGGCGCCGCAGACGCCAAGCCCGGACCCCTGATAATCCGGATCTTGGCGTCATGGCGTCTTGGCGGTTAGCCCTATCCAAACGGCATTGGGCGTAAGGGCGCCGACCCTCGGGCACAATACCCACCTCCCCCAAGCCCCCCGCGCCACGACGGAGAGAGCGAAGCCCCGGATCAGTCGCCGTTGAGAGCGACCAGGCGCGGGACGCGGTCGGCGCCGACGATGAGCGCCGAGCGATCAGCGATCGGTCTCCAGCCGGCGCGGCCCGCGGTCGCGGGGTTGGCTTCGATGATGACCGCGCGCAGTGCGTCGTGCGGGATGCGGCGGCCGTCGCGGTTGGCGTCGGGGCGGCCGTGGCAGACCGGGCAGTCAGAGATGCCTTCGACCTCCAGGTACTGCATCGGAAACGTCGACGAGGTCGCCACCAGGCAGCGCCCGTTGGTCGCAACCAGGGAAAGGCTGGTCGCGTCGCCGGGATGTGCGTCGCTGCCGCCGCTCAGCAGGCGATCGAGGAATGCCAGGCTGTGGCGCAGCGCGCGCTGGACGGCGGCGGGAGTGGGCGACGCAGAGTCGAGGATTCCGGCGTCGTGCAAGAAGGAAAGGAAGAGGTGGAAGATGTGCTCGCTGGGAGACTTGCCGCGGATGTTCCGGCGCAGGAAATCGGGCACGCTCTCCAGCAAGCGCTCGCGCACCGACGCGAACGCAGCGCCGTCGACCCGGCCCACCGATCCGAAGAGCCACGATCGGAAGCGAAAGGGATCGGAGTCCTCGGCCGCGACGTTTCCGTCGCGGCTCAGCCCCACGCAGCCGACCAGCGCGTCGGCGCGCAGATCCTTGGCCAGACCGTAGAGGTCGAGCTCTTTGGTGTCGGCGCGCGGGCGTTTTTGCAGCAAGACGTCGCCTGCCTGCACGAAGCCCAGCCCCCAGCCCTGCGGTCGATCCGTGCTGCGCGAATAAAGCGCGTTGCGCGCGGAGAACAGGGCACAAGCCATGTTCTCCGGTTCGTTTCCAATATACGCAACCAAGCAGCTCACGGCGTTGGATCAATTATACGGATCCACCTCTTGTCCGCCACGGTTTCGCATGTGCGTCTCAGGAGCGCTGTTTCTCGAGTGTCCAGCGAACCAGGTCGTCGATGACCTGCTCGCGTTCGGGTTCGAGAAACATCTCGTGGAAGAGCTTGTCGTACCTCTTCAGTTCGACGATGGCTCCGGCCGCGTGCGCAAAGGCGAGGGTGGCCTCATTGGACACCAGTCGGTCATCACCCGCCATCTGGATCAGGGTCGGCGTCTCGAGCGCGCCGGCTGCCGCGCGCGCCCAAGCCTGGGTCGCGCGCACCTCGTTGAACCAGCGGGGCGTCGCGACGTGGTGAATCAACGGGTCGGTGTAAAAGCCGGCCTGCACCTCGGGAGTGCGCGAGATCTCGTTCCCCTTGATGCCGTTCCCCATGGCCAGCGTGGGCCACAGGCGACCCAGCGGCCTGGCAAGGGCCCGCTTGACCGCTGGCACCTTGAGCCGCAGGTCGAAGAAGGGGGCGACCAGGGCCAGCGTTCGGACCAATCCCTGGCGGCCCCGAGTCAATCGCCCGGTTGGAGTCCCCGCTTCCAGCAGGTACGCCAGCGATACCAGCGCGCCGTGGCTATGCCCCACCAGAGAAAGCGGTATGGCGGGCCACAGTGTCCGCACGCGCGCCACGACCAGGTCCAGATCGGCAACGAAGTCGGAGAAGCGGTTGACGTGCCCGCGTCGCCCCTGCGATTGCCCGTGACCGCGGCAATCGAACAGGGTGGCGGCCAGACCGCCGCGCGCGCAGGCGCTGGCCACATGCCGGTAATTCCCCAGGTGCGCGCTGAACCCGTGGACGACGACCAGCGTGCCGGACGGCGGCGTGTCGGGCAGGAAGTGCTCGACGTGCAGCCACAGGCCGTCCGCGGTGGCCACCCTTTCCAGCGAGCTGGGCGCCGGCATGGTGATCATGGGCAAGGGATCTATACTCCCCGGTCCACTGGACCGATAGCGCGATGCGAATCACAGAAATCTACGCGAGCATTCAGGGCGAGACCCAGTACGCCGGCCTGCCCTGCACGCTGGTGCGCACCACCGGCTGCGACCTGCGGTGCGCCTACTGCGACAGCGCCTTCGCCTTCCACGGCGGCCAGGATATGGCGCTCGACCAGATCCTGACGGCCGTCCGCGATCTCGGGGCCGGGCTGGTGCTGCTGACTGGCGGCGAACCGATGTTGCAGCGCGAGATCGGACAGCTGGCGGCGATGCTGCTGGCAGAGGGGTATCGGGTCATGATCGAGACCTCGGGGGCCCACCCGGTCGATTCCCTGCCAGCGGAGGTGGTCCGCATCGTGGACGTCAAGACCCCTGGGTCGGGAGAGAGCGCCCGCATGCGCTGGGACGTGCTGGACGGGTTGCGCCCCCAGGACGCGGTCAAGTTCGTCCTGGCCAGCGAGGACGACTACCGCTGGGCGACCGAGGTGATTCGCTCGCGGAAGCTCGACCAGCGCACCGAGGTCCTGATGTCCCCCTCGCACGGCGTCCTCGACCCCCAGCAGCTGGTGACCTGGATGCTGCGGGACCGCCTGCGCGCCCGGCTCAATCTGCAGCTCCACAAGTACGTCTGGTCACCCGACGCCCGGGGTGTATGACGGGGTCGCCCCCGGTCAAGCGACCCTCAGCTCGACTGCAACCCGAACGCCGGTCGGCCCGGATCTTCCCGGGTCTGGGCACTTTCCTCATTGACAATGTCACCGGCGAGCTGTTAGCGTCCGGACGTCGCAAATTCGAAGTAACTACTGGAGAATGCTGGGGAAAATTGGGAAAGACCGGAGGCCAACCCCGGGGTTCCCAACCAGGGGCCAAACGAAGATCACGAGGCTTGAAAATACTCTTGGCGACCGTCGGAACGTGCTCTGCGCTGCTCGCGCTTTCGAGCTGTGAGCCGCATACGAAAAAAAATGCGGATGAGGCACAGATCCGCTACCAGCTGGCCGGGGACTACTTCCGCAACCGGCGCGTCGAAGCCGCGCTGGCCGAGCTGGAGCACGTGCTGGCGATCGACCCCGGTAACGCCGAGGCCTACAATCTGCTGGGGCTGATCAGCCTGCAGCAGGGGGCGGATTACCTGGCGCAGGTCGAAGTGGACGCCTGCCTGGCCGCGGGCGACGCTCAGGCCGTCCGTCGAGACGGCAGCGCCAAGTTCCACGAGGCCGAAGAAAAACTCAAGAAAGCGACGGAGCTGCGCGCGACTTTCTCGGAAGCGTGGAACAATCTAGCGGTGGCGGCTCTCAACCTCCAGGATTACGACCTGGCTATCTCCTCGGCGCGCAACGCGCTCAAGGACGCCACTTATCCCGAGCCCGAGGTGGCGCGCGCCAATCTCGGCTGGGCGTTCTTTCAGAAAAAGGACGTGCAGTCGGCGTGGAAGGAGTTGCACGAGGCGGTCGCTCGATCGCCGGGCTTTTGCGTGGGGCGCTACCGACTGGCCAAGGTCTACGTGGCGCGCGACGATCTCGACCGCGCGGTCGAGGAGCTGGATGCGGTGACGGGAGCGGCGCAGTGCCCGATCCAGGAGGCGTTTCTTCTGGGAGGGATGGTGAAACAGCGGCGGAAAGAGACCGCCAGGGCGCGGGAGCTTTTTGCCCGCTGCGTGAAGCTCGCGCCCAGGAGCTGCGTCGCGGCCGAGTGCAAACGCTACTCGGAGATTTCCGGGACAGGACGCTAGGGGCAGAGAGGAGAACCGCCCGAACCATGGACACAGACTCCTTCGGAAGCTGCCTGCGCCGCGCGCGCGAAAAGCGTCAGCTCTCGCTGCGAGACGTGGCCAGCGCCACCAAGATTCCGCGCTCGACGCTGGAGCTGATCGAGGCCAGCAGCCTGGATGCTCTGCCCGCCGATGTCTTCGTGCGGGGCTTCATCCGTTCCTACGCGCGCGTGGTCGGGACCGACGAGAACGAACCGCTGCATGGCTTCGAGCGCGCGCTCGAAGCCCGCCGCGATGCCGAGCGCGCCCGCTCGACCGCGCCGGTCATCGATCCAGCCGTGGTCGCGGCCGCCGCCGCCGAGGAAGAGTCGGCGACGCCACGCCGCGGAGGGCTGGGCCTGGCGGTGTTCGTGATCATCCTGCTGCTCATCGCGACCATCACCTTGTCGCTGCTGCTGCGCCGACCGCCCCAATCGGGCGAGGGCCTGAGCTCCGGAGTGTCCGCTCCGCCGGTGGTTGCCCAGGCGCTCGACCGCGCTGCGATCTGACTACTTCTTCCCGCAGCCGTTTGCGCGCTAACCTCCGAACCAGTGACCTCCCTGTCGACCCCGGCGATCCTCCTGCGCGCCATCAACTATGGCGAGTCCGACCGGGTGGTCACGCTCATCGGGCGCACGACCGGGCGGCTATCGGCGCTGGCGCGCGGCGCACGCAAGAGCCAGAAGCGCTTTGGCGGGGGGCTGGGCCTGTGCTCGGTGGGCGCGGCCGCCCTGCGCGAGCGCGCGGGAGCGGAGCTCCTCACCCTGGAGCACTTCGACCTCGAGGAGGGCTACGCCTCGTTCGCCACCGACCTGGCGCGTATGGCCCACGCCGCCTACGTGGCCGAGCTGGTGAGCAAGCTGTGCGCTCCGCGCCAGGCCGAGACCGAGGTCTACGACTGGCTGCACGCCTTCCTGGGCGCGCTCGACAGCCGGGGAGCCAGCGCCGAGCGCCTCCGGATCTTCGAGCTGGGGCTGCTGACGCGCCTGGGGTTCGGGCCCATGGTCGACAGCTGCGCGGTGTGCGGCGGGACGCGCTTTCCGCCCGGCGTGCCCGCGGCCGAGATCGGGTTTCGCTGGGATCCGGGTCGCGGCGGCGCGATCTGCGGCGCGTGCGGTCAGAAAGGGCGGCCGATCCGCTCCGTGGTCCGACTGGCGCTCGCGCGCTGGGCCGGCCAGCGCGTCGACGTTCCGGCGCGCGATGACGTGCCGGCAGATGTGAACCGCGGCGCGCGCGACGCGATCGCCGAGGTATTCAAGCTGCACATGAGCGGTCCGTTGCAGTCGTTGGAATTTATTGCCAAAATGGGCGGTGACGTATGACCGATGGCGCGCGCTTTCCGCCCCGGCTCGGCCTGCGCCACGTGGCGCTGGTGGTGACCGATCTGGCCGCTGCGGAGCGCTTCTGGGTCGGCGTCATGGGCTACGAGGTCGAATGGCGCCCCGACGCCGGCAACCTGTACCTGCGCGGCGGCCACGACAATCTGGCGCTGCACCAGAGCCCGACGCGCCGACCCAGCGACGGCAGTGGCCAGCTGGATCACATCGGCATCGCCGTGGCGCAACCGGCGGACGTCGACGCCTGGGCCGCGCACCTGCGGGCGCATGGCGTGCCGCTCAAGACCGAGCCCAAGACCCACCGCGATGGTTCGCGGTCGATCTATTTCCACGGCCCCGAGGAACTCCTCATTCAAGTGATACATCACCTTCCGCTGATCTGACGGTCCCCGGGGTCGACGACCGATGCCATCACAGTCTACCTGCGTCTCCGCTCGAACAGCGCGCCGCCCAAAAGGGGGCGCTGATGTCCCAGCTCCCACAGATTCCCTGGGCTTCGTCGCCATCAGTTCGGGAGCGACGTACCGCGGGTGACGGAGTCGGCAGTGAATGCTATCCGGTGAGGCCCGCGAGGGGTGACGAGGCAGCGAGCCCTGGCTCACCGAAGGTCGACACGTTTACTCCCATGGCATTGGCGAGGGAGATGAGCACCGAGGTCGGGTTGGTCCTGGGCAACTGCAGCCAACGCCCCATCTTGAAGTAACCGCCGGTGCCACCCAGGATGATGTTCGGCAGCGCATCGTTGGCGTGCGTGTTGCCGTCGCCATGGCGGTTGAACCAGTAGATGGTGGTCTCGTCCAGGATCGTACCCGTGCCGGTCGCGGAAGGGATGGCGGCGAGGCGGTCCATGAGGCCCGCGACCTGGCCGGCGATCCAGTTGTTCATCTGCCCATATTTGCTGAGCTTCGTGGGGTCGTTGCCGTGGTGCGAGACGAAATGCAGGGGATCGGTGAAATTGAGCCACGGCATGCGCAGTCCGCCGGCATCGCCGCCACCGGGGTAGCCGAACGTCACCGATGCAACTTTCGTCAGGTTACACCGGAACGCCGTGGCGATCAGGTCCATGTAGAACGCACTCAAGGCCTGCGTGTCCGCCCCGCTGCTGATTGACTCCTGATCGGTGGGCACCGGCGCGCGGGTCGGCATCGTGCAAGTCGGGTTGGCCGGTTGCCCGTTCAGCGCGTCCCTGAGGCGCTTCTGCACGCGCGTCTCGTACACCGTCAATGCCGTGAGGTGGGCGTCGAGCGTCCGCTGATCGACGGCGCCGAGGACGGGACGCAGCTCGCCGAACCGGGCATGCAGGTAGTTCGTCACCGCGGTCAACCTGTTGATCGGGGTCATCGATGTGGTCGTCGGAGTTCCCGGCATCGAGCCGAATATATGTTTCCACGCCTCATCGGCGCTGGACAGCCGCTTGAGGGGTGTGCCGTCGTCCAGGTAATTGATGTCCGAAGGCGTGTCACCGCCGACGGGGTGCATCCCGAAGTTCAATGATGAAAATGGGCTGTCTTTCGTGACGTTCTTGGCGATGAGCTGATCGATGGAAGGCCCCGCGTCCAGCTTGTTGACTGCGGTCGTCTGATCCGACAGGTAAGGGATCCCGAGTGTTCCGACGCAGAACTGGCCGCTGCAGGTATGTCCCGCGCGCGCTGTCAGCGTGACGGGTGCTTGATGTTGCGCCACTGGCGCGAAATAGGTGAGGCCCGTGTTCGGCACCAGCGTGGTGCCGTTCATCTGCGGCCCGAGGATGAGCATCTTGTCTATGTACTTCTCGAACGGCTTCAGCGTCGAGCTCAGCGTGAAGCCGGTGCTCGGGCCGGTAGGCCAGAACTGGTTCTGGTTCACCCCGTCCGGCGTGTAACAGAAGACGATGAACTTTGACACCTTCCCCGCAGTCTGGGCTCGAGCGGACCGCTCGAACAGCTCGAGACCCGGCAACAGAAACGCGGCCGAGCCAAGCGACTTGACGAGAGTGCGTCGGGTCAGCTTCTGGTGTGCGGAGAACTTCATTGGCCAACCCCCTCTGCGAGGCGCAACCGGAAGGAATCACTGCCGGCCACCGACGAAACGAGCTGTTTGAGATCTCCTGATGCGCCGAAGGTCGTTCCCAGCGCCTGGATGGAGCACCCATCGGCCGGGTCGGTCACCGGTTTTGAGAGCGCGAAATCCAGGTACGCTTCCGCGAAGCAGGAGCGCACGTCCTTGCTGTCGGCCAGCCTGGCCAGGAGCTGGTCGCCGGCCGCGAAGGCCCCGTCGGTGTCCTTGCCGATGGCGAGCGAACCGGACGTGTTCACCGGCTTGCCCTGGTCCATCATGCGGAAGCGGCCCACCTCGTCGAACGACTCGAACGCAAAACCAGCGCCGTTGATCATGGCGTGGCAGTCCTGACAAAACTGGGAGCCGGTTAACATCTCCAGCGCCTCCCGCGTCGAGACCCCGGTCTTGACCGGCGGGAACGGGGGAATGACGACCCCGGCCGGCGGCGGCCGGACAACCTGGCAGAGCACCTTGCGCAGCAGGAAGAGCCCACGGCCGATCGGGTAGCTCTGTTCGGGCCGCGCCATGAGGGCCATCATGCCGGGATGGGTCAAGATCCCTCGCCGCGACTCACCGGCCATCGAGACCGCCGTGAACGCTGTTCCCGTACCCGACACGCCATAGAAGTTCCCCAGGACGTCATTCAAATAGTACTTGTCGCCCGAAAACAGGTCGCTGATGTTCGGGCTGGCAGACGAGTAAAGTTGGGTCGCGCTCATGAGCAGCGACGTCGAAAGAGCGTTTGCGACGTTGTGATCGAACCCCGAGGCGTTGCGAGCCAGCTCGCCGAACGCATTGAGGTTCAACCAACGGGTGTAAAACTGCGCCACCCCGCGCGAAAACCGCGTGTCTTGCAGCATGCGCGTGATCTGCGCGCTCCATTTGCTGGGGTCGGCGCCGTCGTTGTTCGCCGCCGCGCTCGTCAACATGTCGTCGGGCGGACCGTCCCAGATGAAATATGCCAGGCGGCTTGCAAGTTCGTAGCCATCCAGCGGGCGCACCTCGCCGGGCTGTTCAGAAGGCGCCGGTCGGATGACTTCGTAGACGAACTCGGGTGATTGCAACAGGGCGATCAAGAACCACTCGACGCCGGTATTGAAGTCCTTCTCCCTGATTCCGGCGTCGAACAGGGTTTTGAGGTCGGTGCGTTCCGCCGTCGAGAGCGGCCGCCTGTACGCCTTCGCGCCGATCTTGTCGATGAACTGCTGCTCGCAGGTGGCCGCGCTGCCGGTAGCGGGGGGCGTACAGGGCGCCCAGTTCGGGAGGTTCGCGATGGCCTGGGTGGCCAGGCTGGCGGCGAGGTCGGCTCGTTGTTCCAGCGAGACGTCGTCGAGGCTTGGCCCCGGACCCTTCGCCGAGCTGCCGGCAATCTGGAAGATGTCCAGGACCGAGTTGTTGTACTGGCTCTCGGTCAGGACGCGCAGATGCGCCGTCGATGCGCGCGGCTGACTGCAATCGAGGACGACGGTCGGCGGCATGCCCCCGGTTCCGGGCAAGCCATCACCCCCGGTTCCCGTGGGGGTCCCCGGCGCTGAACCAGCCGGGCCAATCCGCCCCTGGCACGCTCCGGCGACGAAAAGAAGAGCGCCCATGCATCTCACTGCGGTGCGCGACAAGGGGGCCTCCTCCAAGCAGGTTACGAGCCTCGACCCGGTGCCGGACGCGGCAGGCGGGGCTTCGGCGCTGGCGGTTCTTTGACCACGTCCATACTGTCTGATGATGTGCGCCATCGGTCTTTTTTTTTGCGTCCAGGACGACAAAAAATACTCTTCGACGCGGCGCGCAGAAAGAATGCCCGGCCTGACTACCTCCTGGTCGTGACCAGCAGGGGGGAGCGGCGCCGGCCGAAAGAGCAGGGCCCCCGCTGCCCCAAAGTTGCGTTTTCGCCGGGCGTATCGAATAAAGTCCCCCGGCCATGCCCGCCTCCAGCCTGGAATCGATCGTCAGCCTCGCAAAGCGCCGCGGATTCGTGTTTCCCTCGTCCGCGATCTACGGCGGCCTGGGCAGCACCTGGGACTACGGGCCGCTGGGCGTGGAGCTCAAGAACAACGTGAAGCGTGCCTGGTGGCGCTCCGTGGTCTACGAGCGCGACGACATGGAGGGGCTGGACGCGGCGATCCTGATGAACCGGCTGGTCTGGAAGTACTCGGGCCACGAGGCGACCTTCGCCGACCCGATGGCCGACTGCCGCAACTGCAAGGCGCGCCCGCGTGCCGACCACCTTTTCAGCAAGCAGAAGGGGCGCGACCCGAAAGGACTGCCCGAGATCAACGCCGCGATCGCCGCCAAGGAGCTCAAGTGCGAAAAGTGCGGCTCCACCGACCTCACCGAGGCGCGGCCTTTCAACCTGATGTTCAAGACCACCGTCGGCGCGGTCGACACCGGCGACGATTCGGGGCTGGCCTACCTGCGCCCCGAGACCGCACAGGGGATCTTCGTCAACTTCGGTAACGTGCTGGACACCATGCGCCGCAAGCTCCCGTTCGGCATCGCCCAGATCGGCAAGGCCTTCCGCAACGAGATCACGCCCGGCAACTTCACCTTCCGCACGCGCGAGTTCGAGCAGATGGAGATCGAGTACTTCGTGCGCCCGGGCGAGGACGAGGCCGCCCATCAGATGTGGATCGACAGCCGCAGCCAGTGGTATCGCGACCTCGGCCTGCGCGCCGATAACCTCAAGCAACGCGAGCAGACCAAGGACGAGCTGGCCCACTACGCCAAGCGCTGCGTCGACCTCGAGTACCGGTTCCCCATGGGATGGAGCGAGCTCGAAGGCATCGCCAACCGCACCGACTTCGATCTGTCGGCGCACAGCCGCGGGCCCCAGAACCCGGACGCTGTCGGCGAGCTGCGCTACTTCGACCAGGAGCAGAAGAAGCACATCGTGCCCTACGTGATCGAACCCTCGGCGGGCGCCGACCGCGCCACGCTGGCCTTCCTGTGTGAAGCCTACGATGAATCGCTGGTCAAGGATCCGCCCGAGGTCGAGGTCGCCAAGCTGCGCGAGCAGGTCGAGAGCTTCGTGCGCTCGGTAGAGAAGCGCGACGCCAGCCAGATGGAGGCCGAGACCCGGCGCCGGCTGGTCGAAGCCGGACAAGCCATCGCCGCCGAGCTGCCGGCCTCCTTGCCGCGGCTGCTCGGGCTCAGCGACGACCCAGACGCCAACCGGATCGAGGTGTTCAAGAAGGTGCGCGGCCTGGCGGACAAGCTGGGCGAGGAGTTCACCCGCACCGTGCTGCGCCTGCACCCACGCCTGGCGCCCATCAAGGTCGCGGTCTTCCCGCTCAAGAAGAACGAACCCCGGCTGGTCGAGATGGCGCGCGCCATCAAGCGCGAGCTGCAGGACGAAGGGGTGCGCGCCGTCTACGACGACACCGGCGCCATCGGCAAGCTGTACCGCCGCCAGGACGAGATCGGCACCCCGTACTGCATCACGGTCGACTTCCAGAGCCTGGAGGACGGCACCGTCACCGTGCGCGACCGCGACACCATGGGGCAAGAGCGCGCCACGCGCGGCGAGCTGCCGGGTACCTTGCGCAAAAAGGTGGGCTGACCGACGCGCGTTGGCGGTTTACCCTTTCGACAAACTGCTGTAAAAGACCGGGCCATGCCAACGCTCGACAAGAAGAAATCGCCCGCTTCGCCCGTGAAATCCAAGCTCAAGAAGGTGCTCGGCAAGGTCGCCGCCAAGATCAGCGCCAAGGACGGCGTCAAGATCAAGGCTGCCAGGAACGGCGTGGCCAACGGCGTCAGGGCCGCGGGCAAGGCCGTCGCCAAAGCGGCCACCGGCGCGGCGACCAGGACCGCGACCGCAGTCCGGGCCGCGGCGGGCAAGAGGACCTATTACTTCGGCGGCGGCAAGGCGGAGGGCAACAAGGAGATGAAGAATCTCCTGGGCGGCAAGGGCGCCAACCTGGCGGAGATGGCCAACATCGGGCTGCCGGTGCCCCCCGGGTTCACCATCACCACCGAGGTGTGCACCGAGTTCTACGCCAACGGCAAGAAGCTGCCCAAGCAGCTGGACGGCGACGTGCGCGCCATGATCGCCCGCATGGAGAAGCAGGTGGGCGCCACGTTCGGCGACCCAGCGAACCCGCTGCTGGTCTCGGTCCGCTCGGGCGCGCGCGCCTCGATGCCGGGCATGATGGACACCATCCTGAATCTGGGCCTCAACGACGCCACCGCCGCCGGCCTGGCGGCGAAGTCGGGCAACGAACGGTTCGCCTACGACAGCTACCGCCGCTTCATCGCCATGTACGGCGACGTGGTGCTGGGCCTCAAGCCCGAGAAGAAGGAAGACCACGATCCCTTCGACGAGATCCTCGACCACAAGAAGAAGGCCCGCGGCGTGAAGGTGGACTCGGACTTGCCGGCCGACGCGCTCAAGGAGCTGGTCGCCGAGTTCAAGCAGGAGGTCAAGTCGCGGCTCGGGATGGACTTCCCCGAGGATCCCTACGAGCAGCTGGCCGGCGCCATCAAGGCCGTGTTCCAGTCGTGGCAGAACGATCGCGCCAACCTTTACCGCCGCCTCAACAACATCCCGGCGGAGTGGGGGACGGCGGTCAACGTCCAGGCCATGGTGTTCGGCAACAAGGGTGGCGACTCGGCGACCGGGGTGTGCTTCACCCGCGACCCGGCCAGCGGCGAGAACGAGTTCTACGGCGAGTTCCTGATCAACGCCCAGGGCGAGGACGTCGTCGCCGGCATCCGCACGCCGCAGAAGATCGTGGAGCTCGGCAAGGTGCTGCCGGTCGCCTACAAGGAGCTGCTCGACATCCGCAAGAAGCTCGAGAAGCACTACAAGGACATGCAGGACATCGAGTTCACCATCGAGAACGGCAAGCTGTACATGTTGCAGTGCCGCAACGGCAAGCGCACCGGGTTCGCCGGCGTGCGCATCGCCGTCGAGATGGTGGAGGAGAAGCTGATCCCCAAGGAAGAGGCGCTGCGCCGGGTCGAGCCGGAAGCGCTGAACCAGCTCCTTCGTCCGGTCTTCCTGCCCTCGGCCAAGAAGGCCGCCGTCGAAGAGGGACGCCTGCTGGCCAAGGGCCTGCCGGCCGGTCCGGGCGCCGCCACCGGCAAGGTGGTGTTCTTCGCCGACGAGGCGGAGGCCCAGGCCGCCAAGGGCGAGCAGAACCTGATCCTGTGCCGCCACGAGACCAGCCCCGAGGACATCCGCGGCATGAACGCGTCGCTCGGCTTCATGACCGCCTTCGGCGGCATGACCAGCCACGCCGCGCTGGTGGCGCGCCAGATGGGCAAGGTGTGCATCGTCGGCTGCGACGCGCTGTCGTTCGACTACCACGCGCGCAAGATGACGGTCACCACCGCCAAGGGCGAGGTGACGATCAAGGAGGGCGACTGGATCTCGATCGACGGCTTCGCCGGCGAGGTGATCCAGGGCCGCGTCGAGACCACGCCGTCGGAGGTGATCCGGGTCCTGATCGAGAAGAACCTCGATCCCAAGGAAGCGCCGGTCTACCAGACCTATGCCAAGCTGATGAGCTGGGCCGACTCCGCGCGCAAGCTGCGCGTGCGCGCCAACGCCGACCAGCCCGATCAGGCGACCGCCTCGGTGGCCTTCGGGGCCGAGGGCATCGGCCTGTGCCGCACCGAGCACATGTTCTTCGGCGAGGGCAAGATCGGCCCCATGCGCGAGATGATCGTCGCCGAGAACGAGGCCGACCGCCGCAAGGCCCTCGACAAGCTGCTGCCGCTGCAGCGCGAGGACTTCCACGGCATCTTCAAGGCGATGGCCGGCCGACCGGTCACCATCCGCACCCTGGATCCCCCGCTGCACGAGTTCCTGCCCCACGACGAGGCAGGCGTGCGCGATCTGGCCGCCGCCACCGGCAAGACCGTCGAGGAGATCCACGCCCGCATCGAGGAGCTCAAGGAGTCGAACCCCATGCTCGGCCACCGCGGCTGCCGCCTGGGGATCACCTATCCCGAGATCACCGAGATGCAGGCGCGCGCGGTCTTCGAGGCCGCCTGTGACCTGGCCGCCGAGGGGGACAAGGTCTTCCCGGAGATCATGATCCCGCTGGTCGGCATCAAGAAAGAGCTCGACCTGCAGGCCGACCTGGTGCGCAAGACCGCGGCGGCTGTGTTCGCCGAGAAGGGCCGCAAGGTCAGCTACACCGTCGGCACCATGATCGAGGTGCCGCGCGCCGCGCTGACGGCCGGCGAGATCGCCCAGACCGCGGAGTTCTTCTCGTTCGGCACCAACGACCTGACCCAGACCACCTACGGCCTGTCGCGCGACGACGTGCCGCGCGTCCTGGCGGCCTATCTGCAGCACGAGGTCTACCCGGGCGATCCGTTCGTCAGCGTCGACCGCAAGGGCGTCGGCGCCCTGATGAAGATGGCGGTCGCCGCGGGCCGCGCCGAGAAGCCCAAGCTGAAGATCGGCATCTGCGGCGAGCACGGCGGCGACCCCTCGTCGGTCGAGTTCTGCCACGAGATCGGGCTCGACTACGTGTCCTGCTCCCCCTACCGGCTGCCGATCGCCCGCCTGGCCGCCGCCCAGGCCGCCCTGAAGGCAACCTAGATCCGACGGCGCCGGTCCAAGGACGGGATGCGGTTCTGGCTGTCGCCCGCGGCGCTGCTGTCGCCTGCGGCGCTTGCGTCGCTGGCGGCGGTCGCGGTGGCCGGCGCCGTGGCCACCACCGGCTGTGGTCTGAACCAGGAGGGCATCGGCCCGCCCGCGGATCGGATCTTCTACCCCGGGGCGATCACCGTCGATTCGACCGGCAGCTTCCTCTACGTGGTCAATTCCAACGCGGACCTGCGCTTCAACGACGGGACGGTGGTGGCCATCAAGCTGGGCTCGGCCGACCGGGAGGGCACCGGCGTCAGCGACGTATTGCTGTCGGCGCGCCCCGACGGTTCCGGCAAACCCGCAAAGTTCAGAGGGATCTGCGCGGATTCCAAGTTCGTCAACCAGCTATCGGAGCCGGCGGACTACTGCTGCTGGGACACGCTGGATCACAACATCCTCAACTGTGACGAGCGGCAGTTCATGGTCGCCGGCGCCGCGGTGAAGATCGGCAGCTTCGGCAGCGCGCTGCAGCTGCAGCGACCGCAGGACGACATGATGACCCGCGACGACCACCGCCAGCGCCTGCTGGTCGCCGTGCGCGGGAACGCGTCCGTCACCTGGATCGACGCCGCCGTGGCCGACGACCAATCGACCGTTTCGTTCACCTGCCGCGATGGGTCGCCGGTGGGCGCCTTCGACGAGTGCGACCTCGCCCACCGGGTCAGCCAGACTAAGACCGCGCCCGGACAGCCGACGCCGCTCGCGGAGCCCATCCTGCTCCCCGAGGAACCCTACGCGCTGGCGCTCGACCAGAGCCAGGACTTGCTCTACGTCGGCCACCTGCGTGGCGGCTATCTCTCGGCGTTGAACCTGGCGGACGCTCCGGCGCTGATCGGCGCCTTTGGCGGGATCTTTCCCGGCGACATCAACGGCTCCACCGGGGTGACCTCCCTCACCCTGACGGCGGAGAGGATCAACTCCGGGCGAATCTACGCGACTTCGCGCTACCTGCCGCGCGCGGGCGCCTTCGCTGCCATCTCGCTGGGTCCGGTCGACCCCGACGCCAGCAACGCAGTCAACAACTCGCGGATCTTCCTTGGCAACGCCGGCGATTCCTTCGCGTCGCCGCTGAACGGCGCCGAGGTGAGAGGTATCCAGCCCATCCCGGCGATCCACCGCACCTTCTTGCTGCAACGCACGCCGCCGGCGCTGATCGGGTTCAACACCACCAACTCGGGGCAGAACGTCGCCGCCGATATCCTGGAGATGTGCAACGGGCCGACGTTCTTGCACATGTATCCTCCGTTCGACCCGGACGGCGACTCGGGGCTGGACAAGCGACTGTTCGTGACCTGCTTCGAGGCGGGCCAGGTCTACGTGGTCGATCCCTACGTTCCCAAGGTGGTGGCCATCATCGAGGTCGGGCGCGGTCCGGCCGGCCTGGCGTTCCCGCCGCAGGGATCCGGAAATCGCGCCTACGTCGTCGGGTTCGGGTCGAACAACGTCTCGGTCGTCGATCTCGATCCGACCAGCTCCACCCGCTACCACGTGATCCAGCGCATCGGATTTCCCACCCCGGTGCCACGATGAGGTCGCGGTCGGCGGTGGCTGCCGGGGCGCTGATGGCGGGCGCTGCGCTCGCGGGTTGGCTGGTCGGCTGCAGCACGCCGACGCCACCCATCTCGCTGCATAACCTCGAGCGGCCGACCGACGTGGTCTTCTCCTGTGTGGGGCTGTCCGTCACCGGGACGGACGACTCAGGTCAACCGACGCTCGAGGTATCGGGTCGACCGATGTCCGAGTGCCACGTCCCCGGGCGCTTCGACAAGCCGCCTGATCTGGCCCACCGCACCTTCGGGTTCGTGACCAACACCGCGCGCGGCGAGCTGTCGGTAATCAACATGGATACCGGCAAGCTGGTCGATCTCGACCCCAGCAACCCCGAGACCAACGTCGCGCCGCTGGGCGTGCTGCCCGAGCAGATCTCGGCCAGCGACGACGGTTGTCGGATCGTGAGCGCCAACCGCGGCTCGTGTGACCTGACGCTGGTCGACACCGGCGCGCTGGTGATGCCCCAGCTGGCGCTGGAAGGCAAGCTCCCCAAGCTCCCCACCCAGACCGGGGTGCGCCCGCCGGTGAGCCAGCAGGTGGTGGTGCGCACCGCAAGCGGCAAGCCGCTGAAGGTGGCGCCCTACGAGGCCTGGTTCCTGCCGCAGGACACCTCGGCGTTGACCACGCCTGAGCACGCCTGCGGCGCTCACCCGTCCGCCGATCCGATCGGCTGGAACCCAGACCCGACGAAGCCGGCCGAGACGCAGTGGAAGGCCCTGGTGTCCTTTCCCAGCTGCAACCTGGTGGCGCTGGTCGACCTGCCCTCGGGCGAGATCGTCGATTCGGTGCAGGTGGTGCCGAGCAGCGACGGGACCACCGTCGATCTGGTGCCGATGGGCGCCGAGCCGGTGTGCGCCGAGACCGACTTCTGCAACGGATCGATTCCCCCGGACGATACCAGCGCTCCCGACGCAGGCGTCGCGCCGGCCGCCATCAACCCGGACCAGGATCCCTTCGTCAATCCGGCCGGCACCCGTCCGGGTCCGATGACGATCCGTCCCGGGGGCGAGCGTGTCTATGTCGGGCTCGGCCAGGCCGCGTTCGTCGTGGCGCTGGACATCGGGCCGGGTCAGCTGCGCCGCCCCGCGATGGGCGCGACCATCCAACTGCACGACCACGCGCTGGGCGTGAATCGGGTTCGCCTGTCGATCGATCCCTACAAGGCGACCGGGATCCCGGGCCAGCACGGTGGCTTCGTGGGCGAGGGGGAGTTGCGCGACCGCCAGTACCTGTACGTCATCGCGCGCGACGGCACCCTGCGCATCGTCGACGTCAGCCGCAGCACCCGCGGTCTGAAGGACACCGAGTGCGACGCCAACATCGACCCGGCGAAGTTTCCGCCCGGCGAGCGCGACAGCGATCCCCGCAAGACCTGCTGGCCCGTCGACGACCCAGCCGACGCCGACCACCGGCTGGCCCTGGCCCAGGGGCCCGGGCTTCGCTTCTCGGGCCTGGTACCGCGCGACGTGGCCGCCGTCGACCTCACCTCCCTGGATCCGCGCAATGACTGGGAGGGGGTGCTCGACGGCGCCTATGCGTTCGTGCTGACGTCGAACGGCGCGATCTTCATCGTCAACATCGCGCCCACCCTGCGCGACAAGACGGTGGTCTCCGGCACCGTGCTACCGTCCCCGATCGCGGAAGTCGAGCCGCTGGCCAACTCGCTGCGCGATCGCAACATCCTGACCTACACCACCAGCATGGATGCCACGACGGGCCCGCCGCGCCTCGATCTCGACCCGACTGCGCCCGTGCTGGGCCCGACCTTGCTGGGGATCAAGGCATCCCTGGTCGCGGACAACGTCCGCCTCGCCGCGTGCGCCACCACCAATCCCCTGTGCGTGCTGACCTACGCGTTCTTTCCCCAGCGCAGCGCCGTGCAGCGCCAGACCTGGAACGTGCTGTGGCAGGGGGATGTCTTCGGGCCCAGCTTCTCCGGGAACTTCCAGGCCGTGGTCGCGAACCGCGCCACCGCGGAGAGACGACTGGCTCTGTCCGACCTCGGCGTCGGCTTTTGCGCCGCGGGCGTGCTACCGGGCGACTTCGTGACCCTGTTCGGCTGCACCGCCGACAACCAGTGTGGGCCGTCCCAGGTGTGCAAGCGCAGCGACTCGGCGCCAGAAAGCGTGGGCACGCTCAACGTCAACGGCCTTTGCATGCTGACCGACGCGGAGAAACAGGCGCAGCAGCTGTCGGCTTGCGCGCCTTTGCTCGACAGCGTGCGCCGGTACGAGATCGTCGACGCCACCGAAACGTTGCTCAGCCTGCGCCCGCGCCTGGACGAGATCGTCTCGTCGACGTTCGCCAATTGCGCCCACGCCAGCCCCGGCGCTCCGTGCGGACCTTCGAATGATCCGAGCCGCAGCGAGTTCAAGTGTTTGAACGTCGAGGAGGGGGGAGGCTTGCGCTGCGTGCAGCCATGCGTCGTGGGACAGACGTCCCCTGCCTGCCGATCGGGTCGCGCGTGCGTCGACTATCCCCGCGGCAGCTTCTGCGCCGACGCGCCGACAATCGACGATTCCTTTGGCCAGTGCCTGAACCAGCTGACGGCGTACAAGGTCGGGGCGGGCAACGCCTTTCTGGTGCAAGGCACCGCGCCGACGCCGTACCACCCCGGGCGGCCCGACGCCACGACCATGAAGTGCGTGGCCGATCCCGACCGGCGCGACCGGATCCCGCTCTTTCGGACGAAACCGACCGCCACGATGGGGAACGTCCGCCAGCCGCTGCCCGAGTGCGATCCCGCTGTGGAGGTCAAGGACGACTTTTCGGCCGATGCCGTCGGTGCGGAGTTCCTGAGCCGCATGACCACCGGCAACCCCCAGGTCATCGCGGCGCCCTGTCTGGTGCAAACGAAGGACAAGGCAACCGACATGCCGGTGAACGGGGGCCCCTACTACGCGCTCTTCCAGAACCGCGAGCTGCGCTTCGTGCTGGCCAACCTCGAGGCCTACCTGGGCGACTCGCTGCAGATCACCTTCGACGTGCACGGCGGTTTCCAGCCCGACACCGTGCTCATACCCGGTTCCGTCCAGCTCGACGCGCCCGCGCGCATCGTGGTGAGCCCCATCGATTCCCAGGGCCAGGCCTCCGACCTGTCGAGCACCCACGAGCTGCCGTTCCTGTTCGTGGTCGACCAGCGCCGCCTGGCGCGGGCCAACGCCGGCGTGAGCGCGACCCGGGGACAGGTGCTGCGCGTCTATTCGCGCAAGCCGACCGGCAGCGACGCCAACAGCCTGCTGCCGGTATATGACGACCTCACCAGCAGCGGCGGCCTCTGGCCCGTTCAGTGACGGACGATCAAAACGTTCAAGCGGGGCTCGGGTCATCGGTGGGCGCCCCGGCATAGCTGGCGACGAACTTGACGCCGTCTCGGTGAGCCCCGAGACTACATGTAGGCCAAAATGCCGTTCAGCGCGCGAGAGTCGGCCCGGTCCTTGTTGACGGCCGCAGTATCGGGGTTGGTGTCCGACGGGGTGATTCCCGTCGCTCCGGCATCGGTTCCCATCGAGAGCCCGAAGCGCCCCGAGCACGGCGACTTCGCTTCCAACGTCGCCCTGGCGCTGGCCAAGGCCGCCGGCCGTCCCCCGCGTGCCGTCGCCGAGGCCATCGTTGCCCGTCTGGCGGTCGGCGGCCAGGCGCCCCTCCACGAGGCCACCATCGCCGGCCCGGGTTTCATCAACCTGCGCTTCTCGAATGCGTTCTGGCAGCGGGCGCTCGGTCAGGTCGCGGCCGCCGGCACCGACTGGGGCCGGCGCCCGCCTGGCGGCGGAGCGGGGCAGGGCGGCGCCCTCCCGCGCGTCCTGCTGGAGTTTCTCAGCGCCAACCCGACCGGACCGATTCACGTCGCCCACGGGCGCCACGCCGCCGTCGGAGACACCCTGGCCCGCTTGCTGCGCTTCGCCGGTTACTCGGTCACCTGTGAGTTCTACGTCAACGACGCCGGCAACCAGGTGCAGATGCTGGCGCTGTCGGTGTGGGCTCGCTACATGGAGGCGGCGCGCGAGGGTGACCCCAGCGTGCCCGAGGTTCCGTTCCCCGAGAACGGCTACAAGGGCGACTACATCCGCGACTTCGGGCGCGAGCTGCTGGCCACCGTCGGGCGCAAGTGGATCGCCGCCGATCCGCCCGCCGACATCTCGGCGATCCGGCAGTTCGCCATCGACCGCTCGCTCGGCTTGATCCGGGCCACCCTCGATCGCTTCGGCGTGGTGTTCGACGTGTGGCAGAGCGAACGCGCCCTGCACGACGCCGGCGAGGTCGCCGAGACTCTGCGCGCGCTGGACGCCGCCGGATACGTCGACCGGCACGACGACGCGGTCTGGCTGCGGACGACCGCGCTGTGGGGTGACGACAAGGATCGGGTGGTCGTGAAGTCGGACGGCGCGCCCACCTACCTGCTGGCGGACATCGCGTACCACCGCAAGAAGCTGGCGCGCGGCTTCGATGAGCTGTGCGACATCTGGGGCGCCGACCACCACGGTCACATCGCGCGCATGCGCGCCGCGCTCAAGGCCTTCGGGTTCTCGCCCGAGGTGCTGCGGGTGATCCTGATCCAGACCGTCAGCCTGCTGCGCAACGGCGAAGAGGTGAAGATGGGTAAGCGCGCGGGGGAATTCGTCACCCTCGACGACGTCGTCGGCGAGGTGGGGCGCGACGCCACCCGCTACTTCTACCTGATGCGCCGTCACGACACTCCGCTGGAGTTCGACCTCGAGCTGGCCAAGCGCCAGTCGATGGACAACCCGGTCTACTACGTGCAGTACGCGCACGCGCGCTGCTGCGCGATCTTGCGCCGCGCGCGCGAGCTGGGCGCGCCCGAGCTGCCGCTCACCCCCGAGATCGCCGCCCGCCTCGACCTGGGCGAGGAGATCGCGATCTTGAAGCGGCTGTGCGACTTCCCCGACTTCGTCGCCGACGCGGCCGCCGCCCGCGAGCCGCACCGCCTGACCACCTATCTGCACGAGCTGGCGTCGGACTTTCAGAGCTACTACACCCGGCTGCAGAAGGTGCACGGTGACACGGTGCTACCGCAGGAGCGCCAGCGCACCGGTGACTGGCACGCGAGCTGGGACTGGCAGAAGACCGCGGCCCGGCTGCACTGGATCCAGGCCATCGCCGAGGTGATGCGAGGCGCGCTCGCGATCCTTGGTGTCTCGGCGCCCGAGGCGATGCTGCGAAATGACCAGAAAGAAGACGGCGAATGAGCCTGAGTTACACTGGCGAGGCCAGCATGGACGAACCGGCGCTTCGCGACGTCGAGCGATGGAAGGACAAGGTCGAGGTCCGCCTCGACAACCGGCAAGTATTCTTCTTGTTCTTCGGCAGCGCCCTGTGCGCGTGCATGTTGTTCGTGCTGGGCGTGATAGTCGGCAAGCGGCTGGAGTCGCGCGGCCGCGCCGCCGCCCCCGAGGTCCAGGATCCACTCGCGGTCCTGGATCGCATCAACTCGGTCGGGCTCGCCAGCGCGGGCGCTGCCTCCAAGACCGCCGAGCCGGCGCTGACCTTTCAAAAGGCGCTGATCGGCGCGCCCGCCAAGCTGCCGACGACTTCGCCGCCGCCGAGGTCACCGGTGGCATCGGCCGCGAAGCCGGCGCCGGCAGCCGCCAGGGTGCCCGCGGTCGCCAAGGTCAGCTCCGCCCCCGCCCTGGTCCCCGCGCCCGTCAAGGCGTCGGCGCCGCCCGCCGGCAAGTTGCCTGCCGTCTCGATCAGCCGCGCGGCGCCGGCCGCGCCGGCGCCGCCCAAGCCCCCGGCTGCCGTGCCGGCGCCGCCAGCGCCGCCGAGGGGCCGCTTCACGTTGCAGCTGAGCTCGTTCGCCGACCGCGGCGAGGCCGACGCCCTGGCCAGGCGCTACAGCGCCCAGGGCGCCTACGTCGTGGCCACGGAGGTCCCCGGCAAGGGGACCTGGTACCGGGTGCGGGTAGGCAGCTATGGCTCGTCGCAGGAAGCGATCGCCGCCAAGGGCAGCTTCGAGAAGCAGACCAACACCATTGCCTACATCGCGGGTAGGTAGCCCGGATCGGACACGATCGACGTCGACGTCGACGTCGACGTCGACGTGGACGGGGCCGGACCCGAGATCGTGGCGTGCACGTGAACCTGAACGCACCCGTGGACGTGATCGCCGGTTTCGACCACGCCCACGGTAGCGTTCCCGTGCACGTGCACGTCAACGATCACGGGTTCGTCCACGTCCAGGTAACGTGCACGGCCACCTTATGAGCACGTCTACGCGACGTCGACGTGCTCGTGCACGCCTGCGCGCGATCTGCGTCAGGGCGTCGGTTCCAGCCCGGCGGTGCGGATCACCTCCGCCAGCGACGGGATCCCCGCCAACCCGCCCAGGTGCCGGCAATTGAGCCCCGCCGCGGCGTTGGCGAAGGGCAGGCAGCGCTCCAGCGACCAGCCTTGTAGCAGCGCATAGGCGAACGCGCCGCGAAAGACGTCGCTCGCGCCCGAGGCATCCTGCAACTCCACCTCGATCGCGCTCTGGCGCACCAGCTTCTCCCCCTCGAGCCCGATCGCCCCCTCTTCGCCCAGCGTCAGCACCGCCATGCGCGGGCCCATCTTGGTCAGCTCGACCAGGCTGCGCCCCATGTCCGACGAGTGCGAGACCTCGGCGGCGAAGCGTTCGGACCCGATGACGATGTCGCACAGGCCGAGCAGCTCGCCCATCCCGGGGCCGAGGTGCCGCGCGTCGAGCAGGATCGGGATGGACAGCGCGCGGGCGCGCTCGGCGGCCGCGGCCTGCACGGCCGGCGAGCGCCCGTCGATCAGCAGCAACCCCGCTCCATCGAGGAGCCCCTTGGGCAGCTCGCCCGGTTCCAGGTCGGAGACGTTGCCGCGGGTGAACCGGACCAGGCGGCGGGCGGTCTGGTCGTCGACCAGCGTGAACGAGACCGGCGAGGTCCTCTCCGGCTCGGTGAGCACGAAGCTGGTCTCGACGCCGAAGTCGCGCAACCCCTTCAGGATCATGGTGCCGAACTCGTCGTCGGACAGGCGGCCGAAGTAGCGCGCCTGCGCCCCGAAGACGCACGCCGTCGCCAGCGCCGTGCCCACCGCGCCGCCGGCCTGGACGCTGAAGCGGGTCAGCTCGACCAGGCTCTCCCGCGAGCGTGGTCCGACGCCGATCTGGTGCAGGCTCACCTCACCGATCCCCACCAGTCGATCGGGCAGGCTGGTCATCGGCCGACGTTACCATGACTGCGCCGCGACCTCGACTTTGTGCGGCCGCGCCGGCATTCGTGCGCCGCCGGCTGCCTCGGGTCAGTTTCTGGGCTCAGCGCGTGGCTGGGGCGCCGGCGTCCCCGTGGCCGACGCGGGCAGCAGTGGCCGGCCCAGGATCCGCTGCGACTTCACGAAGCGTTCGAGCGCGTCGATCGCCTTGCCGTAGCTGGCATTGGCGTAGTAAGCGCGCCCGAGGTAGTAGAGCGTCTCCGGCCGTCGCGCCACGAAGACCGCGTCCTCCGACAGTGGTCTCAGGTCGTCGACGGCGTCGTTATAGAACTCGGCCTTGTACTCGAGGAATCCGCTCAGCAACGCGAAGTCCTTGCCCAGGCCGGCCCACAGCGGTTCCGGCCATTTGTTGAGGATCTCGTAGGCGGTGGCGTAGCGTCGCGCCGCCATCGCGGCGACGATCTGGAGGTACTCCGAGCGCGCCCGCTCGACCAGGGCCGGCTGCGCCGCCGCCACCTTGGGCGGCACGACGGGGGCAGCCAGGCCGTCCTCGGGGTCGGGCGCGAGCGCGATCTCGGGATCGCGGTCGAGCCTGGTCGACACCAGATTCAGCAGCAGGCGCGCGTGCTCGGCCTCGGCAGTGGGCCCGGCGACCTCGGCGCGCCGCGCCCACAGCTCCGCCTCGCGCGCCTTGCCGTGCGCCAGCAGGCTGCGCGCCAGGCGCCCGCACTTGGCGCTGCGCTCGGGCTGGTCGTAGCCGGCGATTATCTCGCTGAGGCGGCCGTAGGGCCACAGCGGGCCGTAGACCTTGGCCAGGTAGGGATCGAACTTGGCGTAGCCCAGCAGATCGCGCGGCGCCGTGAACTCGATGCGCGCGTTGTCGTCGGTGTTATCGGGCGATCCGGCGGTGAACGCCTCCAACTCCTCGGGACCCAGCAGGAGATAGGCGAAGACGTCGTGCGGCGAGGTCAGGCCGGCGCGCCGGGCCTCGGCCCGCGTCGACGGATCGCGGAACGCCCTGCCGATGGCGCCGAGATCGAGCTTGAGCGGCTCGAGGCTGGCGATGAGGATCGTATCCGACGACAGGTCCTCGGCGGCGAACACGTACACGTAAGGGAACTCGTCGCGCACCGTGCGGTAGATGGTCTTGATGTTCCAGGGCGACATCTCGTACAGCTGCGCCCACTGGCAAAAGATACCGCCTTTGGCGAGGCGGGTCTTGACGTCACGGAAGTACTCGCGCGTGAACAGGTTCGATACGCCGGTCAGCCAGGGGTTCGACGGCTGGCTCACGATGACGTCAAAGAGGTCGGCGCGCTGGCCCAGGAAGTTGCGGCCGTCGCCCACGCGCGCGGTCACCTTGGGGTTCTCGAGCGGCCGGTGGTTGTCGTTGTCGAAGAAGCGGGACGCGCGGTAGATGGCCGGCTCGAGCTCGACCACTTCGAGCGACTTGATCGGGAACTGGGTGATCGCGCCCGCGGTCACGCCCGATCCGTATCCGACCAGCGCCACCTTGGGCGCATCGGGTCCCTGGTAGAGCAGCAGCGGCAGCAGGCCGACGATGATCTGGGTCGCCATGTCGCCGTCGTTGGATGCGTCCACCTTGCCGTTGTTCTTCAGCGAGAAGGTCTTGCCCCACTGGTCGACGGAGACGGTGGTGGCGACGCCGTCCTCGTAGAAGACCAGCTTGGGGTGCTGCCAGGTCTTCTTGTGGATCTTGCGGTAGATGTACTCGCGCGCGATCGAGACCCGGAAGAACCCAGCCGAGAAGCTGACCAGATCCCAGCGCGGCAGCCGCAGCCCCACCAGGGCCATCGCGATCGCCGTCGCGACGCCGATCGCGCGCCGCGCGCGCGGCAGCTCGGGCGCGCAGGCGAACAGGAACGCCGCCAGCGCCAGGCTGGCCAGCACGGCGACGTAGATCCCTTTTTGCAACCCCAGCAACGGCAGGGTCACGAACCCCGACAGGAACGACCCGATGATCGCGCCCACCGTGTTGAGCGCGTACGCCGAGCCGACGTCCCGCCCGACCGATTCGAGACGCGGGGCGGCCACGCGCACGGTGAGGGGGAAGACCCCGCCCATGAGCACCGTCGCCGGCAGCACGGCGATGCAGGCCAGGATGAACTGGCAGATCAAGATGGTGTCGACGCCAAAGCTGGCCGACTCGAGCAGCCAGGTAAAGACGTACGGCAACCTGTCGGTGATGAGATACGACACGCCGACCGCGCCCGCGATGCCGAGGTGCAGCACCGCCAGCCAGCGGATGGGATGGGCCGTGCGCTGCGAGATGCGCCCGAAGACCGCCGAGCCGAGACCGAGCCCGATCAAGAAGGCGAGCAGGATCAGTGTGAACGAATAGATCGACGAGCCGATCAGCACGGCGAGCGCGCGGGTCCACAGGACTTGCAAGGTCATCGCTGCTGCGCCCGAGACCGCGAACCCGGCCAGCGCCGCCCGGCGCGCCAGCGGCGTCAGGACCAGGGCGGCAGGCCGGGCGGCAGCGCCGGCAGCGCCGATCAGCGTGCCGGCCTCCGCCGCCTTCTCCAGCAGCTCGTCCATGCCGGGCGCGGCCGCGTCGGCGCCGGGCAGCAAGCGGCGCGCGATCAGGATCGCCGACGCCAGGGTCAGGTTGAAGGCCGCCGCGGTGACGTTGGTCAAGCGCAGCCCGATGCTGGGCAGGAACACGAAGCCCGCGAAGAACGCGCCGGCCACCGCGCCGAAGAGGTTCACGCTGTAGAGCGTGCCGATGCGCAACCCGACGCGGCGCAGCTCCCACGGGTGGCGGACGAAGTGGCGGGCCAGGATCGGCAGCGTCGCCCCCATCAGGGTCGTGGGCACGATCAACAGCCCGGCAGAGGCGATGAAGCGCAGCACCGACAGCAGCGCGTAGTGGTCGCCGAACGCCGACCAGAGCCAGCGATTGAGCCCCGGGTAAAACGAGATCACCCAGGGCACCAGCAACGCGTACACGCCGATCGACGCCTCGACGAACGCGTAGCTACGCGCCGGGTTCTCCAGCCGGTCGGCGAACTTGCCGGCCAGATAGGACCCCAACCCCAGACCGCCCATGAACGCGGTCAGCACCGTCGACACCGCCAGCGTCGTCGACCCGAAAACCAGCGTCAGCATCCGGGTCCAGAGCATCTCCAGCACCAGCCCCGACGCCCCCGACAGAAAGAAACACGCGAGGATCACGGCACGCATCGGGGGCGCCACTATACCCGCTGGATGGGTCATCGGATCGCCGACGCCGACGCCGACGCCGGCCCCGCGGATCCGGATCTGGCCGTCGGCGTCGGCGTCGGCGTCGGCGTCGGCGATCCGTTGCTCGGGCCCCAGGCCCCTCCCGGAGGGGAGGCGACGAACCGACGATTGACCAGGGCCCAGGCCGCCCCTTCAACGGGCCGGGCGCGGGCGCCCAAAGTGAGGCAATCTAGGGGCCCGGGGGTGCTGGGCAACCCCGGAACCCCCATGGCCGTCCAACGCTCGCAACCTCCCATGCTGACCGTCGGGGCGATTGATCGGCCGCTTGGCCTGGCGCAGAACGAGACGGCATCTGCCGAGGACGCGGCGCTGGTGGCGGCGATCCGGCGCGGCGACAACGACAGCCGGGAGGCGCTGTATCACCGGTACAAGCGCCGGGTGTTCGCGCTGGCGGTGCGCATCGTCGGCGTCGGCGACGCCGAGGAGGTCTCGCAGGAGGCGTTCATCCGCATCTTTCGCGGGCTGCCCAAGTTCCGCGGTGACGCGGCGCTCGGCACCTGGATCTACCGCCTGTCGGTCAACGCCGCGCTCTCGCACCGGTCGCGTCGGCCGCCGCTGCCCGTCGCCTCGCTGGAGCCGGAGACGGCGCCGCCCGCCGAGCTGACCGAGGCGCCGCCGGCGGGCGACGCGGTGCTGCGAGCGCGACTGGAGCGCGCGCTCTGGAGGCTGCCGGTCGGATATCGCACCGTGATCGTGCTCCACGACATCGAGGGACTCGAGCACGAGGAGGTGGCGGGAATCCTGGGTTGTCACGTTGGCACGTCGAAGTCGCAGCTGCACAAGGCGCGCGGCAAGCTGCGCGAAATCCTGGTCGAGGACGGGATCACCGCCTCCGAGCTGGAGGAGCGCTGACCATGGCGACCGGGCAGGACGACCAGCCCGCGGACCGGCACGTCGTGGACCAGCTGTCGGCGTACCTGGAAGGTGATCTGAAAGAGCGCGCGGCCGCGTCGGTTCGCGAACATCTGGCCGGCTGTCCGGCTTGCGCGCGCGCCGCCGGCGAGCTGCGCGCCATCGTCATCAGCGCACGCTCGCTGGATCGGCCCGAGCCACCGCCCACGTTGTGGCCGGCCATCGAGGGAGCGCTGGCCCGTGACGAGGCGCCGCTCCTGGCCTGGCGGCGCTTCTTCGTGCGCGGCTTCGCCTTCGGCGGACTGGCAGGAGCGGCGATGGTCGTCGCGCTGCTGCTGGGCTGGCGATTCGTGCATCACCCGGGCCCCCCGTCGGTCGCGAACGACGACAACCCCGTGACGGCGCCCGGCCAGGCCGCGATCGATCCCCTGCTGCGCGAGGCCGAGGCCGAGCTCGCGACCGCCGCCGCCTCCTATGAGCGGTCGATCGCCAAGCTGCGGACCCTGCTGGCGCGGCGCGAGGAGCCGCGCTGGAGCGCCGACGTGCGCGCCCGCTTCCTGGAGCGCCTCGCGCGCCTCGACGACGCGATCGATCGCTCGCGGGCGGCGATGCGCAGCACGCCGGGCGACGGCGCCGGCAGCGAGATCTTGTTCGCCGCCTACCGCAGCAAGATCGACTTCCTGGCCGCGGCGGTCCATCGCGGCGGGCCCGAGGAGATGCCGCGCGGGGAGATGCCCCGGTGAAGGCGCCGCCGCTCGCGCTGGCGGTTCCGGCGGCGCCGCCCATCCCGGCGACGTGGATGCGGGTCGGTATCGTGCTGGCGATCGTCCTTGCCGCGCGAGCCGCCGCGGCGACCGCCGATGGCGCGGCCGAGGTGACCGACCGGCGCGAGCTGATCGTGCCGACGCCGGGGGCCGAGCTCCTGCGCATCGACAATCCGCTCGGGCGGGTCTCGGTGCGGGCCTGGGACCGGCCAGGGCAGATCCACATCACGGCCGAGAAGCGGGCCGCCTCCCAGGAAGCGGTGGACCGGCTGCGGGTGCACTACACCGCCTGGCAGAGCGGGGAGATCTCCATCGAGACCCGTGTGGAGCTGGGCGGCCGCGAACGTTCTTTGCCCCTGTCGGGTAGCCGCGTCGACCTGGTGATCGAAGTGCCGGCGGAGCTGGGCATCGAGGCCAAGACTTTCGGTGGCGAGCTCACGGCAACGGGGTTGCGCGGCGGCGCCCGCCTCGAGACGACGGGGGGCCGCATCGGCGTTTCCGACGTGCGCGGTGGGGTGGTCACGCGCCAGCTCATGGGTGGCCAGACGGTCAAGGCAGTCGACGGCGACGTCGATCTCGACGGGGTCGAGGGAGACCTGGACGTACACGGCGTCGGCGGCGGACGACTGGACGCGCGCATGGTCGACGGCAGCATCCGGGTCGGGGATATCCGTTCCGCGCTCGTGCGTCTCACGACCACCACCGGGGAGATCCTCTTCGTGGGACTGCTCCGGCCGGCCGCCCACTACGACCTGCGCAGCTATACCGGCGACGTGCGGGTCGTTCCGGCCGTCGACCATGGCGGGTTCGAGCTGCGCGCCCGTTCATCCCTGCCCATCGAATCGAGCCTGCCGATGCGGACGATCTGGCGGCGGGGCGATCGGGTGCGCGCCGAGGTGCTGGGGCGCCGGCGGGCCGGAGCGGTGGCCCAGGCGGCTCCTCTGGTCGAGCTCAGCTCGGTGTTCGGCCGGGTCATCATCCAGCCTGGTTTCGAGGGTCCCATCCCACGCTAGGCTGATCTGAGGGCGGGGTGGGACACGCGCCAGTACGGCCTGCACGTCGGCCGTGTACGATCCCTCGCTGAGCATCCGATGTGCCGAGGCAACACCCTGGTCGCACGGCCTACAGCCAGACCAGCTCCGTATCGGCTGTGGCGGACCGCGACAGGACCGTGGCGAGGTGTTAGGCTGAAGGGCCCTAGGGCACCAGATGCGGTTCGGAATTTTCTCCGATACTCACGCCAACATCGAGGCGCTGAACGCTGTCCTGAAGGCGTTCGACTCGGAGCGCATCGATCATTACGTCTGCCTCGGCGACACCGTCGGGTATGGTGCCAGCCCCAACGAGTGCTGCTCGCTGATCCGCGCCAAGACCAAGTACACGATCCTCGGCAATCACGACGCAGCGGTCGCGGGCCGGATGGACTACTCGTACTACTATCACGCCGCCCGCCACGCGCTGGACATGCACGCGCGGCTGCTCGCCCCCGACAACAAGGAATGGCTCAAGGGCCTGCCTTATGAGGTGCGCGAGGGCGAGGTGCATTTCTGCCACGGCTCGCCGCTCAACATCGAAGAGTTCGACTACATCTTCGCCCGCGAGCAGGCCGCGCAGTGCATGGAGATCTGGGACACGCTGTCGCGCCTGACGGTGATCGGCCACTCACACCTGTGCAAGTCGTTCGCGCTGTCGCGCGAGCAGGGCGTGCACGAGGTGGTGTCGGAGACCTTCGAGCTGCGGCCGGGGTGGAAGTACATCGTCAGCGTCGGGTCGGTGGGGCAGCCGCGCGACTATGATCCGCGCGCGAGCTATACCATCTACGACACCGAGAGCCGGACCTTTGAATTCAAGCGGACCGACTATGACGTCAAGAGCTCGGCCGAAAAGATCTTCAACTCCGAGCTCGAGCCGAACTTCGGACACCGGCTCTTCATCGGGGTCTGAGCGGTTGCGCCGCGGCGGCGACCGGACCCCGGCGCGCACGGCTGCATTCCGGATGCCGGCCGCGGGCGCGGCCGCGCTGCTCGCGGTGCTGGGGGCGACTCGGCCCGGGCGGTGCGCGCCGCCGGTGCGCGCCAGCAGCACCTGCGTCGCCGACGATCCGGTGCCGACGCCCAGGAGCTACTTCGGGTGGGAACGCTCGGGGCTGGTGGCCTGGGAGGCGGTCGAGCAGTACGGCGGCATCGTGCCCGAGATCGAGGAGGACCGCACGCACGCGCCGCCCGCCTGGTGGCGCTATCCGAGCCCGCTGCGATCGGCGGAGATCCTGTCGGCGGAGGCCAAGGCGCCGAACGGCCTTTACCGCGCGGTCGCCCGCGCCGACATCAAGCAGGGCGACATCCTGGTGCGCGCCACCGGCGCCGGGTCGTGCGGCAAGATGGCCATTCTCGGCGGGCAGGTGGGCGACCAGTGGATGACGCTGGAAGCGGCCGAGGACGAAGGCTCGGCGATGCGCACCGGCAGCCCGACGTTCTTTCACGACGGCAAGGACCTGCGCGAGGACGTCACGGTCTATCGCATCCAGGTCAAGAAGGACGAGACCCTGGGCCACGTGCGTGAGCTGCGCCGCGATCTCGAGCACCTGGAGCGCACCATCGCCGAGCGCCCGGTGCTGATCGTGAAGAACGGCCGCACCGTCGTCGACGAGAAGGTGCACGACCTGATCGACGAAGCCTGGTCGCTGGTCGCCGACGCCCAGTTCGACCTCGATCGGCGCGAGCTGACCGGCCGGGCGCTGGCGCTGGGTGCCGCGCTCGACTGGCCGGGCGCGGCCGCGCTGGCGGCGGCGGTGCTGGACGACGTGCTGCGCCGGTCGGCGACTCGCCCGGATGCCTTGATGGCGCGCGCGACGGTGTACCTGCTGGTCGGTCAGGTCGACAAGGCGGTCGCCGCCGCCGAATCGGCGGTGCTGGTGCCCGGCGCGCCGCCGCGCGCCCACTACGTGCTGGGCCGCAGCCTCATCGCTGCCGGCAAGACCGACGCCGGCCTCGCGGCGATCAAGAACTACCTCGACATCGATCCGCTGGATCCAAGGGCGCGCCGCCTGCTCGGCTCCAAAGGCGCCGAGCCTCGGCTGGCGCCGCCCGACGGCGCCGAGGACGGCGACGAGCTGCGACTGGGCGGCAGCTTCGAAAAGGCCCAGGCCCACAGCGTCGCCTTCGGCTTTCGCGTCGACTGGCCGCTCACCTGGCGCGTGGTGGGCGTGTCGCCCGCCGCCGGTACCGGGATCATGCTGAGCCTCGCGACCGGGCGGGTCATCCTCGACGACGGCGACACCGAGCGGGGCAGCGCGACCCTGCTGGTGCAGCACCCGCAGAGCGCCGCCGAGCGCAGCGCGCTGGTCAAGAAGGCGGGCAAGAACCTGTTCCCGGATGCCAAGCTGCGCGCGCTACCGGCGCTGCTGCCCGGGAGCAAGCGCGAGCAGTTCAAGGAAAAGCTGGAGGGCGTGGTTCACAGCGGCGAGGTCACGACGCTGGAGCGGGGCGGAACCATCTATTTCCTGGTGTTGAACGCCTCGCAAGAGGCCTACCCCAAGCTCAAGAGCGAGTACGCCACCGTGGTCAAGAGCCTGGCGCTGACCGGCGATGGCGGCGCGGCAGCCGCGCCCGGCGCCGCAGGCTCAGCCCCCCAGAAATGACTCGAGGCCGGACGGCATCTTGCCGTTCAGCCCCGAGAATGACTGTCGCCCGGCCATTTCAGCGTCGTGGTTTCCCTGAGCACCCGAGGTGTCAGAGCTCGCCGCGGACCCCAACCCCACCCAATTCCCGCCGTTCCGCGACGAGACGACCCGCACCGCCGGTCGGCACGTCATCTCTACCGTCAATATGAGGACGACCGGTGCCGCGTCAAGGGGTCGTCCCGGTAGCGCGGGTCAGCGATGAAGCCGCGATGTTGAGGTCGTAGACGGACTGCAAGTAGCGAGCCCGCATCTGGAAGAACGCCAGCAGCGCGTCGGACAGGTCGCGCGCCTCGGCCAGCCCGACCGCGAAGTTCTGCGCGACCGCCGAGATCCAGGCCTTGCCCGCCTTTTCGCCCTTGTGCACCGCCTCGGTGCGCGCTTGAGCTTCGGTCAGCTCGCCGTAGGCCTTGCGCACCTCGAAGGTGATGCCGCCCAGCGATTCGCTGCGCCGGTGCTCGATCTCGGACGCCTCGGCCCGGGTGCGGTCGGCGCGCGCCAGCTTGGGGCCCAGGTCCAGTTGCATGCGCAGGGCGGCCGCGACACCAGCGCTGCGCGAGTTGAAGTAGTGGCTGAAGAACGCGTTCTGGGGGTTGTCCACGCCCCCCGCGTAGGCCAGCGTGGCGGTGCCGACCAGCACCAGGTCCGGGTACTCCTTGCGCCGCTCCAGGTCGGCGAGCGCGTGCTTGGCGCGCAGCGCGTGGTCGAGCAACCGCACCTCGGGCCGGTGAAAGCGCGCCTGGTCCTCGTAGAAGCTGACTGGCCGCTGCTTGACCTCGATCGGTTCCAGCGCGTCGTCGTCGACGTCGAGGTCGGCGGGCGCGTCGGGCCCGAGCAGCGCGCGCAGGCCGTCGCGCGCCAGGTCGGCCATGCGCTTGGCTTCGAGCAGACGCGCGTCGACCTCGGCGCGCACGGTGCGCAGGCGAAGCTTGTCGGTCACCGTGGCCGTGCCGATGCCCTTGGCCAGATCACCCTCGATCTTCTTCTGGCCCTCGTCGACGTAGCCGCTGCCTTCTTCCAGGGTCGCGATCAGCTCCCGCGCCAGCTTGAGACCGTAGTAGGCCTTGCGCACGTTGAGCTCGAGGTCGGCGCGCGCCCCCGCCTCGCGCTCGCGAGAGACATCGACGCCGGCGCGCGCCGCGGCCACGCCGGCCGAGATCTTGCCGAAGTCCCAGATCGGCTGGATGAGGCGCACCTCGGTGCGGGTGAACACCTGCCGGAACGAGACGTTGCTGATGCTGGCCTCGTTGGAGCTGGTCGACAGGCAGTTCTGCTCGCGAAAGCCCCGTTCGGTGGACGCCCGTGTTCCGTCGGGGTTGTCGGGCGCCTGGCAGGTCACGCCCGGTGACGGCGACAGCAGCGACAGCAGCTCGCCGCTCGGCAGCCAGTAGCGCTGCGCCTCCGAGACCTGGGCCTCCATGGCGGCGGTGGCGGCCGCGCTGGCGTGCAGGCCGGGGTAGGCGGCGCGGGCCTGGTCGAGCAGCTCCGGCAAGGTCATCTTCTTGGCCTCGACGCCGGCCGGGGCCAATAGCGCCCCAGCCACCAGCGACAGGACCAACGAGTGGAGGCGACGGCGCATTGACGCAGCACTATACACACCCTCGAATTGACCGTCGACGGTCACACGTGTTACCGGCATCGTGAGGCCCACATTGCACACCGTCCCGGGTCCCTGGCTATGACCAAGAACACCCCGCGTGGCACTCCACGAGCTTCGCGCACCGAGACCGCGCAGATCGTGCTGCCGGGCTTGACCAACGTGCACGGCGCGATCTTCGGCGGCATCCTCATGGAGTGGATCGATGGCACGGCGGGCATCGCGGCCGCGCGCCATGCCGGCGGGCTGGTGGTCACCGCCTCGATGGATCGGCTGCATTTCCTGCGCCCGGTGCAGCTCGGCGAGGTGGTCATCGTGCAGGCCCAGGTCAACTTCGCGGCGCGCAGCTCGATGGAGGTTGGCGTGCGGGTGTTCGCGGAGAATCAGCTCACGCGCGAGCGCAGGCAGGCGACGCGCGCCTACCTGACCTTCGTCGCCGTCGACGACCAGGGCCGCCCGCGTCCGGTGGCCCCGCTGCGCCCGGAGACCGGCGAGGAACGCCGGCGCTTCCGCGAAGCGCGCGCGCGCCGGGCCGTGCGCCTGCGCGAGCGCCGCGCTATGAAGAAACGTCATGCAAGTTGAGTCCGCCCGGGGCGTCCAGACCACCAGTCTCGCCGAGCTGCGCACGGGCGCCGTGCGCGCCGGTCAGGATCTCGCCACGCGCGAGCTGATCGTCGCTACCGGCGCCGACCGCATCCGTTTTTTGCATGGCATCGTGACCGGCAACGTGGCCGGCACGCCGGTGGGCGGTGGCGGGCGTTCGGTGCTGCTCACGCCCAAGGGCCACGTCGTCGCCGACATGCGCATCTTCGTACGCCCCGATGATCTCTGGATCGTCGTGGCCCCGGGTCTGGCCGGATCGACGGCGGCGGCGCTGTCTCGCTACGCGATCATGGACGACTTCGCCGCAGCGCCGCGTCCCGGCTTCGCCTCGATCGCGGTCCTGGGACCGGCGGCGGCGGAGCGGCTGGCGGCGGCCGGCCTGCCCCCGGGCGAGCTGGCGGCGCGCCCGCTGTGGTCGCACGCCGATGCCGGTGGCGCCCCGGGGCTGTGGTTGGCGCGCGCGCGCGAGCTGGGCGCCGAGGGCTACTGGGTGGCCGGTGACGCCGCCGCGGTCGCGGCCGCCGACGCGCGGCTGGCGGCCGCCGGCGTGCCGGCGCTCGAGGGCACGCTGGTCGAGGTGGCGCGCATCGCGGCCGGCGAGCCCAAGACGGGGGCCGAGATCACCCCCGATTACTTTCCCATGGAGGTGGGCCTCGACGACGCGATCGACTACAGCAAGGGCTGCTATCTCGGGCAGGAGCCGATCGTGCGCATCCGCGACCGCGGCCACATCAACTGGCGGTTGGTCGCGCTGGACGTCGACGGGCCGGACGACCCTGCGCCCGGCGATACGCTGGAAAGCGACGCGAAGGCGCGCGCCGGTCGGGTCACCAGCGCCGCGCGCGCGCCGGGCGCCGCGGGCGTGGCGCTGGCGCTGGCCCACGTCAGCGTGCCAGAAGGCAGCGTCGTGCGCATCAGGCACGGCGACCAGGTCATCTCGGCCCAGGTACGGGTTCGCGGCGGCGCGCCTTGACAGCCCGCGGGCGACCTAGTATTCGCCTCGCATGGGAAGACGTGACAACCGCCGTTCGATGAAGATGCGCCGCAAGACCCGCCAGCGGAAGCTCAAGGCTCGCTTGCAGCGCAAGCGCAGCGAGAAGCGCGCCGCCAAGCCCGCTGCCAAGGCGGCGCCGCGCAAGAAGCCCGCCGCCAAGGAGTAGGGGAGCGGGCGCACGCGCGCCCCGTTCAACTTGCAAGCTGCGGCCCCCACCGCCCCCACCGCGTTGATGCGCCAGTACCTCGACGTCAAAGCGAGGTACCCGGACGCGATCGTCTTCTTCCGTCTCGGCGACTTCTACGAGATGTTTTACGAGGACGCGGTCTATGTCTCGCGCGCGCTCAACCTGACCCTCACGACGCGCGACAAGGGCAAGGAAAAGGAAGACGCGGTCCCGATGTGCGGCGTGCCCTACCACGCCGTGCGCGGCTATCTGAACAAGCTCACCGAGCTCGGGCATCGCATCGCGCTGTGCGAGCAGCTCGAAGACCCCAAGGTCGCGCGCGGCATCGTGCGCCGGGACGTGGTGCGGGTCGTGACCCCCGGTGTGGTGCTCGATGAGGAGTCGCTGGATCCGCGCGCGCCCAGTTACGTGGCGGCGGTGGCCGGCGACAGGCGCCAGGGCTACGGCCTGGCCTTCCTCGACGTCACCACCGGGCACTTCCGCGCCACCGAGGCGTCGACGCCCGAGGCGCTGCTCGACGAGCTGGCGCGCGCCGAGCCGCGCGAGCTGGTGCTGGCACGCCGCGATCGCGCGGGCGATCCGGCGCGGGACCTGTCGCGCATGCCAGCGGACGACGAGGGGCTGGCGGCGCAGATCCGGCGCGCCTACCCGCGCCTGGTGCAGACCCCCGTGGCCGAGGACAGCGCCTTCGACCCGGGGGAGTTGCTGGCCCAGGCGCTGGGCGCCGCCTTCGACGCCGCCGAGCTGAGAGCGCGCGCCCCGATGGCGGTGGCGGCGGCCGGGCGCGTGCTGCGCTACGCGCGCGCCACCCAGCCAGGCGCGGCGTTACCGCTCGGCCAGCTGGAGGTTTACCGGCGGGCCGACTACCTGGTGATCGACGAGCAGGCGCGCAGCCACCTCGAGCTGACCGAGAGCCTGCTCGAGCGCCGGCGTACCGGGACGCTGCTGGAGGTGATCGACGAGACCCGGTCGGCGATGGGCGGGCGCCTGCTGCGCCGCTGGCTGTTGTTCCCGCTGGTCGACGTCGCCCGCATCCGGCGCCGCCAGGACGCCGTCGAGCGGCTGGTGAACGCCCACGCCGCGCGCGACAGCGCCCGCCAGCAGCTCGGGGACGTCGCCGACCTCGAACGCCTGGTGGCGCGCGCGCAGCTCGGCGTCGCCTCGCCGCGCGACCTGGTGGCGCTGGGACGCTCGCTGGCTCGGTTGCCGGCGCTGGCCGCGGCGCTGCGCGCCGCGTCGGCCGGCGAGATCGGAAGCGTGGCGCCGTCCGAGGCGGCCGGGGCGGGCGGGACCGGCGACAGTGCAGGAGCGGCCGCCGGCGCCGCTGTCTCCGGGGTTGATCTTGGCGATCTGGGGGGCGACCTGGCCGGCGAGCTCGCCGAGCGGCTGGTGCAAACCCTGCGCGCCGACGCGCCGGCCGTCACCCGGGAGGGCGGGTTCATTAGCCCGGGCGTCTCGGCGGAGCTGGACGAGCTCAACACCATCGCCAGCGGCGGGCGCGACACCCTGGGTGTCATCGAGGCGCGCGAGCGCGAGCGCACCGGCGTCGGCTCGCTCAAGGTCAAGTACAACAGCGTCTTCGGCTATTACATCGAGATCACCCGGGCCCAGCTGGCGCACGCGCAGCTGCCGGCGGAATATCAGCGCAAGCAGACCGTGGCCAACGGCGAGCGCTTCGTCACCCCCGAGCTGGCCGAGTACGAGGCCAAGATCCTGTCCGCCGACGAGCGTCGGGTCGCGCTGGAGCTGGAGATCTTCGAGGGGTTGCGGCGCGAGGTGGCCGCGCAGTCGGCGCGCCTGCTGGACCTGGCCGGGCGCGTCGCCGCCGCCGACGTGCTGGCGGGGTTGGCCGAGGTGGCGCACCGCAGCGGCTACTGCCGCCCGGTGGTCGACGAGTCGGGCGTGATCGAGCTCGCCGACGGGCGCCACCCGGTGGTGGAGCGCCTGGCGGCCGCCGGGGGCTTCGTGCCCAACGACGTTCGCCTCGACGGCGACAGCGAGCAGATGCTGATCGTGACCGGCCCCAACATGGCGGGCAAATCGACGCTGATTCGCCAGGTCGCCCAGTGCGTCGTGCTGGCCCAGATGGGGAGCTTCGTGCCGGCGCGGCGCGCCCGCATCGGCGTGTGCGACCGGGTCTTCACCCGGGTCGGTGCCGGCGACAACCTGGCGCGCGGCGAGACGACCTTCCTGGTCGAGATGCGCGAGACCGCCCACATCTTGCGCTATGCCACCCCGCGCAGCCTGGTGATCCTCGACGAGATCGGGCGCGGCACGTCCACCTACGACGGGGTGTCGATCGCCTGGGCGGTCGCCGAGCACCTGCACGACCGGGTGCGCGCCAAGACCCTGTTCGCCACCCACTACCACGAGCTGTGCGCGCTGGCCGACCTGCACCCGCGCGTGCGCAACGTCAGCGTGGCCGCGCGTGAGTGGAAAGGCGACATCGTCTTCCTGCGCAAGCTGTCGCCAGGTGGCGCCAGCCGGTCGTTCGGGATCGAGGTCGCCAAGCTGGCCGGCTTGCCGCCCGCCGTGGTCGAACGGGCGCGGACCATCCTCAAGACGCTGGAATCAGACGCTGCGGGTCAGCGGGGGGCGGTGCCTCGACCGGCGGCCCCGGCCGCCACCGAGATGCCCCAGCTGGGCCTGTTCGCAGGGGGTGGGACGGCGCCGATCGTGACAGGTGTCGCGCCGGAGGTCGAGCTCGGGCGCTCCGGTCCCGCGACTGACCCCGCTGCGGCTGAGGTGGTGGCGGCGCTGCGCGCCATCGACCCCGATGAGCTGTCCCCCCGCGCCGCCTGGGACCTGCTGACCGGGTTGATAAAGAAGTTGACGCCTACGCCGAAGGATTGACGATGTAGACTGGATGTTGTCGGCGGTGAATCGCACGTTTTTTATCTCACTTCCGTTCATGGCCTTCTTTTCGGCCTTTTTTTCGGCGTTTTTTCTGGCCGGGGCGGCTGACGCTGCGTCCGCGCCGCGGGATGCCGCTGTCCCGCCGACGCAGTCGACGTCGTCGTCGAGTGGCGCTCCGATCGGGCGCCCCCGCGGCGCCGGCAAGAGCGCGCGCAAGAATCAGCCCGTCGAGCTGGTCCACGTCAACCGCCACGAGAGCATGGAGCTGCGGATGCGCGACGCCAGCGGCAACCCGGTGCGGGGTCAGCAGAAGCGCTTCAATCGTTTCCTGCGCTGTCATTACACCAACGTCCAGCACGCGATGAACCCGCGGCTGATCTCGCTCATCTATCGCACCGGGCGCCACTGGCCCGGGCACCGGGTCGAGGTGGTCTCGGGCTACCGGCACCCCAAGGTGTCGAAGAACCCGCGCAGCCCACACATGAAGGGACTGGCCTGCGATTTCCGCGTGGTCGGCGTCAGCAACCAGGAGCTGCGCGACTACCTGCGCCGCAACTTCGACAAGGTCGGCGTCGGCTATTATCCGAACTCGTCCTTCGTGCACCTCGACATCCGCAAGGACCGCTCGGCTTTCTGGATCGACTACTCCGGCCCCGGGGAGCGCGCGATCTACTCGGCCGCTCCCGGCGACGACCTCAAGTCGGGGCGCGCGGATCGCTTTCACCCGAGCAAGATCGACACGTCCTGGGCCGAGGCCGGGGCGCCGCAGGGTGGGCACACCGACGAGGTGCCGCCTGAGGCGGCGACCCTGCCCAGCCCGGTGGTCGCCGCGCCGCCGGAACAACCCTGAGCAGGATCGAGCGCCAGCTCGAGCGCCGGCCGGTGAGCGGAAGCGAAAAGAGACCCTTTTCGAGCGAATGATTGACCGGGCAAGGGCGTCTCATGGAGGCGCGCGGCCAGACGCGAAGGAAGTAGAAAAACCGCCTTTTGTGCTAGGTTCAGCGCTCTGCTCCCAGCGAAACCGGCCCACAGCCCACGGCCCACGAGGAGGATTCATGAGGACATCCCGACTACTGCTGCTCGCGCTCGCCATCGGCGCCGGGGCTAGCCTGACGCACGGCGCTCCCGCGTTCGCCAAGGGACGCAAGGGCGGCGAGGGGGCGCCGGCGGCCAACCGCGAGGAGATCGACAAGCTCAAGGCGGTGAAGCTGGGCGACCCCAAGGCGGGCACGTTCAAGTGGCAGATGAGCCCCGAGGAGGTCATGGGGCTGGTCAAGCAGTCGCTCGAGAGGAAGTATCAGTCGCGCATCGAGGGCTCGGCCCAGGACCCTGGCAAGCAGCAACGCATCCGCGACGAGATGGACAAGGAGGTCAACGCGGTCAAGAAGAGCTTCATCAAGTTCGAGGGCCAGAAGACGGGTCTCGACGTGTCCATCGTCGGCCCGGAGTTCCAGCAGAACACCGGCGAAGCCGTGCTGGTCGCCAAGGAAGACGTCTGGACCCGCTATTTCTTTTTCTTCGAGAATGGGCTTTACAAGATGTTCCTGGCGTTCAACAAGGACGCCATCGAGGGCAAGAGCTTCCGCGACTTTGGCAAGAACATGGAGGCCAAGTACGGCCGCGCCAAGGAGGTCTACCGCGACGAGCGGGTCAAGGACGGCATGCGGCACGTGCTCGACCACTACGAGTGGTCGGCCGGCGGCGACAAGCTGCGCCTCATCGACCGCTCCGAGTTCTACGGCGTGTACTGCCTGGTGCTGTCGGACGCCGCCACCCAGGCACGCGCCGACGAGAAGCGCAAGTACACCAACCCCGCGCAGAACAACAAGGACTCGCTGGTCGAAGCGGTCACCGCCAAGGACACCAACGAGCGGGACGCCAACGACAACATCATCGACCGGATCACCGGCAAGGAGATCAAGAAGCCCGGCGACGAGGCCAAGCACGCCGACATCGTCGTCCCCTCGGTGGGCGGCGCCGGCAAGGGCAAGGCGACCCCGGCCAGTGAAAGCGCTTCCGGCAAAGACTCCAAGAAGAAGAGCAAGGGCAACCCCGCGACCGACGGCCTGGAGCTGTAGCGCGGGGGGCTGCGCACCCAGCCCTCGCGGGCCCCGGAACAGGTCGTGACTGAGGCGAGCCGCGCGAGCGGAGCTCGCGTTCCGTCTTCGAACGGCTCGCTTCGCTCGCTCTGGCGTCCGGGCCAAAAAGCAGCGCTTCCAATTCGGCGGAAGCGCGTTTGAGGGCGGCGGAACCTGTGGTATCACCCTGAGGCTTTTCCCAGGGTGCCGTGGCCAAGTGGTAAGGCAAGGGTCTGCAAAACCCTCATTCCCCGGTTCAAATCCGGGCGGCACCTCAACTCTCTTTCTCTCTCGGGCTGACTAGATGGTTTCGGTCGCGGCGCCGTTGTGCGAGCGTTCGGGCGGCGGCGACGACGGGGCGCCCACGCGCAGGTAGCGGGAGGCCATGTCGAACTCGAAGAACGAGAACATCTTGGTCTCGACCACCTTCTGCCAGAGCTGGTGGGCGTCGTCCGACTTGCCCTCGGCCAGGCGGCGCATCGCCTCGTAAAAGTAGATCTCGGCGCGCTTGGCGGTGGTGTCGGCCGCAGACAGGATCTCGGCGTAGCCGATCTTGCCGACCGCGTAACGCGCCAGCTGCCGATACCACAGCGCGCCCCGGTGCGGGCGCAGCTCAGGGTGGCGCTGGTCCAGCGTGCGCAGGTAGGCGTCCGCCGTCGGATCGGGGACTTTGCTGGAACGCCGGCTGAGGTCGAGCACCCACAGCGAGGTGTAGACCTTGACGTACTCGGAGACGGCGCGGCTCGGGCGGGCGATGCCGCGCCGGTAAATGCTGAGGGCAGCGTCGGTCTCGCCGTTTTGCACCAGGAAGGCGATCATGTCGATGTACGACTGATCGCGGTCGCTGTCCTGCTCCAGCGCCTCGTCGAACTTCTGCAGCGCTTCGCCGTGTCGCCCCAGCAAGTAAAGGAGGCGGCCGACCTCGAGCGTCGCCTCGGCCGAAGCGGTGTAGCTCTTGCGCCGCAGGTGCTCCACCATGAGTCGCTCCCAGCCGACCAGCGCGCTGCGCCAGGACACCTCGGCGCTGTCGCGATCGCCGGCGACGTCCTGGGCGTCGCCCAGCAGACGTTCGAGGCGCGACTTGCCCTCGACCGAGCCGATGGTGTCCTGCTGCGATCCTTTGCCCTGCAGCGCCGCGATCGCCTCACGCAGCACCTCGGTGGCTCGGCGCGGGTCGCCGCGCTTGAGCGCCAGATTGGCCAGCTCGATGCTGACCTCGGCGGTCGGCTCGCTCTCGTTGCGCGCGCGCAGGAACAGCGGCTCGGCGCGCTCTACCAGGCCAGCGTTGAGGTAGCTGCGCGCGACCTCGAAGTCGATGTCGGCGTCGCGGACCTTGATGTCGGCCTTCTGAAACCGCCGCCGCGCCTCGGCGGAGCGCCGGCGCAAGATATCAGCCTCGTCGAAGGCCGGGGTCAGCCGCTCAGGGTCGAGGCGCAGGCGCAAGCGCACGAAGTAAAGCTCGATGAGCTCGCCCGAGATCTTGCCGGCCTGGTCGCCGTCAGTGCCGGCCTGGTCGGGGCGTCCCTCGAGCACGGTCTTGGCCTCCTCGAGCCGACGGATGGCCAGGAACGGCGAGGACAGCACGCGCGCGATGTGCGCCGCCAGCAGCAACAGCTCCGGGTCGCGGGGAAAACGGGTCAGCGCCGCGTCGACCACGCGGAATGCCACCAGCGGGTCGGCGCCATCGGTGGCGGTGCCACCCAGCAGCTCGACGCGCGGCAGGAAGCGGCGCGCCAGGCGCAGGAAGTCACCGGCCTCGGGCCCCGGCCTGGCCACCGCCTCCAGCAGCGCGCGCAGCTCGGGGTCGTCGCCCGGCTGATTGGCCAGCTCACCGGTGCGGCGCGCCGCGCGCTCGATGAGGCCGCAGCGCAGGTAAAGCGTCGCGACGTTGACCACCGCGCGCTGCATCTCGTCGCCGTGCGCGAGCAGCAGATCGCCGAGCGCCTTGCGCGACGACTCGCCGCCGTTGAGCGGCTTGCGCAGCACCGAGACGAACTTCTTCTGGCGCCCGGCGTAAAGGACGTCGAGCGGCGTGGCGAGCGCGGGTGATGGCCAGTCGCCGAAGGCGCTCTCCAGGACGTCGGCCGCGGTCGTCGCGCGCCGGAACCCGCCGCCGTCACCGGAGGTGCTGGCCTCCTCGGTCCAGCGGATCAACTCCGCCAGTCGCTCCGGCCACTCGCGCGCGGTCGGATCGATGGTCGCCAGTGTGGCCAGCGCCAGCGCGACCTGACTGTCGGCCCCGCGCGGGGAGAAGACAGCCAGCACCAACTTGGCGGTGCGCGCCAGCAGGTCCTGCTCAACGGAGCCAATCTGGGCGCGCGGATCGGTGGCCCACAGCTCTGCCGGATCGAACAGTGACAGCGCGTCGCGAAAGGAGTCGAAGATGCGGTCGTAGATGTCATCGTTCTCGAGGTCACGAACCTCGCGCCGCAGCTGGTCGGGCGACAACCCGGCAACTGGATCCAGGAGGTAATGCAGCAAGCTCTGGCGCAGCCGCGTCCGCTCGACGACTCCGATCGGCAGAGCCTGGAAGACCAGCCGGGCTTCGATGAAGTCGTCCTCGAACTTGACGCCCCCTATCTGGGTCGCCTCGGTCTGAAAATGCTGCGCTGGGGCCGCGGGCGCGACCGCGGCCTGATGGGCGCAACTCACCGCCGCCGCCGACAGAGAGACCAGCAGGAGCCCGGCGGCCGAGGAACGCACACGTCGCATTTGAAGAGTTTAATTCCTCGCGCCGCCGGTGGTACGCTTTTGTTGTGGGGCCGCGTGGCCAGGCAGGGCAGCCGCTCTTCACACCGCCAGCCTCGTCCGCCGCTCGCGCTCGGCCGTTGCCGCTGCTGTTCGGGCACCGCGGCGCCAGCGCGCTCGAACCCGAGAACAGCCTGGCCGCGTTCGCGCGCGCCGCGCAGGACGGCGCCGATGGCGTCGAGCTGGACGTGCTCTGCTGTGCGACCGGTGAGGTGATTGTCTTTCACGACGACGATCTGGTGCGGCTCGGCGGTCGTCGGGAGCGAATCGCCGACCTGCCGCTGCGCGAGCTGAGGGCGGTGACGCTCACCTCGGGCGCCCGCATCCCCACGCTGGAGGAGGCGCTGGCGGCCTGCGGCCCCAACTTGCGAGTGAATGTCGAGATCAAGACCACCGGCTACGGCGGCGGCCGGCTGGGTCCGCTCATCGACGGCGTGGCGTCGATCCTGGAACGGACTGGCAGCGCGCCGCGCGCGCTGGTGTCGTCGTTTCATCCGCGCGCGCTCTGGCTCTGGATGAGGCGCGCGCCGCACGTTCCCGCTGGCCTGCTGTTCGAGGCACGAGCCGCGCGCCCTCTGCGCGACGCCTGGGCGCACCGCTGGCTGCATCCATGTGCCCTGCATCCGGAGTGGCTGCTGTGCACGCCGGGGCGCGTGCGTCGCTGGCACGACCAGGGCTATCTGGTGAACGTCTGGACCGTCGACGATGGGCACGCGCTGCACGCGCTGGCGGCCCTGGGCGTCGACGGCATCATCACCAATGATCCCGGGCGCGCCCGCCGCATCCTGGGCGGGACGGACGCCTCACGGTAGCGCGCCGGAGCGGCGCTAGGGCAACAGAACATGGGTGGCGGTCGCGATCGCCACCACAGCGCCGCTGTCATCCAGGGCGGAGCCTTCGACCACCGCGGTGCGCTTGCCGATCTTGACGACCTTGCCGCGCGCGCGGATGGTCCCGGCGCGCACCGGCAACAGGAAGTGGATGTTGAACTGGGCGGCAGCGTTGATGCGTCCCTGCGGCACGACCACCTCCGACACCACGTGCCCCATCGCGGTGTCGAGAAGGCCCATGACCACGCCGCCGTGCAGGACACCGTGCGGGTTGAAGTGCGCCGGATCGACCGCGTACTCCCACTCCCAGGACGCGCTCCCGTCGCCCACCTCGCGCAGGACATACGCCAGTGGCCCGTGCGCGCGATCGAGCTCCAGCAGCGTCATCAACGGCCCTCGGAGATCAAGTAAAGCCCGGCGAACAGCTTGGGGTCCACCAGCGCACCGCCGCGGCGCTTGTCCGCCAACCAGCCCGCCAGCTCGGGCAGCGCGACCTCGTGCACCACGATCTGCTCGGTAGCGTCGCCGCCTCCCGGCCCGGTGCGCCGCAGCCCCTGCGCGTGGAAGAAGGTCACGATCTCGGAGCCTATCCCGACCGCGATCGGGCCGGCCGCGAGCTCGACCATCCGTTCGGCCAGGTACCCGGTCTCCTCCAGCAGCTCGCGATGCGCCGCCGCGGCCAGCGGCTCTCCGCGCGACGCAGCCGTGTCGCCGACCAGACCCGCCGGCAGCTCGACGACCTGGCTGTGCACGGCGACCCGCGGCTGCTCGACCAGGACGAGGCGGCCTTCGGGGGTGATCGCCACGATGACCACCACGCCGGTCGAGTGGGGCCGCACCACGTACTCCCACCCGTTCTCGCTGAGAAGGCGCAGGTACCTGCCTTCGGCCAGGGTCAGGACTTCGGGCTGCGTGTCGTCAGGCGGGGCAAGGGGCAGCACGGTGGTGCGAAAATAACACACCGCCGCCGGCTAGCGTCTCGCAAGGCCTGCCCTGCTATGAAACAGGGACGGTAGGTCGCTATGAAAGAGGGCGAGCCGCGTCGGTTAGAGCCACGGTGAAACCGAGGGCTTTTAGCTGGTTAGTGAGGTTGGCGACGCGTGCGCGCACGCGATGA
>DASRQZ010000025.1:0-34802 GCA_035696125.1 Polyangia bacterium
GGGCCGCGATGTGCATCATCGCGGTGTTGTCGGGCAGCATGGTGGCGGTGACCCGTTGCACCCCCTCGGCCCGCGCGATCTCGACGATCCGGCGCAACAGCTCGACGCCCAGACCGCGCCGCTGCCAGGCGTCGGCCACCAGGATCGCGAACTCGGCGTCGTCCTGCGCGTGGCGCCGGCTCAGGCGCCCCACGGCCAGGATCTGGATCGGGCCGGCGGTCGGTCGATGCTCGACCACCAGCGCGATGTCCCGGTCGTAGTCGGAGAAGCAGACCCGGACCAGCCGTTCGTGGGTGGTGCGCTGGTCGAACAAGAGCGGCGCCATGTAGCGCTGCCGGACGCTGGTCTCGCTCAGGGTCCGGTGGAACGCGACCAGCATCTCCTCGTCCTCGGGGCGGATCGGGCGCACCACCACCTCGGTGCCGTCGCGCATCCGGAAGGGCTTCACGTACTGGGTCGGATAGGGACGGATCGCGGGCCGGGGCAGATCCTCGCGCCGCGTGCTGGCGTCGTGCAACAGGACGCGCGCGTCGACGGCCAGCAGTCCTTGCGGCGAGGCCAGCAGCGGGTTGATGTCCAGCTCCTTGATCCAGGGGTGCTCGACGATCAGGTTGCTGAAGCGCACCAGCAAGTCCTCGAGCGCCTCCAGCGGCACCGGCGCCTGACCGCGGACGCCCTGCAAGGCGCGGAAGATGCGGGTCTGCTCCATCATGCGCCGGGCCAGCGTGCGGTTGAGCGGGGGCAGCGCCAGCGCTCGGTCGCGGAACACTTCGACCAGCTGACCGCCCGCGCCGAACAGCAGCACCGGCCCGAATTGCCGATCGGGCGAAGCGCCCAGGATCAACTCGTAGGCGTTGCTCAGGCGCGCCATCGGCTGCACCGTGACGCCCAGGAAGTGCTCGGCGCCCGCGCGCTCGGCGACCGACGCGCGGATCGCCTCGAAGGCGCGCGCGACGGCTTCACCGTCGGCCAGGCCGAGCTTGACGCCGCCGACCTCGGTCTTGTGAGTGATGGTCCGCGAGTACACCTTGACCGCGACCGGAAAGCCGATGTCCGCGGCCGCCGCGCGCGCTTCGGCGGCGGTGGCCGCGACCCGGGTGTCGGTGACCGGGATGCCGTAGGCCGCGAGCAGGCGCTTGGACTCGACCTCGTCGAGCAGCGTGCGGCCGTCGGCGCGCGTGCTCTCGATGATCGCAGCCACGCGCGCCGGATCGGCGCCGGCGAGCTGGCCGGGCGCCGGCGTCTCGTAGAGCGCGCGCAGGCCGTAGGATGACCGCCACATGTAGCAGAACGCGCGCGCCGCCGAGTCGGGGAAGGCGAAGGTCGGGATGTTGGCGCGGTTGAGGATGTCGATGCCGGCCGCGACCTGCGCGCCGCCCATCCAGCTCGCCAGCACCGGCTTGCCTTCGACCTTCGCGTAGCGGACCAGCGCCTGCGCGGTCAGCGTCGGATCGGTCATGTCCTGGGGCGTGAGCACGACCAGCAGCCCGTCGCTGTCGGCGTCGGACGCGGCGATCTCCAGCGCGCCGGCGTAGCGCGCCGGATCGGCGTCGCCCAGCACGTCGATCGGGTTGCCGTGGCTCCAGGCCGCCGGCAGCAGGCCGTCGAGGCGGGCGCGGGTCTCCACCGACAGCGGCGCCAGCTCGCCGCCGTGGCTGATGAGGGCGTCGGTGGCCAGCACGCCCGGGCCGCCGGCGTTGGTGACCACGGTGAGGCGCGGACCGCGTGGGCGCGGCTGCTTGCCCAGCACCTCGGCCATGTCGAACACGTCGCCGATCTGGCTCACGCGCAGCACGCCGGTGCGCTGGAAGGCGGCGTCCAGCACCTCGTCGGAGCCGGTGAGCGCCCCGGTGTGCGAGGCCGCGGCGCGCGCCGCGGCCTCGGTGCGGCCGGCCTTGATCACGATGATCGGCTTGGTCAGCGCCACTTCGCGCGCCGCCGACAGAAAGCCGCGCGCGTCGTCGCCGATCGACTCCATGTAAAGGACGATCGAACGGGTGCGTGGATCGTTGCCGAAATGATCGATGAGATCGCCCCACCCGACGTCCAGCATCGTCCCCAGCGACACGAACGCAGAGAAGCCGAGCTGCACCTTGAGGCTCCAGTCGAGGATCGCCGTCAGCAGCGCCCCGCTCTGGCTCAGGAACGCGACGTTACCCGGACGCGCCATGGCGGCCGCGAAGGTGGCGTTGAGGCCGCTCACCGGGCTCATGACGCCGAGACAGTTGGGTCCGATGAGGCGCATGCGGCCGCGGCGCGCCTCGGCCAGCGTACGCCGCTCGAGCTCGGCGCCCGCGGCCCCGACCTCACGGAAGCCGGCCGAGATGATCACCGCGCCGGGAATCTTCAGATCGGCGCACTGGCCCACCAGCCCCGGAACGGCGGTCGCGGGCGTGACGATGACGGCCAGATCGATCCTGGCGGGGACGTCGGCCAGCGTGGGGTAGGCCTTGATGCCCAGCACGCTGGGGCGCTTGGGGTTGACCGGGAAGACCGTGCCGCCGAACGGGCTGGTCACCAGGTTCCAGAGGATCGTGCGGCCCACGCTGCCGGCGGTCTCGGTCGCGCCGACGACGGCGACCGTCCGGGGCGCGAAGAAGAGGTCCAGCGGCTGGCGATTTTCCCGGAGTAAATCGTGCGCCAGATCGGGACGCAGCTCAGGACGGCGATCGGGACGGCGATCCCCGCGGGACTCAGTGCTCACGACCCCGTCCCCGCACTGCCGTGACGCCGGCCTTCAAATCCACCAAGCTTCATTTGTCGGTCTCCAGATCTGAATTGCACGTCCTGAATTGCAAGTCGTGAGTTGCAAGTCCTGAGTCGAACGTCCTGAATCGTTGCGCAACGATTGCGCGCGTTTCATCGACGGAATGCTACACAATTCCATTGCTACGGGCGGCCGATCAGATGAATAATCCCCGCGGCAGTCGCCCTGTTGGCTTTGCGGCAGCCACCGGAAGGGGCGATTGATGGCGGGATCGGTTGCGGTCGGGGACGGATGGCCCAGCACATGCACTGTGACTGGGGCCGATCATGTTTAAGCCCTACCGCGCGCTTGTCAGGTTTCTCCCCAGGCTCTGGAGTAACTGGATCACCCTGCTCGGGACGGTGATCGTCACCGTCTCCGCCTTCACGATCCTGGCGGCGCTCGCGATCGACTTGACCTCATCGGGGCTCAACGTCTATGCCACCGCGATCATCTTCCTGGCGGTGCCGGGAATGCTGGCCTTTGGACTGCTGCTGATCCCACTTGGCCTGTGGCGCGAGCGGCGGCGCGTGCGCCCGGCGGGGGCAGCGCCGCTGGAGACCGACTCGGTGCTGGCCGCGTTCGCGCGCGCGATGGAGAGCCAGACGGTACGCCGGCGGGTGGGGTTCGTGCTGCTCATGACCGTGCTCAACGTGTTCATCTTCTCCGCCGTCACCTATCGCGGCGTGACCTTCATGGAGACCCCGCAGTTCTGCGGCACCACCTGCCATCGGGTGATGCAGCCCGAGTACGACGCCTACCTGACCTCGCCGCACAGCCGCGTGGCCTGCGTCGACTGCCACATCGGCAGCGGCGCCTCGTCGATGCTCAAGGCCAAGCTATCGGGCCTGCGCCAGGTCCTGGGCGTGGCCACCGGACGCTTCCACCGCCCCATCGAGACGCCCGTGCATAATCTGCGTCCGGCCGCGGAAACCTGCGAAAATTGCCACCAGCCCAATCGGCAGAGCGGCACCCGCCTTGGTTTCCGGGTTCACTTCAAGGACGACCAGGCCAACACGCCGCAGGTGACGGCCCTGATGTTCTTGCTGGGCGGACAGGACGCCCGCACCGGCGCCTGGAGCGGCATCCACGCCCACGCCAGCACGCGCACCCAGATCCGGTTCGAGGTCCTCGACGAAAAGCGCCAGCGCATCGGCAAGATCCAGAAACTGGAGGACGGCAAGGTCATCAGGGAGTGGCTGCCGGCCCAGGGCGGCGGCGCGCCGGTGCTGGGAACCCGCACCATGGACTGCACCGATTGCCACAACCGCGCGACCCACGTCTACGACGGAACGCCGGAGAACGCGGTCACCCGCGCGCTGGCCGACGGCCGGCTCGATCGCAAAGTCCCCTGGCTTCACAAGGTCGCGGTCGGGGTCCTGGAACACGAGAAGCCGCCGCGCGAGCAGGCCGAGGCGCATTTCCGAAAGGCGCTGGCCGACGGCTACACCCGCGAGCACGCGCAAGAAATGCCGGCGGCCAGCGCGCTGGACCAGGCCGCGACCGGCCTGGCCAATCTGTATCGGCGCAACGTCTACCCGTCGATGAACCTGTCCTGGGACAACTACCCAACCCAGATGGGCCACGGCGGTCCTGACCCGGGCGCCTCCAAGACGCAGTGCTTTCGCTGTCACGCCGGCGACCATCGCACCGCCGACGGCCAGGAGCTGTCGTCCAAGTGCGAGTCCTGTCATGAGGTCGTGCTGAAAGACGAGCTGCCCGAGGATCTTCCCGACGAGATCAAGCCATTACTGCGTCTGTAGCAGCGACCTCACATCCAGTGATGGCGCGGTCGTTGCAGACCGGCATGAGAAAACCGCGCGCGGCCGCAGTTGCGCAATCAAAACGATGGAGGCACCAATGAATCGGGTCCGGAATTTGATTGGTCTGGGAACGCTGGCGATGACTCTTCTGTCGGCGATGGCACCCGCTCTCGCCCACGCCGACACCGACAAGAAGACCTTGCGGACCTGGAAGGCGAAGTGCTCTTCCTGCCACGGCGAGGACGGCAAGGGCGCCACCGAGCAAGGCAAGAAGATGGGCGTGCGCGACCTGACCGCGGCCGACACCTGGAAGGATCTGACCGACGTCAAAATGAAGGACGCCATCGCCAACGGGGTCAAGCAGAAGAGCAAGGACGGCAAGGCCCAGGAAATGGAGCCCTACAAGGACAAGCTCAAGCCGGAAGAGATCGACGCGCTGGTCACTTACGTCAAGACCTTCAAGAAATAGCGCCCGCTACCAACCTCGTGCGCTCGCATGCGCCGTTTCACACATTCCTGGTCGAGATCGGCGTTGCTCCTCGGGGCTTGTGCGCTGGCCGGCTCGTGCGCCAAGGCCCGACCCGACGTGATCGGGGCGCCCGCTTGCGTGAGCTGGAAGGAAGACATCGGTTCGTTGTTCACCGCCCGCTGTCAGAGCTGCCACGCGGGCGTCGCGCCGGCGGGCGGCTACGACACCTCGTCGTATCTGGGCACGCTGGGCGGCGGCAGCGATGCGGTGCCCAACGCGGCCGCCGGCGACGCGAGCTCGCGCCTGCTCACCGCGCTCGACCCGGCGACCGCCGACACGCTCCATCGGCCGCTGGCCGGGGTCTTTCCCACCGTGCGCTCGTGGGTGGTCGATTGCGACCTGTCGTACACCCTCTCGCCGTCGTCGATTCACCGGCGCGGCATCCTCGATCCCGCGGCCAATGATTTTCACGGGCGCCTCCTGCGCGACCAGCACTACGCGTTCGGTGTCTGCCAGTCGTGCCACGGCGAGGATTTCTCGGGAGGGACCTCGCAGGTGTCCTGTCTCGGCTGCCACGCCGAGGGGCCGACCGCCTGCTCGACCTGTCACGGCGACATCGGCGCCAGTGGATCGCATGCGCACCACCTGGGGGGCGGCCCGCTCGACAAGCGCTACGGCTGCCGCGAATGCCACGTCGTGCCCAGCGTCTATACCGACGTCGGTCACATCTTTCTCGCCGACGGCTCGCTCGATCCCGCGCCGGCCGAGGTGACCTTCGACCCGAGCGCGACCGCCGCGCTGACACCCGCCGGGAGCTCCCGGCAGCACCCGCCCTCTTACGATCCCGCGGCGCACACCTGCAGCGACGTCTACTGCCACGGCGCGGGCGCCGGGGTCTCGGTCGACATCGCGGCCACCCACCCGCAGCCGAGCTGGAACGCGCCGGGCACCGGGCAGGCCGCCTGCGGTAGCTGTCACGGCCTGCCGCCCAACCACGCGAACAGCAGCGCCTGCGTCTCCTGCCACCCCAGCGTGGTCGACAAGGACCAGAAGATCATCGCTCCCGACAAACACATCGACGGGCACATCGACCTCGCCGATCTCGCCGCGGGCTGCACCGGTTGCCACGGCGGACCGGCGGGCCCGGCCCCGCCGCGCAGCCTCACCGGCGAGACCGCGACCTCCGCGCCGGGCGTGGGGGCGCACGCGGCGCACCTCGGCGCGACCGCGCACTTGCGCGGACCGATCGCCTGCAACGAATGCCACACGGTTCCGACCGAGGTCTCCAGCCCGGGCCATTTCGGCGGACACGCCGCCGGCGCCGTCACCGGCGCGCGGGTCTTCCCCGCCGACCCCGCGGTGGGACGCCTGGCGGCCGCCGAAGGCGCCACGCCACACTGGGACGTTGCCGCGCTCACCTGCGGCAGCGTGTATTGCCACGGCGGCGGGACCGGCCTGGCCGCCGACACCACCGCCGCCCTCGAGCGCACGCCGCGCTGGACCGCCGCGGCCGGCCTGACCTGCGGTCAGTCCTGTCATGGCCTGCCGCCCTCCTTCTCGCCGCACCTGCCGACGATGACCCGGCAAGACTGCGCCAGCTGTCACCCGCGCACCGTGGATCCCGCGGGCGTGGTGATCATCTCGGGTCCACCGGGCGCGGAGACCAGCGCCCACATCAACGGAGTCCTCGATGTCGCGCCCTGACGCGACCACGGCCGGGCTCATGACCCTGGCGCTGGCCGGGATGCTCGCGCTGGCGCTGGCGCCCGGGGCGCGCGCCGAGACTGTCGAGGCCAGCTCGACGACGCTGGTCAGCGGGCGACAGGATCCGCGCGACGGCGTCCTGCACACCGCGGTCCCCGTCTTCGAGATGGTCTCCCTGCGCGCCAGTGACTTCCGCCTGCCGGGCGTCGACGACATGGCGGTGCTGGTGTCGGGCTGGGGCACCGTCGCGCTGGCCGACCCGCCCGTGCGTGACGGCGACGGCAAGCGGGCGCAGGGCGATCTCGACATCGCCTTTGTCGAAGCCAAGGCATTGCGCCGCCGGATCGGCGCGCGCCTGGGGCGTCAGCTCATCATCGCCGGCGCGGGGCGCAACCTGGGCTTCGATGGCCTGACCCTGACGGTGAGACCGATCCGCTGGGTGGGCGCCACCGCGCAGGCCGGCGTGCCGGTCACGCCGCGCTTCGCGGCCGACCGGGGCGATGCGCTGATCGCCGCCCGCGCCTTCGTCAAGCCGGCGTTCGACGGCGAGGCCGGCGTGTCGTTCCTGCAGGTGCTCGACAACGGCCAGATCGCGCGCCGCGATCTGGCGGTCGACGCCCGCCTGGTGCCGCTGTCGTGGCTGCCGCTTTCGCTGAGCGGGTTCGCGCTGTGGAGCCTGCCCGAGCAGCGCCTGGGCGAAGGCAACCTGACCGCGACCTGGCAAATCGAGCGCCGCTTCCAGATCAGCGGCGACTACCGCCGCAGCGCGCCCGATCTGTTCCTGCCGCGCAACTCGATCTTCTCGGTCTTCTCCCAGGAGACCCGCGACGAGGCCGGCGGCTACCTGTACGCCCGGCCGCTGCCGCGCGTGCGCCTGCAGGGCGACTACCACGTCATCATCGACGCCGCCGGCACCGGCCACGACGCCAGCCTCAAGCTGACCGGCACCCTGGGCGGCGACGGGCGCACGCTGGCCGGCGTCGAGTCGCGCGTGCTGGCGCCGCCCGGCAACGGCTACACCCTGGCGCGCGCTTTTGCCCAGGTGCGCGCGACGCCGCTGCTGACCGCGACGGCAGACGCCAGCGCCTTCTTCTTCACCGAGAACGTCAACGGGCAGCGGCGGTCCTTCGTGGGCGCCGCCACCCTGGGCTACGACTTCCTGCCGCGCTGGCGCGCGCTGGTGACCGGGATCGGCAGCGTCACACCCTTCGCGGAGCGCAGCTTCGAGGGCATGGTCAAGGTCGCCTACCGCCTGACCACCCAGGTACGTCAGGTGACGCCGTGAGGTCGATCCGGCACCGGCGCGGGCTGCCTCTTCTCGTCGCCGTGTCGCTGGTGGCGCTGGCGGCGCTGGCCCCGCTCGCCTGCGCGCGCCTTTCCGGCCGCGACGGCGTGCACCCCACCGAGACCGACGACATCCGTTTTTCGCACGCGACCCACGCCAAGGCCAAGGTCGACTGCCTGGCCTGTCACGAAGAGATCTACGACGCCAAGACCATGGACAAGCACTACCTGCCGCCCGAGGCGAAGTGCCTCGAGTGCCACAAGGAGAAGAAGGCGCAGGGCGACTGCGCCTTCTGTCACCGCGACCCTGCCCACCCCGTGACTTACGCCAAGCTCGAGCCCAGCCTGCGCCTCTCGCACGCCGAGCATATCGAGCGGGTCAAGGAAGATTGCTCGGTCTGCCACAAGACACTGCCCGAGCTGGTCAACGCCGCGTCCACGGTGCCGCCCATGAGCACCTGCACCAGCTGTCACGAGCACGCGGTCGAGCTCGCGGTCGGACAGTGCAGCTCGTGTCACGTCGATCTGCGGCGGTTTCCGTTGCGCCCGGTGTCGCTGTTCTCTCACCAGGGCGACTTCGTGCGCCAGCACGGCGCGATGGCGCGCTCCGCGGGCGAGGGCTGCGCCCAGTGCCACGACCAGACCTTCTGCGCCGACTGCCACGCGCGCACCGTGGCCATGCCCATCGAGGCCAGGTTCCCCGAACGGGTGACCGCCGATTTCATCCACCGCGCCGACTACGTCAGCCGGCATGCCATCGAGGCGCACGCCGACGAGGGGCTGTGCCGCCGCTGCCACGGGCAGACCTTCTGCGACAGCTGCCACCAGTCACAGAACCTGACCCCGCTGTCGGCCAATCCGCGCAGCCCGCACCCGATCGACTTTTCGTTTCCCGGATCGCCCAACTCGCACGGGCCGCTCGCGCGGCGCGACATCTCGGCCTGCGCCTCGTGCCACGACCAGGGCGCGCGATCGATCTGCATCGACTGTCACCGGGTCGGCGGCGTCGGCGGCGACCCGCACCCGCCGGGTTGGACCAAGCACCACCCGCAAAGCGAGATCAACCGTAACCCCATGTGTCTGTCATGCCACCTGTAGCCATGAGGATCCTGGGGCAGTTTCCGAAGGAGGCGCTGATGCGTTCCACACTATTGGCCGTGAGCTGCTGTCTGTGGGGAGGGATCCTGGTCGGGTGCACCGGCCCCCGCGGCGTGCAGGGACAGTCCGGAGCGGGGTGCACGGTGCGCCCCGGAGACGGCGGCGCCAGGATCATCACCTGCGCTGACGGGACGTCGGTGTCGGTGACCGGCGGCGACGCCGGCGCGGGTTGCACCGTGTCGGCCGCGGGCGACGGCGGCGTGCGCACCATCAGCTGCGGCGACGGAACCAGGGTGACGGTCGGCGACGGTCAGCCGGGGACGTCGTGCACGGTCTCGGCCGGCGATGCGGGCGTCAAGGTCGTCAGCTGCACCGACGGGACGTCGGTGGTGGTCTCGCCCGACCCGCCGATCCCGCCGCCGGTGCTGGCCGCCACCACCCCGCTGCCGGGGGTGGTGGTGCAGATCGTGTCGCTGGCGGGCGGCAGCGGTCCGGGCGGCAACTTCCAGATCGGCGACACGGTCGCCGTCTCGTTCACGGTGCGCACCAGGGCCGGCGCCGATCTGCCGCTGGCGGCGATGGACGGCGCGTCGATCTGGATCTCCGGCCCGACCAGCCACTACCAGCGCGTGCTGCCGCGCGCCCGCGATCAGCGCAACCTCGCCGACGTGCGGGCCCGCGCGACGCGAAACGGCGACGGGTCCTACACCTACCGGTTCGCCGACCCCTTGCCCGGGGTCTATGCCCCGCCGCTTTACGACACCGCCAGGTTCTCGGACGGCGAGCTGACCGGGCAGCCGTTGCAGCACGGCTCGTACACGCTGGCCCTCCAGATGCTCCGCAATTACACCGTCGGCACCGTCAGCTATCCCGACGTCGGGGCGCAGACCCGGGACTTCCTGCTGGGAACCGCGACCGCGCTCGAGCCCCGGGAAGTGGTCACCCTGGCCAACTGCAACCAGTGCCACGTGACCCTGCAGGCCCACGGCGGGCGGTATCGCGACACCAAGCTGTGCGTCACCTGCCACACCGCCGGCGCCGAGGACGCCAACAGCACCGACACCGGCGACGCGACACCGGTGACCATCGAGCTGTCGATGATGGTGCACCGGATCCACGCCGGCGCGACCCTGCCGTCGGTGCTGGGCGTGGGCACCAACCCCGACGGCACCCGCCGCTACGACGCCACCCCGGTCCCCTACCGGGTGGGCGGCGGCGCCACCGCCACGGACTTCTCCGCCGTGCGCTTCCCGGTCTGGCCCAGCCTTTCGTTCCCCACGCCGCGCAACCGCGGCTTCACGGCGCTCACGCCGGCGCAGCAGCTCACCGACGACACCACCCGCATGGGCGTGATCGCCTGCGAGAAGTGTCACGGCGATTCCGACGGTGCCGGGCCGCTGGTCGCTCCGGCGCAGGGCGAGCATGCCTTCAGCCAGCCGTCGCGTCGGGTCTGCGGCTCGTGCCACGACGACATCGACTGGAGCAAGACCTACAAGCGCAACACCGACACCGGGATGCCGGCCCAGGCCGACGACTCCAAGTGCCTGGTGTGCCACCCGGCCACCGGCTTCGCCGTCGGGGGCTCGCCGCGCGGCGGCCACCTGCACCCGATGCTGGATCCGACGTTCAACCCCGGGTTCAACGTGGCGCTGAGTGGCGTCCACGAGGCCGGCGCCAGCAACGGCAACGGCAAGCTCGACGTCGGTGAGAAGATCGCCGTCACCGTGGCGTTCACCGACGACACGGGAGCGCCGGTCCCGGCGGCCAGCCTACCGGCGCTGAGCGTGATCGTCACCGGTCCGACCGCCAACCGCAACCTGCTGCTCACCTCCACCGTCCCGGTGGCGGCGTTCACGGGCACGGGCCCCTACACGCTGAACCTGCCCGACACGGTGAACCTGGAGGTCCTGGGGACGTCGACCGCTGCGGCCGGAGAGGTCTTCACCGCGGCGCGCACCCCGATCTGGAACCTGACCGGCGCGGCCACCACGGTGTTCGTGCGCACGGCGACCGGCGCGGCCACGACGCTGGCCGCGGCAGCGCCCGCCCTGCAAAACTTCGTGCGGGTGACGTCGACCGCGCCGTTCGTGCGCAACGACTACCTGGTCATCGACGACGGCGTCGCCGGCGCCGCCGAATATCTGCGGGTGCAGCTGGTCGACGGCGATCGCCTGTGGTTCGCCGCGGCCGGCGCCGCCGGTTACCAGCCGGGGTTGCGCCGCGCGCACGCCGCGGGCGCGACCGTCACCAAGGTGACCCTCACCACCAAGACCGCCACCACCGACTACACCCTGGCCGCAGCGGCTGGCACCATCACCGAGGTCACCGAGTTCGGCGACGGTGCCGCGGTGCTGGCGTCCTACACCACCGACTTCGTGATGCCGGCGGTGTACGGCCCGCCGCTCAACGACTCGCCTGACCTCGACGAGGCGGCCGGCAAATGGAAGGGGCTGCCGCTGGTCCCCGGAACCTACACGCTGGGCGTCTGGGGCTCGCGCACGCTGCCGCTGGCGCAGAACGGCGAGACCACCACCTACCGCGCCACCTCGCCGCCGGCGACCGTCGATTTCCTGGTCGGCTCGGCGACGGCGCTGGCGCCCGTCGCCATCGTCTCGGCGGCCAGCTGCCAGCGCTGCCACACCGACGTCTACGCGCACGGCGGCGGCCGGCGCGGCGTCGACACCTGCTTGCTGTGCCACGGCAGCGTCGCCACCGAGGACCGCCCGCGCTACGTGGCGGCCGGGGCCCCGGCCACGACCGGCGTCAGCGTCGAGTTCCGCGCCATGCTGCACAAGATCCATCGCGGCGCCGAGCTGACCAACGCTGCGACTTACCAGGTGGTCGGGTTCGGCGGCGCCGCCTACCCCAACAACTTCGGCGTGCTCGGCTTCGATGAGGTCGAGTTCCCCGCCATGCCCGCGGGCGTGAAGGACTGCGCCTCCTGCCACGGCGCCGGCAGCACCGCCTGGCAGTCGCCGGCCGACCGCAGCCACCCCAGCGCCGCGACCCAACCGGCGCGCGCCTGGGCCGTCGCCTGCGGCAGCTGCCACGACTCGAACGCCGCGGCCGCTCACATCGACGTCATGACCAGCAGCCGGGGCGCAGAGTCGTGCGCGGTCTGCCACGGCGCCGGCCGCGAGCTCGATACGACGCTCGTTCACGCCATCCGCTGAGCAGCGCCGCCATGTCCATCGCGAAGGAGGATCCCATGTTGAGGTTGCGAACAGTTGATTCCGAAGGGAAAGGGAGAATCATGCGGTGGCTGGCGCTGGCGGCCTTGCTGGCAGGCGGCTGCTCGGGCGGCCGCGGCGCCGCTGGCCCGCCCGGCGACAGCGGGGTGAACGGCAGCAACGGTACGTCGTGCACGGTGACCCCCGCCGACGGTGGAACCGTGATCCGTTGCAGCGACGGCACCACGGCTACGGTCAACAACGGGGCCAACGGCAGAAACGGCGCCGGCGCCGACGGCGGAGCGGCGTCCTGCACCCTGGTCGACAACCACGACGGAACCAGCACCATCAACTGTGGTGGCGACGGCGGCGGCGTGACGGTCCTGACGCCGGCGGTCGATTTCGCGCTCCTCACGCCCGACGAGAAGACCCAGGCCTCCCTGACCGCATCGATCACCAGCGTCACCATCCCGGCCGACGGGCGCCCCGTGGTGGCGATCAAGGTCAGCGAACGCCACGGCTACGGCGTCAAGAACCTCAAGGTCACCGCGGTGACCTGGCGCTTCGCGCTGCTCAAGCTGGCCGCCGGGGTGAACGGCAGCAGCAACGACACCTGGGTCAGCTACCTGGCCGCCAACGATCACAGCTCCGCCTCGAGCGAGACGGCGATCGCTGCCAACCTCACCGACAACGGTGACGGCAGCTACGTCTATCGGTTCGCCAAGGTGATCAACGCCGGTCCGACCGCCGCCGGCACGACCTACGAGGCCGACAAGACCCACCGCCTGATCGTGCTGCTGTACGCGTCCGGCAACCCATTCACCCCGATCAACCTGGTGAAGGAGTTCGTCCCCGGGACCGGAGCCGACGTGACCGGCCAGAACGACAAGGTGGACGACAAGGCCTGCCTGGAATGTCACACCACCTTCCGCGCGATCGCGGGTGGCACCGGCGAGCTGGGCGAGGGCGAGTTCCACGGCGGCGTCCGCTACGACATCCGGACCTGCGCCGCCTGCCACAACGACCAGCGCCGATTCAGCAGCACGGGCACGCTGATCACCGAACCGGCCATGGCCGCCAACGGGACCTGGACCGGCAACGCCGGCGTCATCAACAACGAGGCGGTGCTGAATCTGCCGGTGTTCATCCACAAGATCCACATGGGCAACAAGCTGACGTTGACCGGCGGCACCTACGCCGGCTTCCCGCAGCCGTACGAGGTCACCTATCCGCAGGACGTGCGCAACTGCACCAAGTGCCACCGCGCGCCCGCGCCGCTGGCTGACAACTGGAAGAACCAGATCAGCCGGCGCGCCTGCGGCGCCTGCCACGACGGCAAGAGCTTCGAGGCCACGGTCCCCAGCGGACGGGTCATGCACAGCGGTGGCGCAATGGCGAACGAGCAGACCTGCACCGTCTGCCACGCCGCGGGCAGCGTCGCCCGCGACGTCGCGACCAATCACCTGCCGGTGTCGCCGCCCAACCCGCACAACATCTACGCCGACGCGACCGCCACCGGCAATGGCAACACCAACGCCGCCTACGTCGCCGCGGCGGGCGCGGTCCCGCCCGGTGCCAAGGTGATCACCTACGTCGTGGACAGCGTGTCGACCTGGATCGACGCCAGCGCCGCCAACGTGTTGCGACCCCAGATCGTGTTCAAGATCCGGGTCAACGGCGCCGACGTGGTCTTCCCCGATCCGGGAGTCGCCAGCGAGCTCATCCCCGGCTTCGTCGGATCACCGAGCGCCTACTTCGTATTCGCGGTGCCGCAGGACGGAAAGACCGCGCCGGCCGAGTTCAACGCCTCGGCCAGCGCTTACATTCGCAACGTCTGGAACGGAAGCGGCACCTGCTCGAGCGACGTCGCCACCACCCCCCGCACGGGCGCCGGCACGCTGACCGGTCCGGACGCGAGCGGCTTCTACACGATGAAGCTCACCTGCGCGATCATCCCGGCCAACGCCACCATGCTCACCGGGGGCATCGGGTACACCTACGGCCTGGGCGCGCGCCAGAGTCCGTCCAACCCGGACTACAACTTCATCAACAACACCCAGCCGTTCACCCAGATCGATCTGCCCGCCTATCCGTACGTGACCAACAAGAAGTTGGACGGCGTCACGGTTGGTTTCGGGGGGACCGGCGGCCTGATCGTGCCCCCGCCCGACGTATCCAAGGTGGCGACCGGCTACGTCGGCCGGCGCGCCATCGTCGAGAACGCACGCTGCCAGGCCTGCCACGTCACGCTCGGGGTCGGCCCCGATTTTCACGCCGGCCAGCGCAACGACGCGCCGACCTGCGCCTGGTGCCACCGCCCCAACCAGACCAGCAGCGCCTGGTCGGCCAACGCCAAGGACTTCATCCACGGAATCCACGGCGCCGAGAAGCGCGGGACTTTGTTCACCTGGCACCAGCAATCCCCGACCGAGGGCTTCTGGAAGACGACCTACCCCGGCGTGCTCAACAAGTGCGAGATGTGCCACCTGCCGGGCACCTTCGACTTCAGCTCCGCCGCCACGGTCGCCGCCTATCCCAACATGCTGTCCAGCACCGTGGGGCAAGGCATCTACGCGGCGGGCAGCGTGCACTCACCCTACGTGACGGAGGCGGTGAACTACGGCGCCGGGTTCAACTACAACGTGCTCACCGGCCTGCCGCCCGTGGAGGCGGCCGCGACCACCCTGGTGGTCTCGCCGATCGTCGCCGCCTGCTCGGCCTGCCACGACAGCGCGATCGCCATCGATCACATGCAGACCAACGGCGGCTCGTTCTACGAGGCGCGCAGCGTGGCCTTCACCAAGCCGCAGCAGGAGCAATGCATGCTCTGCCACGGGCCAGGCCGGCTGGCGTCAATCGCGGAGCGCCACGCGGTCGTGCCCTAGCGCCGCGGGGAAGATGGGGGGCCCGCTGGCGTGGGCCCCCTGCATGAAGCGCACGAGATCGTCGGCCGGCAGTGCCCGCGAAAACAAGAAGCCCTGTAGCGTCGTACACCCCAGGCTCTGGAGGAACCTGGCCTGGTCCGCGGTCTCGACCCCCTCGGCGATGGTCTCCAGGCGCAGCGCCTGGGCCATCGCCACGATGAGGCGGGCGATCGCCACGCCGTCCTGGTCGTGCGGCAGGCCGCTCACGAACGAGCGATCGATCTTGAGGGCGTCGAGCCGGAAGCGCTTGAGATAGCTCAGCGACGAGTAGCCGGTGCCGAAGTCATCGAGCGCGATGCGCACGCCCAGGCGCCGCAGCTCGGCCAGTGTGTCACTGACGCTGGTCGCGTCGTGCATCACGACCCCCTCGGTGAGCTCGATCTCCAGACAGGCCGGCGCGAGCTGGGCGTCGGACAGCGCCTCCTCGATCCAGGTCAGCAGCTGGCCGCGCCGGAAGCTGACCCCTGAGACGTTGACCGCCACCCGGGGGATCTTGACCCCGGACACCTGCCAGGCCTTGGCCTGCGCGCAGGCCGCGCGCAGCACCCAGCGATCGATCTCGGCGATGATGCCGGTCTGTTCGGCCATGGGGATGAAGCTGGCGGGGGACACCACGCCCAGGTCGGGTGAAGTCCAGCGCAGCAGCGCCTCCACCCCCATCAGCGCGCCGCCCGCGGCATCCATCTGCGGCTGGTAGTGCAAGGTCAGCTCGTGGCGCGCCAGGGCGCGCCGCAGACCCGCCTGGATGGTCAGGCTCGAGCCCGGCAGCTGATCGACGCCGGGGGTGAACAGAACGTAGCCGTTGCGGCCCACTGCCTTGGCGCGGTACATCGCGGCGTCCGCCTGCTTGAGCAGCGCGTCCGCCTGGCCAGCATCCGGCGCGCTGAGCGCGATCCCGATGCTCGCGGTGATCGAGATATCGTGGGCGGCGACGCGGACCGGCTGGAGGATCTTGTCGAGGATCCGCTCGGCGACCTGGATCGCGGTGGCCGCGTCGCAGTCGGGCAGCACGATCGCGAACTCGTCACCACCCAGGCGGGCGACCAGATCTTCATCGCGCACGCAGGAGGTGAGACGGGTGGCGACCTCGCGCAGGAGCCCGTCGCCCACCCGATGTCCCAGGGTGTCGTTGATCAGCTTGAAATTGTCGAGATCGAGAAACAGCACGGCCACCTTCTCCTGCTCGGGATCGGCGCGGGAGATGGCGATCTGCACCCGTTCGGCGAACAGCAGGCGGGTGGGTAAATCGGTGAGCGGGTCGTGGTGCGTCAGGTGCTCGAGCAGGGTCTCGGCCTGGCGCTGGGCCGTGACGTCCTCGTGCGCGGCCACCAGGTGCGTCACCGCGCCGGAACCGTCGAGAAGCGGGGTGACCGTCTGCGCGACGACGTAACTCTCCCCGCTCTTGCGGCGATTGACGATCTCGCCACGCCAGGTGCCTCCGGCGCGCACCGACGACCACATGTTCGCGAAGACCTCCCGCGACTGCAGCTCGGAGCGGAGGAGTCCGGGCGTGTTTCCGATCGCCTCCGCCCGGGAGTATCCCGACATCCGCTCGAACGCGGCGTTGACCCACTCGATGCGTCCGGCGGCGTCTGTGATGAACAGCCCGTTGGCCGAGGACGCCATGGCGGCGCCCTGCAAGGCCAGCAAGGCTTGGTGCTCGGCGATCTGCAGCGCCAGGCTCAGTCGGCCGGCGAACGACTCCAGCGCCGCCAGGAGCTGGCTGTCGGGGGGCCCGGCCTCGCCGGAGCTCACGCAGAGGACGCCCATGATGGCGTCGGGCGTCATGAGCGGGATGGCGGTGGCGTGCACGATTCCGGCCGCCAGCGAACGGTCGATGGAGTCGGTTCCGGCGAGACCGGTCAGGGCGAAGCTCTGGGTCTTTCCCGTCCGCATCGCGGTACCGGTCGGACCCGCGCCCGCCGGCGAATCATCCCAGCGCACGGAGCACCCCTCCAGCGCCGCGGCGGCCCGGCCACCGCTGGCCAGAATGGGAGCGCTGCCATCCGAGCTCTTGAGAGCGACCCAGACCAGCGCATAGTTCATCGTGGCCGCGATGTCCTCGCACACCAGCCGCAGCAGAGGCCCGCGCTGAGCGCCATCCAGGATCTGGCGGTCGATGGCACGGGCGACCTCGTTCAATGCGTCGCGGCCCGCCTGGATGTCGCTGCGGACCCTCTCTGCCTGCTTGCGCGCGTCGATCTGGCGCAGCGCCACGACGGTGCCCGCGAATTGCCCGCCCTGGTCGGCGAATCCGCTGCCCAGCGCCTCGAACCAGAGATATTCGCCGGCGGAGGCGTTGCGGAAACGCAGCTCCAGGATGGCGGAAGGCGCTCCTCGCGACAGGCTGGCCAGCAGCTCATGCAGGCGCGCCGAATCGTCTGGATGAAGCGCTGCCATGAGCCCGCCCGCGCAGGCTTCCTCTCTGGCCACGCCGAGCGTCCGTTCGACCGACGGGCTGACGAATGTCGGCGCGAGGGTGGCGTCGGTCGCGAAGACGACGTCCACGAGATTGCCGAGCACCTGCGCCAGGTGTCGCGGATCCTGGCGAGTCTGCATCCGCCGGATTTACGGCAGTTTGCCGGCGAACTGAAGTAACGGCGCCGAGGTGGCGAGACTCCGTCAGAGCGGTCATCGGCTCACATGTCGGACGGGGCCGCGCCGGCCGGTCTCGGGGTGTTGCCAATCGTGGAACCGGTGTCCATCGGCAAACCTTCAACCTCATCCCCCCGATCGCGAGGCGTCACAGTCCCATTTGTCGGCCGGCGGTTGCCAAACAAATGCGGCTCCCGGCGGGGTTGGGAGGCTGTTCTCAAGTCCAAGCGCGCGAGGCTCGATTCTGGTCTACAGAATGAGTCGGCGCGCGAATCTGCTCCTCGCCGCGATCCTCGGCGCGCCCGCGACGCCCGCCTGTCAGGGTGGCGCCGGTCTCCCCACCGAGACCGACACCCTGCCGGTGCTCTCGGCCTCCGGCGCCCCGGGCGAGCCGCTGCTTCCCGTTCCCGCCGTGCCGCCGCTCGATGCGCGACGGGTCGCGCTCGGCCGGCGTCTCTTCAGTGAGCCGCGCCTGTCGCGTGACGATTCGACCTCCTGCGCGACCTGCCACGTGCTCGAGCGCGGCGGTGTCGACGGGCGTCCACTCTCCATCGGCGTCGGCGGCGCCGTGGGCGCCGTCAACACCCCGACCGTGTTCAACGCCGCACTCAACTTCCGGCAGTTCTGGGACGGACGCGCCCTGACGCTCGAGGAGCAGATCGACGGGCCCCTCCAACATCGCACGGAGATGGACAGCAGCTACGAGGCGGTGATCGTCAAGCTGGGCCGCGACCCCTCCTGGGTGCGGCAGGTAGAGTCAGCTTACGGCGGTGGGTCTCTTCTGACCGCGTCGCTGATCCGCGACGCCATCGCGACCTACGAGCGGTCGCTGGTGCTGGCCGACTCGCGGTTCGACCGTTTCCTCGCGGGTGACCAGAGCAGCCTCGACGCCGACGAACGCCATGGCTACGAGCTGTTCAAGAGCTATGGCTGCGCGAGCTGCCACCAAGGCGCGAACGTGGGCGGCAACATGTTCGAACGCCTCGGCGCAGCGCACGAGTACTTCGACGCGCCCCGGACGACCGGCGCGGACCTCGGCCGATACAACGTCACCCACCGCGACGCGGATCGGCACGTCTTCCGGGTCTCCAGCCTCCGTCTGGTGACGCTGACCGCCCCGTACCTGCACAACGGAACCGTCCAGAGCTTGCCGCAAATGATCCGTATGATGGCGCTCTATCAACTGGGTCGGGACCTGCCGGCCAGCGACGTGGACTTCATCGAGAAGTTCCTGGGCACGTTGCTGGGCAGGGTCGACGGAGTGACGTTTGCGACGACCCCGTAACATCGTCAAGCTCGCCGGCCTGGCGATGGCGGTCGCGATCCTGGGGGGAACCCTGTTCGCGGGCCTCAACCCGGCCAGCCGGAGCAATCAGGCCACGGTCCAGCACCTGCGTAACCTGAGAGAGCTCGACACCCAGGTCAGCCTTCTCCTGATGCGCGTGCGCCACGGCCTGCTCACGAACTACGACCCCATCGTCCAGGCCACCCAGACCATCGAGGCGGCAAGCCGGCGGCTCCTCGACAAGCAGCCGGGGCCGCAGGCCGGCGAGGCGGCCGGCATCGCCGCGGCGCGGGAGGTAGCGGCGCAGACCATCCGCGCCAAGATGCTGGCGATCGAGGACTTCAAGTCGTCATTCGCGGTCCTGCGTAGCAGCATCTCGTTGCTGTCCGTGCTGGCCGCCGATCTTGCCGAGGTTGCGCCCCGGACGGAGATGGAGATCGAGACCTATCGTCGTGCCAACGCCCTGCTGCTGGCGCTGTCGCGGCTCATGGTGGGCGCGGGCGGCGAGGCATTGCACGCAGTCGACAGCGGCCGCGCCGCTCTGGCGGCCAGCCCCACCACGCCGGGACCCCTGGCCGAGACGGTGGGAAAGGTCCTGGTCATTTCCCGGGTGGTGCAGCTGACCCGCACCGAGGCCGATGAACGGATCGCCGAGTTGATGAACCTCCCGGTGGGCGCGCGGCTCGGCGATCTGATCGCGGCTTATGGGCGCCAGAACGATCGGATCGAGGTCGCGCGACAGGCGCTCGAGCTCGCGGTCGGCGTGGTGGCGCTGATGTCCCTGCTGATGGCCTTGCGCGGCTTGCGCGCGAGGAGATCGGCGCGGCTGGCGCTGGAACAGCGGGTCGAGGAGCGAACCCGCGATCTGGCGGAGTCCAACGCGGCCCTGACCCGCAGCAGCCGGGCCAGGACCGATTTTCTCGCCAAGATGAGCCACGACATCCGCACGCCGCTCGCCGCCATCCTGGGGTTCGCCGACCTGCTGGAAGACCAGCGCCTGCGGCTCACCGAGCGCCGAAGCATCGCGCACGTCATCCGCCGCAACGGCGAGCACCTGCTGGCGACCCTCGACGACATCCTCGAGATCACCAAGATCGAAGGCGGCAAGCTGACCGTCGAGGCGATCCCCTGCTCGCCACGCCATATCGTCGAGGAGGTCTGCGCGTTGCTGCGCCACCGCGCCGAGGCCAAGAGTATCCTCCTGACCATCCAGATCGTCGCCGACGCGCTTCCGGGCTGGATCGAGTCCGACCCGACGCGCCTGCGCCTGATCCTGGTCAACCTGCTGGGGAACGCCATCAAAATGGCCGCTCTCGGCCCCGTCTCGGTCGCGCTGAGCACCGTCCCCCGCAGTAGCCTCTGGCTTCGCGTCGAGTTCCGCGACGGCGGCGGCGGGATGACGCCAGAGGAGACGGAGCTGGCGGCCAGCCGGCGCCTGGCCGCCGTCCTCGGTGGCGAGATCAGCGTGCAGAGCCCGCCTGGTGAAGGAACGACCTTGACCCTGCTGCTACCGGTCACCGCGGTCGCCGACGCTCCCGCGGATCCGGACCCGCCCGTGCTCACCACGCAGCGCGGGCTTCGGCCGCGGAGCGGACTGCGCGTGCTGGTGGCCGACAGCTCGGCCGACGTCCGGCTGCTGGTCACGCGCGTGCTGGACGACATCGATGCGGAGGTCGCCGTCGTGTCGGACGGCCGCCAGGCGGTGGAGGCGGCGCTCACCGCCTCGCGCGAGGGCCGCGCCTTCGACATCATCCTCATGGACCTGCACACACCCGAGCTGGACGGCGCGCGGGCGCTTCAGGTCCTGCGTGCGGCGGGCCTGATCATTCCGATGATCGCGCTCGCGGCCCACGACTCCCCCGAGGACCGCGAGCGTTGCGCACGCGCCGGGTACCTCGACTTTCTGACCAAGCCGGTCGACGGGGCGCAGCTGATTCAGAAGATCGCGATCCTGTCCGGCGCCCGCGAGGGCAAGACGGAGACCGGTCCCACGCCCGCCCCGGCGGCCCCCGAAGGCGACACGGCCGAATCCGCGCCGCCTTCGCTCTTCGACGCGGATCGCCTGCTGGAGATGGTCGGAGGAGACCAATCCGTGCGCGATTTCATCCTGACAATCTTTCAGAAGGACGCGCCGGACCTGTTGCAGTCGATACAGAGCGCCGTCTCCCACACCGATGCCGCCGCGATCCGCGCGGCCGCTCGCAAGCTCAAGGGGATGCTGCTCACGGTGGGCGCCCACCGCGCCGCCGCCACCGCGAGCGCGCTGGAGAGCTCGGCGGCCGCCGCCGAGACTGATCGCCTCGACCTGCTTGTCCGCGCACTGGTGGCCGACCTTACCTCGGTCTGCCAATCGATGGTCGTGAGCCGATCGAATCCTACGACGGTGGCGACTCGAACGGTAGCCGGCGGAGGATCGCCATCGCCCCACCCATCGGAGGCATGATCAGGCGGGCGGCGCTGCTCACGGCAGCACGCTTTATCAATGCGGGGCGGACCGATCGCGACCATGATTCAGGCCATGCGCCAGATCTGGATCACCAAGCAGGGACCGCCCGACGTTTTGCAAGTTCGAGAAGCGCCCGATCCCGAGGCGGGACCCGGCCAGGTGCGGGTGCGCGTGCGCGCGAGCGGCATCAACTTCGCCGACCTGCTGGCGCGCGTCGGCCTTTATCCCGACGCCCCCAGGCCCCCCTGCGTCGTCGGCTACGAGGTCTCGGGAATCGCCGACCAGATCGGTGACGGCGTCAGCGGTATCGCCGTCGGCGATCGCGTGCTGGCCATGTGCAAGTTCGGCGGCTACAGCGACGTCGTCGTCACGCCGATCCAGCAGGTCTTGAAGATGCCGGCCCAGATGACCTTCGAGCAAGGCGCTGCGTTTCCTGTCGTCTACATCACCGCGTACAACATGATGGTCTTCAACGGCAACCTGCGCCCGGGATCGAGCGTGCTCATTCACTCGGCCGCCGGTGCGGTCGGCACGGCCGCGATCCAGATCGCCAGGACCCGCGGCTGCGTGATCCTGGGCGTCGCGTCGGCGTCGAAGCACGACTTCCTGCGCGCGCAGGGCTGCCAGCATCCCATCGATGCGGGAGGCGACTACGCCGCCCAGGCGCGTTCCGTCGTCGGTGAAAAGGGCGTCGACTTGATCCTAGACGCGGTCGGCGGCAAGTCGTGGAACACGGGATACGATCTGCTCGCCCCCTGCGGCCGCCTCGTCGCCTTCGGCCTGTCGTCGGCCGCCACCGGAACCAGGCGAAATTTGCTGCACGCGGGGCGACAGCTCCTCGCCGTCAGGAAATGGAGTCCCATGAAGCTGATGAACGACAACAAGACCATCAGCGGAACCAACGTCGGCCACCTCTTCGCCCGCCCCGACCTCATCGCCCCCCAGCTGGCCGCCCTGATGCAGATGTACGAGAACCGGGAGCTCGCCCCCCACGTCGACCACACCTTCCCCTTCAACGAAGCCGCCGCCGCCCACCAGTACATCCATGATCGAAAGTCGAAGGGAAAGGTGTTGCTGGTGCCGTGAGGGATCTTGCCGAAGACCTGATCCGCGGCGCGCTGAGGGCCGCGCGCGAACGTGTTATGCAAAGAGGCCTTGAACCCGACGATCCCCGCGATCACACCACTGCAGGACACCCTTCAAGTTGCGGCGGTGGTGTTGCTGGTGCTGGGCGGGGCCGGCCTGGCCTCGGGCTTGGGGATCCTCAAGAGCCGCAAGAGGCCGACTCGCGACAAGCCGTCCGGTCGGCGGGCGGCGATCGGCGCGGTCTCGCTCATGGCCGGAATCATTCTGATCGGGCTCCCGGCCGCCTATCCCCACCGCGACCCTGAGGTGATCACCGCGACTCGGTTTTCATCGACGGCACGTCCCATCCTGTCTATCGACGCGCCTGCCGGTTGGCAACTAACCCACGATTCCAAGACCGGTAAGTTGACGGCGACGGGGGGCAAAGTCACCTTGAGGATAGACACCGCGGTGCTGAGCGACGGGGTCGATGGCGACGCGTTCATCAAGCAGGTCGTCGACGTCGCCCGCGCCGGTGGCGCCACCGTCGAGGAGACGTTCAACGCGCGACTCGATGGACTGTTTGCCTTCGGTCTTTCCATGCGGCTCGCGGACCTATCGTCCACTTTCTGGTACGTACCGCGAGGCGGTCCGCTGGTGACCGTGATGGTGTGCCAGGCCGAGGGCCAACCCGGCGCGCCGGAAGCGTGCAAGAGCGCGCTGGCGACCCTCAAGTGGCTGCCGCCGGGACCACTCTGACGACGCGCTAACTTACTTCCGGTTGCGCCATCGCCATGTCGTCGACGATCCAGTCGTAGTCTGGCTGCTCTCCGCCCCAAACTCAGCGGCGCCGTCCGGCCGGCGGCGGTGGCGCCTCGAACGGAGGCCGGCGCGGGATCGCAATCTCCACACCGATGGCAGGCATGATCAGCCGGCGCAGCTCGGCGCGCGCCGGGATCAAGAACACCAGCGCGGGATCGTCGAGCGATCGGTCGAAACGGAACGCGACCCGGGTCGGGATACCGGCCCTGTCGTCAACCACGGTGGCAGTCATGAAGGAGGTTCGAACGACGCTCCCGCGCGCCAGCGGAAGCGTCCGGGCACGCAGTAAACCAGCCCAGGTCCCATCTAGCAAGGTGCCACCAGGGGTGGAGAGCTCGAATTCGTCGGCGGACGTTCGTCGCAGCCTGTGGTCCGCAGACGCCAGCGACAGGACCGTCGTGCCCCGGTAGCCGATCCGGTCGGGCAACGGCAGGGGCGGGTCGGCGTCGTTCTTGTGCGCGCCGATCGCGCGTATCTGCGCGGGGGTCCACCCCTGTTCGAAGACGCGGATCGCAGGTAGGTAAACTGCGACCAGATCGTCGAGCGCGACCACGACCACGCGCGCCGGGACCGGCGACGCTATCTCGGCGGCGCCCGCCAGCCGACGGGACTCGTTGAACATCGACCGGTACAAGACCGTCTTGCCCGGCAGCGCCACCGCCCCCCCCACGAGGTTGGGCAGACCCAGGGCCACGAGCGCCAGCACGGCCCTGGGCCGCTGGCGGCCGGCGCGGAAAAGTCGCCAGGCGTCGCGCAACAGGGCCGCGACGACGACCGCGCCGCCGAGGCTGGCGGCCGTGAGCACCCGCTCGCCGGGCAAAGCCGGCGCGCTCGCGAGCAGCGCGGCGATTGCTGCCAACCCCATCCAGCGTACCAGATTGGCCTCGTCGGCTTCCATTCGGCGCATGGCCCGCGGCAGCCAGATCGCGACCGCCAGGCCCGCCGCGCCACCGATCGCGAGCAAGGGGACCAGCAGCCGCTGGTCGAACAACGCGACGTCAATCGGCGCGCTGACGATCAGGTTGCCGAGCAGCAACAGCGTTCGCTCTGGCAGGCGGCGCAGAAATCCCGGCGCGTCACCGAACGGATCGAGATAGGCGTCGGATCCCTGGGCGCCCCAGGCGGTGGCTCCGTAGACGATCAAGTAGGCCGCCACCAGCAGCAACAGCGGAGTCAGCGCGCGCGCCCGCCCCTGGCGTCGCTGGGACAGCTCCCAGGCCACCAGGTAGGCGAGCGCGCCGAGAGCCATCTCGCCGCCAGCGAGCGCCAGCGCCGCCAGTACCAGCGCCAGCACCCCGCCGGGGCGCCAGCGCTCCGTGCGCCAGCGCAGGTGAGCGATCACCGCCAGCCATGCCAGGGTGCAGGCGACGCTGGCGTTGCGGGCGGCGGTGAACGCGACCGCCATCGCATGGCCGTCGTCGAGGCAGAAGATCAACAGCGCCAGCGGCGCCAGCGAACCAGCTGGCGCCGCCCGCCGCAGCAGCAGAGCCGCGGTCAGCAACATGCCCGCGTACCACGCCAGTGAATGAACGTGATATCCAACCGGCGACCGTCCGAAGAGCGCGTGGTCGAACCACATGAGCGCGCTCGAGAGCGGGCGCAAGAACGCGATCTTCAGCCCCGGCGCCGCGAAGTACGGGATCACCCCCTCACCCCGCATTCGTTCCACCACCGCAGCGTTGCGCGGGAAGAACGAGTACAGATCCAACGGCCGCGCTGGACTCCACGACCAACTCTCGAGCTGCGCGATCTGCAGATAGTCGTCCCCGAAGAACCCGGCGCGCAGCGCTGGCAGCACCAGGATGACCCCCAGCAGCACGAAGCCGATCTGGGCGCGCCACCCGTTTGTCTTCCACCAGGTCTCGACGTCTCTCACGGCTGCGCACTTTACCTCTCGAACCCAGGACGGGCGCAGGCAGCGTCCGGACGGCCACCGTCCTGGCTTCCCGCCCCGTCGGAGAGCACTCGACACCTTTCTTTCAGGCACGAAAGATGCTGGGATTGCGGGCATGGAAACGCGATCATGGTGCGGGATCATGGTGTTGCTGGTCGCGGGCGTGGGCCCGGCGATGTCGGGGCCGGCCAGAGCCTGCAGTATCGTCCTCGGGCCCCCGGTTTTGCGGGGCACTCCGGCGGACGGCGCGGTCGACGTCCCTACTGATGTCGTGCCGGTCTACGACGTGATCGCGGCACAGATGGCAGGGTCTTCGCAGTTTTTCCTGACCGATGACGCCGGCCAGACCACCGCGGTCACCCCGAAACAATCGTTCATCTGGAGCTTCGAGCTCTTCCCTGCGGTGCCGTTGCGGCCCTTGACGCGCTACACGCTACACGGAAGCTGGCCCGCCACGACCTCGGTCCCCGGCCAGACCGAGCTCTCGCTTTCCTTCACCACCGGCCCCGGCGCATCGACCGACGTCCCGGTGGCGCCCACCGCGTCGCTGGCGCACTACCAGGTCACCAGCATGATGGTGAATTCGTGTTCGCCCCCGCATACCGGATCGTGCGTCGCGATCCCCCAGGACACGCTGACCCGGGTCAGCTACATCGACAGCTTCGGTCAAGAGGTCGCGTCGCGCGCCGGCGACGGGACGTTCCTGCCCTACCTGATGACCGGTCCGTTCTTCACGGATCTGTCGGGAATCAACCAGGGCACCAACTTCGAATGCATCAAGCTGCAGACGCGCGTTGCCAACGGCACCTTCAGCGATGACGCCACCATCCTGTGCGGGCGAGATGCGCCGACCTTCCAGCTGACCGGAAGCGACGCCGTCGCCTGCACGCCCGCTGGGATCACCCAGGAAGGGAAGCTGGTGGTCGCCATTCCCGGCCCCCATACCATCGATGACTCGCCTTTGAACATCGGATGCTCGGTCGCGGATGACCGCTCGCAGCCCCCCCGTCCGGCGGCCGTCTGGTGGTTGGCGCTGGCGACAACCGGGTTGGCGCTTCACAGGCGCCGCCGCTCGCCGATCAGAAGCTGAGCCGCCGATCCGGGCGCCGCCTGGATCCGGCAGCAGTAGCGATTAACGGGGGCCGACCTCTTCAGCGCCAGCCCTGTCGCTTCGGTGCCGGTCGCCCCTGCTGCTGAGGCGCTGGCCGCGCCGGAGCCGGCGCCGCAACACTGCCGCGAGATGGCGCGAGCGGACGAGCGGCTTGCGGTGGGGAGCCGCGCCAGCCACTCGCCGCAGGCGGGGGCGGGCTGGCTGCGTAGCTGCCTCGCCAGCCGGCGCGCCCAGGCGGCGGGGCCGCCGGGCGGGCCACATATCCGGGTCCCCCTCTCGGCCGATAGTGCGCATACGCGTACGGCCGATCGATCCGCACGATGGCGGGTGGCGGCGGCGCGTAGGCCCAGCCGCGGTTGTAATAGCGCGACCGGTACCAGGTGTTTCCAGAGGACCGCCAGTAATACCCGTCGGTGTAGAAGATCGGCTCGTTGTAGTCCGCGATGACCTGCACTCCCGGCGCGACATATGCCAGCTCCGGTCCATACGCTTCGCCTGACACCGTCGCCGTGCATCCGCCCAGGCCGACCGCAGTGAGCACCACGAACCCCAGCAGTTGCAAACGTCGTTTCATATTCATGCTTTCAATTTAAGCATCCCCGGGCAACGAGTGAGAGACCCCTCCCCCGACCCGCGGTCGAGCTACGACGCAACTCATAACCACCAACCTCCGGTCATTGCGCGGGCTGTGGGCTCGACCAACAAGAGCTTTCACCGCTGCGCTTGCGCGGAACGCGGCGCCCCGACGGCGCTTCGCGCCATCTAGCGCCATCTAGCGCCATCTAGCGCCATCTATCCTGGCTCAACATGACAGGGGTGCCCTTCCCGTCCTAGGATGCGGTCGTGGCACGCGCCCTCCGTTCCCTGGTGGCCGTCCTGGCAATCCTGTGGTCCCCGGCGATCGCCTGGACCAGGCCGTTCGTGTTCACCGCCATCCCCGACGACAACGAGGCGCGCCTGCGCGAGCGGTTCGACAAGGTGGCCGCCTACCTCAGCAAGCAGCTCAAGGTGGAGGTGAAGTACGCGCCGGTGAAGACCTACGCGGCCTCCGTGGCCGGATTCAAGAACAACCAGGTCCAGATGGCCTGGTTCGGGGGGCTGTCGGGGATCCAGGCGCGTCTGGCGGTGCCGGGCTCGCGCGCGATCGTTCAGGGCGAGGAGGACAGGCACTTCACCACCTATTTCATCGCCAACACCGGCACGGGCCTCAAGGAAGGGGCTGAGCTGAGCAAGGCGGTCACCGGAAAAACCTTCACCTTCGGCGCCAAGGATTCGACGTCGGGGCGCCTCATGCCCGAGTTTTTCATCCGCGAAACGTTCAAGAAGCCGCCCGAGCAGGTCTTCTCGCGCGTCGGATTCAGCGGCGATCATTCGAAGACCATCGCCCTGGTGCAGTCGGGCGCCTATGACGTGGGGGCGGTCAACTACACGGTCTGGAACCTGGACGTCAAGCAGGGCAAGGTGGACACCTCTAAGGTTGCCATCATCTGGAAGACGCCCACCTTCCAGGACTATCAGTTCACGGTGCGCGGCGACGTGGACAAGGAGTACGGCACCGGGTTCAGCGCCCGGCTCACCCAGGTCCTGCTCGACCTCAGGGATCCCGATCTGCTCGCGTCGTTTCCCCGCAAGGCCTTCGTTCCGGCCAAGAACGAGGACTACGAGCAGCTGCGCGCCGTCGCCAAGTCGGTCGGCCTGATCGACTGATGAGCCTGTTCTCGCTGCGCGCCGCAAATCTCGGGTACGGCGGCGCGCCCGTGCTCACCGATGTCTCGCTGGACATCGACGCGGGCGAGCGGGTGGCGGTGGTCGGTCCCAGCGGCGCCGGAAAGTCGACGCTCCTGTCGGCGCTCTACCAGCAGCAAAAGGGGCAGATCGCGCTGGTCCCGCAGGACGGCGCTCTGGTCAAGCAACTGTCTGTCTATCACAACGTCTACGTCGGGCGCCTGCACCGGCACGGCACGGTGCATAACCTCGCCAACCTGATTCGCCCGCTGCGGGCGCCGGTCGCCGCCGTGACCGCGATCCTGGAAGAGCTCGACATGACGGACAAGCTGTTCACCCCGGTGGGCGAGCTGTCGGGCGGCCAGCAGCAACGAACCGCCGTCGCGCGCGCCCTTTACCACGGCGGCGAGGTGCTGCTGGGGGACGAGCCGGTGTCCGCCGTCGACGGCGTGCAGGCGCGCGATGTGCTGGCTGCCATCAACCGTGCCTGCCGGACGGTGGTCCTGGTCATGCACGACATCAAGCTGGCCCTCGAGCTGGTGACACGGGTGATCGGCATCCGGCGCGGGCGCATCATCTTCGACCGGCGCGCGTCCGACCTGGCGGCAGGAGATCTGGACAGCCTTTACCGGTGACGATGCGCCGTTCGGCCGCCTTCAAGACCAGCCTGCTGCTGCTGGCCGTGGCCCTGGCCTGCCTCGCGCTGGCCGACCTGCGGGTCACGACGCAGGACCCGTGGGGCGAGCTGCGGCGCATCGCGCGCGGCTTTCTCACCCCCAACTTCCTGGCCTTCGGCGAGCTGGCACAGGCGCTGGGCCAGACCGTGGCGTTCGCCCTGTTCGGGGTCGGTCTCGGGGCCGGGGCCGGGTTCGTTCTGTCGCTGGCGTTCCACCGCCGCGCCGTGCGATGGGCGGCGTCGTTGCTGCGCTCGGTGCACGAGCTGTTCTGGGCGCTGCTGTTCCTGCAGTTCCTTGGTCTGAACGCCATCACCGGCGTGCTGGCCATCGCCCTGCCCTACGCGGGGATCTTCGCCAAGGTGTTCGCCGAGATCCTCGAGGAGGCCGATCCGGCGCCGCTGGCGGCCCTGCCCCCGGGATCCAGCCGCCTGTCGCAGCTGTTTTATGGCAGGCTGCCGGGCGCCTGGGCCGACCTGAAGAGCTACACCAGCTACCGGGTCGAGTGCGGACTGCGCAGCAGCGCGGTGCTGGGATTCATCGGCCTGCCCACGCTGGGATTCCACCTGGAGGCGTTCTTCCGCGCCGGCAGCTATTCGGAGATGGCGGCGCTGCTGCTGCTGTTCTACGCGCTCATCGGGACGCTTCGCTTCTGGCTGAGACCGCGCCTCTTGCCCCTGTGCTTCGCGGGAGCGTTTACGCTGCTGGTGGGACCGATCGACGCGAGCTGGGAAAACGCGGTCCGCTTCTTCACCAGAGACATCGTCCCCTATCCGCTGCGCGCGCCGGACATCGCGGCCGATCGGCGCTGGGCGGAGATGGGACGGTGGATCTGGCGCCTGCTGCGGGACCAGGCGTTGCCGGGCGTGGCGGCGACCCTGATCCTGTCCCAGATCGCGCTGGTCGCGACGGGACTGGTCGCGCTGGCCACCTTCCCGCTGGTGTCGAGGCAGTTCTTCGGGCGCGCCGGCAGGACCGTGGGCCATCTCCTCATGGTGGTGCTGCGGTCCACGCCGGAGTACGTCCTTTGCTACGTCTTCCTGCAACTGTGGGGTCCGTCGATGCTGCCGGCCATCGCGGCGCTGTCGCTGCACAACGGAGGAATCATCGGCACCCTGACCGGCCGCCACGCCGATACGTTTGTCCTGCGTCCGGACGCCCCCCGGCGGCGCCTCGATCGGTACGGTTACGAGATCCTGCCCCGCGTCTACGGCCAGTTCCTGGCGTTCCTGTTCTACAGGTGGGAGATCGTCATGCGCGAGACCGCCATCCTGGGCATCCTGGGCGTGCGCACGCTGGGCTTTTACGTGGACAGCGCCATCTCCGAGGTCCGTTTCGACCGCGTGGTGCTGCTCCTGCTGGTCACGGCGCTGCTCAACATCGGCGTCGACACGCTGTCGCGCCGGGTTCGCGCGCGGCTGCGACTCGGAACACGGGTCGCCGTCGCGGCCGCTTGAGCAAGGCGCCCAGCTTCGCTCTGCTCCCTGGGTCGCCTGACAATCAGTTGTTCGGCGCGCCGGCGGCGATCCAGGACCGGATGGCTTCCAGCCCGACGGCCTCGATGACCATGCGCCCGTGACCGCAGGTGGCGCCCTGGGTGATCGCGTAGATGAAGCTGGCGGTCGGGTCGGCGTTTCCGGTGTTGACGTAAAGCGGGCAGGCAGCGGCGAGGGGAGCAGGCACGGTGGTGGTCAGGGTGGCGTAGTCCGAAGGCGGGAAGGCGGTGCGGTTCAAGCTGATGTGGCAGGTCGAGTTGTTGCAATCGGCAAGCAAAGCGGGACGGACGTTGGCGTTGAACGAGTACCTGGTCATCGCGGCGCCCGAGATCGGGCTGCTGGCATGGCCCATCCCATCGATGGTACGCACGAAGACGGAGTAAGTCGTGGCGGGCATGAGGCCGGTGAGAATCGCGGCGGTGGTCAGGGGCAGCGTCGTCTGGGCCGGGCTCCAGGTACCCATCGCGACGTCGCACGCGGACCCCGACGTCACACAGATCTCGTAGCGGAGCTGGCTGGCCAGCAAGCAGGTCCCCGGCGGCGCCGCGCCCCAGGAAACGCCCAGCGTGGTAGCCGAGGACGGCGTGACCATCAAAGGCGCCACGGGCGGCGGCAGCGGCGCGTTGGTGGGATTCGACGGGATCGCGAACGACGTGGTGATCGCCGTCGTCGCCTGATTGTCTGCCTCGTCAATCGCCAGGACGCTGACGTAGTACATCGTCTGCAGCGCCAGGCCGTTGATGGTCGTCATGGTCGTTCCGGCGCCCACGTTGATCCGCGTGCCGCCGCCGCCCGCGCACGCGCCGCTGGTCGGCGACCAGCAGACCAGGTAACGAAGCGCGGCGGCCGGCGAGCGATCGTCCGAGGCGGCGGGCCAGCTGACGACCGCGCCCTGACAGCTGGCGGTGGGCGTCGCGGTCGGTACGCCGTTCATCCGGGGGGCCGTGACGTCGGGCGCGTCGGTGGCCGTGTCGCGGACGTCGACCGGCGGCACGTCTGGCCGGAGGTCGGCCGCGATCCCAACATCCACCGGGACGTCCGGCGCCAGGTCCGGGGCCAGATCCGGGGCCAGATCCGGGGCGACGTCCGGCGCGCCAAGGTCCGGCATCGCGCTTCGGTCGATGACCGCGTCGGCGGTGTCGGCAGCCACGACCGCATCGGCGCCATCGGTGGCGGGCGCGCGATCGGGCGGACCGCCGTCGCCGGGGGGAACGTCGCCGAGGCGCGCGCCCTGGGCGATCCACTCCAGGATGATCTGCAGCTGGGGATTGTCCCAGCTCTCGAACGCCACCACGATACGCGACGGCTCGCCCGGCAGCTGCAGCGGCCAGCGCCCCAGCAACGAGAGCCTCGGCTCATCCACGCAGACCCTGCGCGCCAGACCGTCGGAGCAGTCGGTGGTGACAGCCACCAGCGCCGACCAGGCCGCCTGCGGAGTTCCGTTCAGGACCAGGGGCACGTGGACCGTGCCCTCGACGGCACCCGCGCCGCCGGGCACGTGGCAAGAGGTGCAGCCCTGCCCTCGCAGTATCGGCAACAGGTCGTCGACGAACCTGATCTCCCGCGGCGCCGCCCGCAGCTGGCAGGCGTTGGTCGCGGGATTGCACCAACCGGTCGGGCCGCAAACAGGCGAGGACCCGCACGCGCGCCCGGTGACCAGATCGACGTCCATTCTTGCGTCGCCCGCGACGTCGTACGCCGGCGGCGGGCCGTCACCAGAGCGATCCACGGCGGCTGGCGCGTCCCCCCCATCGGTCGCGCCGTCGCCGCTGGGGGACGACGGCGAGCACGCCGCCAGCGGCAGGCCGAGGACGCAGGTCAGGAAAACTAGAAGGCAGCGCCGTTCTGTATCCATCGGAATATCGTCCGGTAGTCGGGAACGTTGGAATCGGCGAACCCGTCGATCTGATGATCGGTGGGCTCGGGGAACACCTCGGCCAGCGGTTTCTTCAGCAGCAACGAAGCAGCCGGCGCGTTCGGACACAGGCGTTGCGGGGTGGCGGGATTGTCGCATCCCGCGGAGCCGCCCGCCGACAGGGACGCATGGACCTGAGCGGGTGTTCCGCTGAGATCCAGGTGCATCCCACCGCGAACCACGCTGTTCAAATATCCCGGGCCGTTGGGGGGGAAATGGCATCCGCGGCAGCCCAGCTTGGCGAACAACGGAAAGACGTCGGTCGTGAACACCGGAACCGCCGGCGGCATGGTGTCGACACCCTCTGTCATGGTGACGACACCGATGTTGCCGCTGGAACGCAGCCTCACGCTCTGCGAGGCGTACCCTGTGGCATGCACGACGGCCAGGCCCTGCCCTGCGCCGCCGGCGATGTTGTTGCGGAGGCGAAACACCACGAAGCGGCCGGTGGCATCCGAGGCTGGATTGGTCGATCCGATGAACTGCCCGGAGGTCGTGTCCCTGACCAGGAAACAGACCTTGGCTGGGTTCGGATCGGCGTCACCCGCGCCCGGATTCACATAGCCGCCGAGGTCAACGCTGATCGCGGCGCGCTCCACGCCGGCGACCGGCTGACCGGCAGCATTGACCAGCGTGCCGAACACCGTGGAGCGCTCGGTGAAATAGGGGTTCACGAAGCCACCCTGCTGCAGCGCCGCGTCCAGCGTGGTGAAGAGCCCACATTGATACGCAACCTGCGCCATCCATGCGTAGGTGACCACCGGGACGTCCAGAGTTTGAGCGGCGGCTTCGGTGAGCAGCGTCGAGACCCGGGTCTGCACGTAGCTGGGGACCGACGGTGTCCCGGTGCTCTGGTCGACGTCGATCTCCAGATCGACTGGCGAAGCGCTGGGCACGCCACCGATGCTGTAGGCGCCGTCGCTGGTCCGGGACGGCAAGGACATGAAGGGAGGAGCGGTGTTGGTGACGACGACCCTGGCCCCGCCGCGAAAGGACGCCGGATCGAGGCTGAAATAATTGCGCACCACTCCGGTCAACAACACGGTGGGCGCGCCGGCGTCACCGCCGCCGTCGCCGGACGCGTCAGCGTCGGCGCCCGAGGGCGAGTCGCTGTTGCGGTCGCCGCCGCCGTCCGCTGCGGGCGCCCCGTCGCCGCCGTCGCTTGCCGGGGTGTCGGCGCCGCCGTCACCACCGCCAGCACCACCGATTGCGGGCTTGATCGCCGACAAGTCGTGACACCCGAAAAAGGAGGCGCCGATCAGGGACCACACCACCGTCGCGCGCATCAGAACGACCCGCCGATGGAGAGGCGGCCACGTGGGTCGATGCCGAGCGACAGGCGTGAGCCCGATTCCGGGCCGCCCGGGCGGGAGACCATGAACGTGACGACGGCACCGACCGCGAGCGTGCCGCCGGCGATCAACCCCACGGCCGCGATCCGCTCCCAGGACTGCACGGTCGAGATGCCGCTCGAGCGCTGGTCCGGCGTGCAGCCACGGTCACAGGTTTCCTTGACCGTGTCGTACTTGCTGTTCGCGACCAACCAGGCCGCCCCACCGCCCACCAGCAAGGCGGCGGCGATCGCGCCGCCGATGACGGCCGTGCGCCGCGACAGGAAAGGTCGCCGAGGTTGGTCGGCGCCGGTCGTCGCCGCCTGGTTGGAAACGCGCCCCGCTTCCGGGACGGAACCGCGCGCGCCGCTCGCGGTTGATGGAGCCGGGCCGCCCGCCTGCAAGGCGGGCCGGCAGGTACCCTCGGCGTCGCGGGTCGCGCCCGCCGGACAGGGCGTCAGCCGCAGAACGACGAAAACCGGCTTGGCCTCGCCGGCCGAGACGGTGACGTCGGCCTTGAACGGATCGTAGCCGGGCGCGCCCGCCTCGACGGTGATCGAGCCCGGGGCGACCGGAAAGGGCACCCCGGCGACCTCGACCTTCACCAGCTTTCCGTTGAGGCGCAAGGTGGTCCCGGGCGGCGGCGCGGGGATGTTGAGGACCAGCTCACCGATCTGTGCGTGCAGCTTGCCCACCAGCGCCTGACATCGCGCCTGCGCCGCGTCGCGCAGGTGGGCCTTCAGATCCAGCTCGATTTCACGGAGGCATTGTTGCGCATTGGCATAAGCGTCAACCGGCTGCCCCAGCTCCATCTGTTCCTCGGCGATGAACAGAAACGAGGTCGGGGAGCTGTGGATCGCGTGCGCGCGCAGCACGTACTCCAGCGCCACATCGTGGAGTCCGGCCTTGTGCGCCTTCTCGGCGGCGTCGATGAGCTGCCTGCGCGCCACCGTCTCACCCGCTTCGGCGGCGTGCGCCACGCGCGGGGCGATCAGGAGCGGCAGCAAGATGAGGGGCAATCGTTTCATGGGCGGTTCACTCGATAGGTAGTCGGTCCTCGACCGGGACCGGTTTCGGGGGCTGAGCGCGGCGACGTGGGCGACTCTCGGGGATAGAAGCCGTCGCCGTGACCGCGCCTGCGTCCGCGGGCGACCTGGCAGAGGGCGGCGCCGCCGGCGTGGCGGGCACCTCGGCCGGGACCGCGGTCGCTTCCGGCGCCCGGGCGGCCGGCGCCGGCGCCGGCGCCGGCGCCGGGACGGATGGTGCCGCCGCGCTCGATTCAATC
>DASRQZ010000026.1:0-13263 GCA_035696125.1 Polyangia bacterium
CGTCATCGATCCGGATCCGGACCGGATCGAGGACGATCACGCCGACGCCGACGCCGACGGAGTCACGCGCGGACCCGGACCTCCACAGGCCATGGGCAGGGCGCGAGCTTGGCGGCGGGACTACGCCCTCACGTGGCGTTCCACGTGCTCTCGGATGATCACCTCGGCGAGCTCGGGCACCACCTCCCAGACGATCTGTTCGATGATCTCGCGCGATAGCCTGGCGATGGCCTCGTATTCGGGGCCGCGGGCGCCGATGGCGGCGATCTTCTGATCGACGGCGGTGCCGACCGCGGCCGACACCGTCGGCGGCAGCGCGACCGAAAGCGGGCGGGGCGTGGTGGCGACGCCGGGCTGCGAGAACAGCGGCGAAGGCGTCCCGCCCCCGCCCGACGCGCTGGGCACCACGGCGGGACGGGGCGGCGCCGGAGCCAGCGGCGCGGGCGTGGGCCGCGCCAGCGGCGGCGACGACGACGAGCGCGAGGTCCCGGGGATGGGGACGTTGGCGGCCGGCAGGCCCATGAGCGTGCGCGAAACCGGGCTGGGCGGGCGCGCGGCGGGACCCGCGCTCAGGGTTGCGGGGCGCACCGGCGCCGCGCCCGGTCGCGCTGGCGGCATGGCGCCCGGGCGGATACCGGGGATCAGCGACGGACGCATGCCGCCCGCAGACGGCCCTGCCGCGAGCGGCGGCGTGCTGGCGGGCGGGAACAGCGATGCCGGGGGCGCCGGCGTCAGCGATGGCAACTGCGTGCCCGCGGGGGAGAACGAGAACCCGGGCGCCGGCGCCGGCGTGCCGGTGGTCGGACGAACGGGCGGCGGCGTGAGCGGCGCCGCTTCGAACTCGGCCTCGCGCGCGCCCGGGGCGTCGGCGGGCGGCGACATGTCGACGCTGATCTCGCCGTACTCGTCGTCGTCGAAAGCGGCCGCGAGCGGCATGGTCACCCCGGAGGGGATGCCCGACGTCGCGTCGAAGGGGATGGGAGGCCCGAGCTCGTCGGCTGGCGGCGGCGCGCCCAGCGGCTTCTCCATCGGCCCGCGCGCCAGCGCGTCGTGCACCTTCTCGATCAACACCGTGGTGTCGAACGGCTTGACGAAGTGGCCGTCAGCGCCGCACTGGCGCCCGCGCGACTCGTCGTATGGCTGCTGCGACGACGCCAGGATGTAGACGGCGGTGCCGGACAGCCCAGGATCGGCCTTGATCTCCGCGCACAGGTCGTAGCCCGACCGTCCCGGCATCATCCCGTCGGCGATCACCAGCTCGGGCTGGAGCTGGCGCGCCAGGCTGATCGCCTCGTCGACCGAGCGGGCTGCGGCCAGGGTGACGTCCTCGGCGCCGAAGGTCATCGCGAAAGCCCTCTGGATCGTCGCGCTGTCGTCGGCGATCACAATGCGCTTCGCCATGGAGGTCTCAGATACCATCTTCGAAAAACAGCGTCAAACACCGTCAAACCTTGGGGGTTCGCGCGACGCAACGTGATAGAAACGCCATCGCGAGGCACCTGACCGTGAGCGACGCGCGCATCCGCCTGGTGGTCAACGCCGACGACTTCGGCATGACCGCGGAGATTTCGCGCGGCATCGTGCGTGCCCATCGCGAAGGCATCGTCACCAGCACGTCGCTGCTGGGCAACTGCGCCGACCTCGACGCGACGCGCGCTCTGCTGGCACAGGCGCCCGAGCTTGGCGTGGGGGTGCACCTGGCGTTGATCGGCGGGCGCCCGGTGCTGGACGCCAGGACCCTACCCTCGCTGACCGACGGCACGGGAGCCGGCACGTTCCTGGCGCGGTCGTCGGACTTCGTCGCGCGCTGGATGAAGAACCAGATCGACGCGCGCGAGGTCGAGCGAGAGTTCGACGCCCAGATCGAGCGCGCCCGCTCGGCCGGCGTCGCGCCCGATCACCTGGACACCCACCACCACCTCGGGTTCCTGCCCGCGATCGGCCAGGCGATGGAGGCCGCCGCCCGCCGCCACGGCATCCCGGGCATCCGCACCCTGTTCGAGAAGCCGACCCTGTCCTGGGTAGCCGACCCGGCGCGCGGGCTGGAGGCGGGCCTTCTGACCGGCCTCGGCTGGCTGTCGCGCCGACGCATGGGCATGCTGCGCCACGGGCCGCAGAGCTGGGGCTTCGTCGAGAGCGGCCGCCTCGACGAGGTGCGCATCCTGGAGATCATCGGGCGCCTCGCGCCCGGCGCGCATGAGCTCATCTGCCACCCCGCGGAGTCCGACCTGGTGGCGCGCGACGCCGGCGGCCGCACGTATCATGGTGCCGAAGAGCTGGCGGCGTTGTGCTCCGACCGAGTTCGGGGCGCGCTCACGCGCCGCGGGATCAACCTGTGCCGATGGAAGGACCTCTGGTGATGACCGACGAATCGAACGGCAGCGCCGTCCCGGCCTTCAAACCCTACGTCTCGTCCGACACGCGCATGGCCGAGCTCACCGCCAAGGCGATCGTGCTCGGCGTCATCTTCGGCGTGATCTTCGGCGCCGCGACGGTCTACCTCGCGCTCAAGGCCGGCCTGACCGTGTCGGCGTCGATCCCGATCTCGGTCCTGGCCATCTCGCTGTTCAAGCGCTTCGGATCGTCGACCATCCTCGAGAACAACATGGTGCAGACCATCGGCTCGGCGGGCGAGTCGATCGCCGCCGGCGTGGTGTTCACGCTGCCCGGCTTCCTGTTTCTTTCGCGCGATCCGGTCACAGCGCGCAGCGTGGGCGAGCCCTTCTTCTCGTACTGGACCATCCTGACCCTGGCCATGCTGGGCGGCGTGATGGGCGTGCTGATGATGGTGCCGCTGCGCCGCTCGCTGATCGTCAAGGAGCACGGCGCGCTGCCTTATCCGGAAGGCACGGCGTGCGCGTCGGTGCTGATCGCGGGCGAGAAGGGCGGCGTGCTGGCGCGCACCGCCTACCAGGGACTGGGGTTCGCCTTCGCTTACGCGCTGCTGCAAAAGATTTTTCGCTTCATCGCCGAGACGCCGACGCTGGCGATCCAGCAGACCAACCGCTTTCTGCCGTCGGCGACCTTGAGCGGCGAGATCACCCCCGAATACCTGGGCGTCGGTTACATCATCGGGCCCAAGATCGCCGGCCAGCTGGTGGCTGGCGGCGTGCTTGCCTGGCTGGGGCTGATCCCGCTGCTGGCCTACCTGACCCCGCCCGACGCGGTCGCGGCCCAGCTGGCCAAGCTCGGCTACCTGGCCAGCGTCGCCAACGCCGGTGGGCCGGGCGGCTGGAACCCGGCGACCCACACCTTCGCCAACACCGCGGTCGCGATCTACCGCGCCTACGTGCGCCAGATCGGCGCCGGCGCGGTCGCGGCCGGCGGCTTCATCACCCTGGTCAAGACCCTGCCGACCATCGTGTCCTCCTTCCGCGAGAGCCTGGCCTCGCTGCGCGCGGGCAGCGGCGCCGCGCAGGCCCGCCGGACCGATCGCGACTTGCCGATCTCCGCGGTCCTGATCGGTTGCGCCGGGTTGGTGGTGATCATGGCGGTGCTGCCGTTCGTGCCTGGCCACGGCGTCGGCAGCAAGCTCCTGCTCGGCGTGCTGGTGATCGTGTTCGGCTTCTTCTTTGTCACCGTCGCCAGCCGCATCGTCGGGCTCATCGGCACCTCGTCGAACCCGATCTCCGGCATGACCATCGCGACCTTGATGGGCACCTGCCTGATCTTCGTCGGGTTCGGCTGGACCGGCGACGCCTATCAGCCGATGGCGCTGTGCGTGGGCTCGATCGTTTGCATCGCCGCCGCCAACGCCGGCGCGACCTCGCAGGACCTCAAGACAGGCTTCCTGGTGGGCGCCACGCCGCGCGCGCAGCAGATCGGCCTGCTCATCGGCGTGGTCACCGCCACCGTGGTGGTCGGGATGACCATCCGGCTACTCGACCAGCCGCCCCTTCATCTGATCGGGTCCGACAAGTACCCGGCGCCGCAGGCGACGTTGATGGCGACGTTGATCCAGGGGCTGTTGGCTTTCAACCTCGACTGGCAGTTCGTGCTGGTCGGGGTGACGCTGGCGGTGACCATGGAGCTGTGCGGAGTCAAATCCTTGTCGTTCGCGGTCGGCGCCTACCTGCCGCTGTCGACCACCGCGCCGGTGTTCGCGGGCGGCGTGGTCAAGGCCGCGATCGACCGCGGTGCGCGCCGCCGCTCCCCGCGCGGCGGGGGCGACGCCGCGAGCGAGACCTCCGAGGAATCCGAGCTCGGCCCCGGCAACCTCTTCGCGACCGGTCTGGTCGCTGGCGGCGCCGTGGCCGGCGTGGTGGTGGCCCTGTTGACCGTCAAGGACAGCATCGCGCACGCGATCGACAAGATGTCGCTGGAGCACTCCCTGCAGGGCAAGCTGGGCCCTGGTGGCTATCAGCTCCTGGGACTGGCCTGCTTCACCGTCATGGCTTTGACCCTGTTCAACGTCGCGCGCCGCAAGCGAACCGGTCCCTGACAGCCGCGCTTCCGGCGCACGCTGATCGACCAGTTGGTGTGACCACGGGCGCCCAGCGCGCTGGCACCAATGCTGGTCAACCGCGGAGCAGTGGAGAGCCACCTCGCCGGCGTCGCCTTGCGCTGGCGGGCATCTGCACGACCACGACCGTGGCGTCCTGCTCGGTGCCGGCGCCCAGGGCCAGCAGCGCTTCGCAGATGTGCCGGCCCGACGGTGGTACCGCTCCCAGCTGCTCGAGCAGGCCCTTCTCGCCCAGCGGATCGTCGGCCGTGGCCAGGCGGTCGGTGATGCCGTCGGTCGCCAGCACCAGGGCGTCCTGCAGCGACAGCACGGTGCTGATCTGGCTGTAGGTCTCGCCGGTCAGGATGCCCAGGGGCAGCGCCGGCGCGGGGGTCACCGCCTCGGCCGCGCCGGTCCAGCGCTTGACGAAGGGACCCAGGTGGCCCGCGCTGGCAATCTCCGCCAACCCGGTCTGCACGTCGACGCGGATGCAGAGCGCGGTGACCAGCAGCTCGTGTACGCTCTGACCGATCAGCCAGTCGTTGACCGCCGCGAGCACCTCGCCGGGCGCCTCGCCGCGCGCCAGCCGCTGCCGGAAGGCCCAGCGCAGGTCGGAGACCGGCACCGCCGCGCGCGGGCCGTTTCCGGCGACGTCGGCCATGACCGTCGTGACCGGGCCCTCGCGGTGCTGGAACACCTCGAAGAAGTCCCCGCCGCGGCCCGCCTGGGTGCGCTGCTTGGTGGCGATGCGCAGCCGCGACCAGGTGGGCAGATACAGCACGGACCCAGGCTTCCGCGCAACCTGGACCATGTTCGGGCTGGGAGCAGGGTGCGGCTCTCGGTTCGGCTCCGCGTTCTCTCGACTCATGGATAGTATGCTAGAGCACTATTCGCGCCAGCTAAGATACCAGGCGCGCGTCAATGAGATCGAGGGGTTTGGCGCGGCTCGCCCGGGCGAATGTTGCCTGGCGAACAACCAAACAGCGCGCGCCGTCAACGGTCTACGTCACAGATGGCGACGCGTGGCGTGATGGCGGCTCCCTCGCCCACCCTGGCCATCTCCCCCGCGGACGGGAGAGATGGGACCAGAGGGAAACGGAAGGGCGACGGGCAAACTCGCGCGGCCAGAGAGATTCGAACTCCCGACCCTCGGTTCCGTAGACCGATGCTCTATCCAGCTGAGCTATGGCCGCTTGTTGCTGCACACGTATGCCGTGACGCCGAGACCCCGTCAAGAGCTTCGGCTTAGCGGAGAGGGAGGGATTCGAACCCTCGATACAGATTTTGGTCCGTATAACGGTTTAGCAAACCGCCGCCTTCGGCCTCTCGGCCACCTCTCCAGAACACCGCCGCGGTTCTAACAGATTCCCGTCGCAACCGCGAGCAAGGAACTCGCGACCACCAGAGGAGGAGGAGGGATTCGAACCCCCGGCGCTTTCGCGCTACGGTTTTCAAGACCGTCGCCTTCGACCACTCGGCCACTCCTCCCGAACCGACGACCATCGGTACTTACGACGTCCGCCGACTCGTCGTCAACGTCACCCGTGGTCCGTGAACAGGGCGACCCGAGATCTACTCGTGCTCGCGGACACCGGGCTGCGGGCTGGGGTATCCGATGTTGGAACCGCCGCCGCTGCTGGGGCGCGGGTGATCGTCGAGGCCGCCGTCGGAAGCCGGCGTGTCGCGCTCGACCGACGGGTCTTCGAGCGCGCTCGGCGGCGGCACGGCGCTGGCGACAGGGAACTTCGACGACTCCTCGCGCCGGTCGCGGTCGCGGTCGCGGTCGCGGCGCTCGATCGGCTGACGCCAGTCGACGGCGACCGAGCCATCCTTGAGGAAGTTCTCGGCGTCGGGGATCACCAGGGCGATCCGCAGCACCTCGTCCATGTGGTCGACGGGGACCACGCGCAGGGTCTTGAGGACTCGCTTGGGGATCTCGCGCAAGTCCTTGGCGTTCTCCTTGGGCATGATCACGGTGGTGATGCCGCACCGGTGCGCCGCCAGGATCTTCTCTTTGAGGCCGCCGATGGCCAGCACCCGCCCGCGCAGGGTGATCTCGCCGGTCATGGCGACGTCGCGCCGCACCGGCACGCGCAGCAGCGCCGAGACCAGGCCCGTGCACATGGTGATGCCGGCCGAGGGGCCGTCCTTGGGGATCGCCCCCTCGGGCAGGTGCACGTGGATGTCGGCGCGGTTGTAAAAGTCACGCTCCAGGCCCAGCGACGGCGCGCGCGAGCGCACATAGCTGATCGCGGCCTGCGCCGACTCCTGCATGACGTCGCCCAGCTTACCGGTCAGCACCAGCTTGCCCTTGCCGGCGACGATCGACACCTCGGTGGCCAGCAAGTCGCCGCCGTACATGGTGACCGCGAGGCCGTTGACCAGGCCGATCTCGTTGGCGCCCTCCTGGCGGCCGTAGCGGTAGCGGTGCGGCCCCAGGTAGCGCGGCAGGCGCTTGGGCGTGATCTTGACGTCGGGCGCGTCGTTGAGTCCCACCGGCAGCGTCTTGGCGACCACCTCGCGCGCCAGCTTGCGGCACACGGTCGCGATCTCCCGCTCCAGATTCCGGACGCCCGCCTCCTTGGTGTAAAAATGGATGACGTCGCGCACGGTCTCCTCGGGAAAATCCAGCTTCAGCTCGGCGATGCCGTTGTCGTTCTTCTGCTTGGGGATGAGGTACTTCTCCGCGATCGAAACCTTCTCGAACTCGGTGTAACCGGGCAGCTGGATGATCTCCATGCGGTCCTGCAGCGGGATCGGGATGCCGTGCAGGTAGTTCGCCGTGGTTATGAACATCACGTCGCTGAGGTCGTAGTCCAGGTCCAGGTAGTGATCGCTGAAGGTGCTGTTTTGCTCGGGATCGAGCACCTCGAGCAGCGCCGCCGAGGGATCGCCGCGGAAGTCGGTCGACATCTTGTCGACCTCGTCGAGCAGGAAGACCGGGTTCTGGCTGCCTGCCTTCTTGAGCGACTGGATGATCTTGCCGGGCAGCGCGCCGATGTACGTGCGCCGGTGGCCGCGGATCTCCGCCTCGTCGCGCACGCCGCCCAGTGACAGGCGCACGAAGTTGCGTCCAGTGGCGTGCGCGATCGATCGCGCCAGCGAGGTCTTGCCGACACCGGGCGGCCCCACCAGGCACAGGATCGGACCCTTGAGCTTCTTCACCAGCGCCTGGACCGCCAGGTACTCGAGGATGCGCTCCTTGACCTTCTTGAGGCCGTAATGGTCCTGATCCAGGATGCGCTCTGCCTCGACGACGTCGAGCTTCTCCTCGGTCTTCTCGCCCCAGGGCAGCGCCAGCACCCAGTCGACGTAGTTGCGCACCACCGCGGCCTCGGCCGACATCGGCGCCATCATGCGCAGCTTCTTGAGCTCCTTTTTGACCTTGGTCTGGGCCTCGCGCGACAGGTTCTTCTGCTTGGCGCGCTCCTCCATCTCGGTGAGCTCGTTCTTGAACTCGTCGCGATCGCCGAGCTCCTTCTGGATCGCCTGCATCTGCTCGTTGAGGTAGTACTCCTTCTGGGTCTTCTCCATCTGCTTCTTGACGCGCGTCCGGATCTTGCGCTCGACCTGCAAGATCTCGATCTCGGCCTTCATCAGCTCGTAAAGGCGCGCCAGGCGCTTCGACGGAGCGTCCATCTCCAGGATGGCTTGCTTGTCGGCCAGCTTGAGCTGCAACTGCCCGACCATGGTGTCGGCCAGCTGGCCGGGATCCTCGATGGTCTGCACCGAGATCAGGATCTCGGGCGCGATGCGTTTGTTCAGCTTGACGTAGATCTCGAAGGTCGAGTGCACCTCGCGCATCAGCGCGTCCAGCTCGACCGACTTCTCGGGGACGTCGGGTAGCTCCTCGATCTCCACGGTGAAGAAGCCGTCGGTCTGGGTAAAGCGCCGGATGGCCGCGCGCCGCTTGCCCTCGACCAGCACCTTGACCGTGCCGTCGGGCAAGCGCAGGAGCTGGATGATCGTCCCGACGGTGCCGATGGTGAAGATGTCGTCGGGCACCGGTTCGTTGGTCTTGGCCTTGCGCTGGGCGCTGAGGAAGATCTCCTTGTAGCCACCCTTGCCCATCGCCTCTTCCAGCGCGCTGATGGACTTCTCGCGGCCGACGAACAGCGGCACCACCATGTGGGGAAACACCACGATGTCCCGCAGCGGCAACAGGGGGACGCGACGCGGAGCTCGCTTCTCTTCGTCCCTTTGGTCCCTCTGGCGGTCGGACATCGGTGGCTCCTCGCGTACAGCGTCACGTCGCCGCCGTGGCGCCGACAGCGCCCCCGGATCCTACCAACTCCCGAGGCCGCTGGCGAAAATTCGCGAGCCGGGCCGCCGCGCGCGCGACCGACGGTCGAGGTTGCCCTCGCTCACTCCACGACGAGGCCGCGGACCCAGGGCTGGTTGGCGGGTTGCTCAGCCTGATCGCGCGAGCTGCCGTCGTCCCCCGGGGACAGCCCACAACCGGGGTTGTCGTCGACGTCCTCGGGCTCGACCGACTCCTCCAGGTGGACGATGATGGGCTCGTAACCGTCGCGCGGCGCGGTCGCCTGCGCGGTGTCGGTGTCGCTACCGGAGGTGGCCCCGATGGCGAACCCGCCGGCGCCGTCGCTGCCCGAGAGCGCGCTCACCGCCATGAGCGACATCCCACCCAGCCCGAGCGCGACCGTCCAGTAAAGGAGCGAGGCCACCATGACCACCGGGAGCCAGATCAGCCACCTTCGAGTCGTCGTCATCGCCGTCGTCGTCGCCAGCCTTGGCATGGGCGGACCTCCTTAAGAAGCGGACCTCTCGGTGCCGGCCACAGCCCCCTTCTGGTACATCAGGATCGGCTGCTGCCCCTTCTGAATCGTCTCCTCGTTGATGACCACCTCGCGGATGGCGGCCCCGGTCGAGGGTACCTCGAACATGATGTCGAGCATCGACTGCTCGAGGATGGCGCGCAGGCCACGCGCCCCCGACTTGTGCTTCTGGGCGTCGGCCGCGATGGCCGACATCGCGCCCTTGGTGAAGCGCAGCTTGACGCCGTCCATCTCGAACAGCTTCTGGTACTGCTTGACCAGGGCGTTCTTCGGCTTGGTGAGGATGTCGATGAGCGCGGTCTCGTCCAGCTCGTGCAGCGGAGCGATGACGGGCAGCCGCCCGACGAACTCCGGAATCATGCCGTACTTGAGCAGGTCCTCCGGCTGCACCTCGCGCAGGAGGTCCCAGACGCGGCGCTCCTTCTTGGACTGGATCTTGGCGCCGAAGCCGATCTGCTTTTGCCCGATGCGCTGCTCGATGATGTCCTCGAGGCCCACGAAGGCGCCGCCGCAGATGAACAGGATGTTGGTGGTGTCCACCTGCAGGAACTCCTGCTGGGGGTGCTTGCGCCCGCCCTTGGGCGGCACGTTGCACACCGTCCCTTCGAGGATCTTGAGCAGCGCCTGCTGCACGCCCTCGCCCGAGACGTCGCGCGTGATGCTGGGGTTCTCGCCCTTGCGCGCGATCTTGTCGATCTCGTCGATGTAGACGATGCCCCGCTGCGCCTTCTCGATGTCGTGGTCCGCGTTCTGCAGCAGATTCACGATGATGTTCTCGACGTCCTCGCCCACGTAGCCCGCCTCGGTGAGGTTGGTGGCGTCGGCGATCGCGAACGGGACGTTGAGGATCTTGGCCAGCGTCTGCGCCAGCAGGGTCTTGCCGCAGCCTGTAGGGCCGAGCAGGAGGATGTTCGACTTGCCGAGCTCGACGTCCTCGGAGCCGACCTTGGCGTCGATGCGCTTGTAATGGTTGTGAATGGCGACCGCCAGGATCTTCTTGGCGCGCTCCTGGCCGATCACGTAGTCATCGAGCACGGTCTTGATGTCGGCGGGCTTGGGCACGGGCGCCAGGCCGAAGCTCTCCGACTCCTTCTCTATCTCCTCGGCGATGATGTCGTTGCACAGGCCGATGCACTCGTCGCAGATGTACACAGTCGGTCCCGCGATGAGCTTCTTGACCTCCTTCTGGTTCTTTCCGCAGAAAGAGCAGGAGAGGTTCCCATGTTCGTCTCGCTTGCGCTCGGTCGGCACTGGTCAAAAGCGTAGCACAGACCCGGAGCCCAAGTCAGCGTCAGTGTTCAGGTCTCGTCGAGAATCGCGCCAGCCGGCGCCGCGGCCGACGGCGAGTCTGGCGGCACTGTCTGGCGCCCTATCTGGCGCTCATCTGGTGCCGTCCTCAGCCCCCGCGAGCGCCTCTGGGGTCGTATCTATTTATTGCCGCCGACGACCCCGGGCTTCTGCACGAGCACCTCGTCGATGATGCCGTATTCCTTCGACTCCATGGCGCTCATGAAGTAGTCGCGCTCGGTGTCAGACTTGATGCGTTCAAGGGGCTGCCCGGTGTGCTTGACCAGCAACTCGTTGAGCTTGTCGCGGGTGCGCAGGATCTCGCGCGCGTGGATGTCGATGTCAGTGGCCTGCCCCTGAAATCCGCCCAGCGGCTGATGGATCAGGATGCGCGCGTGTGGCAGCGAAAAACGCTTGCCTTTGGCGCCCGACGCCAGCAGGAACGCCCCCATCGACGCCGCCTGACCCATGCAGAACGTCGCCACGTCGGGGCGCACGTACTGCATGGTGTCGTAGATGGCCATGCCCGCCGTCACCATGCCGCCCGGCGAGTTGATGTACAGCATGATGTCCTTGTCGGGATCCTCGCTTTCGAGAAACAGCAACTGGGCGATGATGATGTTGGCCACCTGATCGTCGACCGCGGTGCCCAGGAAGACGATGCGGTCCTTGAGCAGACGCGAAAAAATGTCCCAGCCGCGCTCACCCCGGTGGGTCTGTTCGATGACGGTCGGGATGATGAAGTTGCCGATGGCGGGCGGGGCGGCGTCGTGCGGATGGCGATCGGTCATCTCATCATCTCCATTGGTCCATTGGGGGCCTCACGGTCATGGCCTCACGGTTTTATTTTGGTCCTGGCGGCGGCGGCTTCGGCCCGCGCCTCGTCGGGGGTGACTATCAGGCGGTCCGGATCCAGGCGCTCTGGATCTTCGTCGGTGATCTTAGCCTGAGCGATCAGCATATCAAGCGTCTTCTGCTCGATGATCTGATTGCGGATCTGGTGGATGCGCTGGTCCTGTTCCAGCTCGGCGCGCAGCTTTTTTGGGTTCTCCTGGCGCGCGGCCGCGATCTCCGCGACGCGCTTCTGGATGTCGGCGTCGCTGGCGGTGATGCCCTCACGCTCGGCGATCGCTTGCACCAGGATCGTGCCGCGCGCTTCCGCCTCGGCGTCGGCGCGGAACTCTTGCCGCATCTTCGCCTCGTCGAAGTTGCCGGCCTCCATGTCGATGCCGGCCATCATGAGCTGATTCTTGGCGCGGTTGACGATCGCCTGCGCGTGGCGATCGATGAGCGCCGGCGCGACCGGGAAGTCGTTGCGTTTGACCAGCTCCTTGACCAGCACCTGGATCATCTCGCGCTTGATCCGCTGCTCGTCGGCCTCGATGAGGCGCTGGCGGATCTTGTCCTTGAGCCCGTCGAGCGTCTCGGCCTCGCCGGTGTCCTTGGCCATCTCGTCGTCGATCGCGGGCGCCTTCTTCTCGCGCGCCTCCTTGATGGTGACCCGCAGGTCGACGGCGCGGCCCGCCAGCTCCTTTTGCGGGAGGTCCTCGGCCAGCGTGAACTTGACGTCGACGTCGGCGGCGTTGATGGGAAGGCCGCGCAGGCGCGCGGCCAGGCCGGGCAGCGCCCCGCCCGCGTCGTCCTCGAGATCCACGGCCAGCGTCTTGTCCTTGATCTTGTGCTCGCCCACCTTGCCGCGCAGCTCGACCATCAGCACGTCGGTGTTCGCGGTCTCGGTGCGCCCCTCGACCGGCTTGTACTCGGTCAATCGGCGGCGATAGGCCTCGAGGCCCTCGGTGATCTGTTCGTCGGTCACCGTGGCCTTGCGGCGTTTGAGCTCGACGCCCGCGTAGTCCTTGGGCGCGACCTGCGATCGCACCTCGACGCGCGCGCTGAACTTGAAGGGCGCGCCCGACTTCAGCTCGAGGTTGTCGACCGTCGGCGGCGCGACCGGCTGGATCTGTTTCTCGTGGATGGCCTGGCCGATCGACGCTTCGATCAGCTCGCGCGCCACGTCGTCCTCGACCTGGCGCCGGTACATGCGTTCGACGATCGCGCGTGGCACCTTGCCGGGCCGGAACCCCTTGAGGCGCACGTCGCGCCGCAGGTCCGAGTAGGCCTTGTCGAGCTTCGGCGCGACGTCCGCCCAGGGCAGCTCGAAATCCACCTTCTTTTCAACCGGCGAGATGTCTTCGATCGTGATTTGCATGGTCTGGGAGGGGATGTCTACCATCAAGTACGGGAGGCGCCAAAGTCGCGTCCCCCTGCACCGATCGGCCAGCCGAGCGGGTCAGGCCGATCGCCGCGGCCGGATCGCCGACGCCGACGCCGACGCCGACGCCGACGGGTCGGATCCGGAACGGCCTTGCAGTTCGGTTAAGGGGTACTCCGTCGGGCCTCAGGCCTCAGGCCTCCGGCCTCAGGCGTCAGACTTCGGACTTCGGGGGCGTCGGACCTGGACTGCGAGGGAAACTCTTGCGACGCCACGACCGATGAGTCTAGGCATGAGCAGAGAACCGTACCGCCTACGGGCGTTCGTATTGGCAGACGACCTCGTCCCCGACGTTTATCGAGCGACGGCGGGTTTCCCCATCGCCGAGCGATTCGGTCTGCAGAGCCAAATCCGCCGTGGGGCTGTGTCCGTTCCGGCGAACCTCGTGGAGGGCTGCGCTCGGCGCTCGGAACGCGACTACCTGCATTTCGTCGGCATCGCGATCGGCTCGGCTTCCGAGGTGCGCT
>DASRQZ010000027.1:0-22958 GCA_035696125.1 Polyangia bacterium
CGGGCAGTCGCTCGAGCGAATCAGGAACGATACGGAACGGGACTATTTCTTGACCGCGACGGAATCGAAGGACTACGGCCTCGTCGATGAAGTGATCGCCCACAAACCGGCGAATGTCTGATTCGATCAGATAGGGACCACCGGTCCCTGGAACACCGAACGGTTTGAATGAGCCGTCATCACCCGGCCTCGGGCCTCGGGCCCGGGAGGTCAAGTTGAGCGGCATGACTCCGGTCACGTCCAGGCGCTTCCGCGGAATCGCCTGGACCTCGAACTTCCGAACCTGGGGGGAGCGAGGGGCGGGGACTGAGCGAAAAGGACGAGATGACCACCGAACCGCCAGTCTGGCCGGACGCTCTCGGACTCCGTAATATTGCATCCGTGAAAGGGTGGACGATTGTCGTCGCACTGCTCGTTTCCCAGAACGCTGGCGGGTCGCCGAGGCTCGGCCGGATCCATTTTCCGGTGACCGCCTCGGAGCCCGCCCGTGGGCATTTCATACGAGGGATGCTGGCATTGCATTCCTTCTGGTACGAAGAGGCGCGAGACGAGTTCCAGGCGGCGACAAAGGTTGAGCCGGCATTCGCGATGGGCTACTGGGGCGAGGCGCTGACCTACTACCACCCCGTCTGGAACCAGGAGGACCTGGCGGGCGCGCGCGCCGCGATGGAGAAGATCCGCGCGGAATCGAAGCTCACCGCGCGCGAGCAAGCGCTGATCTTGGCTGCGCGTGTCCTTTTCGGCGAGGGGACGCAGGCGGCGCGATGGGACGCCTACGCCGATGAGCTCGGCAAGCTGCACGACCGCTTCGTCGACGATAATGAGGTTGCCACGCTATGGGCGGTCGCCATCCTGGGCAACGCTTACCGCGAGCGATTCAGTGATGAGAAGCAAGCGGGCTTCCGTCGATTTGCGCTGGCCGGCTCCATCGCCCTGGACGTCCTGGGTCGCAACCCGAAGCATCCCGGAGCGGCGCACTACGTGATCCACGCCTTCGACGATCCGGAGCACGCGGTGCTGGCGCTCCCGGCGGCGCGGCTGTACGCGAACATCGCGCCCGAGGCGCCCCATGCCCTTCACATGCCGTCGCACATCTTTGTGCAGCTGGGGATGTGGCGGGAGGCGCTGGCCTCGAATGAATCTGCCTGGGCAGCATCGGTGGTGTGGACACGCGCCAAACAGCTCGACACGAGCGCCCTGGACTTCCACAGTCTCTCCTGGCTGCTGTCGATCGCGCTGGAGCTCGGCCAGCGCCAGCACGCGAACGAAGTGCTCGCGCGCGGCCGCGCCGCCCTGACCCAGTCAAAGGCTCCCTATCGCGTTGGCTTCGTCCTCGGTATGATGGGTGCCGAATACATCCAGAAGACCGGTGAATGGGACCGCATCGACGAGTTGCTGTCGCCCATGGCCATCATGAAAGCACCGTCGGCTGGGTCCGCCGCGCAGCAGGCCACGCCTGGATGCACGGGGCACGTCGACGCCGCGCCGCGCGGGTCCCTGAAAGCCAAGGCGTGGAGCGCGTTCATTCATGGAGAAGCCGCAGCGGCGCGGAAGGACCGAGCGGCGCTCGCACGCAGCGAACGAGAGCTGGCTGCGACCGTGAAACAGATGACGGGCAGCCTCGACCAGCAAACGGTGCAAGGATCGCAGATGCTCGACCTCGAGCTGCAGGCGCGCGCCGCCGAGCTGGAAGGTAGGATCGGGGACGCGATAGAAACCCTCCGCAGGGCCATCACCTTGGAGGAAAGCGTCCCACCGGCGGGGCCAACCTTCGATATCCTTGGCCGCGAACGTCTCGGCGAGTTGCTGCTACGCCAGAACCGCGCGAAGGAAGCGCTACCAGAATTTCAGAGGGTGCTGGTCACCCATCCGCGTCATGCACGGTCCCTGCTCGGCGCTGCGCGAGCGGCAACGCTCGCGGCCGAACCCGGCGCGCACGACTACTACGCCGAGCTCAGCAGGGTGTGGGCTCACGCCGATGAGGACCAGCCAGCGATGGCGGAAGTCGCGCGAGCGATGGTCAACCAGACCTCGCAGAGCTCCTCACGGCGCTGACGACTTGCCCTCGAAGACCACTTCTACGGCTTCGCCACCATCCAGGCTGGCAGCTTCATTTGACCAGCTGAGGGAAGTGGTAGACGACGTGGCCGGCGTCGGGATCGTTGTCGATTCCGACGAAGCCGCTCTTCAACATCTCGTCGAGCGCCTTCTCCACTTCCGGGAAGTCGAGGCCCGTCGCCAGGACTCCCTGGGTCACGGTGAGCTTGCCGTTGTGCCTGGCCGCCTCCTGCAGCAGGCGCACGCGCACGTTGGGCTGTGCGGGCACCGGCGGAAGGGCGGCCGAGACGGTTGGCTGGCCCGAGAGCGCGCGCTGCACGTCCACCTCCTCTTGCAGCAACTTGAGGTTCTGGCGGCGCACCAGGCCCGGGAGGCGAAAGAGATCGATGATCTGCCCGATACCAAAGAAGCCCCAGGTGATGACGTAAAAGAACCCGCTGACCGGCTTGCCCAGGTAGAAGCGATGCAACCCGCCGAGCCCGAACAGCCACCCCATCCAGAGGAGATAGCTGACGCTCTTGGAGTGAAGGCCGTCCTTGCCCAGCGCCGTCATTCGGGTCACGTATGTTGGCGCGAGCGGCGGCGGTTCGCAAGCAGGGATCAGATGTACTGGTCGATCCAATCGCCGCTCACCTGCCGGGTCGCGGCGTTGAGGCGGTTCCAGAGATTCGCGATGGCGATCGACATCACCAGGCCGCCGAGCTGAGTGTCGTTGAAGCGGCCTGCACTCCTGGCCGCTCAGCGGGCAGGAGGGGCGCCTGGTTTCACTGGCCGGCTGCACCACCAGGCCCACACTACCAACGCGGCTTGCAGCGGCAGTCGCGCCCAGAGGGCCCAGGCCGGGATCTCGCGGCCGCCCAGGGAAAGGTGATGGACAGCCATGTTGATGTTGGCGGGGAAGATCGCCACGAACAGGGCGATCAGCCCCCAGCCGGCGAGGCGGCGGGTCGCAGGCAGGGTCAAACCGAGGCCGCCGAGGATCTCCGCTACGCCCGAGATATAGACCAGGGCCAGCGGCGCGGGCAGGGCGCTCGGCATCATGGCGACATACGCCGCCGGGGCGAGGAAATGATTGGCGCCAGCGACGACCATGAACACGGTCAGCAGCCAGCGCAGCACGGTGCGGATGCGCGATCTCACGGCGCACAGCATACATCCTGAAACGCCAGCGCCTCGCCCACTTCGGCCGGGCCAGTCCGTGCGTCCGCCGGCTGACACGCGTCCGGCCTGGGCCGGTCAGGAGCAGACTGATGCCACACATTTGCGCATCGGCGATGCACCGATTGCCCCGGAAGGTCGTGCAACAGAAGGGATGGGGCGCGAATTGACCATCGCCGCCGGCCTGACAAATGCACTCGTTGAGGGACGGGAACGGACAGATCGACATCGGCGCGTGTTGCCGGCAGTCGCATTTCGTGTTGCAGAACACTTCACCGAATTGAACGCCGGACAGGCTCCAGCTGGACGAGGCATTGCCCGCAGGAGCTACCTGCAGCGTGTTGCCATGGTACCTTCGCGCCGTGGAGCAGGCCAACCATCACGGGGACTCCGAAGGGCTCGTCGGTTTACCGCCAAACCGCATCGAGGCGCTCGCCGACGGCATTTTTGCCGTTGCCATGACGATCCTTGTCCTCGAGTTGCATGTCCCGGACCTGGGCCCGGTAGCCTCCGAGACTGGCCTGCTGGCGGCGCTGAAGAGCCTGCTGCCCAAAGCCCTCAGCTTCGGGAGCGGCTTTGTCATCCTTGGGACGCTCTGGATTGGGCACCGTTATCAATTTCACTATATCCGGCGGTCGAACCGCGCGATCCTGTGGATCAATCTCGTTTTTCTGTCGATGATTTCCTTCCTCCCGTTCGTGGTGGCCCTCATCGGTACGTACGGAGCGATGCGCGTGACCTGCATCCTCTATGGCACGACGCTGGTCGCCGCGCTCACTTGCCTGCTCGTACAGTGGCTCTATGCGACGGGGCCTTCGCGACGGTTAGTTGATCGCCCCCTGCCGCCAGCGGTCTTTGTGGGGCTTCGCAATCGCGTGCTGATGGGCATGATTGGGTATGGTGGAGGCCTTCTTCTCGCCTTCGTTGCGCCGCGCGCGAGCCTGAGCTGCTACGCGGCGACGCCGCTGCTGTACCTGCTGCCGGCCCGTTTTGATCGCTACGTTCGCGACAATCAGTGAAGACCGAGTGCGCGGTGTCGAGCGGGGACGCGGCTCTGTCAGAACCGCCAGATCAGCGACAGCCCCGTCGCCAGAGCGTGAAACGGCACCAGGGGCTCGGCCGGCGGGACCCCGAGGCGTTGCTGCAGATCGAGGTTGAACAACTCGACTGAATCGGGCGCGAGCGATAGACCTGAAATCCGCGTCAAGATGTAGATGATGCCGCCCACCACCAGCACCGTCCAGGCGGTGCCGCCCTCCACGTCGGACAGAACACGCTCGGCCCCGCTGGGACTCTGATGGGAGAGATGGACCAGATAGAAGGCCGAGCCCACCGTCGCGCCGGCGCTGACGGCGCTGAGCACGGCCAGCAAGGTCGCCTTGTCGCTGTCTCCAGCGTAGAACGCACCCGCGCCTGCGATCGGACAGAGAGCTTCCAGTGTCAGCGCCAGGGCCGCGCTCTTCTTCTGCTGCTGATAAAGCGCTTCGGGCCTGGGGTTCCCCTCGGCGAATGACTTCGGGGAGGCGAATAGCAGGCAGAACAACGTCACAATGAGTATTCGCACGGGTCAGCTCGGTGGGGCACAGTCTACCCCCTGGGCGCGGGTTGGGGTTCGTTGTGCGGCCGACGGCGCAACGTGTCTCGGCGACGTGTCGCAGGTTCACCCACGCGCGGGCACCGATCCTATTGTCGGACAGTCGGCGCCGAGGGGGGCGTATCATCCGTTGCGTGAGAGGCAAGACGCTCACGGCCGCCGTCGCGGCGACCATCGGAATCGCGATCGGCTGCGGCAAGAACCACGCGACCGAGCCCGACGCTGGCGCAATGCCCGACGGCGGTGCGGCGAACGACACGATCGCGGACCGGGCAGGCGCGGATAACGATCGCGGCCCGGACGCCGGCGCGCCCGCGTGTGTGCCGACGTTGCCGGCGCGGGCCTGGACCAGCCCGTACGCTGCCTGGACGCGCGGTATCCCGACCGACCCGAGCTTCTTCCCGATCTCGGTCTGGCTGCAGGGCCCGTGGCACGCCACCGAGATGGCGGGCCTTGGCATCAACGTCTACGTCGGCAACAACGCGGGCACCGACACCCTCGCGGCGGCCGATCTCGCCACGCTCAGGAGCCACGGCATCTACGCGATCGTGGGGCAAGACGCGGTGGGGCTTGCGAACATCGACGATCCGACCATCGTCGGCTGGTGGTTGACGCCCGATGAGCCGGACAACGCGCAGGCCAACGGCACGGGCGGTTACGGACCGCCGGTGGCGCCGGCGACGATGGTGTCCCGCTACAACGCGTACAGGGCCGCCGACCCGACGCGGCCGGTCTACCTCGGCCTCGGGCAGGGCGTGGCCTACGACGGCTGGGAGGGGCGGGGGAGCGGCGCGCCGCCCGAGTCGCAGTACGTCCCCGCCGCCGACATCATCGCGTTCGACATCTACCCGTACAACAACTGCGGCGGCGACGCGAACGTCAAGGTGACGTGTGGCCAGTTCTGGCTGAACGCGTTCGGGGTCGACCGCCTGCGCCAGTGGTCGAACCGCGGCCAGGCCGTCTGGACCGACTTCGAGACCACGACCATCGCCGCGGGCACGACGTCGGGTCCGACGCCCGCCCAGGTGCGGTCGGAGGTGTGGCTCGGGCTGATCCACGGGGCCAACGGCGTGACCTACTTCGTGCACTCCTGGGAGCCGGCGTTCCGCGAGGACGGCATCTTCGGCAATGCGACGATGGTCGCGGCGGTGACTGCGCTCAATGGACAGATAAAGTCGTTGGCGCCCGTGCTCAACAGCGCGAGCGTGGCCGACGTCGTCGCCGTGGCGAGCTCGAACAGCGCCGCGCCCATCGACACGATGGTGAAGGCGAAGGACAGGGTGCTGTACGTCTTCGCGGCGATCGCGCGCGCCGGCACGACCACGGGAACGTTCACCATCGCGGGGCTGACCGGCGACGGGAGCGCGACCGTCCTGGGTGAAGCGCGCACCGTCGCCGTCGTCGCCGGCAAGCTGACCGACGACTTCGCCGCGAGCGCCGTTCACATCTACGAGATCGATCTGGGCGGCATCGCCTGCAGGTGAGGGGCCTGGAGGCGCGCCACCCGTCACCATTGCCCGCTCGCCAGGATCGGGAGCTGGGCGGACGACCGGCGCCGCCCGACAGCCAGTGGCCAGCGGCCAGCGGCCAGCGCTCAGCGCAGGCCGCTGCGTGGGTCGTGGCGCAAGGCGCCCGCGGGGATGCCGGCGGACACGTCGGCGGCGTCGAGTCGCCCGCGCGACCACAGCGTGCGCTCGACCATCGCGCGGAACACCTTCTCCAGGGCGCTGCGTACGTGCCCGCCCTCGAGGACTCCGAGAGCGCGCGCGATCGCCTCGATGGTCGCGAGCCCACCCGCGCGCGTTTCGTCCCGCAGTCGATACATCGTGGGCGCGTCGGGTTCGATCGACACGCAGGGGACGTCGGTCAGCCCCGGGACGCGGGCGCGCACCTTGGCCGCCTGTCGCCAGGTTCCGTCCGGCACGATGAGCGTGATGGGGCGCTCCGATGCCGCGAACCGCGCGATCGGAATCGCGTCCGCGTGGGGATACAAGAACAGCGGCTGGGTCGAGCCGTCCCAGGTGAAGGGCGCGCTGGGCGACGATTCGTGGCCGCGAACCAGGACCCGGCTATTCGCCAGGCACTCGATCGCCAGGCGCCCGGTGTTCGTCGGTTTTCGCTCCTCGCGCCGATGAATCACCAGAACCAGGCGGGTGCGGGTCACGATGCGCGTCATCAACGCGCACACGCAGAGGCTCGCATGGACGCGGCAACGCGGACAGCGGGCGTCGGCATTGTCTCTGCGGCTCACGCGGGTGCCACCGGCGCCGGCTCGTCGTCGATCTGCGTGGGCAATCCTAGAGCGGTCAGGGCGAGCGCCAGGTCGTCGGGCATCGGCGCGCGGACGACCACGCGCCCGCCGACGACGGGATGATCGAAGGCCAGGAGGTGCGCGTGGAGCGCGAGCCGACGGAGGTTGTACGTGGCGCGATAGTGCCGGTTGATCTCGCCCGAGCCGTGGTTCACGTCGCCGACCAGCGGATGATTGATGTGGCGAAGATGGCGGCGCACCTGGTGCAGCCGACCGGTCCGGGGAATGGCTTCGACCAGCGAACAGCGGTCGACGGCTGAGTGGGCGACGACCCGAAATTGAGTGACCGCGGGGACGCGCGCTCCGTTCTTGGCCTCACCTTTGGCGAGCGGATGATCAATCATGCCCGCGCCAGGGGGACGGCCGCGAACCAGCGCGAGATATCGCCGCTCCAGGCGACCGGCAGGCAGGTGGACGCCGAGGGCGGCCGCGACCTGCGCCGAGCGCGCGAACAGGAGGGCGCCGCTGGTGCCGCGGTCGAGTCGGTGGACGGGGTACACGTACGCGCCCACCGCGTCACGCACCCGAAACAGAGCCACGTCGTCGTCGTTGTCCCAGCCGCGATGCACCAGCAGACCGCATGGCTTGTTGGCGACGACGATGTGTTCGTCGACGAACAACAGATCGATCGTGGGGCGCGCTGGCGTCCGGGCTGGGATGAGCATCGGGGTGAGTCCTTGCGGCATTGTCGACGAGAGTGCCCGGAGCTTCAACAGAACGCGTCCGCGCGATCAGGGCGATCGCAGCAGCCAGGCCGCGGGAACCGACAGCACGACCTCCGCGGAAGCGTCGAGCGTGCGGACGACGCATCTGGCCGGCAGGCGGCCGCTATTTTCCAGCGCGCGGTCCATCTCCGTCGGGTTGGCGGGATCCGCCGGGATGGGGACGGCGCAGATCGTGAAGGGGCCCGGCAACAGTTCTTCGATCCGAAGCGGGCTCGACGACGGGCCGCGCCAGTCACGCAGGTGGAGCGACGCGGGTCCGTCAGGAGCGGTCATGAAGCGAGCTCGTAGCCCCTCCATGCTGGAGTCGCCGGTGGCGCCGGACAGCACGCCCACGAACGCGGCGGGCACCGCGCCGCCGTCGTCGGTCTTCACCTCGATGCCCAGCGCGAGCGTCCCGGCGGCCACGTCGATGTCGACGTGGTTCTCGCGGCCTTCCTCGACCGACGCCGAGTTGCTGAACATGTTCTTGGGCCTGGCTCCTCCCTCGCCGATGAGCGCGCTCACGCGGTAGGCGCCGGAGGTCAGCATGTCGAAGTCGAAGCGCCCGTCTGGTCCCGAGACCACGAAGAAGTGCGATCCGGCTCCTCCGCGTGGATCCGCGATGACCACGGTCCCGGGCAGCGGGCGGCCGGCCCGCGACACCGTGCCATGCAAGCTGCCGGTCGCCTCCAGCAGCAGATCGACCTCGGCGCTGGCGGCGCTACGGGGCAGGGCGATCGACCTCGACCGGCCCACGCCTTCCCGTTCGGCCACCACCACCAGCGGGCTGTCGTCAAAGCCGGTCATCGAGAAGCGGCCGTCATCGCCGGAGCGGGTCTCGTGCACGCCGTGTCCCTCGGCGGGGATGTTGAGCTTGCGGCCGTCGCCGGTGAGCAGCCACCCGGCCGCCACGTCGGCGCCCGCGACCGGCGTGCCGTTGGGGCCGAGGACCCGCCCGCTCACGCCGCGGCCGCGCCTGACCTTGACGACGCCGATGTTCGAGACCTTTCCCTCGGCGACGTCGACGTCCTGCACGCGCGCCGTCGCGAAGGTCTCGCCCGAGATGATGACGTCGTGACGCCCGACGGGCATGTCGGCGGTGAACGCGCCGGTGTCACCGGCGAACGACCTCTTCGCTGCTGCCACCGACACCGAGAAGCGCGGGGGCGCGCCACCGTCCTCGTAGGCGACGCTCCCGGCCAGGCCGCCGCGACCAGGCACGACGACGCGGACGTCCTGGTCGCCGGACCTGGCCGGCACGCCATGGTGCAGCGACAGCATTTCCGGGCCGGCACCAGGCAAGGCGGCGCGCAGGCGATAGTCGCCCCTGGGCAAGCCGGTGAAGCGGAACCGCCCGCCCGCGTCGCTGATGAACCTGAGGCTGCCGCGCAGCTCCCAGTCGCGGCTGGCCTCCAGGTTCGCGCTGCCCTCCGGATCGGCGACCACCTGTGCCTCGGGGATCGGGCGGCCCGCGCCGTCGACGACGGTGCCCGCGATGGCGCCGTCTATCGAGATCACCAGCACCACGCTGCGTTCGGCCGGGCCCGCCGACAGGTCCACTCCGGCCGTCGGCGACGATCCCGCGTCATGCAAGGCCACCACATCCAGCGCGCGCCGCGGCAGGCCGCGCAAGCGGAACCGCCCGCTGCTGTCGCTGAACGTGTCTCGCATGAAGCGCCAGGCGACGCCCCCCTTGACCGCTGCCCGCACCTCGGCGCCCGCCAGTGGCTTTCCGGCGACGTCGCGCACCTCTCCGCCGAGGACGCCGCCGTCCTCGAGCCGGATCTCGATGCGGTCGCGCGACCCGACGCCATCGACGGTCGTGGGTGCGGTACCGCCCTGCGCGTGGTCGGGATGCGACGCCTCGAACCGGTAAGTGCCCGCGCCCAGCGCAGGCATTTGCCACCGGCCGTCGGGGCCGCTGGTCACCGCGTCCAGTCGGGGATCCAGCGCCGGGAATGGCTCCGAGGTCAGCGACGCCCACACCAGCGCGTCGCCGATGGGCGCGCCGCGTGCGTCGGCGACACGCCCTTGCACGAGCGCGCCGCGGGCCAGCCGGACCTCGACGCTCTCTTCTCCTGTCGTCTCGGCGAACAGCACGCGATGGGCGGGCGCGAAGCCGGCGGCGTCCGCGCGCAGCTGCAGCCACCCCGGCGCCACCCCGGCGAACACGACCATCCCGCGCGGATCGGTTCGATCCTCCCAGGACAGGACGGAACGCAGGGTCACCTGGGCACCCGCCAGCGCACTCCCGTCGGCGCCCGAGCGCACCTGGACGCGGACCTTCCTGCCCGCCAGCGCGCGCAGCACGATGGGCTCCGATCCGACGGAGACGCGGGTCTCCACCGGCCCCGCGTAGAGATCACCCGCCCGCGCTTCCAGCCGATAGGTGCGAGGCATCAGCTTGTCCAGGACGAATCCGCCGTCGTCACGGGTGACCACGGTGCGCGGGGGATTGCTGTCGATGGCCACCATCGCCGCGGCGAGCGGGTTCTCCGCGTCGTCGATGACCTGGCCTTCGATGCGCAACCCACCCTCGGGATCCGTGGCCTCGACCGCCACCAGCGATGCCCCGCCGGGACGCAGGCGCATCACCGCCCCGACCGGTCGCCTGGCGGTCGCCAGCGCGCGCTCGGCCGGTCGTGCGGGTCGCCCGCGGCGGGCCAGGGCGCGGACACCGGCCGAGCCCGCGGCCAGCACCAGCACGGCGACGACGACGGCGAACTTGGCTCTTGCGCTCATGATCAAGGCTCCTTTCCAGTTGGCGATCGCCGGTCCGGTGGACGCGGGTACCGGCTGAGCGAGCGGGGGCCGGGACACCGGCAGGGACATGGGAAGCAACAGCGCGTGCCACCGCGGGCGATCCCCGTCGTGGGCGCGGTCCATCGCCAGGCGCAGCTCGTCCAGCGCGTGCTTCAACCGCCAGCGCACGGTCCCGGCCGGGACGCCCAGTCGCCGGGCGACGTCGGCTGCCGAGAGCCCCTCGTAGTAGCGCAGCAGCACCGTCGAGCGGAAGGGCTCGGCCAGGCCGATCACCAATCCGGCCACCTGTCGCTGTATCTCCACCCGCTCGACCAGCTCACCGGGGGTCGGAGGCGGCTCGTTGGTGGGGGCGCCGGCGGCGATCTCGCGCCGCCGCCGCCGCGCGCCGCCGCGGGCGCGCAGGCGCGCCAGGTTTCGCAGGACGCCCGCCAGCCAGGGGCGCACCGGCCCCCGCAGGACCGGCGGCTCCGCCAGCGTTGCCTGGACCGCGGCGCCGGCCAGATCGTCGGCCTCGGCCGCGTCGCCGCGGGTCAAGGCACGCGCCAGCCGGCGCATCCACTCGAGGTGCTCGAGCAGATCCTCCGGCCGCAACGTGACGCCTGGGGAGCTCATTCACCCTCCATGTTGCCGCCAATGTGAAGACTGTTGGCGAGTTTGCAGGTTCCCTGCGTCAAATCTCGGACATCCTCCCGTGGCATGCTGTTGCGGAGGAGGATCCATGCTCATGACCCATGCCGGCCACGCGCCGCAGATCGACCCGACCGCCTGGGTGGCACCCAACGCCATGGTGTGCGGCGACGTGCTCATCGGCCCCGGATGCCGCGTGCTGTGGGGCGCGCAGATCATCGCCGAGAGCGGCGCGATCCGCATCGGTCGCCAATGCATCGTGATGGAGAACGCGGTGCTGCGCAGCAGCGACCGGCACCCGCTGACCATCGGGGACCACTGTCTGGTCGGTCCGCAGGCGCACGTCGTTGGCTGCACCATGGGCGACGATGTCTTCGTTGCCACGGGTGCGGCCGTGTTCCACGGCGCACGGCTCGGGAGCGGTTGTGAGGTGCGCATCCACGCGGTCGTCCACATCCGCACCGAGCTGGCCGCCGGCGCGACGGTACCCATCGGCTGGGTCGCGGTCGGCAGTCCCGCGCAGATCCTTCCGGCGAGCGACCACGACCGCATCTGGGCGGTGCAACAAGCGCTGAATTTCCCGCTGACCGTCTACGGGATCGATCGCGGCGAGGCCTCCATGCCCAGGATCACGGAGCGGCTGTCGCGCGCGCTGGGCGCACACGCAGCCGACCTCGCCCAACCTGAGCCCGGCCCTTGAATCTGGCCTCGGCGGCGGATCGAAAAAGCTCGAGGGCTACTGGGCTTGCTTGCCGCTGGTCGGCGGGGGTGCGTCTGGGAGCAAGAACGGGCTGGCCGTTTCGATGGGCCGCGGCCGCGACTGAGCTTGTTGCAAGAAGGGGCTCCTGGTTTCGATGGGCCGGGGCCGCGGGTAAGCTGGTTGCCGATCTGCGCCGAAGTCGGTACCGGACGCCGGTGGTGCCAGGGATTGCGCCGGCGCGACCGGCATCGCCGCCGCCGCGCCCCGATGGGGCGAGCTGGTGGACCCCCGATTGCGACGCGCGAGCGCCGCACGGCGAGAGCGCTGCCCCTCGGTGGAATCCTGGGGATTCACGGGGCCGCTGCTCGCGGCCGCCACGTCGACCCGCTCGGTCCGGGCCGGAGCTGGCGCCGGCGACCGCCCGGTCTGGCGCGCTGCCGCCGTGGCGGGCGATGATTCAAACGTCGGGAGCGCGCCGCGGCCTGCCGTTCCGCGAGCTGAAAATATCGCGACCACCAGCAAGACCGACATCACCGTGGTCAAGGCAATCGCCACCCAGAGGAGTCGCGTGGAGGGAGCGGCCGGGGGAATCTCGATCGGCGGCAAGGACACGGACGGCGTCGGATAGCCCCTGAGGGCGGCGTAGTTGCCGGTGGGGAACACATGATCGCCGCTGCGCATCTTCTTGAGATGCCGATCGATCAGCGACTGCCGATCGGCGCGCTCGGTCGCGAACCCCTCGGCAACCGCCTTGCCCAGCAGTCGATTGGATGCCTCGGGAGTGCTGGTGACGGCGCGATGGAGCTCGGCCTCCATCTCCGCGGCGGTGGCGTAGCGTTCGTCGCGATCGCGGCTCAGCGCTCGCATGCAGATCTCCTCGAGCTCGACCGGCACGTCGATCTCCGCCGGCAGCCGTGGAAGCGAGCGGGTGGAGATGAGGTAAGCGGCGATCTCATGGTCGGCGATGCCGTTCCAGAAGCGCCGCTGGGCGAGCATCTCCCAGAGAATCACGCCCACCGCGAAGATATCGGTCCGGCGATCCGCCGGCTGGCCCAGGAATTGTTCAGGGGCCATGTATGAGGACTTCCCCTTGACCATCCCGGGCCGGGTGTGGTGGTTGTCGGCCGCGCTCTTGGCGATCCCGAAGTCGACCAGCTTGACGCTTCCGTCGTAGGTGATGAAGACGTTATGCGGGTTCACGTCGCGATGGACCACCGAGAGCGGCGTGCCGTCATAGTCTGCCAGCTCGTGGGTGTAGTCGAGGCCGGCGAGCAGCTTGGACACGATCCGGATGCGCTGGGGCAGGCTCAGCGCCTGGGCGCCGTTCAACCGATTGAGGACGCGTCCAAGCGGCTGCCCGTCGAGATACTCCATCGCGATCGCGAGCGCGCCGTCCTCCTCGATGATCTCGTAGGTTTGCACCAGGTTGGGGTGGGACATCCGAACCGACAGGCCCGCTTCGTCCAGGAACATGGCGCGGAAATGTGGATCGCTGGCCAGCTCGGGCCAGATTCGCTTGAGCACCGCGAGCTTCGCGATTCCGCCAGCGCCCACCGTCACGGCCAGGAAGACCTCGGCCATACCTCCTCTTCCGATGAGAGCGATGGTCTCGTAGCGCGGGTGCAGGATGGGGGATGACTCTTCGCTGCAGCGGTCGAGAATCATCGACGGGGCAGCCGGGTGCTGATCAAGGTCGTGCGTTGTCACGGGATGGAGCCTTTTTGCGCGGACGCTGGGCCGCCCTTCCCTCCGGTGGTGCTTACGCGCCAGTGTCAATCAGGGCAGCGGCTCAGTGTACGCCGCCGTGAGCATCCTGGATAGGAAAGGATCGCGCGATCGCGGCGCGAAATCATCTGAGCTCATCCCGAGCTGATCCCGAGCTCATCCCGAGCGTCGCATTGAACTCGATCCGCGTCCGCGTGCACATGCTTCGATTCAGGTCTCCGCACAGTCCAAACAGCGACAGCGCCGATCCGACCGAGTCGTGGAGGTTACGGGCCAGCTGGCGCCGCTCGACTTCCTGTTCGAGGTCGCGCGCATGCGCTCGCTCGCGATCCCGTGCGCGCAACGTCAGGCGGGTCAGATCGGCGCGCACCGCCATGAAGTGGTACGACACCAGCGCGAACCCGCAGCCCAGCGCCGAGGCCGCGATCGACCAGACCGGGTCGGCGCCCGCGGCGACGAAGAATGGGATCGCGAGCAGCGGCGTACCCGCGTGCAACGCCAGGAACCCCAAGGAGGCTTCCCGCTCGTGCCTCGCCCCGCTGAAGGCCGCAAAGATGCAGAACAGGGACCAAAGAGGGGTCCTCGGCTCATTCCCAGAACCACCAGCCCCAGGCAAACGCCAGCGCCGAGAATCAGGTCGGCGGCCAGCGAGAGGTGGAAAGCTACGGGCTGGCGCCGGGCAAGATCCCTCAGGAACCTGACCAGTCGGTTCATGCGGATGAGGTTGGCAGACGGCTCACTCACTCCAGTTGCAGGCCGCAATCGGTGCAGGCGCCGTTTGCCAGCGGCGCGGCTGTCCCGCAGGCGGGGCAGGGCGTTTCGGTCGTGACCGGGCTGGCGCCGGGCGCGCGCCCCTGAGCGATGGTGCCCTCGCGCAGGGCCAGCTCTCGCCATCGGCTGTCCAGCAAACAGGCGACCAGCGGCGCATCTTCGGGTCGCGCATACAGCGCGAGCTTGGGGGCGCAGCCGCACCCGCTGGCGCCACAGCAATCTCCCCGCGCCAGGAGCGCCGGGATCTCGGCGGCCAGGCAGGCGTCGCGGAGCTCCTTGGCTTCGAGCAGCGGCGCCTGCACGCAGGCGACAATCTCCGCGTCCGCGAGGATCCGTTCCACGTCGGCTTCGTCCATGCGTGCCATCTTAACCGACCCGCGTGGCGGCTGGAGGTCGCACCCGTGACCGCTCGGACTCACATGCCGTCTGCAGGCGGGTCGAACAATCTCGACCATGCTGACTTTGGTTCGTTCCCCCGGCCTGGTTGACCGGTAGAATGGAACCATGATGAAGGGGATCGACGCGGCGCTGGGCGGGATCGGGGCGGGTATGGACAGCTTCAATCGCGCTGCCGCGCGGATTGCCCGGCCGGGCGATCCGACCCTCGAACGTGACATCGTGCAGACGATCGCCGACTCCCATGGCGTGGCGGCGAACGCCAAGGTGCTGCGCGCCGCCGACGATATGGTCGGAACTCTGATCGATATCTTCGCCTGACCAGACCAGCCGGCAGGACGGCCGGGACCGCGGGCTCACCGTGTGGCGGCGCGCGTTCTGCTCGCTCAGGGCAACGCGTGGAAGAGCGGGGTGAACGCGGGCGCAGGGTAAAGGGCGAACCAGCCCGCGTCACCAAGGTCGGGGCTGTCGATGATGATCTGGGGTACCTGGCTGCCGGAGGCGGTGAGCTGGCTCGCACCCAGGCAAGCGAACTGGCCGCTCCGGTCGGCGAACCACAGCCCGCCGAGCTCGTCGAACGCGATGCCGAGCGGGAACGAGAGAACGTCGAGGATGATCTGGACGCCGGGCGTGATGGTCTTGTTACCGGTCCCGGCCAGGTCGGCGGGGGTCAGGCGGGCCAGGGTGCGGTTGTAGTTGACCCAGAGATTGCCGGCCGCGTCGAACGCGATACCCAGGGGCGAGGACAGGGTGCGCGCGGTGATGGTCAGGTCTGCGCCGGTGCCCGAGGTCCGCAAGTGCGCGGCGTCGATGCGGACCACCGTGGAGGCGGCCGCCACCCACATGTTGCCGGCCAGATCGAAGGCGATGCCGGTAGGCGACTCGATGCCTCCCTCCTCGACCGAGGCGACGGGTGCGCTGGTGCCGGGCGTGGTGAGCGCGGCGGCGGCGATCTTCACGACCTTGTTGCCCGCGACCACCGAGACCCAGAGGTTTCCGTCGGCGTCGAAGGCCAGAACCTTGGCGCCAGGGACCCCGCCGGCAAAGGACGGGCTGTCGATCACGATGTCCGGGGTCTTGTTGCCGTCGCTGGCGAGCGACGCGGCCGGGTAACGCGCCACCGGCGGATCCGCCGTGGTGCCTCCCAGCACCCAGGCGTTGCCGTACGGATCGAAGGTGAAGCCGTCGGATCCGTGCGTGTTGGCGGCGACCGCCGCGGGCGATACTCCGCTGGAATCCAGATCGGGCGGGTCAAAGGCCAGCAGGGAGGCAGCGCCGGTCGGGGTGTTGCTCGCGCCCAGCCACAGCGAGCCGCTACTGGCGATGCGCACATAGTGGACGTTGACGACGGTGGTCTGGCTGGCGCGCACGCACGGCGACGGGACATCCACCTCGGGGGTATAGGCGACGCGAACCATCTCGGTCCCCTCCGCCACCAGATAGGCAGTGATCGCCTGGGGCCCCGCCGGCAAGCTGAGATCGCCGCTGGTGGTCAGGGTGGTGCTGCTGTTGCCGACGGTGACGGATCCCCGCCCGGACGGGGTGCCGGTGATGTGCAGGGACAGCGTCCCCGTGCCGGCGCTGACCGGGCAAGCGCCCCCGCTCATCCCGCCGCTTCCGCCCGGCGCGCCGCCGAGGCCCGCCGTGGGCGAGCCGCTGTGGGCGGCTCCGCAACCCGCGACGGCGACGATCAGCCCGAACAACACTCCTTCACGACCTTTAGGTACTTGAGCGCAGTTGTTCACCATGTGGCCTCGTATCGGCGCGTCGAAAAGAAACCTTAGCGTCCGCGGTCGGAAAACCTGTGACCGCCTGGGCATCACCGACGCCTGTCCGGGATGGGATGCGACGGAGCCGGTGCTGGACCAGCTGGCGGCCTCGGTACGATCCCGGCGAACACTCCGGCGCAGGTGATGGACATCGTCCGGCGTCCGACGTCCGGCGTCCGACGTCCGGCGTCCGGCGTCCGCGGACAGCTGTCCGCCGGACGGCGCGAAAACTCCGCATTTGCAGCGCCTTTCTGCTGGCGCGGGCGATGCAATGTCTTCGGTTCATGGACATCAAAGTGTTTGCCCCCGAAGAGCTCCCGGTCGTCTTGCGCGCGCTGTGCAACGTCGCCAGCGCCAATGGACGCTTCACTGAATCCGAGCGCGCGCTCGTGGAAGGCGTCGCGCGCATTCATCAGGCCGACATCGCGGCCGACGCCCTCGAACCCATTTCGTTCGAGGAAGTCGCGCGCGTCGTGGTCGATCCCCAGCGACGAAAACGCGTGGTCCAGCTGGCCATTGTCATGGCGCTGGTCGAAGGCCCGCCGTCCAGAGAGACGGAGGCTCGGTGCGAGCGCTGGCGACGGCGCTCGGGCTCGACGAGCAGGGGCTCGCCGTGCTCTACGAGATGACCCACGGTCGGGCGCTGCAGGCGCGTTTCGACATGTTCCGGCGCGTCGGCCGCTTCGTGCGCAGCCGGCCAGGGTTTCCCGGCTTCGCCAGGATGGCGCTCTCGATCTCCGGCCTGGGTGGCCGGGACCGGGCCCTGGCCGCTCGCTATCGCGCGCTCGGCGGCTGCGCCGCCGGGACCCTCGGCCGGGCGCTCCACGATCACTTCATCGCCAACGGCTTCAAGTTTCCGGGTGAGCCAGGCGGGATCCCGATGCTGTTCCACGACCTTGGCCACGTCCTGGCCGGTTACGGGACCGATCCGCAGAGCGAGATCCAGCAGGCCGCGTTCCAGGCCGGCTTCGCGCGGCGCGACGGTTTCTCGTTTCTTCTCTTCGGCATCCTCCAGTTCCACCTCGGCATGCGCATCACCCCCGTGGCCAAGGGCTACCGAGGCCTGTTCGACGTGCCGCTGGTCGTGACGGCGCTCGCGCGCGGCGCCGCATGCAAGGTCGACCTCAGCGAGGGCTACGACCTGTTCGGCAACCAGGATCGCCCGCTCGACGAGGTGCGCGCCGAGCTCGGCATCCCACCGCTCATGGCGGCGCTGGTGGCCAGGGCGAGCTGATCACTCGTTGACGACCAGGGTGATCTCTGTTCCGGGAGCCGCCAGCGCGTTCTCGGTCGGATCCTGCTTGATGATCACCTCGTCGTCGTAGCGGTCGGACGAGCCGACGCGGGTGGCGCCGACCTTGAAGCCGGCGTCCTCGATCAGTTTCTTGGCCTTGCCCAGCCGGAGGCCCAGCACCTTGGGGACCTTCCGGGGGGCGGGCCCGGTCGAGACGATGAGCGTGACCTCCGCGCCCGGGCCCACGGCCTGGCCGGCCGCAGGGTCGGTGCCGATCACCAGTCCGGCGGCAACGGTCTCGCTGGCCTCCTCTTGCCGGCGTCCGGTCAGCAGCTTTCGATTGCGAAGCTGTTCGACGGCGTCGTCTGGGCGGGCGCCCGTCAAGGTCGGAATGGTGACCGCCGCCGCCCCGACCGACAGGAACGCCTGGACCGCGGTCCCGCGCGCCGCGCGCGAGCCGGCGAGCGGGACCTGGCCCGCGATCCTCCCGGCGGGGATCTGCGGGTCGGGTCGCTCGCCTTGCAACGTCAGCAAGAGATCCCGCGCTTGCAACAGGTCGCGTGCCTGCTCGACGGTCACGCCGTTGACGGACGGCACCTCCACGTCGGCGCGCTGCTGGCCGCCGTGGAGGAATTCCAGCAGTCCGCGCCGTTCGGCGACGGTCAGCGCCGCGAACGCGGCGACCGTGGTGACCAGTGAGGTGAGAAACGCGGCCAGCACCGGACGACCGCGCCGGATGGCACGCGGCGCAGGGGCATGGTCTTCGTCGTCCAGGTCCATGGGTCGCTATAGTAACTGACTCGGCGCAGCGGGGCGCGGTTCACGATTCGACGCGACCCGGACATGGTTGTCGCGCATGCCCGCGGTGACTTCATTTGCAGTCGTCGAACCGGCGCCAAGAGTGGCCTCTGGTTGGCACGCGGCTTGATTCACAGCGCTGATATGCTGAGAACCATGATTGAGCGATCCCTGTCGGCCACGGTCGGTCTCCTGCTGCTGTTGCTTCTCGCGGCCGTTGTCCGCGCTCAACCCCTCCCTGCCATCAGCGACGAGGCTCACCCGCGGCGCACGGTGTCCATCACCTTGTCACCGATTCATCTGGTCCTGCCGGTCGTCGAGCTCACCGGGGAATGGCGCGCGATGGACAAGCTGGGCGTGGCCGTGGTGCTGGGCGGAGGCAAGGTCAGGCCCGAAAATGCGCTGTCCGGCCAGCCTTCCATCCCGGTCTGGGAAGCGGGCGCGCAGGTGCGCTATTACCTGCTCGGCGACTTCCGACACGGCATGCAGCTTGGCGCCGAGACGATCTACATGCACGCGTCGACCGAATCGGGAAACGTGCGAGCCGCCGCGAACGGCATCTCGGCGGGTGGCTTCGCCGGCTACAAGGTCATGGTCGACGCCGGTTTTACCTTCGACGCCCAGCTGGGCTACCAGTTCATTGGCATCGGAGCCGACGCCACCGACGGCCAGAACAGCGCCTCGGGCAGCAACTCGTCGTCCGGGGTGTTGTTGAACCTGAACGTCGGATGGTCTTTCTGAGCAGCCTGGATCACGAACGTCACGTGAAGGTGGTTGACCGCGGCTCGGTTTGCGGCGAGCTTCCGTTCTGGTAGCCCTACGATCGACCTTCTTCTTGATGTTGATGCACCCGACCCACAAGTTGTTGCGCCGGATCGAGTTGCTGGCGCCGCGTCCCGCCTGGCACGCGGTCGAGACAGGCGTGCGTTTTTCTCGCGCGCACGGCCGGGCGATTCGTCGCGCTCGTGCCTTTTGTGCCACCGCCGACGTGCTGGACCTGGCGCGGCCGCGTGATTGGCGCAGACGCGCGGACCGCCTCTATGCGCGGGTCGCGCGCACTTTGCGAGGCGTGATCGAACCGGTGCCCGACATGCCGGCGGTCGGACCGGTCGATCCCGAACCGGTACAGCAGCGCGCCCACCGCCTGCTGTACCTGGCCCAGGCTCCCTACCGGCGCATGGCGCTGGCGATCGCGGCGCTGGCGGCGCTGGCGGCGCTGGCCGTCGTCGCGGTGGTGCTGATCGGTAGTGGCGTGTCTCCCCCCTTCCGGGCCCGCCTGTTTCCGCGCGACCTGGCGGCGGGGCAGTCCTGGTCCGCCAGCAGCGCGGTTCCGGGCCATTCGGCGGCCGGCCTCGATCCGTCGACCAGGGCGCCGGGACCATTCTTTCACACCCAGATTTCGGACCATCCCTGGATCGAGATCGATCTCGGCTCGCCTCGGGTCATCCGCAGGCTGCAGGTCGAGAACCGCCCCGACTGCTGTCAGACCGCTGGGCTTCCGCTCAACTTCCAGGTCTTCGACGAGGCCCAGTCCAGCTGGCGCACCATCGTGCAACGGCGGGCAGGTTTCATGTCGTGGACCAGTGAGTTTCGCGGGGTGCGCGCGCGGCGCGTGCGCCTGCAGGTCGCCGGCTCCGGGTTCCTTTCTCTCCGGCGAATCTCCCTTTACCAATGGTGAAAGAGCGCGCGGCCCGGTACTGGCGGGCATCGATGAGAGACCACGAGACCGGCTGGCGGTTTACCGCGCTGGTCGCGACGCTGTACCTGCTCTTTCTGGTCTGGATGCAGGTCCACCACGAGATGTGGCGGGACGAGGTTCATGCCTGGAGCCTGGCGCGCATCGCCCAGGGCTTCGGCGATCTGGTCAGCGGCGACCGGCGTTACGAGGGCCACCCGCCCCTCTGGTTCTGGTACCTGCGGGTGTGGAGCTGGATCTTCCCCGAAGCCTGGGGGCTGCAAGTCGCGACCGTGGTGCCCGCGGTCGGCGCCGCGGTCCTGATGCTCCGGTACGCGCCCTTTCCGCGTTACCTCAAGGTGATGCTGCTGGCGACCTACTTGTTTGGCTACGAGTACACCGTGATGTGCCGGAACTACGTGCTGGGGTGGTTCCTCCTCTGCCTGTTTTGCGCGCTTTATCATCCGCTGCGGCCGCGCCCGTTGCTGCTGGCCGTCGTGCTGGCCCTGCTGTCGTGGACCAGCGTCTACGGGCTGCTGATCGCCGTGGTGCTGTCCGGATTTCTCGCGCTCGAGAGCGTGGCCTGGCGCGGTCAGCCCGAGCCGCGGCGAATCGTGATCGCCGCCGGTCCGCGCCGGGCGCTGGCCGTCGTGGTGGTCGTGGCGGCGTTCGCCTTCTGCGCTTCGAGCATCGAACCATTCGATCCCAACCCTTACGTCAGCGGCTGGAACTTCTCCGAGCTGACCAATCGGCCGGCGCTGATCATGGGCCTGACCCGGCTGCTCGACGGACTGGCGCCCTTGCGGTTGTTCGTGGTCGATTTCTGGGGCCGAGCCCTCGAGCCCTGGAATCCGGTCCGGGCAGCCACACCGTACCTGAGCGCGCTGCTGCTGCTGGCAGCGGTGGCAGTCCTCTATCGTTCCTGGCGGGTCGCCCTGTTCTACCTGATGGCCGTGCTGTTCATGCAGGTGAGTCAGATTGCCCGCTACTGGGGCAACCCCCGCCACTGGGGCCACTACTTCGTGGCGCTGGTGGTGGCTTGCTGGCTGCTGCGCGTCCTGGTGCCGCGCCGGCGCCACACCCCATCTCTGGTCCTGTTGATCGTGCTGTGCTGCTTCCAGTTCGAGGGTTTTCTGGTGGCGACCGTGATCGACACTCGCTATGTCTTCTCGGGTGGGCGTGACGCGGCGGCGTTCATTCGCAAGGCCGGATTGCAAGACCTGCCGATGGTCGCCGGCCCGGGGGTTTTCCAGACCCCGGCCAGTTTTCTGGGCCGCCCGTTTTACAACGTGGAGAACGAAGAGGTCGAGGAGACCATCGCTTTTCACGCGCGCCGGGGGCCGTTCTCCACCAGCGCGTTGAGGGACAAGGCGATCGCCGTGTCGCGCGAGCACCACGGCCCGGTGGTGGTCATCACCTGGATGGACGTCTTGCCGCCCGCGCCGCCCGAGGTCCGGGTGCGTCTGCTGACCACGACCCGCCCGGGAATCGTGGAAGAGCAATTCCGGGTCTACTTGCTCGACGCGTCCTGATCGAGACTCAGCGGGCTATCTGACCAGCAAGCCGCGGACGAACACGGTACGCTGGCGGATGGCCTCTATCGGGGCGCCGCGCCGGATATGATGTCGGGATGCCTCGTCCCCTTCGTGTCGTGAAGCTCGGACCGGTCGTGATGCCGGCCGCGATCGCCGGGTTGATCGCGATCATCGCGCTGGCGTCGATCGTGGGTGTGGCCACGGCGCGCCAGGGCTGGCCGCAGTTGCTGGGAAACGGCCTGCTCAGCGTCGCCGCGGTCTGGCGCGGACAGGTCTGGCGCCTGGTCACCTTCGCGCTGCTGGAGACCAGCCCGGTGTCGCTGATCTTTTCGTGCTTGATGCTGTACTGGTTTGCCGGCGATCTGGCCCGGCTCTGGGGGGCGCGGCCAATGCTGGGGCTGTTCTTCGGTCTGGCCGCCGCCACGGGCGCGCTGACCTGTCTGATCGCGCTGTCGTGGACGGATCTGGCGACCCGGTCGTTCGCGGGCGCGGGATCGGTGGTCAATGGCCTGGCCATCGCCTGGGGCTTGGTGTTTCCGAAGCGCGAGATCCGCCTGTTCTTCGTGTTGCGCCTGACCGGCCGGCGGCTGATCCTGGTCATCCTGGGGGTGACGGTCCTGTTCGCGCTCTTCTACGGCATCGCCGACTTCGTACCCGAGCTTGCCGCGGAGTCCCTCACGCTGGCGTGGTTCGGTCTGATGCGCCCGTGGCGCGCGGTCCGACGGCGGCAGCGGTTGCAGCTGGCGGCGCGCGGCGAGGCCTGGAGCTTCAGCCGCTGGTACGAGCGCGAGCGCCGCCGCCGATCGAAGTAGGGCACGGCTAACCCCAATGCAGTTCGGTTAAGGGGTCCTCCCTGGGCCTCGGGCCTCAGGCCTCCGGCCTCAGGCGTCAGACTTCCGGACTTCGGACTTCGGGGGCGTCGGACCTGGACTGCGGGGGAAACTCTTGCGACGCTACGGCCGATGAGTCTGGGCATGAGCAGAGAACCGTACCGCCTACGGCGTTCGTATTGGCAGACGACCTCGTCCCCGACGCTTATCGAGCGACGGCGGGTTTCCCCATCGCCGAGCGATTCGGTCTGCGGAGCCAAATCCGCCGTGAGGCTGTGTCCGTTCCGAGGCCCGAAGCCCGAGGCCCGAG
>DASRQZ010000028.1:0-32749 GCA_035696125.1 Polyangia bacterium
CCAGACCCGGCCGCGCAGGTCCTGGGTGCCAAAGGGGTGGCCGGTCTGGTCGGTGAGCGTGAAGTCCGGCACCGACCCCAGCGTCGCGGGAGGAGTCGGCGCCCGGCGCAGCACCGACCGTCCCAGCGGCACGCCGAACAGGAGGCCGACGGCGGCGATCCAGAACAGCGGGTGAGTCACCCAGCGCACGGTCCGGCTTGGCACTCGGGGCGCCGCTCCGGGCAAGGGCAGGGCGACCGGAAGGGCAACTGGGAGTGGATCAGGCGTGGAGGCGGTCGCGCTTCCGCTTCCGTTCCCGTTCGATCGTGCGCTGTGAATCGGCTGATCCATCGAAATGATTATTGCGTGGCCGCGGCTGGCTGTGCCACCTTCATCTAGATCTGGCCGAAACCAGGCTCGCCCCCGCCTGCGCCGCGCGCCCTCCCTTTCGGTTTGGTGTCATTGACCGTCTCAGGTGCCCGCAATTTAGTTAGGGAGAACAGCACATGTCCCGAGCACGTTGCCTCTTTGTGACCGTTGTGTCGACTGGCTACGTGGCAACGCTGGGATGCGCGGGCGTGCGTCCCGCCAACAACGGCGGGGTCGGCGGGCAGGACGGCGGCAGCATCAACGTCATGGTCGACGCCCGCCGGTTGTCCGACGCCATCCTGATGACCTGCGGCAACAGTCGGCTCGACGCGACCGAGCTGTGCGACGACGGCAACACCGTCCCCGGCGACGGCTGCACCCCGCTTTGTCAGATAGAAGCCAACTGGGAGTGCCCGACGCCCGGCGAGAAGTGCGTCTTCGTTGCCGTGTGCGGCAACGGCGTCCTGACCTCCGACGAAGCCTGCGACGATGGCAACAAGGCCAGCAACGACGGCTGCTCCGCCGACTGCAAGACCGTCGAGGCGGGCTGGCAATGCCGCGTCCCCGGCAAGAAGTGCGTCCCGCTGTGCGGCGACGGCAAGATCACCGCGCCCGAGCAGTGCGACGACGGCAACACGACCAACGACGACGGGTGCTCGAGCACCTGCCTGGTCGAGCCGGGGTCGTCGTGTCCGCCCAATGGAGGGCCGTGCGTCAAGTCTGTGTGCGGCGATGGCGTGGTGGGCGCTGGCGAGACCTGTGACTGCGGAACGAATCCGAGCCAATTGCCGGCCGGGTGCAGTGGACCGAATGGTCTCTTCAACGGCGATGGGACCGGCTGTTCGCGGACCTGCACCAAGGAGCCGGTCTGTCGCGGCACCGCGGGCTCCGGTACGACGCACGCATGCGCCACGACCTGCGGCAACGCGAACATCGAGGCCGGCGAGGCTTGCGACGACGGCAACCTCGTCGACGGCGACGGATGCTCGTCGACCTGCACGGTCGAGAGCGGGTTCAGCTGCAAGCCGGCGGTCAAGGCCGATACCCAGGACTGCCTGCAGGCGGACAACCTCGGCGGCCAGTGCCTGGAGCTGCCGATCAAGTATCGCGACTTCAAGAACGAGACCGTGGCCGGCGGCCACCCCGACTTCTTCTTCTACGGAGCGACGCTGGCCACCCCGGTCACCGTCAACAACGTGATCGTACCGGTGGGGACGACGGGCACCGGCATGAACGCCGCGACCTTCTCGTTCAACCGGCGCTACTGCGTCCCCAACTCGGCCGGCCCCGCAAGGCAGAACGATTCGACGGCTCGCTGCTGGGACATGGCGCAAGCCAACCTCGATGCGAACGGGCGGCCGACGTTCAACCCCGCGCGCAACGGGGGCGGCACGGCCGCGACGACCTGCGACTGCCAGTTCACGGACTTCAGCCATAACGGCAACGAGAATCACGTCCCCGGCTACACCAATGTCGCCAATGGGCCGCTCAACGCCTTTGGTTACGTCATGGGCGCGGGCGGTCATCCGGTCTACAGAGGGCAGGCGCCCGTCGTCACCAGCGGGACCACTTTCGGCCAGTGGTGGAACGACGGTACCTGGGAAAGCGACGGAACTACCGTCGGCAAGCACGCGGTGAATTTCCTCGAGCTCGCGCCCGTACCAGGAGCGACGAACCTGTTCCGGTACTCCAGCGCGCCGCACAGCGTGTTCGGCAACTTCTTCCCGCTGGATCCGATGGCCAACAACTTTCCCATCTACACGCTGACCGGGAGCATGACCGGCCCGGGCGCGGTGCGCACCACGCCGGCGCCCTGGAGCGAACCGCTGCTGTGCAACCTCTGGCCCTACTGGTACAGCTCCCCGCAATTCGGCGCGGGCGCCAACTGCACCGGCGCACAATACATCTTCCCGCCCAGTTTCGCCCCCGGTGTCGATCCCGCCGTGTGGTTCGGCCTACACCCCACGGGCGACTGGATCCCCACACCGCCGGCAACGACGATCCAGGGCTGGTTCCACGACGCCTGGTTCACGGTCGAGGCGCGCGACCTCTTCGTGTTCAACGGACCGTTCGACCTGCAGTTCTTCGGGGACGACGACACGTTCGTGTTCATCAACGGCGTGCTGGTCATCGATCTCGGCGGCGTTCACCAGCGGCTGCCCGGCAAGGTCCACGTCGACGACGCCGGCACCGCCACTACGCAGGAGGGCGGGTCGGTGTACCTGCCATGCACGAACCCGGTCGGCCAGACGATCTGCCCCGTGATTCCCCCCGGGCTCGCCGTCGGCGACATGGTGCCCTGCACCGGCGTGGGCGCGATCGACCCCGTTACCAAGCAGGCGTTCAACGCTACCTGCGCGGGCGGTACCTGCGACTGCCGCGTGCGCACCCTCCCGCTCGGCCTGGTGAAGGGGAGCACCTACGAGATCGCGGTCTTCAGCCGCGACGGCCACCCCACCGAATCGAACTTTCAGCTCACGTTGAGCGGGTTCACGACCAACATCACCGAGTGCGCGCCGCGCTGCGGAGACGGCGTCAAATCGGGCGGCGAGGAGTGCGATTGCGGCGACGGGACCTCCCCCGCGCCGGCGGGCTGTGACGGCGCGAACAACGACACGACCTACGGCGGCTGCACGACCCAGTGCAAGTTCGGGCCATTCTGCGGCGACAACGTCAAGAACGGCGCCGAGGCCTGCGACCTGGGACGTGAGAACGGCAACCCGGCGCTGGGGCCGAGTGGCTGCACCTTCGGCTGCACGCTGCCGCACTACTGCGGCGACGGAATCGTCGACCCCGGCGAGGGCTGCGACCTGGGCACGGGCGTGAATGGTTCGTCGGGACAGCTCTGCTCGACGAACTGCGTGAGGATCATTCCCTGAGGCCCGGCGTGGCGATGGGCATGGTCGTGGGCGCCTGGTCAGATGGTGTCGGCGCTCGGCGGGGGAACGGTCTCGATTTTTGGCCCAAGCTTTTCGTTGGTCTTGCCCTTCGGTCCCGCGTTCGGCAGGGTCCCCGGCGCGCTGCCGGCACTGGGTTCGTCGTCACGCGTCGATGATGCATCGTCTTCCGACGCGGCGGAGCTGCCGAACAGGGCCAGCGCCGGCGCGCCGTCCTTGCCGAGCTTTTTCTGGATCACGGCCGCCGCTTCGGTCGACGGCTGGCCGGCGAACAGGCAGCGGCTGGCGCCTTCCAGGGTACGGCCGGTGACGCCGCAATAGCTTCGGATCCAGCGCTCGCTGAGCCGCCTGGACAGTGGTCTGACCTCGTGCTCCAGGTGCTTCGTCAACCAGTCCGCGGCCGACAACAAGTGCGGACGCTGGGGGTAGATGTTGGCCGGTGGGAAGCTCACGTCGTGATCGTAGGCGCGCTTCGAGTCGTCGGCCTTGAGGTGGGCCACGAACGGAGCCGATCCACCGCCGAGGTCCAGCGTGATCACGGCGTCCAGGTGATAGGTCGCGATATACAGGGTCGCCGAGTAGACGAAGTCCTCCTCGGTCTCGACGGTGTATGCGCGGGTGGGGGCGACAATGCGGGTCTCATCGACGATCGTGCTGGTGGAGCGCTTGCGATACGACGCGTGCAACGTGGCGGGCCGTTTTTCGAGGCTGGCGTCGAAGTCATTGTCGACGCGGGTGGCCAGCAGCTCGTTCGCGTCGTCGGCGTACCAGACGCTGCGCCTGAACCACTCCGCCAGCCACTTTTCCAGGATGGATCGCTCGGTGCCCGCGCTGTCCTTGGTGTGAATGTCGACCCGCAAGCCCTTGAACAAACCGGGCAGCGGCGCGGCCCTGGGCTGCGGCGAGCCGAGCGCTGCGCAGTATCGTCCCAGCACCCAGTGCCAGTAGGGCGATTCTTGCTCGGTTGCTTCGCCGACCAGCTCGGCGCAGCGGGCGCGGCCACCCTCCCGGATCGCCTGGTCGGCCACCGTGATCGTGAGGCGCAGTGGTTTCGAGGTCAGGATGGGCCGGTAGCGATCCAGCTGCGAGCGGGCGGCGAGGGGGCTCTGTTCGCTGATGAGCCGCTTCACTTGTTCGCGCACGAAGCGATCGGTGGCTTCGATGGCGGCCGCCTTGCGCCGTTCGCCGTCGGGCGGCAGAGAGACGTCCCACTCCTCGGCGCGCAGCAGGGTGCGCCCCACCAGCACGACGGCAGCTTGACCCTGGCCGGCGTCGCGTAGCTCCTCGGCCCGCTGCAGGTCGGCGTCGATGGCGCGCACCCGCGCCGTCTCCAGCCGATCGCGCAGGACTCGGTCGCCAGGCGCGCGCGCGAGCTCGGCCTCGAAGGCCTCGGCAGCCTGCAGGTACCGCCCATCCTGGAAAGCCCGCTCACCGGGGCTGGTGGCGCACGCGCTCGACATGGCCACCGAACCCAACCACCAGGCCAATCCGGCGACCGACAACCGCGATCGCCGGAGGTTCGCCCTGCCGGGAGTCGGCGAAGACTCGGACATGTGGCTGATTGTCGACGAATCAGGCGGCGTGGCAACTGTCTTTGCTGGCCCGTGCTCCCCTGGGCCAGTGAATGGGGTGCGGGATCACGCAACCGGCGGCGCGGCCGACCGATACCAGGTCATGAGCGCGACGGCTGCCGCAGTCTTCTGGGATCTGGTGGAGGAGAGTCTCGGCGAAGCGTCCTTCCTGTGGGAGATGCGCGAGGCCGCGCTGGTGGCGCCGGACCGAACGCCGGTCGAGGTCGAGGCCGCGATCGAGGAGCGCCTGCGGGGCGCGATCGAAGGTCTCACCGTCCCCGGCGCGGACATCGCGGGGCGACTCCTGGCGCCCGCCCTGGCTTCCGACGAGTGGCCGGCGGTGGCGGTCGCGGCGCACGCGCTGCTGGCGGGCGGCACGGCGGCGGGTCGGGACCAGTTCTGCGCGGCCTTTCGGGAGGCGCGCGGCCGATCGCTGGAAGCGCTGCGCCGGGGGTTGGAACTGGCGTCCACCGGGGATCTCTGGGTCGCCCTGGGCCAGGAGATGGCCGGGGCCGACCCGGAGGTCCAAGCCGCCTTCCTCGAGGCGCGCGCCTTCCGCGGGCTGCCCTTCGGCGCGCCAGACGCGCAGTGGCTGTCGCCTTCGGCGCACCCTGGCCTGCAGCGTGGGGCGGCGCGGCTCTTGCGCCACGTCCCGCCTTCTTCCAGCGCCGGTTGGTTGCCGCAGGCGCTGGCGCTGAGCGACCCGGCCGCGCGGCGCCGGGCCATCGAGACCGGTTTGATTCTGGGCGAGCGTGTGGCCTGGGCGCTGTGTCGAGATCAAGCCGAGGCTGCCGGCGCCGGGCGCGGCCAGGCCCTGCTGGCGGTGGCGATCCTGGGCACGGAGCGCGATCATGATCGGTTGACCGCGATGCTGGGCGATCCGCGCTGGCAGCGCGAGGCGATCTGGGCGCTGGGGTTCGGCGGGCGTCGCGCCGGGGCCGACGCCTGTCTCGATCTGCTGGCGCAGGATCAGCAGCCGCGGCTGGCCGCGGAGGCCTTCTCGGCCATCACCGGCCTCGATCTGCGCGAGGCCGACCTGGCCGTCGCCCCGCCGCCCGAGCCCGAAGACCAGCCGGCCGGGGAGAAGGACGTTGTGCTCGACGCCGAGGGGGCGCTGCCGCTGGCCGACGTGGCGGGCGTGATCCGCTGGTGGAACCGCCAGCGACCGCGTTTCGAAGCCGGCGTGCGCTACCTGGGAGGCCGGCCGATCACCCTCGGTTGCCTGGGCGACGCCCTGCTGCATGGACCGATGCGCCGCCGGCGCCCGCTGGCCTTCGAGCTGGCGGTGCGAACCCAGGGGCGGGTCCAGGTCGAGACCGGCGCCTTCCTGGCCGAACAGCGCCGTCGATTGTCGGCCGTCGATTGGCAACCCGGCGCGCGCCGCGCCGATACCTCGGCGATCCTCGATTGAGAAGGAGCGAATCATGCCCTCGACGGTGTTCGTGAACGGGCGCGGCGTGGTCCACGAGACCAGCGGCGGCCTCAGCACGGTCTTTCCAGATGTCTGCCAGACGCCGACGCCGGGTGGTCCGGTCCCGATCCCCTATCCCAACATCGGCAAGTCAGCCGACACCGCGGCGGGGCCAGCCACGGTGAAGGTCGACGGCAGCATGCCCATGGTCAAGGGGGCGAAGTATCGAGTGACCAGCGGCGACGAAGCCGGCAGCGCGGGCGGTGTCATCAGCGGGACCGTGAAGGGCGAGGCCGAGTTCCTCACCTACTCCTTCGACGTGAAGTACGAGGGCATGAACGTCTGTCGCCTGGGGGATTCGCTGTTTCACAACAAGAAGAACACGGTGGGATGAGGTCGTCGGTTGAAGTCCCGCCGGCGCGATGCAGGGGAGGCGCGATGGGGCGGCATGGAGCGGCAGAGATCCTGGCGGTGGGGATGGTGACGCCGGTGGGGGCGTCGGCGGCGCAGACCGCGGCTTCGGTGCGGGCCGGCATCGCCCGGCTCGCGGAGTCGTACGTGGCGGATCGGTTCGGGGAGCCGCTGGTGATGGGGCTGGTCGATCTCGAGCGGCTGCCAGCGCTGGTGGATCAGCTGGAGGATCGGGAGATCTCGATGCGCCAGCAGCGGTTGGCGCGGCTGGGCGCGGTGGCGCTGCGCGAGGCGCTGGCGTCGACGCCGCACGACCCGGTTCCCTTGCTGCTGGGGTTACCGGAGCCGCGCGGAGAGGCGCGCCACCCGATCGGGTCTGAGATGATCGAGATGCTGGCGACGCAGAGCGGGCTGGCCTTCGACCTGTCGTGCAGCGCGGCCTACCCGCTGGGGCGCGCCGCTGGGCTGGTGGCGCTGGACGACGCGATGGGACTGCTCGACCGCGGGCGCGCGCCGGCGGTGCTGGTCGGCGCGGTCGACAGCTACCTCGACCTGCGGTTGCTGGCAGCGCTGGACGGCGAGGGCCGGCTGCGCCGCAGCGGCGAGCCGTCGGACGGATTCGTTGCCGGTGAGGGCGCGGCGTTCTTGCTGCTGGCGCCGGCGCGTCGCGGTCGCGGCCACGGCAGCGCGCCCCTGGCTCGCGTCGCGGGCGTCGGTCGCGGACACGAAGCCGGCCATCTCTACAGCTCGGAGCCCCACCGTGGCGACGGTCTGGCCGCTGCCGTTCGCGCGGCGCTGGACGCGGGCGCCGGCGCCGAGGCGGATCCGTCCGCCAGGGTGGCTTGCATCTACGCCGGGCTCAACGGCGAGAGCTACTGGGGCAAGGAGCTGGGCGTCGCGCAGATCCGCTGCGCCGATCGCCTGCTCGATCCGATCCGGATCGAGCACCCTGCCGACTGCTGCGGCGACGCGGGCGCGGCGCTTGGTCCGTTGATGCTGGGGCTGGCGGCGCTGGACCTGGCGCGCGGGCGGGTCGACGGCCCGTGTCTGGTCTGGGCGGGGTCGGATCGAGGCGAACGGGTCGCCGCGCTGCTGACCGGATAGGAGAACAAGTCCGTCGGGTGACGGGCAGTGACGCTACGAGCGGGGACGTCGCCGCCGTGCCGCGACCGCGATCAGCGCCGCCGCCAGGCCCAGCCACGTTGCCGCCAGGCCGCGATGTCCCCGGCCGAGCGCACACCCGCAGCCGTCGGCCGTGGAGGTCGACGCCGCGGGGACCATGCCCCGCACCGCGCCGGACGGCATCGCGTCGAGCGCCCGGTCGATGGCGACGATGTCGCCCGGCTGCACGGTGACCGGTGGTCCCGTCGGACCGATCAGCTCGACGCGCCGGGCGGACTGCCCCGCGCTGAAGGGCCAGGTCGTGTTGCCGTACAGACGGATGTTGCCGTCGAACCCCAGCACCTGCCCGTCCTCGAGCTGCAGCATGAGGTTGGCAATCGTGCCGTCGGTCTGGCACATGCCAAAGGCCTTGGCCACGTGGACGTTGGACACGTCAGGCAGGCCGGGGTTGAACACAAAGAGCGGATCGCGGGTCATCTCGGCGGGTGACACCGTCGACAGCATGCGCGTGAGGTAGGGCTGGGTATCGAACATCGCTTGCGCGTGCTGGAGCGGCACGACCACTCGCTCGTCCAGCTCGTCGGCGAGGCCGGCTGCGTCCAGCACGAAGCCGGCCGCGTCCAGGTCGGCCTGGTAGGCCGAGAGGTTGTTGTAGAACTGCTGCTCGGTGACCCCGCGGGCGCTCACCGCGGCCGGCATGGGGATCCACTTGCGCAGCAAGGCCTGCATGGTGGCGTCGCGCGGAAAACCCGCGCTGAGCAGCGCCTGCACCAGGGCCGCCGGACTGGTGATGGTCCGCAGCGCGGCGGTGTCGTAGCGCCCGGGTTTCCAGATGACGTCTTTCATCAAGGCCGACGAACCGGCGAACTCGGTGACGAATCCGTGTCCCGCGGCCTGGTTGATGGCGTCGGTCACGACCTGCCGGTAGTTCGACCCGAAGTTCAACCAGTTGATGCGCGCCAGGTTGGGCACCACGTTGAACCAGTTGTCGGGCACGGCGCGCGCGGCGCCCAGCACGTAGACCTGAACCGGCATGTCGGGCTGCGCGGCGATCTGGGTCAGGATCAAGGGCACGCAGGGATCCTGCGCGGCCATGTCCAGGACCACCGGTTGAATCTCGCCCACCGTCGCGTTCTGCTTGAGGTGCAGGGCGACGAACAGCATGTTGAGCCGGACGTAGTGATCGATGAGCGGCAGCGCTTCCACTGGCTGGGCGAACCCATTGTCATTCAGCCAATCGAGCAGCTGCTGGCTGTCGTGCGACTCGAGCGTGACGGTCTGATAGGGGCCGACCTCGCTGGAGTCGAGCACGGTGACCCCGCCAGCGCTGGGCGGCGGCAGCCCGCCGGCCGTCGCGCGGTCATACACGGACCCGCCGCAGAAGCCGCCGTCGCCGGTCCAGTCGATGCGAAACTGCGGCTGGGTCAGCCCGCTGACCGCCTGGAACACCGCGCGCGAGCCGAGGGTGATCTCGGGCTTGGCCTGCACGGGCACCACCCAGGCAAAGTCGCTGGCCGAGCCCGAATAGTTGATCTGGATGTGGGCGGTGACGTGATTGGGAGCGACCGAGAAGATGATCTGCTCGCCGGTCTGGTCGACCGGCACCTGACTGCAAAAGAAGCCGCCGCAGGCCTGCGCGTCGCGCGACGTCGCCTCCAGCATCCCCAGGCATATCGCCGCCGAGATCCCGATCTTGCTGATACTCATCATCGTCCCCTCCTGACGCCATGCCGGGCCGTCCGATCCTGCTAGCTGGCAACCAGCATACCAGCGGCCGAGCGACGATGTGTCTGCTGATATTGCTGGGGAATATTGCGTCGCAGGTCCCAGCAGCCTGCTGTTCTGTCTCAGAATTTCGGCGTCGCACCGACCGGACGGTGGCAAATTTCTGAGACCGGAGCGTGGGGCTGGTCACGCGCAGTCGGGGGAAACGCGCGAGCGCCGGCGCGAGGTCTCTGGCGCCTGGCGGCTGGCGCGATGTGGTATGGGTAGCGCGAGACATGGGCGCCTCGGCCTCGGATTCGGCGGGTTCGCTGCTGGGCAAGCTCGGCGTCGCCGCCGCCGAACCGCGCGACGGGGCCGCCAGCGGCGCCGGCAAGGTCGGCATGTGGATCTTTCTGGCCACCGACGCGATGGGGTTCGGGGGGCTGTGGGCGGCGTACGGCGTGCTGCGCGCGCGCGCCGTGAGCTGGCCCGACCCGGCCGAACGGTTGGCGGTCCCGCTGGCGGCGGCCATGACCCTGGCGCTCTTGACCTCGAGCCTGACGGTGCTGCTGGCGCTGGCGGCGGCGCGTGTCGGGCGCGCATCGGCGGCGCGCGGCTGGTTGGCGCTGTCGGTGCTGTGCGGGGTGGCCTTCCTGGGCGGGCAGGCGTTCGAGTACCGGCGGCTGCTCGGAGAGGCGCCGCGCATGGGCCTGTCCACCGATCTCCACGCGTCGACGTTCTACGCCATCACTGGTTTCCACGGGCTGCACGTGCTGGTGGGTTTGTTGATCTTGATCGGCCTGGCGGCGCGCGGGCGGCGCGCCCCGCTCCGCGCCTCGACGCTGGAGACGGCGGCGCTGTTCTGGCACTTCGTCGACTTTGCCTGGGTCCCGATCTTCACCTTCCTCTACCTCCTGCCGGCGCGCTGAAGGGGAAGGCCGACGGACCATGGGTGGGGCGCGCCAGAGCTGGGCCGACGTGGTGGTTTACCTGGTGCTGGTGAGCTTCACCGCGATGGAGATCAGCCTGGTGCACCTGGACGTCGAGCGCGCGCTGCGCATCATGGCGCTGGCCGGCCTGGCCATGGCCAAGGGCGGCGCGGTGCTGCTGTTCTTCATGCGCCTGCGCGTCGAGTCGGCGACGCTGCGGTTCATCGCCGCCGTGCCGATCGCGCTGGCGCCGTTGTTCGCGGTGGTGCTGATGCTGGACGCGGTCTACCGCCTGGTGGGAGCGCGATGACCGCACGGGTGCGCGCGCGTGCGCCGGGGCTTCGCCGCGCGCGCGCCGTATCGGCGTCGGCCGCCGGCCTGCTGCTGGGGCTGGCTCTACCATCGACGCCGGCGGCCTGGGCCCTTTGCCCCAATTGCCTCGCCCAGCAGAGCACCCTCACCCCCACGCTGAAGCTGCTCGCGCTGTTCCTGCTGGTTCCGTTCGCGCTCGCCGCGGCGTTTGTCCTGGTCGTGCGGCGGCTCGCCTACCGGCGCGCCTCGTCCGTCGCGCTGGCGTCCCCACCGGCGCCCGCGTCGCCGTCGGCCGCGCCCGCGTCGAGCGGTGGCGGCGTCCAGGCCGGCTGATCGATCAGCTGCCGCTGCAGATCGTCCGCGCCGGTGGTGCCACGCAGCGCCGCCAGGGAACTTACGTAGTGGGCCAGCGCCCAGATATCGGCCTCGGGTAGCACGTTCTTCCAGGTCGGCATCGCGGTGCCGCCTATGCCGGCCGCGATGCTGCGATAGATGTCGGCGAGGCCAGCGCCCGAGCGCAGCGGGGTAAAGGTGAAGTCGGGCGGCAGGATCTTGAAGCCAAAGTCACTGTCCTTGGCCACCGGCGCGTAGAGATCGGCGCGGAACTCGCGCACCTCCATGCGGGTCAGCTCCTTGGTCCAGGCGTAGATCTCGGCGCGCGGCGCATAGGCGGGGTGGCATGCGACCGCGCACTGGGCCAGGCCGTGGTAGACGCGGCGGCCGCGCGCGATCGCCCCCTGCGCATCGAGCGCCCCGCCGCCGCCGTCGCCATCGCCGCCGCCGCCGTCGCCATCGCCACCACCACCGCCGTCGCCACTCCTCCAGGGATCGGGCGCGGGGGTGATCGGCTCGCCCGGTTTCTCGGTCTGCCAGCGCGGGGAGAACGCCTTTGTGTACTGGATCAGATCGTCGAGCTCGGCCGGGGGAACATCCCACGACAGCATCGCCGTACCGTGCAGCCCGCCGCGGATGATACGGATGAAGTCGTCGTCGTTGGGCAGCTGGCCGGCGGCGACGGCGGCGAACTTGTAGATGCCGCGCCGCAGATCGCGCGGCGGCGGGCGCATGCCGGGCGCCGCCGCGCCATCGCCGCCGCCGCTGGCGCCGTGGCAAGGCCGGCAGTAGTGGGTATAGACCTCGGCGCCGTGGCGCAGGCGCGAAGCCGAGACCACCCTGCCGCCCAGCAGCAGGGGACCGGCCGGCAGGGGCATATCGCCGCCGCGCCATCGGCACCCCGCGCCCAGCGCCGCTGCCAGCGTCAGCGCCAGCATCAGCACCAACGCCCGCGCCAACGGAACGATGGCCGCGCCGGCGCCGCCGCTGCCCGCGCCGCCACTCCCGCGCGAGGGCGATCTGTTGGCGCGCGTGCTCACAGCCAGAAGATCGCCAGGTACATGAGCAGCCAGACCACCGCCATGAAGTCCCAGTACAGCGCCACCAGGCGGGCCGCGCGCAGCGGTTCGGCGCCCGGCCCCGGCCGCGGGCCGCGCCGATCCCGCAGGGCCAGCCAGGCCAGCGCGCACAGCCCGCCCAGCACGTGCAGCGCGTGAAATCCGGTCAGCGCGAAGAAGACCGATCCGTAGACGCCCGAGCTCGGCAAAAGCCCGCGCGCGCGCATCACCTGCCCGAGCGCGATCTGCGCGCCCAGGAACGCGAGGCCGAGCAGGATGCTGGCCAGCAGCGCCGGTCGCGGCACGCGCGCGTCGTGGCGGCGGCGCGCGCGCGCCAGACCGCGGCGCAGGGTCAGCCCCGCCGCGACCAGCAGCAGCGTGTTGAGCGCGGGCGCGGCGCGCGGCAAGCGCGGCGCCCCGAAAGGCGGCCACTCCGCCGCCTGCACCCGCACCACGCCGTAGGCCAGAAACAGCGCCGCGAACAGCATCGCCCAGGCCGCCAGGAAGATCGCCATCCCGACCAGCGAGTCGATCTCGCGTGCGGCAGCGCCGCGATCATCCACCACAACCCCCTCCACCTCCGCCGGGGCGAGCGACCTCATGGCAGGTCCTCGTCCTGGGCGATCCAGTCGCGGCCGAGCGCGTCTCGCACGCGCGGATTGCCGAGCTCGTGTGGTCCCTGGCGCACGACCGGCAAGCGGTCGAAGTTGTGATGTGGCGGCGGCGAGGGCACGGTCCATTCGAGCGTGCCGACCTGCCAGGGGTTGTTGTCGGCGCGGCGGCCGCGCGCCAGGCTCCAGAAAAAGTTGATCACGAACAGCAGCTGCGCTGCGCCCAGCACGAACGCCGCATGTGAGATGCCCCGGTTCAGCCATAGCAACGGCTTGAGGAAGTCGTAGACCGACGGGTCATAGAGGCGCCGCTGCATGCCCGCGTATCCGATCAGCAGCTGCCCGCAAAACACCAGATTGAGCGAGATGATGGTCAACCAGAAATGCAGCTTGCCGAGCGGCTCGTTCATCATCCGCCCGAACATCTTGGGGAACCAGTAGTGGATGGCGGCGAACGACGCCAGCAGCACCGCCGCCGCCATGATGAGGTGGAAGTGTCCCACGACGAAGTAGGTGTCGTGCAGGTACATGTCGGCGGTGATGTCGGCCAGGAACAACCCGGTCAGACCTCCGATCCCGAAGGTGAAGACCAACCCGAGCGCGAACAGCATCGGGGTCCTGGTGCGCATGGCGCCGCGCCAGATCGTCCCCAGCCAGTTGAAGAACATCAACACCGCCGGCACCGAGATGATCATGGTGAGCAGCATGAAGCTCTCGCCGAGCATCGGACTCATGCCGGTGACGAACATGTGGTGACCGTAGACCAGGGCCGAAAGCACGACGATGGCGATCATCGACCACACGGTCACCCGGTAGCCGAACGCCGGCTTGCGCGCAAAGAAAGACAGCAGATCGGAGACGATGCCCCAGGCCGGCAGGATCAAGATGTAGACCTCGGGGTGACCGAACAGCCAGAACAGGTGCTGGTACAGGATCGGATCGCCGCCGCCCTTGACGGCCGCGCCCGCGATGAAAAACTTGGTGCCGAAGACCCGATCGAAGAACAGCAGCACCATGCCGGCCGCCAGCACCGGAACGAACAGCGCGTTGAGCATCGAGGTCAGCCAGAAGCCCCACACGGTGAGCGGCATCTTGAAGTAGCCCATGCCGGGCGCGCGCAGGCGGATCACGGTGGTGATGTAGTTGACCGCGCCCATGATCGATGACGCGCCGTTGAAGTACACGGCCACCGTCCACATCGTCTGCCCCGGGCCGGGCGTGCCGATCGCCGTCGACAGCGTCGGGTAACCGGTCCAGCCGGCTTGCGGCGCGCCCAGCGGCACGAAGAAAGATGCGGTCAGCACCGCGGTTGCCAGGAACATGGCCCAGAACGACAGCATGTTCAGCGTCGGGAACACCATGTCGCGCGCGCCGATCAGCAGCGGAATGCAGAAGTTGCCAAAGCCCCCGATGAGGATGGGCGTGATGGCGAAGAAGATCATGATCGTGCCGTGCATGGTGAAAAGAGCGGTGTAAGCCGCCGGCGAGATCAGGCCGCCCGAGGCTCCGTAGATCAGCTTGCCCACCAGCGGGAAGGGCACGCCCGGATTGGCGAGCTGCCAGCGAATCAGCATGGCCAGAAAGCCGCCCACGGCGAGAAAGACCAGTCCCAGGAACAAGAACTGCCGCGCGATCACCTTGTGGTCGGTCGAGAAGACGTAGCGCCGCCAGAACCCGGGCGGCGTCGCCCGAGTCATGGGCGCGTCTGATTCGGAGGCCTCGTCACGGGGCCACGCGCCCTCCGGTCCGCCCTCGACCTGCCGCTCGGGCATCAGCTTTCCCAGTCCCAGCCGTCGGCGCCCGCCGGCTCGGCCGGGGGGCCGTTGTCGCGCCGCAGGGCGCTGTCGGCGGCGGCGCGCTCTGCCCAGCGACGGAACTCGCCCGCGCTGGTCACGGTGAGCAACCCCCGCATCTTGTAGTGACTGACGCCGCAGTGTTGGGCGCAGCCAACTTCGTACAGTCCCGTTTCGCGCGCCTCGAACCAGAGCCGGGTGGTGCTGCCGGGGACGGCATCGATCTTGGTGCGAAAGTTGGGCAGGTAGAAAGAGTGCACCACGTCCTTGGACCGCAGCTTGAGGTAGATCGGCGTCGCCACCGGCACGTGCAGCTCGTTGAGGGTCACGATGTCATCGGCGGTGTCGAAACGCCCGTCGGCGCCGGCGTAGCGGACGGTCCAGGCCCACTGCTGGGCGGTGACCTCGACGCGCAGGGCAGACGGATCGCGGTCGGGGAAGCGCCAGAAATGATCGCGCAGATCGCTCGCCGACCGACGCAGCGCGACCGCGTCGATCCCGAAGAAGATCGCCGCCGCGACCAGCACCGACATGACCCCGGCGGCGCGGCCGTTGCCGTGGGTATAACGCGCCTGCCGGCGGCCACCGCGGTCGCGGTGAAAGGCCACCGCGGCAAACAACACCACGGCCATGACCAGGAAACAGGCCGTGGTAGTAACGCCGATGTAGCGAAATATTCCGTCTACCAGGTGACCGTTGACCGAAGCGTCGTGCGGCAATGGGGCGATCATGCGGCCCGTCAATTCCTACCCGTGGCGTTCGGATAGGTCAACCAGCGTCGAAAATGGGCTAGGATGCTCGTCGCAATGGAGCGCACGGAAAACCGGGAGCACGTCCTCGTCCTCGGTCGACAGCTCGGGCGCTACCAGGTGGTCAGCCATCTGGCTACTGGGGGCATGTCCGAGCTCTACGTCGCTCGCCAGGAAGCGGTGGGCGGCTTCGAGAAGAATCTGGTCATCAAGGTGCTGCAAGCCCGCTACGCCCAGCATACGCGGGTGGTCGGCATGTTCCTGGACGAAGCGCGGCTGGCCGCCAAGCTCAATCACCCCAACATCGTCCACGTCTATGACGTCGCCGAGGAGGCTGGCAACAGGTTCATCGCGATGGAGTACATCCACGGCGAGACGCTGACCGACATCCTCAAGCGCGGCGTCGAGGTCGGGAGCTTCCTGCCGATCGAGCACGCGGTGCATGTCGTCAGTCAGGTGGCGGCCGGGCTCGACTACGCGCACCGGCGCCACGACGCCTCGGGGGGGCTATTGCGCATCGTGCACCGGGACGTGTCCCCGTCGAACATCATGGTCAGCTACGAAGGCCAGACCAAGATCATCGACTTCGGGATCGCGCGCGTGCAGGACCAGATCCGCGAGGAGTCGGGCATGCACCCTGGAAAGGCCTCGTACATGTCGCCCGAGCAGATCAACGGCGAGGCCGTCGACTACCGCTCGGATATCTTCTCGCTCGGCATCATTCTCTACGAGATCACCCTGGCGCGCCGCCTGTGGCGCGGCGCCCCCGAAGATGTGATGAAGCGCATCGTCGGCGAGGCGATCGCGCCGCCGACCACCATACGCCAGGACTATCCGGCGGCGCTGGAGGCCATCGTGATGAAAGCGCTGGAAAAGCGCCCCGACGATCGCTACCAGGCGGCCGAGGAGATGCGCCACGATCTGGAGGAGTTCATCGCCGCGGTCGGTTACCGCACCGGCGCGCGCCGGATGTCGCTCTATTTGCGCGAGCTGTTCCCGATCAAGGCCGCGCTTTCCGACGAGGGCATCATCCAGCCGCGGCTGGCCGGCGACGGTGATTCCGCGCCGCTGCCGCTGGTCGGCGCCGACTCGCAACCGGGCGGTCCCAGCATCGAGATCGGCGGCGCCGCGATGGTGCCGCCGCTGCTGTCCGCGCGCGATGGCTCCTCGGGTTCGCGGTCGGTCTACCCGTCGGGCATGAGGCGGACCCACGGCCCGGGCACGGCGCCGGCCGAGATGGTGCTGGCGCCGCGCGGGCCGTCCAACGCCAGGCTGGCGCTGGCGGCGGCGCTGATCACTCTGGCCGCGATCACCACGGTGTTCCTGGTCGGGCGATCGAGGCGGCCGGATACCGTCGTCGCGGTCGTGACGCCGGAAGAGACCCCCGTCGAGCCGGCGCGCCCGGCGCCTGAGCCCGTCAGGGCGGCGCCGGGCGAACCGAGCCCACCGCCCCCAGCGGCGCCCGCCGAAGGGCCGCCGCCGCCGCCGACCATGAAGGTGGCGGCCGAGCCGCTCGCCACGCCGCCGCCATCGAGCCGAGCGGCGATCACCTCGCGCGTCGCCACCACCGCCAACGACCGAGCACGCAACCGCCGCCAGCGCCGCCAGACCACGCCGGTCGAGAGCTCCGCGCATGCCTCCGCGCCGGCTCCGACGCTGGCGCCCACGCCAGCGCCCGCGCCGGTGGCATCCGCGCCCGAGTCGCCGCCGGCCGCCGAGCCGGTCGTGACGCGGCCCGCGCCGCCGCCCCCGCCCGCGCCGACGTCGCCTTCCCTGGTGGCGGCGCAACGGCCGTCGCCCGCGGGACCCGCGCCGGGATTCGTCGATGTCAAGGCGGTGAACGCCGTCGTGCGCGCCCACGCCGCCGAGGTCCAGGGCTGCTTCGACCGGGCGTTGATGGAGCGCGCCGATCTGCACGGTCGGCTCACGGTGCGCGCCGCGCTCGCGCCCAGCGGGCGGGTCACGTCGGTGACCCCGACGGCGGTGATGGAAGGGGGCGGGCGCTTGCAGACCTGCGTGGTCGCGGCTTTTCAGAGCTGGACGTTCCCTGCCCCTGCCGGTGGCGTGAAGGGAACGGTCACCTATTCCTTCTCGTTCGAGTGAAGGCTCGCTCGCCTAATCCCCGGGAGGTTCTCTTGACGACGACGACCAAGCTCGTCCCGATGTTCGTGTACGTGTATCTGTCTGTCTGCGCACTGGCGAGAGCGGCGCACGCCCAGGCGCCGGCCGATCCCGAGTCTCCTCCGCCGGCGCCCCCGCCGGCCATCGCCCAGCCCGACGCGTCGGCGACGCCCGGCGCCCCGGCACCGGAGCCCGAGCCGCCGGGCGAGATGACCTTTGGCCGCGACCATTCTCCGGCCAGTTCGCCCGCGCCCGCGCCCGTGCCGGCGGCGGCGCCGGCGCCGCCGCCGCCGCCGGCACCCGCGCCCGAGGCGTCGACTCGCTATACCGGCCGCGCGCGCACCATGGAAGACGTGTCGGGGGCCGCGCTCGAGGAGCTGAACATCCACAACGTGCGCTGGCGCTACACGCTCAACTTCTTCGGAGACATCTCGCTCAGCGCCACCAAGCCGGTGGCGGATCAACCTTTCGGGTTCGGGCTGGGCGCGCAAGACCTGCTGATCCGGGGCGAGCTGAGCAACAGCATCATCGCGACCACCGAGATCGCGCTCGAGCCCGGGGACGAAGGCGTGACCGTCGACGTCGAGCGCTTCAACGTCCGCTGGCAGAGCTCGCGGTTCTTCGTGGAGGCCGGACGCACGCACACCGGCATCGGCTACTGGAACAACGCCTATCACCACGGCCGCTGGTTGCAGCCGACCATCGCGCGGCCGCGCTGGGTGGCCTTCGAGGACGACAGCGGCATCCTCCCGGTGCACTGGGTGGGGGCCGGCGTCGGCGCCCGCCTGCCCGTGGGCGCGGCGACGCTGAACCTGATGGCCACCTTCGGTAACGGGCGTGGCAAGATCGTCGACGACGTCCGCAACGCGCACGATTACCAGGCCATGAAGGCCTTCCACGCCTCGGTCGAGCTGGTCGGCATCGGGCAGCCCGAGCTGCGCATCGGGCTGGCCGCGATTTATGACCGCATCCCGCCCTTGGTTCCCGACGATCCCATGCTGCCGTCCCGGGGCTCGATCAACGAGACCATCGGTTCCGCCCACGTCGCCTACGTCAATGTCCCGCTGTTGCTCATCAGCGAGGGCTATCTGGTGGTGCACACCTCGAGCGGGCAGCAATGGACGACCTATGGCGGCTTCGCGCTGGCCGGCTACACCCTTGGACGCGTCACCCCCTACGTCGAGGTCGAACGCATCGCTTCCAGCGGCGGCGCCGACCCGTTCTTCACCACCATGGACTCGGCCTCCTTCGACACCATCAGCGGGATCGGGGGCGTGCGATTCGACCTCAGCGACTGGACCGCGATCAAGGCCGAGTACCGGCAGGTCCACGCTTACGACACGTCGAACACCACCTATCAGGGACTGCTCAACTGGTCGTGGGGATTCTGAGAGCGGGCTCCGGGCCACGGGCTACTGGCTTCAGGAAAAAGACACTCGTCGGGGATCCCATCTCAGAGGCCAGAGGCCAGAGGTCAGAGGCCATTTTTTCAAAGGCGCACTTCGCTGTCCAGCGCGTAGCCCTCGAACGCGCGCGCCGGGCGGCCGTCGCCATCGAAGACCACGATGCGTCCATCGTGAAGCAGGTGCGGGCCGTCGTCGATGACGTGGATGCCCAGCAGGTCGCGCAGGTTGCGCGTGTCGGTCAGGCTGCCGGACAGCAGATGCCAGGAATCTGGAAGGCCGGCGGATGACTTGAAGCGCAACAGTGCCTGCGGCGTGTCGTTGTCGGGGTCCAGGGTCACCAGCACGAATTCGGCGGTGCGCCCGGCCCGGTGAAAGTCGTCTTGTACCCGGCGCAGCTTGGCCAGGGTGCGCGGGCAGGTGGCCTTGCATTGCGTGAACATGGCGGTGACCACCAGCGGCTGGCCGCGCCAGCGCGCCAGCGTCACCGCCTGGCCGTGCTCGTCGGTCCAGCTCCAGGGATGGGAGAAGAGCGACGGCCCGCCGCCAGAGGAGGACAAGGGAAAGGAAGAGCTCGGCCGCGCGCTTCCCGAGGCGTTGACTTCGCGCGCGGGCTGGCCCGCGTCGTGCGCGCAGCCGGGCATCGCCAGGGAGAGGGACAGCAAGGCGAGCAGGGGCAGGAGGACGACCATGCTTGCGATGACGCTACTCCACGAATCGACTCGGCACCATTAGTTGGCGACTCGGCCCGTGATCTTTCGATCTAAGATGAACCCCGTATGCAGGGCAGCATCAACCACGCGGAGATGGTCGGGCGCCGCGTTGGACGCTACACCGTGGTCAAGCACCTCGCCTCGGGCGGAATGGCCGAGCTCTATGTCGCCCGGCAGCAGGCGGTGGGCGGATTCGAGAAGCAGCTGGTGCTCAAGCTCTTGCAGGGTCGGTACGCCGACAATCCCCGCGTCGTCGAGATGTTCCTGGACGAGGCGCGGCTGGCCGCGAAGCTGAACCATCCCAGCATCGTGCACGTCTACGACGTGGCCGAGGACGACGGCGTCAAGTTCATCGCCATGGAGCACATCCACGGGGAAACCCTGACCGACATCATTCGCCGCGGGGTCGCGGTGGGAAATTACCTGCCGCTGGAGCATGGGGTGCACATCGTGAGCCAGACCGCCGCTGGCCTGGCCTACGCCCACGGACGCTTCGACGAGGAGGGCGCGCCGTTCCGGATCGTACACCGGGACATCTCGCCGTCGAACATCCTGGTCAGCTATGAAGGCCAGACCAAGATCGTCGACTTCGGGATCGCGCGCATCCAAGATCAGATCCGCGAAGAGTGGGCCATGCGCCCCGGCAAGGCGTCATACATGTCGCCCGAGCAGGTCGCGGGCGAGAGCGCCGACTATCGGTCGGACATCTTCTCGCTGGGGATCATCCTGTATGAGATCACGCTGAGGCAGCGCCTGTGGCGCGGGCCGGCGAACGAAGTCATGCGGCGCATCGTCGAGGAGAAGATCGCGCCCCCGACCTCGGTCAGGCGTAACTATCCGCCCGCGCTGGAGCTGGTCGTGATGAAGGCGCTGGAGAAGCGGCCCGGCGACCGTTACCAGTCGACCGAAGAGATGCGCAACGATCTGGAGGAGTTCCTGGACGAAGCCGGGTTGCGCACCGGGCCGCGACGGCTGGCCAGCTACCTCAAGCAACTGTTTGCCCCCGAGGCGCCGGTCTCGGAGCAGGGCATCGCTCAAGCTCGGCAGCTGGCCGAAGAGGACCCTGAGCACAAGTCAGTGATGGCGGACGAATCCGAGGAGCTGAACTTCGACCGGAGGGCTTCCTTCACGATGCGGGTCGAGGCCGCTCCCGCCACGACGCGCCGATCGCCGCCGCAGGGGCTGGGCGTGGTTACCGCATCGCCGCCCGCCGGGCTGCTGGCGGAAGGCGGGGATTCCGCGGTGGGCCGACTTTCCGCGGCCCGCCCCCTGAGCACGCCTACATCAGGGGTCGGCGAGCCATCCGAGGTGGCGCCACTGACCTTGCCCGACCTGCCGCCCGGTCCGGCCCCCGGTCGCAACGCCGACCCGGCAACCGCCACCCTGGGCTCGCTGGAGCCGCTGACGGTCGGACCGCCGTTCGGGGAATCGATCAGGGGCTCGGCCCGGCTGTTTTCGGGAGGGCAGCGGAGTGGCTCAGGTCAAATCTGGCTTTTGCTGGCGGTCCTGATGCTGCTCGGCATCGGGGCCATAGTATTCATCGGTTTAAGATGATAGGTTTCTGAGCCTCTGGCCGGCCCACCCCCGGGTCGCCTTCGACTGACTTTCGACTGACTATAGAAAGCCGTGGATCGGCCGATCTGATCAGCTCAACACAGTGCTCCCAACTGGAGCCCCAAGCTCAATCCCCGGAATGAAATTCGTCTGCGATCGCTGCCTCACCAAGTACTCCATCGCGGACGAGAAGGTTCGCGGGAGAATCCTCAAGATCCGCTGCAAGAGCTGTTCGAACATCATAACGGTCAAGGAATCGGCGCCGGCGCCGATCTCGGTGACCGACAATGATTCGGAGCGGACAATGATCAACAGCGGTCCCGTCATCGTGGGACCTGCGGCGATGGTGCGACCCGCTGTGGCCCCGGCCGCGCGCGCCAAGGAGCCCGGACGTCCGCGGCGCCCGCCGACGCCACCGGCGCCGCTGCCGGCGTCCGATGAGGTGCAGTGGTTCCTGGCGCTCGAAGGCGTGCAGAAAGGGCCGTTCGGGCGCAAGATCCTGGTCGACAAGCTGCTCGCGCTGCCCAGGGGCGCCGACGTCCATGTCTGGAACGATACGCTGGACGGGTGGAAGTCACCGGGCGACGTGCCGGTCGTCGCGCGTGATCTGCAAGCGCGGCAACGGCATTCGCCGTCCCCGCCACCGCCGCCCGGGCCTCGCTTGCGCCCGGTTCCTCCAGCGCCCGGCCATTCCGGCGCACATTCGCCAGCCGGCGGGCGCCACCTGCCCGCGCCGCACGCGGTGCCGGCGGGACCGCCGCACGGCTCGGGGCTGCACGGGCACGTGGGCGGCGCGCACGCGGCGCCGATCGCCGCTCATGCTCACGGCCACGCGCACGGGCACGCGCCGAGCCATCACTCCGCTCCCTCGCACAGCTCGGTCGGTCTCGGCCTGGCCAGCGCGCAGGCCGCGGCCGCCGCGGTCGATTCATCGGCGATGCTGGACACGCCGGCGCCGATCCGCGAGCTGGTCCAGGCGCACAAGGCCAACGGCGAGGCGCGCCTGTCGGGCGCCTATGCGACGGCGGCGGTGGCCGAGCCGCACGGGACCAACGGCGAATCAGATGCGCTGCAGGCATTGAACCTGGGCCAATCGTGGCGCCAGTCGGGCGCGCCGCTGGTCGCGGCGACAGGCTCGCTCACGGCGGCGGCGATGGCGTCGGCTGGTATCGCCCGCGGGCGCCAGAAGACCGTCAAGCTGGCCACCGGGCTGGTCGCGGTGGCCGCCATCGTCATCGCCGTCATCTTCATCGCCATCAAGCGACCGCAGACCTCGGCGTCGGCCAACACCAAGGTCACCGCCGGCGGCGAATCCGCGCTGGCCGGCAAGGGCTCCGAGGCCGCCAAGGAGATCAAGGTGTCGCCGCCGACCACCGATCCGGCCCAGGCGGTGGGCGAGGGCGACCCCACCGCCGGCAACTCCAAGCCGGAGACGGTCGCGCGCATCTCCTCGGGCAAGAAGCCCATGCGTCCGGTGGCGCCGCGCAATCCGCCCGCGCGCGGTGCAGGCGCCCTGGTCACCGCGCCCGGCTCTTTCAGCCCCGAGCAGCGCCTGGAGGCCAGCCGGTTCGCCGACAACTCACGCAGTCCCCTGCAGGTTCGCCCCGTCGCGCCGACCGCGGCCAAGGTGACCCCCAACAACAGCGACATCCTCCGCGTCGTCAACGCCAACAAGGCCGGCATCAAGATCTGCTACCAGCGCGCGCTGCTGCGCGACAGCACGCTGACCAGCGGCAAGATCGAGGTCGAGGTCTCGATCGGAATTTCGGGTCGCGTGAAGAACGTCACCATCCAGGGTCCGGCCACGTTCCGCGCCCTCGACCCGTGTATCAAGGACCTGCTGTCCCGCTGGGTCTTCCCTGCGTCGTCCGACGAGTACGGCACCAGCTTCTCGTACCTGTTCCAGGGCAACCAGTAGACGTCGCGACGTCGGTGCGGCGAGGGCCGAACTCGAGCGGGGCGCGCTTTGCCAGCGTGGGGCGCGAAGAGTAGATTCTCCGACGATGAAGCACCCCTATGCCGCCTTCCTGAGCGCGATCGAGAAGCCGTCGCGCTACCTCGGCGGCGAGTATCAGGAGTCGCGCAAGGATCCCGCGCAGGTGTCGGCGCGGGTCTGCCTGGCGTTCCCCGACGTGTACGAGATCGGGATGTCCCACCTCGGCACCAAGATCCTCTATTCGATCCTCAACAAGACGCCCGGCATCGCCTGCGAGCGGGCCTTCGCGCCCTGGGGCGACTGCGAGGCCGAGCTGCGCGCCCGCGATCTGCCCGTGCTGACGCTGGAGTCGGCGTCGCCGCTGGCGGAGTTCGATGTGATCGGCTTCTCGCTGCAGTACGAGCTGACCTACACCAACGTGCTCAACCTGCTCGACCTGTCGGGGTTGCCGCTGCGCGCGTCGGCGCGCGGCGAGGGCGCGCCGCTGGTCATCGCCGGCGGCCCGACGGCGACCCACCCCGAGCCGCTGGCCCCTTTCATCGACGCTTTCTTCATCGGCGAGGCCGAGGAGCGGCTACCGCCGCTGGTGCTGGAGGCGGCAGAGTTGCGGCGGGCGGGCGTGCCGCGGCGCGAGCGGCTGTGCCGGCTGGCCGAGCGCTACCCGATCTACGTGCCCGAGCTGTACGCCACCGACGTCGACGCCGAGACCGGCTTCGTGGTGGTGGGCGCGCCGCTGGACCCGCGCGTGCCGGCGCGGCCCAGGCGCGCCTGGGTGGCCGACATCAACCGCGTCCCGTTCCCCGATGATTCACCGCTGCCCTACGCAGAGGCGATCTTCGATCGCATGGCGGTCGAGATCGCGCGCGGCTGCACCGAGGGCTGCCGCTTCTGCCAGGCCGGCATGATCTACCGCCCGGTGCGCGAGCGCGACCCGGTCGCGGTCGTCGACGCGCTGGTGGGCGGCGTGCGCAAGGGCGGCTACGACGAGACCTCGCTGACCTCGCTGTCGACCGCGGACTACTCCTGCGTCACCCCGCTGGTCAAGACCGCCATGGCGCGCCTGCGCGACGAGAAGGTCTCCATGTCGGTGTCGTCGTTGCGCGCCTATGGCCTGAACGAAGACCTGCTGGGTGAGATGGCGACCATGCGCGCGGGCGGGCTCACCTTCGCGCCCGAGGCGGGCACGCAGCGCATGCGCGACGTCATCACCAAGAACGTCACCGAGGAGGACATCGTCGAGTCGGCGCACCGGGTGTTCGGGCGCGGCTTCCAGCGCATGAAGCTGTACTTCATGATCGGCCTGCCCACGGAGGAGGACGTCGACGTGCGCGGCATCGTCGAGACCGCGGCGCGGGTGCAGGAGATCGGGCATCGCCACCTGCGCGCCGCGCGCGTCACCGCGTCGGTGTCGACCCACGTGCCCAAGCCGCACACCCCGTTCCAGTGGGCGGCCATGGACACCACCGCCGAGACCGAGCGCAAGCAGACGCTGATGGCCGACCTGGCGCGCAAGCTGCGCGTCGAGCTCAAGACGCACGAGAACCACCAGTCGCACATCGAAGGCGTGTTTTCGCGCGGCGACCGCGCGGTCGCGGATCTGCTGGAGGCGGCCTTCCGCCTGGGCTGCCGGTTCGACGGCTGGGACGACGTGCTGCGCGTCGACCTTTGGGACCAGGCCATCGCCGAGACGGCGGCGCGCACCGGCCTCGACGTCCAGCGCTACCTGGGCACGATCCCGGTGAGCGCGCGCCTGCCGTGGGACCACATCGACATCGGCCTCGAGGGCGACTTCCTGGTCAAGGAGTACCGCAAGGCGCTCAAGGACCGGCTGTCGCAGCCGTGCGGCAAGCCGTTCAAGCAGCTGCTGCACCCCAGCAGCGTCGCCGCGGCCGAGGCGACGGCGGGCAAGAAACTGGTCTGCTACGACTGCGGTGTCGCCTGCGACCTCGAGGGCATGAAGGCCGAGCGGCTTTACTACCTGCGGCGCATGAACGCCTGGACGCCTCCCCCCGGCTCGCCGATTCCGTCATCGGCTGGCGTCGGCGTGGGCGTCGGCGTGGGCGTGGGCGTCGGCGTCGGCGATCCTCCGCTTCCCGCGCGGCCCGCGGCGGGCGCCAAGGCGCGCCGTCCCGCGCCCGCGACCCGCATCACCCAGGCCGCCGGCACCCGTTACCGGCTGCGCTACACCAAGCTGGGGCGCATCGCGTATCTCGGACACCTGGACCTGATCCGCCACCTGCCGCGGGTCTTCCGGCGCGCGGGGCTGGAGGTCTTCTACTCCGTCGGGTACCACCCCAAGCCCGAGCTGTCGTTCGGCCCGGCGCTGGGCCTGGGCATCCCCTCGCTGGGCGAGTTGCTGGACGTCAAGCTGATCGAGCGCGTCGCCCCCGCCGAGCTGGTGCGGCGGCTGCAAGCGGTGACCCTGGACGGGATCGATTTTCTGGGCGCGGCGGCGCTGGGCGACAACGACCGCGCGCTGGGGCGGGTGATCGCGGAATCGGAGTTCGTGGCGCGCTTGCCGCCGGGGGCCGACGTGGCCGCGGCGCTGGCGCGCTTCACGGAGGGCCAAGGGGATGCGCAGGGGCCAGCCCCGCTGCGGGTGGCGCGCGACTCCGACCGCGGCATCGGCCGCATGGTCGACGTGCGCAAGTCGCTGCGCGCCGTCGAGGCCTGGACATCGGAGCAAGAAGCGCGCGCGCGGCTCGACTGGCCGGACGGCGACACCATCCGATTTCGCGTCGCCGTCAGTCACGAGGGCAGCGCGCGGCCGATCGAGGTGTTGACCGCCCTCTTCGACGCCGAGGTGGCGGCGCGCGCGGAGATCGGGCGCCGCGCGCTGTGGGCAGTCGCGGAGACCGGCGACCGCGTCGACCCGCTGGATCTCGAGCGGCTCCGCCGCTACGGCAGGGTGCTCGGCGCCGCTGCGGCGGAGGAAGTCGCCGGGGACAGCGCTGATGACGGCGCGGGTGGCCCGCCCGAGCCGACCGCTCCCATCGCCGCCCCGTGATCGAGACCTTCGGCCTCAGCAAGCTGTACGGCGACAAGCGCGCCGTCGATCGCCTCACCCTGCGCGTCGAGCCCGGCGAGGTCATGGGTTTTCTGGGTCCCAATGGTTCCGGCAAGACCACGACCATTCGCCTGTTGATGGGCCTGCTACGCCCCAGCGAGGGCCGCGCCAGCATCCGCGGCCGCGACTGCCACAGCGACGCGGTGGCGCTGAAGCGCGAGGTCGGCTATCTGCCCGACGAGCCCTTCCTGTATCCCTACCTGTCGGGCCGCGAGGTGCTGGAGCTGGTCGCCGGGCTGCACGGTTTCGCGCCGCGTGAGGCGCGGGCGCGCGCGCAGGCCTCGGCCGAGACCTTCGGCCTCCACACCGCCGTCGACGCTTTCACCGTGACCTATTCGCACGGCACCAAGAAGCGGCTGGCGCTGGCGCTGGCCCTGATCCACGAGCCGCAAGTCCTGATCATGGACGAGCCGACCAACGGCCTGGACCCGCGCGGCGCGCGCGAGATGCGCGACACCATCGCGCGCCTGGCCGCCGGGGGCCGGACCATCTTCCTGTCGACGCACCTGCTCGAAGCGGCGGAGCGCCTGTGCCACCGGGTGGCGATCATCCGCGGCGGCGTCCTGCAGGCGGTCGGCGCGCCCAGCGACCTGCGCGCCCGGTACGCCGCCGCCCCCGACGCCTCGCTGGAGGACCTGTTCCTGCAAGTGACGGAGGGCTGATGCGTGCCCTGGAAATCAGGAGGGCATTCGATCTATTCCGGCCCCCTCTCCCGTCCGCGGGAGACGGTGGGGGAGAGGGCAGGCCTTGCGAGAGAGGATGTGCGCGGGCGGGCAACTCTCGCAAGGCTTGCCCCCTCCCTGACCCTCCCCCGCAGCCCGCGGGAGAGGGGATCGGAACGGGCGCGCCCAGCACCGACGCCGGCATCTCCCGCCTCGCTGGAGGACCTGTTCCTGCAAGTGACGGAGGGCTGATGCGTGCCCTGGAAATCAGGAGGGCATTCGATCAATTCCGGCCCCCTCTCCCGTCCGCGGGAGAGGGTGGGGGAGAGGGCAGACCTTGCGAGAGAGGATGTGCGCGGGCGGGCAACTCTCGCAAGGGGTGCCCCCTCCCTGACCCTCCCCCGCGGCGGCCCGCGGGAGAGGGGATCGGAACGGGAGCCCCTTGAGCGCGCCCAGCACCGACGCCGGCATCTCCACCCTCCGCCTGACCCGCCTCTTCATCGGGTTGCGCTGGCGCCTGCTGCGCAACGCCCTTCGCCGCCGGCGCGCGCGCGGTGGTGGGACCGGGCTGGCGCTGCCGCTGGCGATGGGCCTGCTGACCTCGGTGGCCTACGTCGGCCTGTTCAGCCAGTCGTTCGGCGCCATCGTGGCCGCGACCGATCTCGGTGGCCAGCGCGCGGCGCTGGCGCTGATCGCCGGCGCGATCGCCTTCGGTACGCTGGCGGCCAAGGCGGCCAGCGGAGACGCCGCGCTGGCCGGCACGCCCGAGAACGAGTTCCTGCTCACCCGGCCGACCTCGTTGCCGTCGCTGGTGGTGGCGCGCAGCCTGGCCGAGGCGGTCACCGACCCGTTCGGCGCGCTGTTCCTGTTCCCGGTGCTGGTCGCGGCGGCGCTGACCTGGAAGCTGGGCCCGGGCGCCTGGCTGGCGGCCGCGGTCACCTCGATGCTGGCGCAGGTCGCCATCGCGGCGACCGCGCAGGCGGTGCAGATCCTGCTGGTGCGCTACACGCCGCCGCGCCGTCGGCGGCTGGTGTGGATGGCGCTGCGCCTGGTCGCCTCGGCGACGCTGGCTCTGCTGTGGATGACCGGCACCTGGGTGCTGCGCGCGCCGCGCGCGCTGGCGCAGGCCCTGGACGCCTGGCGCGCGCCCCTGGCCTGGTCGCCGGGCGCGTTGCTGGCGCGGCCCCTGGTCGCCGCGCGCCTGGGTGACCCGCCGGGCGTCGCCGTGGGGCTGGCGCTGCTGGCGGCGCTGGCCGCGGGTCTGCTGGCGCTGGCGTTCGCGGTCGCGCGCCGCGCCGGCATGCACGGCTGGGAAGAGGCCGGCGCGGCCTGGGCCGAGGCCGAGCCTCAGCGTAGCAGCGCGGCGGCGCGGCGGGCCCGTCCGCTGACCGCGGCCAGCAAGGACTTTCGCCTGATCGTGCGCGACCGCTCGCAGTTGCTGGCGCTGATCGCGGCGCCCATCATCTTCGTGGGCGTGCAGATCTTCGGCGCGGCCGGGTGGGGCTGGTCGACCGCCAGCTTGACCAGGGTCGCGATGCTGGCCTTCTCGCTGTGCCTGTACATGGCGACCATCGGCCCGCTCGCCCACATGCAGGCCGAGCGCCGGTCATTCTGGATCCTGCGCACCGTTCCGGTCTCCATCGGCCGCCTGATGTTCGCCAAGGCCCGCACCTGGGCCGTCGCGCTCGGAGCCCTGGCCGCGCTGGCCTTTCTCTTGCTGTCGTCCGGAGTGCCAGAGACCTCGGCGACGGAGCGGCTGGCGCTGGCGGTCTGGGTGGCGATCGGGGCGGCGGGCCTGGCCTTCATCGCGGTCGCGCTGGCCTGCCAGTCGGCCGACCTGTCGGACGAGCAGCGCCCGGCGATCGGTCCGGCGACGATCTACCTTTTTCTCGCGGTCGGCGCCCTCTACAACGTCGTGCTCGGCGAGGTGGGCGCGGAGCGCTGGCGCTGGCTGGCGCTGTACCTGTTCGTGGGCCTGGCGCTGTGGTCGACCGGAATGAAGCAGGCCGCGGAATGCCTGGACCCCGAGGCGCATCGCCGGCGCGCCGTCCGCCTGGGTGACGCCGCCGTGCTGGTGCTGCTGAGCGCGCTGGGCAACCGTGCCGTGGTGCGGATCGTCGACGGCGTGAACCAGCCCGGCAGCGCGGACGCGGCCCTCACCAAGCAGATCGCCGGCGTGGCGGTGTCGGCTGTGCTCGCGGTCGCCACCGCGCTGTATCTCTGGCACCGCCGCGATGACCGTGGGCTGCGGGCGCGGATGACCTGGGCGCCGGCGACGGCGATCGCGCTGGCGGTGGGGACCGGCCTCGGGTTGTCGTTGCGGGGCGGTGGATGGACGGTGTCGCTGGCGCAGTTGCCGGTGGTGTTGACGCTGGTGGCGAGCGAGGAGCTGATCTTCCGTGGCTGCTTGCAACGCGCCTGGCAAGAGCGCTGGACGGGTCGCTCGCACCCGGTGCTGGTCTCGGCGGCTGCCGCCGCCCTGACCGTGGCGATCTCGGCGCTGGCCACCGGCGGTCCCTGGCTGCTGGCCCTGGCCGGCCCGCTGCTTCCCTCGCTGGTGTGGGCGGCGACGGGACGAACGTCGTCGAGCTTTCTGGCGCGCGCGACGGTGCTGGCGGTGGTGGCGTTGCTTCCGTCGGGCTGAGGAGTTTGGCGCCTACCTGGCGAGCCGCACATAGGCCACGCCGGCGCGGGCCATGGCCCCGCCGAACCCGGGGGTCAGCATCACCAGGTCGGCAAGCCCGTCGGCCTTGCCGATCGGTCCGGCGGCGATCGCGGAGCCCAGGCGGTCGCCGCTGGCGCCTCCGATGAACCGCGGCCGCAGCTCCAGAGGCATCGTGTTATCCGAGGAGCGCGCGTAAGTGTAGACCGCGCCCGCATTGGCCTTCGCTCCTGACCCTGCTCCCGGAGCACCGACGTGCAGCGGGGTCGTGGACGCGGGAAGATGGGCCGATCCGCTCGCCAGCGTGGTGCCGAAACGTTCGTTCGCGGTCGCGCCCAGGAAGGGCGGCCACTTGGGGTCCCGTTGCAGTGTGAAGAAGTCGTTCTGGTGCTCGTAGACCACGACGGAGCCGCGCCCGTCGCTGTCACCGGGCGAGCCCACCACCAGGTCGGTGCCGGCCCCGGCGAGATTCAGCGCCAGCAGAGAGGCGCCCAGGGCCTGGTTCGTGGCCTTGCCCAGGATCCTGCGCGCCCAACCGGTCGCGCCCCCTTCGGTCGAGACTGAATAGGCGGTGGCCAACGAGGGATCGATGTTGCGAAAGACATAGACCGCGCCCACTCCGGCAATGGTGGGGTTGGCAAGGTTGAAGCCCGGGTCGCCCAGGATGATCTCCGAGCCACCCGCAGTGGTTCCGTCGCCGTCCAGATCGCCCACCGCCATCGCCTCGGGCCGGATGCCGCTGAAGGTGATGTGTCCGGTCGCGGTGCCGCTCAGCACCCTCGTCAGCGCGGTGTCCAGGCGGTGACCGATGGTGACCAGGTGAACGATCCCGATCCCTTGCTCGCCGGGGGCCGCGATCAGGACCTCTCCGTCGCCTCCCTGCAGGCCGGCGGCGAGCACCCGCGTTCCCAGCGCGGCGCCGGCGGCGCCGCCCACGAATTCGATCTGCGCCTCGTGCTGCGCAAGATTGACGCTGCGGTTGGTCACCATCGAGCGCCCTTGCAGCACGTAGACCCGCCCAGCGTCGTCCTGACCAGGTCCGCCGTAGGCGCCGGGCGCGCCGACGATCAGATCGTCCGCGCCGTCGTCGTCGAAATCAAAGCAGGCGATCGACGCGCCCAGCTGATCGCCGCTGTCGATGCCGAAGAAGTGGAATTCCTGGCCGCCGCCGAGCGCGCCGAGATCGAGATTACCGCTCCTGTGCGGGACGATGTACACGGCACCGGTCTGCTGGGTGGCTGCAGACGCGTCGGCGTTGGGGACGCCGATCACCAGGTCGCCCTCGCCCCGGCCCTCGAAGTCGCACACCGCCACGGTGGTCAGGTTCGCGGGGGGCGCAGGTCCGGTGATTGTGCGATCCAGCTTGGCCGTCGCCAGGTCGAGCAGGGTGTTGTCGATGTTGGTGCCATCGATGTCGGAGATCAGCCGCAGGGACAGTCGTGCTTCGTCATCCTTGGGCAAAACCGCGTTGGTGGCGCTGGCCGAGGCGATCTTCTGATTGCTGGCATCGAATCCCACCGCCTCGGCGTTGACCGTCAACTCGTTCCGGTTCTGGGTGTCGATGCGGAAGGAGAGCTTGTTGGTGAAGGTCGTCGTCGAGGCGGCGAATACCAGCACCAGATTCTGTGCAGCGTCGACCGATACCGTCGCGCCGCTGATCGTCATCATCGCCGCCGGCATGAAGCCGCCGGTGACGTTGACGGTGAACCGCAGAGTCTTGACGCTGTCCTTGAATCCGCCGCTCATGTCCACGTCGACCCGGATGCCGCTAGGCGACGACTGGCATGCGAGCGCCAACAAGACCGAGAGCAGGGCAACTGCCATGCGCGGGGGAGGAGACACGCCGTTCAGGCGTTGGCTAGCCCGGGGAATCAATCGTTGGTCCTGCCCGGGACTACCAGGACACCGTCGCCGCTACTGCGCGTGCCGGCATACACCGCCGCGCCGCCGCCGCCCAGCGCGACCGCGCCGACCAGCGTCCAGACCCACCAGCGCTTGTACCAGGGCGTCGCGCCCGGCGCCGCGGCGCCGCCGCCCGCGACCGCGGCCGGCGCCGCGACCTGCAGTCGAAAGGGCAGGGCGGGGGTGCCGCTCTCCGCCAGTACCCCGCCGTGCGCGTCCAGCGCGCGCACGTAGTAGTCGATCCGCGCGCCCGCGGTCAACGCCGCCGCTGGGATGGCCAGCGCCGCGGCGTTCGGCACCCGCGTCGTGACGAAGGCGCCGCCGTCGCCACGCCGGTAGCCGAGCTCCAGCGTCGACACCATCTGCTCGCTGTCGCCCTCGACGGTCAGCGCCAGCGCCGAGGGCTTCCCCGCCGGCAGCTCGCCTAGCGGCGCCTGCACCAGGCGCAACCCGCCGCCCTTCATGTTGCGGCGCGCGGCCTCGAACGACGCGGTCTCGGGCGGGGTCGCGTCGGTGAGCTCGGCGGCCGGGCGCAGCTCCAGCGCGCGCCGGAACTGCGCCTCGGCCCCCAGCGCGTCGCCCAGCCGTGCGGCGGCGCGCCCGCCCACCACGTAGGCCTCGGCCAGGATCTCGCGCCCGTTGTCCGGCTCGCGCAGCAGGCGTTCGGCGGTGGCCGCCGCGTCGGCGAGTTGCCCGTCGCGCAAGAAGGCCTTGGCGAGCCCCAGCGCCTCGGCCCCGCGCGCGGCGTCGATCTGTCCCTGGCGCTCGCGCGCCTCCGCCTGCGCCAGCGCCGGCTCGAGCTCGCCGATGAACTGGTCGGAGTCGGCGCGCACCTTCGACCCCGGCGCCTCGCGCACCAGCGCCTGGTAGTAGTGCAGCGCGCGCCGCCCGAGCTCGCTCTTCTTCTCATCCTCCCAGCGCTTCCGGTAGCACTGCCCGAGGTTGAACAGGATCTCCGGCACCTGCGACAGGCTGTACGCCTTCTCGAAGTGAGCGATCGCCTCGCCGTACTTGCCCAGATTGTAGGCGGTGTTGCCCTGGTTGAATTCGGCCTTGGCTTGCTCGCGGCGGGCGGCGTCGGGGGAGGTCGGAACGGGCCCGGAGGGCGGGGCGGCGGAAGTCGCGTGGGGTCGCGAGAGGCCGGCCGCGACGACGGCGAGCGTCAGCGCGGCCCAATTTCGGTGACCGCGCTTTTGGGGTCCAGTCACGCTCAAGAAAGTAGCCCCGCTGGGGATGAGATCATTACGTTGCTTCCGGAGGACTACGATGACCACCTGCAGCCCGATCGGTCAAGCTGCTCGGCGATCGGGTAGGAAATGCCGACGAGCTTGCCTTGGATCTCCGGACCCCAATCGGGTCGCGGGGGTTGGGAGAAGCTGCGCCGACGCCGACGCCTGCTCATACTGAGGACGGTGATCTTTCCGGCAGAGTCGAGCGAGCGACGTCCGATGAGTGAGGACATCCTGGCCCGGATGCAGGC
>DASRQZ010000029.1:0-31991 GCA_035696125.1 Polyangia bacterium
GAACGCGTGCTGGCCAGAAAGTTTCTCCAGCCGCCGAAGCTCGAGATGTCGCGCGCGCCGGCGGTGGCGTGTGCTTCGCACAGGAATCCTGCCACGCGCGAGCCATCTTCGAGCTCGATCGTGCCCAGGCACAGCGGCGCCGGCACCCGCGCAAAAAACTCGCCGAAGCGCGCGCGACCCAGGCGCCAGACCTCGACCTCGATCGCGGCGCCGGCGCTCTCGCCGCCCACGCGCAGCAGCCCTGGCTTGGGCGGCACGGTGCCGGGCAGTGCATAGAGGCGGTAGTGGGATGAAGTCCGGCATGTGCGCACCAGGCGGCCATCCAGTTCGATGAGCTGGTGGTTGAGCGGTTGGCCCGACAAGTGAGCCCCGACGACCGCCACCTGCAGCTCGGCGGCCGCCTGCGCGCCCACGGGCGCCGGCGACGCCGCCGGGGCCGGCTGCAGCGTACGGCCGGTCGCCCCCAGCGGCCCGGCCAGCGCCCGTTGATGGGCGGCCCCGAACGCCGCCAGGCGCGCGTCCTGCTCGGGCAGCCCGATGAGCGTGATCCCCGACGGCAAGCCGTCGACCCGGAAGCCGTTGGGTACGGCCAGGGCGCACAGCTGCTGCAGGTTGACGAAGTTCGTGTAAAGCCCCAGTCGCGCGTTGAGCTCGCGCGGCCGCTGGTTGACCTCATCGATGGTGTAGATGGTGGGCGTGGTGGGTACCAGGAGGAAATCGACGCCGGCCAGCAGCGAGCGCACCTGGGCGCGCAGGCGATCCAGATCGCCCAGCGCGGCGAAGACCTCGACACCGGTGACCCGCGTGCCCTCGCTCAGGATCTCCTGGATCACCGGCAGCAGCGCGCCCGGCCGCCGGAGCAGCTCCTGGAACGGCGCCAGCCGCTCGGCGATCCAGGGCCCGTCGTAGAGCAGGCGGGCGGTCTCGCGAAAGGGCTGGAAGTCGATCTCGACCGGGTCTCCGCCCAGGTGCCGCCACCGTTCGACCGCGCCCGCGAACAGACGCTCGGCCTCGGCGTCGCCGAAGAACTCACGGCCGGCCTGGTCGGGGATCGCGAAGCGAAAGCTCTGCGGCGCGGCCGCGACCGACCAGTCGAAGCGCGCCGCGCCCGCGCGCAGCAGCGGGTCGACCGGGTCGCCCGGCGCCGCGCCCGAGATCAGCCCGGCCACCCGACAGGCATCCTCGACGGTGAAGGCGAAGATCGACACGCAGTCCAGCGAGCGGCAGGCCGGCACGACGCCGGTGGTGCTGAACAGCCCGCCGGTCGGTTTCACCCCGACCAGGTTATTGAACGCCGCCGGCACCCGGCCCGATCCCGCCGTGTCGGTGCCGAGCGCGAAGCTGGCCAGACCGCGCGCCACCGCGCCCGCCGATCCCGAGCTCGATCCGCCGCTGACGTAGCGTGCGTCGAAGGGGTTGCGCGGGATGCCGTAGGGCGAGCGCACGCCGGTGAGGCCGGTCGCCAGCTGGTCCATGTTGGTCTTGCCGACCAGCAGCGCGCCCGCCTCCATGAGCCGCCGCACCACCGGCGCCGACGTGACTGCGACATGGGCGAAGGCTGGGCAGGCGGCCGTGGTCGGCAGTCCGGCGACATCGATGTTGTCCTTGACCGCGAACGGGATCCCGTAAAGCGGTAGCGCGTCGCTGCCGCCGGCGTTTGCCGCCCGCTGCTCCAGCGCGTGCGCCGCCCCGACCAGCGCGTCCCGGGGGACCCGGTGGATCCACAGCTCCGGCGGCGCGCCGTCGATGCGCAGCGACAGCGCCTCGGCGACCGCGGTCGGAGTGGTCGCCCCCGATCGATAGGCGGCGGCCAGCGACGCGATGTCCAGGTTCAGATCGGCCATCCCGGGTTTGTACCGCGGCCGCCCGCCGCGGCGCTACGTCCGAGCGAAGCTATTCCGCCATCGCCGGCACCACCTCCGCGGCGTGCGCGTCGCCGGCCGCGGCCGGCGCGGGCGCCACCGCGCGCGATCGGGCGCAGATGAACAGCACCGTCGCCACCGACAGGTAGCTGATCGCGACCACCGGTGTCTCGCCGAAGCCGATCGCCTCGCCGTGCATGAAACCGAAGAAGGTCAGGATCGCGCCCACCAGCGCGAAGCTCGCCGCCTTGACCAGCTTGCGGTCGATGATGAAGACCGCGATCGAAGCCAGCACCAGCCCGCCCAGGATCGATCCGCCGCCCAGGATGCCTAGCCCCTCGTAGAACACTCCCTTGCTGGCGATCTTGTCGATGCCGATCGCCGCCGCGCTGGTGCCGGCGGCCGCCAGCGTATTGTCGAGCTGCAGCTTGCCCCAGGCCGCCAGGTGCGGCACCAGCGCCAGGATGATGGCCGGCGCGTGGGCCTTGGGCGTCTCCTGGAACGCCTGCGCGCCGATCAGCATGCCGATGTACAGCAGGATCGGTGAGATCGCCACCACCGGGATCACCGACGACATCACCGAAATGATCCCGAACCACGAGAGAAAGAGCACTGTCACGCCGGTCGCCGCCGAGTAGCCGATGCGTCCGCCCATCGCCTTCCAGCCCGGGTGGCCGATGTACACCGCGTTGATGAACGGGTTGCCCATGAGGCAGCCGATCAAGCTGACCACGCCGTCGGCGGTCAGCACACGCGTCGTCGGAAAGGAATCGCCGGCGACGGCCGCGCTCTCGACGTTGTCGATGGCCTCGACCAGATCGTAGATGCCGAAGGGGATGGCGGTGACCAGGATGACTCCCAGGTATTCGAAGCCGCCGAACACGTGGCTCACGGCCGGCAGCGGGACGTGGAACCCGAAGTTCGCGACCGACGCGCCCAGGTTGGGCAGGTTCATGCCAGCGATGTCGTGGCCGGTCGCCGTGCTGATCCACGCGATCGCCGTGCCGACGCCGATGGCGACCAGCCCGGCGGGGATGCCGCGGAAGTAGCGCACGCCGCCGAACCAGCTGGCCAGGATGATCGCGAAGCAGGTGATGCCAATCACCGGCGTCAAGTACATCTGCAGCGCGGGCCGCATCGAGATGAAGGCGACCGACACGCCCGCCAGCGTGCCCAGCAGCGCAGCGCGCGGCGTGATCTTGCGGATCACCGGCGCGACGAAGCCGCCGACCATGAGCACGAAGCTCTGGATGAACACCCAGGTCAGCCCGGCCTCCCAGCCCTTGACCGGATCGCCGGATTTGATGGCGATGGGCAGCATGATCACGAAGGTGACCACGAACATGTGCGGCACGCTGGTCCCCGACGGTAGCGCGCACACGTCGTTGCGCCCGGTCTTCTTGGCCAGCTTGTACGCCAGCCGCGCGTAGTAGAGCGTGCTCAACGCCAGCATCAAGCCGGTGGCCGGCAGGATGCGCCCGAAGACCAGGCTGTCGGGCATCTTGAGCACGAAGCGCAGGAGGGTGGTCAGCACCAGCAGATTGACGAGAATATTGGTCCCGAACCCGAAGAAGGCATTCCAGTCACCAGGTGTCCAGAGCGCCGGTTTCTTTTCCGACATCATCGCCACTCCTCCTCTGTTTTCGATTGCTCAGCCGCTGACCTGCTTGATTGCTTGCCTCATCGCGGATCGCCTGATCGCCGGATCGTCACCGCGCGAGCTGGGGCCGACGCCGCTCGGCCGCCGCGGTGCCGAGCGCGCCCACCACGCGCGCCGAATCGGAGACCCAGCCGAAGATCCCGCCCTGCGCTTTGATCATCCGCAGGCCGATTTCGTGGAACTCGGGGAAGTACGAGCCGCAGCAGTCGCCGGGCACGATGCAGCGGTAGCCGCGGTCGTTGGCCTCGCGCACCGTGGTGTGCACGCAGACCTCGGTGGTGACGCCGCAGACGATCAGGTCGGCGATGCCTCGGTTCTGCAGCATCAGGTGCAGGTCGGTCGCGAAGAAGGCGCCCTTGCCCGGCTTGTCGATCACGGGCTCGCCGTCGACCGGGTAGAGCGCCGGCACGATGTCGTGGCCCGGCTCGCCGCGGATGAGGATGCGCCCCATCGGCCCCATGGCGCCGATGCGCATGGTCGGATCGCCGCGTTCGACCTTGGCGCGGGGCGCGTCGGCCATGTCGGGCCGGTGGCCCTCCCGGGTGTGGATCACCAGCATGTCGCGCCGGCGCGCCGCCGCCAGCAGCGCCCGGCAGGGGCCGATGGCGGCGCTCAGCAGGGACACGTCGTTGCCCAGCGACTCCCCGAAGCCCCCCGGCTCGAGGAAGTCCCGCTGCATGTCGATCACGATGACCGCGGTCTTGTCGGTCTGGATCGAGATTGGTTCCGGGTCAGCGTCGACAACAACCAGCTCCATGATGTTCTCCCGTCCGCCCAAGATTACGCAGACCCTACGCCCTCTGTTATTTCCGGCGTTTTTCGCGGCCGTTAAATCGTGGCGGAGGGCGCCGGTGGGGGTATTCTGGCGCCGAGAGGTGTGGTGATGGGCCTGCACGGGAGCTGTCTTTGCGGTGGTATTCGCTACGAGATCGACGGGCCGCTCGGCCGCGTGGTGAACTGTCACTGCACGATGTGCCGCAAGGCCACCGGCGCGGCGTTTCGCACGCGCGCCGCGGTCGCCAGCGCCGACTTTCATTGGCGCGCGGGCGCCGATCTGCTGGCGCGTTACCGGTCGTCGCCCGGCGAAGAGCGCACCTTTTGCCGGGTGTGCGGCGCGACGCTGGTGACGCTGTTTCGCGATCGCCCCGCCGAGCTCGGCCTGGCGCTGGGCACGCTGGACGACGATCCGGGCGTGCGCGCGACGGCGCACGTGTTCGTCGGTTCGAAGGCCTCCTGGATCGAGATCGACGACGACCTGCCGCGCTTCGCCGAGGGGGACATCGATGATCTCCAGAGCGATCTGTCCGAGTCGCCGGACGCGCGCGCTGGTGCCGAGGTGACGACCTTCATACGCTTCTCGGTGCGCCAGCGCTGATCGGCAGCCGTCGTGCAGGTCGCCGCCTGCAGCTGAAGGCTGAAGCGATATCGGGCGGCGTCAGAACAACTTCAGGCTGAACCCCAGCGACATCAGCAGATCAACCGCAGGGATGTCCTTGGACTCACTGACATCCATCACCGCGATGCTGTGACTGCCCGGCCAGGCCATCGCGTCGAAGCCGATCCAGGGCGCGACCTTCGTGCGCTCCAGCGACAGCCGCGCGCCCAGTCCGGCGCCGAACGCCCAGCTGCGGCTGCTGATGTCCTCGGAGTAGCCGTGGCCGTGTACCCAGAACCAGCCTGCCGCCAGCGCCGCGTTCAGATCGAGCGAGACCGCGCGCGCCCTGAGGTGATAGCGCGGCCCCACGGCACCGACCATGCGCGTCCACTCGGTGCGCCCCGCGCCCGGGCCCTGGAGCGCGTGAAAGGTGGTGCCGTAGAACGCGGCCTCGATGCCGAGCAAGGGAGGGCCGAAGTCGACGAACACGCGCGCGCCCGGCACCGCGTCGGCGCCCGCGATCGCGCCTGCGCCACCGACCCCGAGACGCACGCTGGTGGGCCCGGCCAGGAGGCGCGCCAGGTCCGACTCGCGTTCGGGCGGATCGGCGGCGCTGGCGGGCGGCTCCGCCGGCTTGGCGGCCGGTGGCTCTTGCGGATTCTTGATGGCAGCTTCGGGCGCGCGCGCCAGCTTGTGCGCCGCCGCGACGTGACCGGCCCGCTCGTCCTCGACCGCCAGCCGCGCGGGGATCACGCCGGGTGCTCCCTCGGGGACCTCGTCCTCGCTCTCGATCTCGCCGCCGGTCTCGTAGTCGACGCCGGCGGGCTCGTCGAACGTCGCCGGCGCGTCCACGCGCACGCCGTCGCGCTCTTGCACGTAGCGCATCATCATGTTGACGGCCGCGACCTGCGCGCCGCGCACCGCGCTCAGCGCGCGCCGCGACTTGAACCCCTGCACCATGATCGAGAAGGCCATCACGTCGCTGCCGTCACCGACCAGCCCAGATAGGCAGGACTTGCCGACCAGCGTGCCGGTCTTGGCACGCACGTGGCGCGCGACCGGCAGGCCACGAAATCGGTTGCGGGTGGTGCCGTCGACGCCGCCCACCGAGAGCGACTGCAGAAGCTCGGGCCCGACGCGCGGATCCATGTACAGCGCGCGCAGGAGCTCGGTCATCGAGCGCGCCGAGATCCGGTTGGCGTGGCCCAGCCCGGATCCGTTCTTGGATAGATAGCTGTGCGGATCCAGCCCGAACTCGCTGATGACATCGCGGAGCACGGCGATGCCTTTGTCGGTGGTGGCGGCGCCGCCCAGCACCTCGGCGCCCACCGCCTCCAGCAGACGCTCGGCTTCGTAGTTATCGGAGTCCTTGTTGATGCGCCGGAGCAGCACGCCCAGCGGCGCCGACGAGTGGGTGACCAGCAGCTCGGCGTTCGGGTGCATCGCGCCCACGGTGGCGCGCTCGCGCACGGCGATGCCGACGCTGGCCAGCGCGGCGCGAAAAAAGATCGCGGTGATCATCGGCCCGTCGGGTACGCGGCGCCGGTACAGCACGCCGGGGCTGTCGGTGCCGATGCGGCCGGCGACCTCGACGCGCAGCGTGCCGCGGGCCGTGTTGACGTCGACGGCCAGTCGGCGCTGGCGCCCCTCGTACGAGCGCGCCTGGTTGACGACGATGAAGTCCGAGGTGGCGCCGTTCTGGTCGGGGGGCGGACCCGGATCGAGGACCACCGAGGGTGATTCGCCGGCCTCGGCCGCTTGCACGCGCACGGAGACCAGGCCGCGGTTGATGCTGAGCTGGGGCAGCTTGTCGTCGCCGGAGACGGGCCCGTCGTCGCCGATGCGGCGCGGATCGGCGACGATGCCGCCGGTGATGCGCCGGACGCCGCGCGCCGACAGCCGGCTGGCCAGCTCTTCGAGCTCGCGTGGGCCCAGGGTCGGATCGCCGCTGCCGCGCAGGAAGATGTCGCCCTCCACGACGCCGTCGTCGTCCGGCGGCGCGCCGTATACCTCGGTGCGAAAACGCCAGCTGCTGCCCAGGCGGACCAGCGCGGTCGTGGTGGCCAGCACCTTCTGGTTGGACGCCGGGTCCATGAGCGCCGTGGTTCCGCGCCCGAAGAACACCCGTCCGCTGTGCGCCTCGACCACGCGCAACCCGACCTTGAGCCTGCCGAAGGCGGCGTGAACGATGTCGCGCAGCGAGGTCTGCAGCCGCAGGATCCGCTCCCGATCGCGATCGTCGGCAGCCGGCGGCGGCGCTTCTTCGCCCCCGCCTCCCGTCAGGCGTCCCTGGCTGCGCAGGGGCAGCGAGGCAGCCGTGCGTGACCAGGCGCGCCCGCGGCTGCCCGCGTGCATTGACGGCGCCGCCACCCCTTCACGCGGGGCGGCGAGCCAGAGCAAGGCAACGAGAGCCGCGGGTGCCGTCATGAGTCGCCTTTGCAGTTTACTCGCGCGCAGCGCTCCGCGGGGAAGAGGAATTTTCGTGAACAAGACTGCGGCGGACGGTCGAAGGAGATTTCGGGGCGCGGTGCGGCTCAGGTTCCGCCACCCGGTCCGCTGTTGCCGCCGCCTTCGTCAATCGTCATCGCCGTCCCCCGCGCCGCCCACGCCCGCACCACCCACGCCCCTGCCGCCGACCCCGGCGCCGCCGGTGCCCATGCGACCCCCGACGCCCGTGATCACCGCCATGCCACCGGTCCCGGTCTGACCGCCGGTGCCCGCGACGACCGGCACACCGCCGGTGCCGGCGTGGCCGCCCACGCCGGCCCCGGCGCCGCCGATACCGCCGCCGCCAGCGTCATTGTTGGGGCTGCCGGCCGCTCCGCCCACGCCAGTGGTGGCCCCGACCCCGCCCGAGCCCCCGGGAGCGATCCCCCCTCCGCCGCCAATGCCCGAGAAGACAGCGGATCCACCGATCCCGGCCGGTGCCGACGCGCCGCCCAGGCCGGACGATTCACCGGCGGAGCCACCCACGCCCGGCCCGGCGGCGCCGGCGACCAGCGAGCCGTCGCACGCCGCCAGCGCCAGCGTCATGGCCAGCGCCACCCAGGCGGGTGGCGAGAGCCGATCGCGGGCTGGTGTCGTGAGCCTCTCGCGGGATGGGATATGCATTGCGTCTCCTCGTGAGGGTCAGGCCCCGCCCGGGACCCGGTGAGCGGCGTGGGCGAATGGGGGATTCGAGACGGACCGCCTTGCCATTGAAGTACCATCAAAGGCCCCTGAGAAGGCTGCTTTTTTGCGCGCGCGGGCTGCACGGGTTCGTCCCGGCGCGGCACCGGGTGACCAGGCGCGCGGGGTTAACCCCAATGCGGGTCGGTTAACCGCCAAGGCGCCGCAGACGCCAAGCCCGGACCCCTGATAATCCGGATCTTGGCGTCATGGCGTCTTGTCGGTTAGCCCCATCCGAACCGCATTGGGATTAACCCGGCTGCATATCGCCGCCCTGCAGCGTCATCGATCGCGGTCTGCCCACCCGCCCAGTGGCGTGCTGGCCCCCACTGCGCAACCGGGCGCCGGACCCTTACGGCAGAACCGGCGCCGCGGTCAGCTCGGCGGGCAGCGGATCGCCGGTCAGCGACTCGAGGAACTCGACCAGCGCGTTCTCTTCGCGGGTATCGAGGTAGAGCGGCCTGATCTGCGCCGAGGGCGCGCCCGGGGTGTTGATCTCGCCGCCCTTGTTGTAGTGGGCGACGACGTCCGCCAGGGTAGCCAGACCGCCGGTGTGCATGTAGGGCGCGGTCAGCGCGACGTTGCGCAGGCTGGGCGTCCGGTAACCGCCGACCAGCTTGCCGTCCAGGGTCATCGAGACGAAGGACATGCGCGAGGCGTCGGTCGGATCGTCACTCCAGGCGCCGTCGCGGCGGAAGGCGCTCTTCTGCAGCTTGTCGATGCCGTCGTAGGCGCCCCACGGGATGCAGTTCTTGGGGCCGGCGTGGGTCTCGGTCTGCGGCGCGCAGTCGCAGACGCCGCCCGCCGGGCAGTCCGACTCGGTCGGCACCGCGGGGCCGGTCTGCAGCACCGCCGCGTTGTGAAACTTGCTGTCGGACAGCATCCATGAGTTGTGGCAGTCGCTGCAGCCGGCCTTGCCGACGAACAGCCGAGCGCCTGCCTTCGCCTCGGACGAGATCGCGGTCGACTCGTCTTGCTTGCCCGCCTTGAGGTCGGCGACCCAGCGGTCGAAGGGCGCGCTCTTGCTCACCAGCGTGAACTCGTAGGCCGCCACCGCCTTGCCGAAGTTGACCAGGATGCGGGTCACTGCCTTCTGATCATCGCCGTCCATGCAGTCGAACGCGTCGCCGAACGGTTCGTCGGGGCTGCCTGACTGGCAACCCATGGTCTTGCCCGGCTTGCCTTGCAGCGGGAAGCGCGGCCAGCAACCGGCGGCTCCAGTCGTGGAGGTGACGGCGCGGCAACCCGCCGGGCAGGCGGTCGCGACCAGCTTGCACTGGCCAGCGACGGCCGCGTCGGTCTCGAGCTGCGGGCCCAGCAGGGCCTGGGTTCCGGTCATGGGCAGCGGGTATTCGGTGAATACCGCCTGATAGGCGTCGTGATAAAGGTCGTTGATCACCCACGCCGTGTGCAGCCGGTTGCCGTTGGTGGTGAGGCCGTTCTCGGTGTCGGCGACCCCTTGGGCCCACAGCGAATCGAGCCGGCCGTTCCAGGTCTGGATCTTGTAATAGGCGGCGTTGATCGTTGGCAGCGAGTTGGAGAAGGTCCAGCCCGCGCCCAGCGACACGTTGCCCGGATCCGTCGCGGGGTCGACGCTGCCGTTCGAGGGGCTGTGGCAGCTCACGCACGCCAGCCCGCTCGGCTGTCCCTTGGGGGCGCGCCCGTACGGCATCGCCCGATTGATCGCGTTCATCCAGGTCTCGGGGCCGGAGAAGCGGGTGTCGTGAAAGAGCTGCTTGCCCAGCGCCTCTGCCAGCGAGTTGCCCACGTACTTGTTCGACGGATCGTCGGGCGGCGCCGCCTCGAGGCCGCTCATCGACTCCAGCGCGGCCTTCTCCTGGTCGGACCAGCCACAGCTTTCGCCCCCGCACATGAATCCGCAGCCACTGGCTGCGGCCGAGGTGCCTGCGACTACCGACACCAGCAAGAGACCTTCCTGAACCCGTGAGCGTCGCTGCATGAGCCCCTCCTCGTCGTCCATTTCCTTTTCGGTCTGGGCACCTGCGGACTTGAGGCTCTAGCGCGGGATTGCGCGTGCGGCGCCAGGTGTGAATGTCGTCCGGTCTCACCTTGCCCGGCGCGTCCTGCCAAAAATTTCCCTTGGAATTCGATGGGTTTCGCGGCCGTCGCTTGACGGGTGATTGATTTTTGTATCCTGCATAGCGTGTTGTTTCTGAATTGATACGTCGACGTTTATTCGAAGTTCAGGGAACTTTTGGTTCTGGGGTCCGTTGAAACGAATGGAACCACACGGTCCTGAGGAGAGAGTCGCCGCAATTTCGGTAGTCCAGCGAATCAATCCACCGGAGGTCAATTCGCATGAAAGCCGCTTCCCCGCTCTCATCACTTGGCTCGGTCATCGCGTCCCTCGCCACCTTCCTGTCACCGTGCCTGCTGCCCGGTTGCGGAGAGCCCAACGACGGGACCACGGGAGACCTTCCGGCACGGGCCGTGTCAGAGCTGCACGACGAAGGGTTCGGGGTGGCAGGGTTTCCGCTGCGCGCGCGCGTCGTCGCGCGCGGCATTCCGGGCGCAGGCGCCATCACCCAGGTCGGAACGTTCCGTGCGGGTGGTCCTTTCCATGACAACCCGGTGCTGGCGGCGTTCACGGCGCCGGGGCGGGTGCTGGACCCCAAGCGGCTGCTGGTCGCCGGCACCTCGAACTACGGCGCGCCGCTGGCGCGTCCCACCGACGCGCCGGGGACGGTGTTATCGATCGACGTCAGTCGGGGCGAGGTTGCCGTGCCGGCCGACTTCGCCGCCGCGGGCGGGCAGGCCGCGACGCCTGACGGGCGGGTGATCGTTTACTCCGCGCAGAACGCAGCTTTCCTCAACAGCGTCAACAACCCGGCCGCGGTGACCGCGGCGCTGCCCGCGGTGAGCTTGCCGCTGGGCATCTCGCTCAACCGGGGTGGCGGTCGCCCCTGGATCGCCAACGCACCCACGGGCGTGCACGGCGAGGGCACGATCACCGTCGATGATCCGTCGGGCGCGCCGCTGGCCGGAGCGCCCGACCCGGTGTCGGGCGGCGTCTTCGCGGGCAACGAGACCAACCGCGACGCGATGTCGACCAAGGGGCTGGACGCGGGCGCCGTCGCGACCGCGTTCATCACCAGGTCACCGGACGGATCGGGGCGCGCGGTGTTCCTGGCCGCCGAGGCCGACGGCAGCATCGTGCAGGTCCACGTGCAAAAGGGCGTCGACGGCCTGGCGCCCGCCGGCACCTTCAGCGCGCTGCCCGAGCTCAGCGTCGCGGCGGCCAACTCGGCCGACCCGCGCCGGGTCACCCGCGTCGGCATGGTGTTCAACTGGGTTCCGGCTCGCAACGTGTTCGTGAGCGACCCGCTGGCCAACCGCATCGTGGTTCTCGATCTCGACAGCGACGCCGTGAAGTTCTCGTCGCGCCCGCCGCGCGAGATCCGTTCGCGCTTCTTCGATCGACCGGTCGACCTGGCGCCCGCGACGACCGAGGTCGCGAACGGAAACTTCGCCAGCAACACCACGCTGGGCGGCGGCGGCGACATCTACGTCCTCAACCGCGGCGACAACACCATCGTGCGCATGACCCAGGACGGCCGGGTGACCGCGATCCGGCGCGTCGACGCCAACCTGCGCGGCATGACCGTCAGCGGCATCGCGACGTCGGAGGACTCGCAGACCCTGTGGGTGACGGCGGTGACCCCCGCCGGCGATGGCGTGGTGCTGCAGCTGCCGGCCTTCGGCCAGGGCTCTGGAACCGACAGCATGGTCGATCACGCTGCGGCCGCCGGCGCTGTCGGCTTTTCCGCCACGGGCGCCGACATGTTCGTCACCGACCTCAGCCCGCGCCAGGGGCTGGGACCGCTGTTCAACGCGCGGTCGTGCAGCGGCTGCCACGCGGTGCCCGCGCCGGGCGGGATGGGCGCCGCAGATGGGACCTTCGCGACTCGCGTGGGACGCATCGAGCAAGGCCTGTTCGACGATCTCGAAGGGCGGGGCGGGCCGGTGGCGCGCGCGCACTCGATCGCCGAGCTCGGCTTTCCCTGCAACCTGCCAGCCGGCCCGACACCGCTGGCCAACGTCACCTCGCGGCGCAGCGCCATGTCCCTGCGGGGCAACGCCCTCATGGACATGATCGCGGAGCGCGACATCGTCGCGAACCAGGCGGTCCAGCCGGCTGCGGTGCGCGGCAAGCTCAATCGCCTGGCCGACGGGCGCCTGGGCCGCTTTGGCTGGAAGGGCCAGGTCGCGACCCTGGTCGAGTTCATGGGCGCCGCCTTTCGCGACGAGATGGGGGTCACCAACCCGCTGGTGCCGCACGACGAACAACGCGGATGCCCACCGTTCGGGGCCTTGTTCGGGCCCGACATCGACGCCGTCCCCCTGCAGGACGTGACGGCGTTCATGAGCACCCTCGATCCGCCGGTGCCGGCGGCCACCTGCCTGGCGTCGGCGGGCGCCACTCTGTTCGCCAGCGCCGGCTGCGCCGACTGCCACAAGCCCTCGTTCGCGGGGCCGGGGCGCACCGTGAACCTGTACTCGGACATGCTGCTGCACGACATGGGTCCCGCCTTCGACGATCGCTTCATCGCCGGCGCCGCGCTGGGCAGCGAGTGGCGTACGATGCCGCTATGGCGCGTCTCCGAGCGCGTGCACTTCCTGCACGACGGGCGCGCGCCCACCATCCGGGACGCCATCGCGGCGCACGCCGGGCAGGCGGCGGCCAGCGCGGCGGCCTTCGGAGCGCTCGACGCGGCCTCGCAGCAGGCGCTGCTCGACTTCCTGGGCTGTATCTAGTTTCTGACCGGCCCGATGCAGGACAATTGCGCGCACGTCAGGCACGAAGGCGCTCACGCTGGAGGGGATGTCGTCAGTTTTCAGTTTTCAGTTTTCAGGAAGGATGGCTGAACAGGTTTCAACCTTCTGCCCTTCCGCTCCCCGACTGATAGCTGATGCCTGATGCCTGACGACTGATGCCTGATGCCTGACGACCCTCCCTTCGAGCTTCGAGCTTTGCCCGACAAGAGACCGGCCCGAGGTGAGGGGCCTCGGGCCGGCCGGTGAAGAACCGAACGAGGTCGTTCGGCGACTGCCAGGTGCTGGGGCCTAGATCGCCTGCAGGAAGGCCTTCAGGTCCGCGGCCTCTTGACCGGTGAAGCCGATGTGGAAGCGGCGGTCGTAGAACGAGATGACCTCGTCGATGCTGTCGGCCGCGCCGTTGTGGAAGTAGGGCGCGCGGGCGGACAGACCGCGCAGGGTCGGGCCCTTCTGCTTGGAGAGATCAGCGAAGCGACCGGTCAGGATCGCGCGGCCGAGATCGGTGACCTCCTCGGCGGCGCCGGTGGTCCGGCTGGTGACCCGGAAGACCGGCAGGACGTTGTCGCCCTCGCCGGCGGTGCTGATGCCCACGTCGAGCGGCAGGATGTCGGTGTGATTGCCGACGTTGGGATGGCTGTGGCAGGTCGTGCACGAGCCGTTGAGGGTGGCGACGCCCAGCACGTCGTTCACACCGCGCACACCCGAGATGCGGATGACCTTGGTGTTGAAGATGGTCTGGCCACGGGCGATGGAGGCGCGGCGATCATTCTGCGCGCTGCCGGTGAGGCCGGCCCAGGCGTTGAACATCGTCATCGCCCTCTGGTTGAACGCAGTGCCGAAGGGATTGCCGCCGTGCGAGTCATTGATGCCGAAGAAGGTCTGCTGGGTGCGCAGCGCTTGCGGGCCACCGGTCGCGCCCGCCAGGTTGAGCGCGCCGGCGAGGTTGTCGGTCTCCTGCGCGACGACCAGGTTCATCTGGAAGTCGACGATCGACGCGCGCTGCGCGGCGGTGAGAGTGGCGATGCCCTCGGCGTGACCCGTGGTGGCGTCCTGGGCCTGCGTCAGCATGTTGGTGCGCACCGGCGCCCCGACCTCGGACGCCTGGACGCCGTCGCCGGCGGCCTGGTTGGCCGGGACCGGAGAAACCGTCGCCTCACGCCCGTCCCACATGACGGCGGCGATGAAGCGGGTGTTGGCCGACAGCAGCGGGCGGCGATAGAAGGACAGGATCGGCGTGGCGGTCGCCGGAACGGTCTGGTTGACGGGGGGGTTGGCGCCGGTGCCAGCGTACGGATCCAGCACGACCTTGACGTCGTAGTCGCGGGTCGCCGGCAGCGGCAGCCCGATGCGGATCAGGCCCTTGCTGAGCAGCAAGCTGTACGCTGCCCGGCGCTGGGCCAGCGTTGCCACCGGCGCGTTGGGTCCGACGGCTCCGTCGTTGAGTCGGAACAACGGATCGAGGCCGTTCGACGCGTTGAACACCGCCTGAACTTGAGGAGGCGTGATGGTCATCGCCGCCGACGGCTGGTGGCAGGTGACGCAACGACGGCCGTTGACGCCCAGGTTCTGGAAGAACGGGTTGTTCTCGTCGATGGTGGCGCCGTTGACACTCACCGTCCGGGCAGTACCGTTTGCGTTCGGGAACGAATCGCCGGTCAACTCCTGATCGGTTGTCCCGGTTTGATCTGCCGATGAATTGAGATCGCCGCACCCTGCCAGAGCCAGGGGAACGGCCAGAGTCGCCGCCACCAGTCTCAACGCCGGCCCGAGCGCCAGGGGCCTCGTCAAGAAAACCTGAGGTATCGTTCGCATGCTAGTGCCTCCATGTGGTTGGTTCCAGGGATGGCTGTGGCAACGAACCACATCGGGTTCCCGAATACAGCGAGGACCCGACTTGTCATCCAGTGCGGGAGCCATTAGCAAGCGATAGGCCACGCAAACAACGTGCATTCCGCGGTAACACTATTGTAACTACCTATACATACAGATGATTTTTATATCGTCTGGCGATATGTTTCTGTTGTGTCGAGGCACCATGGGGGGGGGAGACTACAGGGTGACTACAGGGTTGGTCCTTGACCGACCCCGGGGAATTTCGCCCCGACGGACGCGAAACGCGGTTTTCGGCGTCCAGGGACCGAGGGCGATCTCAACGGACGCAGGCGCGCCAGGGCAGCAGATTGGCTGGCGACAGCTCTCTTGAAGTGTATCTATGGTTCCCGCTGGGCATGCATACCGGTCAACGCGCGCGTATCGCGGGGCTGTTCCTGAGCGGCGCGACCGTGCTGGCGCCGGTGGCGGCGGGCGCGCAGGCGGACCCCTGGCTGGGACGTGACAAGGCGCTGCACTTCTCGGCCAGCGCGGTGATCGCGGGCGCCGGCTACGGAGGGGCGTCGCTGCTGACCGACGACCGCCGCTGGCGCCTGGCCGCGGGCGCGGGGCTGGCCATCGCCGCGGGCGCGGGCAAGGAGATCGCCGACATGTACGGGGACGGCGATCCCTCGTGGCGCGACTTCACCTGGGACCTGGTCGGCGCCGCGACCGGCCTCTGCATCGCCTGGCTCATCGACCACTGGGTGACGGAGCCGCGCCGGGCGCCGGTGACCGCCGGCGCCGCCGGTTCGACGGAATGAAACAATTGCCGGCGCGGGCCGGCCACCCGACTGTGGTATGCAACAAGGCTCCATGTCAGGTCCTGCCGAACGTGTCGTCGTCCCCGCGCCCGAAGCGCTGGCGCGCCTGCGCACGGGCAACCATCGCTATGTGCAGAACGTCCGCAGCGTCGACTCGATGCTCAGCCACAGCCAGCGCGGCGAGATCCAGCTGCAATCGCCGTTCGCGATCGTGCTCGGCTGCTCCGACTCGCGCGCGCCCGCCGAGATCGTCTTCGACCAGGGGCTGGGCGACCTGTTCGTCATCCGGGTCGCCGGCAACATCGTCGCGCCGTCGCAGATCGGCAGCGTCGAGTTCGCGGCCGAGCGCTTCGGCACTCGCCTGGTGGTGGTCATGGGCCACACCCAGTGCGGCGCCATCGAGGCGGCCATCGAGGCCATCACCAGCAGCCACGGCCCGGCCTCGCGCAATCAACTATCGATCGTCAACCGGGTGCGGCCCACCATCGAGAGCCTGGTGACCACCGACCTGGCGCAAGATCCAGTGCGCCTGCGCCGCGAGGCGATGCGCGCCAACGTGCGCGCGTCGGTCAACCACCTGCGCCACGGGTCGGAGGTGATCGAACGGCTGTCCGACGAGGGTGGGCTGGCGGTAGTCGGCGCCGAGCTGGACCTCATGACCGGCGAGGTCACCTTCTTCGACGGGGTCATGGACTGAGAGCTGGGCGGGCATTACCTGAATGTTCGTCTCTCCTCTCGATCCTCTCATCGCCGTGCCACCCGCAACAGCTCGAGCGCCCGCCTGATCACCGGCGGCCGACTCACCGAGGCAAACCGCCACAGCACCAGTCGCTGCGCGGCGCCGTCGGGCAACAGCGCCACCAGCACCGTCCACAACAGCAGCGCGCCGCGGGCCGGCAGCGCGCGACCCTGCGGCACGAAGCAGGCGCGCAGCGTGTCGGCGACGACCGCCGCCAGCGAATCGCCAGCCACCGGATGCTGCGCCGGCGCCAGCCGCAGGGACGCCAGCCGGTAGGGCAGGGTGGCCAGACTGTGCCTGAAGGCGGTGTCGGGCAGCGACAGCCCGACCGACGCGGCGATCTGCTGCGCGTAGCGAAAGCGAAACTGCGCGCGCCCGACCTCGCGCGCGAAGCGCGTGGCCTCGACGGTCGCCATCGCGCCGTCGTTGCGGCCGTGCACGCGATAGCAGACCAGGGGCCTCGCGATGGTGACCACGTCGCCCAGCAGGGGCGCGGCCGCCAGACAGTAGGAATCGCAAGCATTCTCGCTGCCCTGCAACGGGAAGATCCGTTCCAGGAAGTCCCGCGCGTAGGCGTTGCCCGATCCCGGCGGCGTGGGATAGGCGCCCGAGCGCTGCGCCCAGCTGCGGATCTGCTGCGGCGTCGGCGCGCCGGAACCCATGCCAGCGCTCGCGCCCGCGAAGTCGGGAAACACCGAGCCGGTGCTGGCGCCGCGCGCGTCGATGACCTGCATCCGGAACTGCACCTTGCTGATGCCGGGGCGCCAGACCGCGGCGATCTCGCGCGCCACCGACCGGTCCAGCAAGTCGTCGGCGTCGAGGAAGATCACCACCTCGCCGCTGGTACACGCGAACCCGGCATTGCAGGCCGCACGCTGGCCGGCGTTGTCCTGGTAGATCGCGCGCACCCGGTCGCCATAGCCGGCGATCACCGCGCGCGAGCCGTCGCTCGAACCGTCATCGACCACCACCACCTCGACGTCGGGCCAGTCCAGCCCGAGCGCGCTGTCGATCGCGGCGCCCAGGTACTCGGCATAGTTCCAGTTGGCGATCACCACCGAAACGCGCAGCGGCGCCGCCATCATTCGCCCTGCGCGCCGGCGCTCGCGTCGAGCGGCGCGCGCGCCCCGCGAGGCGGACGCGCGACCGACGCCAGGAACGCCGCCAGGCGGCGCAGCGGCGCGGCGTCGACCGACCAGGCGGCGGCCAGGTAGACCGCCGCGCCCGACGGGGCCAGCGCCGCCAGACGCGCCGCCGGGGCCCACTCGGCCGGCAACAGCTGACGCAGGCCCAGCAACGCCAGCGCCATGGCGCCCGCGGCCGCCAGCGGTGCCCCCACGCGCGCCAGCTGGTCGCGCAGGCCGATGCCGGTGGCGCGCGCCAGCACCAGCGCCATCACCGGCGCCGCCGAGAGCTCGCGCGCGATCCAGATGGCGACGGCCATCGACAGCGACAGCACCGGCCTGCCCAGCGCCAGCAGGCAGCCGATCGAGATCGCCAGCTCGATCGCCAGGCCGATCAGCGGCTCGCGCGGCCGGCCGACCGCGTTCAGCGTGGGCGTGATCAGCAAGCGCGGTGCCTGCACGGTGGTCAGCAACGCCAGCGCCACCACCGTGGCGCTGCTGGTGAGCCAGCGCGCGCCGAACAGCAGCTCGACGACCTCGGGCGCGCACAGGGCGATGCCCCAGAAGCAGGGAAACAGCACGAAACAGGTGAGCTCGACCGCCGAACGGTAGGCGCTCTTGACGCGCGCGGGGTCGGCCTGCATGCGGGCCAGGACCGGGAGGGCGACCTGGCCCACCGCCGTGGCCGCGATGGCCCACAGCACGTCGACCGCGCGGAAGGCGATGTTGAGGTAGCCGGCGGCCTGCGCGCCGAGGCGCACGCCGGCGACGATGGTGAAGATGCGCTTGACGGCGAAGTTCAGGAACAACCCGCCCATGGCGTAGGCGCCGAAGCTGATCAGCTCGCACAGGGCGGCGACCGAGAATCGCAGGCGCGGGCGCCGGTCGGCGCCAGTCCACAGGACCAGCGACCCGATGAGCGCGATCAAGATCTGCTGAACGACCAGGCCCCAGACCCCCGCTCCCAGCGCCACCAGGGCGATGCCCAGCACGGCGCCGCTGGTTCGCCCCAGCAGCGATCGAAACGCCAGCACGCGGAAGGCCAGGTCGCGCCGCTGCTCGGCGACGATGGTCGCGCTCAGCGCCGTGCAGGGCAGGCGCAGGGCCGTCCAGACCAGCACCGCGGCCGCCTCGCCGTTGTGAACCAGGGCCGCGAACAGAGGCGCCAGCCCCCAGCAAGCGGCGAACAGCGCGACGCCCAGCGCCAGGGTGACGGTGAACGCCGTATCGAAGTGCAGGGGCGTCACCTGGCGCCGCTGCACCAGCGCGTCGTGGAACAGCATGCTCACCAGCACGTCGAGCAGCTCGACCAGCGCCAGCACGATCGAGAATAGACCGAACTCCGCGGGCGACAGGAAGCGCGCGTAGATGATGAGCGAGCTGAACGAGATCAGGGCCAGACCGCCGTTCTCGAGCGCGCTCCACAGGGTCGACCGCGCGGCGCGTGAAAGATCGAGCCCGCCTGCGCGCGCGCCCGCTTCCCCGGCGGCCGCCGTGGCGCCGATCTCGCTGACCTCGGTGTCAGCGGGCATGACCGAACCCCGCGCGCAGCCGTGCCAGCCGGCGGCGCACCGGCCGCCAGGCGGCGCCGCGGTTGAAGCGCAGGCGGATCAGCCGCCTGGCCAGCGCGCGCGGCGCCAGCGCCAGCGTCAGGAACCAGGCCAGGTGCGCGACCGTCAGCGGCACGCCCAACCGTTCGGCGCGCGCGGTCCGCAGCGCGCTCCACAGCAGGCGCAAGGTCGACGCGGTGTCGCTGCCGGGGTAGTGCAGGCCGAGCTTCCGCGCCATCATCCGGTAATTGATGAGCGGCAGCTCGTGGTCGAGCACGTCGCCCGCCGGGACCGTGACCCCGGCGCGCGCGGCGTGCTCGCGCATCAGCGCCACCTCGCTTTGCCGCAGCTGGATGCGCGCCGGCAAGCGCGCGTGATCGAGGCCGTCGCTGCTCCACATGTTGGCGCCGTGCAGCCGGTAGGCGCCCAGCACGCGCGGGATGGAGACCACGTCGCCGTAAACCGGGGCCACAGTGTTGAGGGTGCCGTCGGGCGCCAGCGCGATGCGCAGCGGAAACAGCCGGTTCAGGAACCAGCGCGCGTAGGCGTTGCCGCTGGTGACCGGCCACCGGTAGGTGCCCGAGCGCCGAAAGGAGCGGCGCACCCGTTCGGCGTCGTAGTCGGCGCTGAAGTTGCAGAAACGGCGCCCCAGGTCGGTGCCGGCGCCGTCGACGATGCGCAGGTCGAACTGCACCTTGGCGCAGGCCGGGTACCAGGCGGCGGCGATCGCCTCCAGCGCGCCCGGTTCCAGCCAGTCGTCGGCGTCGAGGAAGATCACCAGATCGCCGCGGCTGGCGGCGAAGCCCCGGTTGCAGGCGGCAATGTGGCCCTGGTTGGGCTGGTCGATGATGTGCGCCGCGCCGGCGTAGCGAGAGATGACCGCCGGCGAGTCGTCGGTCGACCCGTCGTTGACGACGATGACCTCCCGGCGTGGATAGGCCTGGCCGATCGCCGACTCGATCGCCTGCGCCACGTGCCGAGCGTAGTTGTAGCAAGGGATGATCACGCTGATGAACGGCGGCGCGCGCCGGGTCGCCGGCGCGGTCAAGCGGCCTCCCGGTGAGGGAACAAACCGACCAGCGCCAGCGTCAGGAAGTTTTGCTCGGGCGACAAGAGATGCCCGCCCATGACCAGCCAGGCGGCGAACAGCATGGCGCGTACGCGCAGCGGCGCCGCCGATCGTCGCAGCGCCATCAGGAACAGGGTGACGAAGGCGACGAAGCCGAGCAGGCCGTACTCGAAGATCAGCTTGGCCCAGGTCGGATCGTGGAACTCGAAGCCGGCTTCCTTGCGAGAGATACTGCCCGGCCCGTGGCCGAGCCATAGCGTCACCGGTTCGGCGGAGGCCGTCTCGGCCAGCAAGCGTCCGGGCGCGATGTAACGGATGTAGCCGCTGCTGCGCTCGGAGCCGAACTCGTCCAGACGGCCGAGCGTGAACGACAGGTTGAGCGCGTCGTCGAGCAGCCAGAACGCCACCCCCCCGATGGCCGCCAGCAGCACGAGACGGCCCAGCGTCTTGCGGTGCGGGGGAACCAGCGCGCCGATGACCAGCGCCAGCAGGCCGGTCCCCGAATAGGTGAGCAGCAGCGCCAGCGCGAAGACCACGATGCGCGGCGCGCGCCGTCGGCCCAGGCACTCCATCACCAGAGCGAGCGCCATCAGGAACGAGAAACCCGACGGCTCACGGAAGAAGAAGCCGTTCGACTTGTAGTGACCGCCGACGGGGATCACCGTATTGAAGCCGCCCGGCCCGCGCAGCCAGGCCGGCAGGTAGGCGGTGAAGTCGAACAGCCAGTCGACGTGCAGCACGAACTGCGCGTAGAACTGGAGCACGCCCGCCAGCCCGCACAGCCAGGCCAGCGTGCCGAAGAGCTGGGCGGCGTCGTCGTGCGACAGCGCGCCGCGCGGTGCCAGCATGAACGCGAATGGCAGGTACATGGCGCCCAGCAATGCGAGCGACGACCCTGACGCGCGCTCGGCGTTGACGAAGGTGCTCATCAACGCCACGCTGGCGCTGGCCGCGACGGCGATGAGGCGGGGCAGCGAGACGGTCAGTACGCCCGCGCTGGCGGCGACCGCCAAGAAGCCGTACATGGCGAGCAGGCCGGCGTTCAATGAATAGCTGCCGAAGTTGACGCCGAAGCGTTGCAGCAGGGTGATCGCCACCAGCAGCGCGACCAGGGCCCACCTGACCACGACCCGGTCGCGGTCGATACGCGCGGGCGCGCGCGTGACAACCGCCGCCGCGGCGCGCGTGACGCCCGGTGCGGACACGAGCAGGCGGGTCATGGCGGGATGTGGAGGTCCGTTCATGGTTCCAGTCACGGCGGTTTCCGCTGCCAGACCCGCAGGTAGTCGATGTCCAGGCGCGCGGGCAGCGCGGCCTCGCCGTCCCCCGGCGGTCCCGGCCAGTGACCACCGACCGCCAGGTTGACCAGTAGATGCGCGGCCCCGCCGTCGCTGCCGTCGTCGTGCCGCCAGCGAAAAGCGCGGTCGGCGATCAGCTGGCCGTCGACGAAGTGGCGGACGCGCTCGGGCGTCCACTCCACGGCGAAGACGTGAAATCCCTGGGCGTAGTCGACCCCGGGCCAAAACACCTGGTGGTCGTCCAGCCGGCAGGGCGCGCCGCCGCCTGCCGCCGGGGGCGAGTCGGGGTGCAGGAAGTGGAAGCTCTGCCGGGTGGTGTCCCGCCCGTTGTTGACGATCTCCACCACGTCGATCTCCGGAGGCCACCGCTGATCCTCCGGGTTGAGCCAGAAGGCGGGCCACAACCCGCGCCCGGCCGGCACGCGCATGCGAATCTCGAACACTCCGTACTGGCCACTCCAGCGCGAGCGCAGCATGCCGCTCTCGATGGCGCCCGGCCTGGTGCCCGCGGGCGCGCGCGCCACCAGCGATAGGCCTTCCGGAGTGAAGACGTGGTTGTCGCGGTCCCGGTAACGGCTCCACTCGTCATTGAGGTGGTCGAGAGATCCGCCCGCGTACACGTAACGGGTGTGGAACTCGCGTCGCAACGACGCCTGGTCGCGGATACGGGCCCCGAAGTCCCAGTCCTTGACCAGCCGGTAGCGGCTGGCCGGCGAAAATCCCATCGGCGTGACCACCGCCGGCGCCGCGTCGGGACCGGCGGCCAGCAGCGTCGGGCGGGCCAGCGCCGCCAGGCCCAGGGTGGTCGTGGCCAGCGCCACCGTCGCTGCGCGCGCGCGGCCGCCGGGCGGGTACCGCCGCTCAGGCTGCACGGGGCCTCGCCTGCCGGTAGACGTCGCAGGTCGCGTGGCCGATCGCCAGCCAGGCCGAGTCGGACGAGGTGGCGCGTGGCGCGGGCCGATCGCGGATGGCGGCCACGATCGCCGCCGCCAGCGCCTCGGGGTTCTCGGGCGCGACCAGCTGCCCTTGCGTGCCGTCCTTGACGTCCTCGGCAAATATTCCTACGCGACTGGCAATGATCCATTTGCCAGACGACTTGGTCAGGAAATAAACGCCGCTGGCGTCGATCTGTCGATAAGGAAACACGAAGCAATCGGTTTGCTCGAACAGATCGGCCATCTCGGGCTCGGACAGTCGCCGCGGCCAGATCTCCAAGGTGTCTTGAAGATCCAGCGCGGCGGCGCGCGCCCGCAGCGGGGCCATGTCCATGCGCGGGCGGCCGGCGATGATGAAGCGGGCGCGCGCGCGCAGCGCGGGGGGCAACAGCCCCGCCGCCTCGATCAGCACGTCGGGGCCCTTGTAACGCTTGATCTCGCCAAAGGCGAGGAAGGTCATGCGCGCGTCGGTCTCGCGCCTGGGTCGCAGGGGCGACGAAGGTGGCGCAGGCGCCGGCGCCGGCGCCGCCGCCGGCAGCTTGAGCGGGCCGTGCGGAATCACGGCCAGCTTCTCGTCGGGAACGCCGCGCGCGCGCAGGCGCTCGCGCCCCCCTTCGGTGTGGACGATCACCCGATCGCTGAGCCGGATCGGCAGGTCGAACGCCAGCTTCTGCAACAGCGATGGCTGGTCACCGTTGAACGGCACCGTGTCGTGCACGGTGAACACCACCGGGCAGTGCGCGGCGATGATCCGGATCGCCAGCGCGTCGAGCGGCGGCACCACCAGCCACTGGAAGTGCACCACGTCGGGCCGCTTGGCGAGCACCCGCAGCACCAGCTGCGCCAGCCCCAGCGCGTGCGCCATCCCCTTGGCCAGCGCGCGCAGCGGCCCGGGGAGAAAGGTCATGCCGTCGACTCGCCGGTAGAAGAATTCGTCGACGTACTCGGGAGCGATCTCCTGCCGATCGCCGTCGCGGGTGGGGCGGATGGCCCAGGTCGGTTGCACGCCGGCCGCCACCAGGCCTTCGGTGAGCGCGGCGTCGTAGGGCGCGGTGAACAGCGAGGGATCGACCAGCAACACCCGGATGGGCCGCGTCTCTTTCATGACGGGGCTCCGACCTCGGTCGTGCCCGCGGCCCACAAGGGTACCGTGGCTTCGGGCCGCCAGGCCGGCTCGCGGCGCGTGAGCACCGCTGACAGAAAGCCGCAGGCCCAGGCGGTGTGCATCACCGCCGCCGCGGGCCCGGCCAGGAGCCCGCACGCCGATCGGTGGCGCAACGCCAGCAGCAGTGACGTGCCGGCCAGCACCGCGAGGTAGAAGGCGGGCCAGGTCAGGGCCGCTGGAAAGACCGGCGCCAGGGCCAGCGCCGCCGCCGACAGGATGAGGTGCGCCGGAACGGCCAGCTGGCGCAGTCGCAACGAGCCGGGGTGCCGGCGCGCCGTGCGCGAGCGACCGGCGCCATAGCGGAAGTACTGGCGCCACAGACCAGCCGGGGTGGGGCGGGGGTGGTAACCGACCCGGATGTCGGCGTCCAGGTAGACGCGCGCGCCCAGCGCGCGCTGGCGGCAGTCCAGCTCGGCGTCCTCGTTGTGGGTGAAGGACTCGTCGTAGCCGCCCGCGCCGCGAAAGCGGTCCATGCGGAAGGCGGCGTGGTGCCCGTGGTCGACGAAGCCGCTGCGCCGGCCGGCCCGGTGCGCCGAGCCACCGGTGCCGATGGGCGAGTTCGACACCCAGGCCACGGCGCGCTGCCAGCAAGTGTCGCCGATCGAGTCCAGCGGCACCACCACCGCGTCGGCGCCGGTGCGCGCCAGGGTGTCGATCAGCCGCCGGCAGAAGCGGGCCGGGTACAGGGCATGGGCGTCGCAGCGGATCAGCACGTCGGCGTCTCGGCCAAAGCGCCGCGCCGCCAGGTTGAGCGCCGCGCTCTGGATGCGCGCCGGGTTGTGGATCAGGTTGACCTGGGGGTGGCGCCGCGCCAGCTCCTGGACGCGGGCGGCGGTGCCGTCGCGGCTGCCGCCGTCGGCCACCACGATGCGCAGCTGCGCGAAGTCGCCAGCTTCACGGAGCAGGCCGCCCACGACCTGGTCGATGTGGCGTTCCTCATCCAGAGTGGGGACCACTGCCAGCACCCGGCAGGTGGCGGCGACCGGCGCGTCAGTACGCATTGCGGTTCACGAATCCCTTCCAGACCGTGAGCAGCAGGATCTTGAGGTCGAACAGGTACGACCAGTTGCGGATGTAGTAGAGGTCGCAAAGGATCCGCTGGTCGAGCGACGTGTTGCCGCGCCAGCCATTGACCTGAGCCCACCCCGTGACGCCGGCCTTCACCCGGTGGCGCAGCATGTAGTGCGAGATCTGGTGGCGGAACTGGTTGACGAACACCGGGCGCTCTGGCCGCGGCCCCACCAGCGACATGTTGCCGACCAGCACGTTCCAGAACTGCGGGATCTCGTCCAGGCTGGTGGCGCGCAGGAAGCCGCCGATCGGTGTGCGGCGATCGTCGCCGGCCTTGGCCCAGACCGCGCCGGTGGCCGCCTCGGCGTCGATGCGCATCGAACGGAACTTGTACATTTTGAAGGTCCGGCCATCGAGGCCCATGCGTTCCTGGGCATAGAAGATCGGTCCGCGCGAGGTCAGCTTGACGGTGGCCGCGATGATCAGGAATACCGGCGCGCCGATCAGCAGGGCCACGCCGGCCAGCAGCACGTCAGTGGCGCGCTTGACCGCGGCCCGCCAGCCCAGCAGGGGCGATTCGTTGAGGCTCACGATGGGCAGCCCGTCGAAGTCCTCGACCGCGCTGCCCAGGATCGCGTACTCGTGCAGGTCGGGCACGACGACCTGGATGTCGACGGTCTCGTCCTTGATCTCTTCCAGGATCTTCTCGAGCTCCGCCCACTGCTGGCGGGCAAGCGCGATCAGGACCTTGTGGGCGCCGGTGTCGCGGAGGGCACGGCCGACGTCACCGAAATGCCCCAGCACGGGCCGGCCCGCGACATCGGTTGCCGCCGAGCCCGCGGGGAGCAGCACGCCGCTGATGTGCAGGCCCAGCTCCGGAAAGCGGGTGATCCGGCCCACCAGAAGCTCGAGCGGGCGGCCTTCACCGACGAGCAGCACTTTCCTGGTGCGGTAACCGCGGCGTAGCAATCCGCGGAAGATCGCGCGCACAGCCATCCGGTCCGCGACCAGGGCCAGCGCCCCCAGCACGCCGAAGTACAGGATCACGCCGCGGGAGTAGCGGTACTCGCTGAACACATAGGTCAGCGCCACGAAGCACAGGATCGCCGACAGGTGGGCCTTGAAGAGGACCGCGATCTCGGCCAGGCGGCGCGGCGACCCCTGTGGCCGGTACACCCCCTGCATCGTGAGGATCACTGCCCACAGCACGACCACCAGGGGCGTCAGAGCCGCGTAGGTCGAGAAGGTCGGAAACCCTTTGGTGACTTCAATCAGCGGAACGTGAAACCGCAGCCAGAACGAAGCCAACCAAAGACCACCAATGAGCGTTGCATCCACCAGTCGAGCCATCGCTCCGACCGTCAACTGATACCGGGTCAACATGATAGACCGCCCCTCGTCGCGCCCCGTGCCCGTTCCATTCTTTATTCCCCCTGATATTCTTGCTGGGACTAAAATGACGTAGTTGTCGCGATGACCCTCGTCAACCTCGCGCGGGCGCGAATCAGCCCGTTTGATGAAGAAGTAACCTGGTCTTGACCGATCCGACCAACGGCTTGACCACCCCGACCAATGCCAGACGTCGATCGCTGACACCGGCGGAAAATGTCCGTCAGGTTTCCAAACGAGCCGCATGGCGCTTTGATTTGCGTGCATTACGCTACTGAGCGCTTGCGCAACGCGATCACGGTAATGAGTATGGGACCGGCGATGACGTGGAAGTCGACGCGGACGCGATTGGTAACGGTGTCGGTAGCCCTGATCGGGATCGGTGGCTGCGCCGCGCGCGACACTCACCCGGTCGTCGCGTCCAAGGTGCTGCCGTCGCCGGTGGTGTCGCGCAACGACGAGGTCCTGGATCCGCGCCTGCTGGAGGCTGCCACCGGCGAAGAGGACGGCAAACCCTATCGCGTCGGTCCGGGCGACACGCTGCTGGTGGCGGTCTATAACCATCCCGAGCTGGCCATCGCCACCTACGCCGGCACCATGGGCGCGGCCGCGTCACCGTCGGGGCGCACCGCCGGTCTGTACATCGATAACGACGGCAGCCTGCAGTTTCCCCTGATCGGGACCGTACACGTCTCCGGCAAGACCGCGGAGGAGCTGCGCGTTTTCCTGGAGCAAGAGCTGGCCCGCTACGTCAAGGAGCCCAAGGTGACGATCCAGGTCATCTTCAACGGCAGCATCCGCTATTACCTGCTGGGTCAGTTCGTGGCGCCCGGACTGAAGTTCGCCGATCGGCCGATGCGTCTGCTGGAGGCGCTGACCCTGGGCGAAAGCATCGTGCTCGATCACGCCAGCCTGGCGGGCGCCTACGTCGTTCGCAACGGCCGGCGCCTGCCGGTCAACTTCCGACGCCTGTTGCGCGACGGGGACATGCGGCAAAATATCCGGTTGCGCGGGGGCGACACCATCTTCGTGCCCGATAACGCCAGCGAGCAGGCCTACGTCTTTGGCGGCGCCGCCGGTAGCAACGCGCGCGGGGGCGCCGTCCCCTTCATCAACGGACGCCTCGATCTATTACAGGCGCTGGCGCAGTCCGGGATCGGGTTTCGCGAACGCGCCCAGGGGCGGCTATCGGAGGTGCGGATCATTCGCAGCGAGGCCGACCGCGGCCAGTTCTTTGTGGTGAACGTCGACAAGATCCTGCGCGGCGACGCGGAGTCGTTCTCGCTCGCACCGGGCGACATCGTGTTCGTTCCCGAGACCGCAATCACCAGCTGGAACGAGGCTCTTCAACAGATTCTGCCGACGTTGCAGACCATCTCGGGTGTGCTGAATCCGTTTGTGCAGATCAAATACCTGTCGCAATAGGGGTGAGGACAATGGACAAGAATAAAGAGGCGCGCCGCGATCTCATTGACCCGTACGAACTGTGGCTGTTGTTGCGCGGCAACCACCGGGTGGTCGCCGCTGCCGCCCTGGGGGTGCTCGCCGCCGTGGTGGTGGGGACGCTGGCGGCCGGGATGCAGTTCCGCGCCCGCGGCAGCCTCTATCTCGGCGAGCTGCAGACCGGCGCGCCGGCGGGGGCTCAACCGGCGCCCGATCGCTGGGACTTCGCCGGTGGTGCCAGCGGCGATGTCGGGACCGAGATCGAGATCCTCAAGAGCCAGGAGCTGATCAAGCGGGCGGTGTTCGAGTCCGGACTCAACGTCACCCTGGCGCCGGCCGGATGGAAGCCGCCGCGCTACCTGGCCTGGCGGCTGGCGCGACGCGATCCCAACCTCATCGACGGAGCGGCGGCCCACCTGCTGGCCACGCGCGCGGCGCCGCGCGATCGCTCGATCGATCGCCGCGCGCTCAGCGTCCGCTTCGTGGCAGCGGGTCTTTACGAGATCTGGGATGGCGGCGAAAGCTGGGGGCGTGGGTCGCTGGGCCAGGAGGTCGATCTCGGTGGTTTGACCATCACCTTGCTGGCTGGACCGGCGGGCGCGCCGGCCGTCGGCGAGGTCTACGCCCTGCGCGTCCGCTCCGCTGACGAGGTCGCCGACGAGGTTGGCAAGTTGGTCAACGTGACTGTCCCCAAGGCGACGCCGGCGGGCGATCCGGTCAAGGTGGTCAGCGTCGACTTTCTCGATCCCTCGCCGCGGGCCGCGGCGCGCTTCGTCGCGGCCCTGCTGCAGGCCTATCTCGACCGCCGGCAATCCTGGAAGACCGAGGAGGCGACGCGCGCCGAGTCCTTTGTCACCGACCAGGTCGCCAGCATGCGCGCGGCGCTGGACGAAGCCGAGCGCGAGCTGGCCGACTACAAGAAGAGCTCCAACGTGGTCGCGCTCAGCGACGAAGCCAAAGGCATGGTCGACCAGATCGGCAAGTACGAAGAGCAACGGGTCGCGTCCCGGTTGCAGGTGGCCTCGTTTGCCCAGATCCAGGAGCTGCTCAAGCGATCCAACGCGCCGATCGAGCAGTTCCTGGTCGGCGAAGGCGACGACCAGGTGCTGGCCGGGCTGAGCAACAACCTGGCCCAGGCCCAGCAGGAGCTGCGGCGCATCGAGGAGCGCTTCACGCCGGACGCGCCAGCGGCGCGCGAGCAGCAGGCGCAGGTCGATGGGCAGCTGCGCGTGGTGAAGAACTACGTGGTCGGGCGCTACACCCGCGCGCAGAAGCAGCTCGACTCGGTGAATCAGATGATCGCCCAGTTCGAGAAGAAGCTGAAGACCGTGCCCGGCGCCCAGCTGGACCTGGCGCGCCTGGCGCGGCGCACGGAGGTGCTGAGCAAGATGTACTCGTTCTTGCTCGAGCGCCAGCAGCAGGCCGGGGTGACCAAGGCGTCGACCATCTCGCGCAACCGCATCCTGGATAACCCGGAGCCGCCGCGCCGCGAGGACTCGCCGGCGGCGATCTTCCGGTTGCTGGCGGGGGCGCTGCTCGGGTTGCTCCTCGGCACCGCGTTCGTGGTGCTGCGCCGCCTGCTGGCGCCCACCTTCGAGAGCGAGACCGAGCTGCGACGGGCGCTGGGCCAGGTGCCGGTGCTGGCGACGGTGCCCGCGTCGGAACTGAGCGTGGGCGGTAGCCCCCCGGGATCAGCGTCGCCGTTCGCGGAGGCGTTCCGCCACCTGCGCACCAACCTTTATTGCGCCGACCCGAGCAGGGCGGAGCGCGTGGTGCTGGTGACGTCGCCGAGCCCGAATGACGGAAAGACGGTGTGCACCTTTGCGCTGGCCTCGGCGCTGGCGTCCGACGGCCGCCGCGTCCTGGTCATAGCGGGCGACATGCGCCGGACGGCAGCGGGCTCGGCCGGGGTGCCGCCTCGGGGGACGACGGGGGCGCTGCAACTGGTGGGCCTGAGCGAAATCCTGCGCCGCCGCAGCCACTGGACCGGCGTCGTGCGCAGCTTGCCGTCAGTCTGTGGCACCGTCGACCTGATCCCCGCGGGCGAGTGTCCGCCCAGCCCGGCCGAGCTGCTGTCGAGCGAGGAGTTCCGCGCCCTGCTCGCCGAGGTGCGCGCCAGCTACGAGATGGTGCTGATCGACTCGCCGCCCTTCCCGCTGGTCTCGGACGCGCTCATCATGGCGATGAACGCCGACCGCGTGCTCACGGTCTTGCGCCCGCACAACACCCATCGCCGGCCCGTCGAGGAGCACTTGCAGCGACTGGCGGCCCTGGGCTTGCCCCACGGCGTGGTGTTGAACGGCGTCGACGCCATGTCTTCCGGCTGGGAGCGCGATTACGCCCAGGCCTATGCGGCACAGCCCGCGATGGTCCGCGATCCAGGCGGCCGGCTGGGCGCGCCCGCCTGAGGGCGGCGCGGAGGATTGGGCCAGGTCTATTCCGGCTTGCCGAAGCCCGGAAGGCCGGTCCCCGAGCCGGAGACATCGATGTCCCCGAGGATCGGCGAGTCGTAGATGCCGGTCGGCGCGGAGCCGTGGAAGGCCAGGTCGCCGCCGTTGCCGTTGGGGTGACCGCCGCGGGCGACGATCTTGCCCAGGTTCTGGATCCAGCCGGTGGTCGGGCCGTGTACACCGTCGCTGTTGATCAGCACCGCCATGTCCCGCACGTCGAACTCGTCACTCTCGCTGAACGGGAACCCGCCGACGTCACCGGGGACATCGTCATGGCGCGCGTCGCCGCCGCTGGTGTTGCCATCGCCGCCCGACGCGTCGATGAAGCCGCTGCTCTCGATCACCAGCGCGCCGACGTGGTCACTCGGAACGTCGCCGGTGAAGACGCTGTGATTGTCGTCGGTGAAGATGTAGACGAAGCCACCGCCGCCGCCGGTCCCGCCGGCGTCGGAGGCGTCACCGCCGCGCGCGATCAGTCGTCCGGCCATCGACGCCTTGCCGTCCTGCGAGAAGATGTAGATGAGGCCGCCACCGCCCGCGACATTGGCGCCACCCGCTCGTCCGCCGTTGCTCTGCATGGTGCCGGTCGACGTCACCGTGGTGTTGCCGTTGGTGGACCGCATGACCATCTTGATCACCCCGCCGGCCGCGCCCGCTCCGGCGCCGCCGGGCATTACCGAGCCGCCGTTGACCATCACGGTGCCGGCCACCACCAGGGCCGCGGTGCTGACGTTGTCGACCGTGCCCGGCCCCGGATAGCCATTGATGAGCCCGCCGTTGCCCGGAAGCGCGTCGGAGTCACCGCCGCTGGCGTCGAGCACCGTGGCGACGGTCAGGTTGCCTTCGCGCGGCTCGAGCTGGGCCAGGCCACCGGCGCCGCCGCTGGCGGCGCCGAAGCCGCCGGTCAAGCGCACCGGCGTGAGGATGGCGATGGAGGTCGGCGCCGCGGTCTCACCAACGCGCACCGCGCCGGCCGCGCCGCCGGCGACAGTCCCGCCCGCTGCCGCCGCCACTGCGACGCCGCCGCGCCCGTCGAGGATTCCGGCGAGGGTGACCGTGCTGTCGCACTCGATCCCCACCGTGCCGGCGTCACCACCCGCCGCCGCCGCGCCGGTGGCGACCGCCGCGCCGCCGCGCACCGAGATCATGCCCCCGAGCAGGATGTCGCCGCCGACCGTCAGCCGCAGGTCGCCGCCACGGCCGCCGCTGGTCGTGCCGTCGCCCCCGGTGGCGACGATTTGCCCGTTCACCGCCACGCGCTGAGCGGCGATGGTGAGGGGCCCGGCCGACTGGCCGTTGCCGTCGGCGCCACCGGTGTCGATCGCGCCGTCGAGGTAAAGGGTGCCGCCGACCTGCAGGCTCAGGCCCTGGCGCGCAGCGCCGAGATCAGCGGAGCGCAACGTGCCGCGCACGAACAGGTCACCACCGACCACGATCGCGCGTACCGGATCGGTGCCCGCCGAGAGCACGGTCCCGTCGATCGTCGCAGCGCCGTTCACCGTCGCGTTGGCCGCCAGCGCCGCCGAGGTCAGCGCGATGGCGCCCGCGGGCACCGCCGGCGTGGCGATCGAGGGATGCGGCGCCTGCGGGTCGATGGAGATGGCGCCCCTGGAGATCAGATGAATGGTGCCGCCGCTCTTTCCTTGACTGCCGGCCGACGGCGAAGAGCCGCCCTGCAGGTCGACCGCCGGCGCCGTCAAGTCCGGTTGCGCCACCGGGACCGGCGCGCCACCCGTTCCCGGCGTGCCGCCGCTGCCCGCGATGGCCCCGCCCACGCCGGCCGGGGCGCCTCCGACGCCTCCGACGACGGCGCCTCCGATCCCGCCGACCGCCGCGCCGCCGCTGCCCCCGGAGCCGGTGATCGCGCCCCCTACGCCGCTCATCGGGCCACCCGCGCCGCCCAGGCCCACGGGCCCACCCGTGTCGCTGGCCGCGTCACCGGGGCCGAGGCTGCCCCCCGCCCCGCCCGTCGCCCCTGTGTCCGTCGCCGTACCGGTGTCGCCGGTGGCAGGGTTCTGCCCGCCATCAGCGCCTCCCGATTGCCCCACGGCCGTGTTGCCGGCCGTCTTGCTGCTTGCGCACCCAACAGCGACGACCGCGATCCACCCGCCCAACCCGGCGGCCCGGACCATCCTCATCCATCCCCGACCGCGACGATTGCTGCGACCCATGCGTCCATCTCCCCCATCAGGCTACGGTTGAGCGCCCCCGCTCGCCGGGTGCGTCCCCGCATGGGGTTGCAACCGCGGTGCCCGCGCTCGGCCCCGCTTTCTCGCGGGTCCCGGTTACCGAACGGTACGTCGGGCCGACCCGCTCCCGGTTT
>DASRQZ010000030.1:0-9448 GCA_035696125.1 Polyangia bacterium
TGCTCGGCCTGCTTCATCAACAGCGTCGAGGATCGCATGGAGTCGATCCTGACCCTGGCCAAGACCGAGGGCATGCTGTTCAAGTACGGCTCGGGCACCGGCACCAACCTGTCGCCGCTGCGCAGCTCGCGCGAGCTGCTCAACGGCGGCGGCACGGCGTCGGGTCCGGTCAGCTTCATGCGCGGCTTCGACGCGTTCGCCGGCGTCATCAAGTCGGGCGGCAAGACCCGGCGCGCCGCCAAGATGGTGATCCTCGACATCTCGCATCCCGACGTCGAGGAGTTCATCTGGTGCAAGGCCAAGGAAGAGAAGAAGGCATGGAAGCTGATCGACGCCGGCTACGACGGCTCGTTCGACGGGGAGGCCTACAAGTCGATCTTCTTCCAGAACTCGAACAACTCGGTGCGCGTCACCGACGACTTCATGGAGGCGGTGCAGAAGGACCGCGAGTGGACCACGCGCGCCGTGGTCGACGGCAAGACCGTCGACACCTACAAGGCGCGCGACCTGTGGCGCGCGATCGCTGACGCCGCCTGGCAGTGCGGCGATCCGGGCCTGCAGTTCGACACCACGGTCAACGCCTGGCACACCTCGGCCAACACCGCGCGCATCAACGCGTCGAACCCCTGCTCCGAATACATGTACCTCGACGACTCGGCTTGCAACCTGGCGTCGCTGAACCTGCGCAAGTACCAGAAGCCCGACGGCGAGTTCGACGTCGAGTCGTTCCAGCGCGCGGTCGAGGTCACCATCATCGGCCAGGAGATCATCGTCGGCAACGCCAAGTATCCGACCGAGCGAATCCGCGACAACTCGCTGCGCTTCCGGCCACTGGGCCTCGGCTACGCCAACCTGGGCGCGTTGCTGATGTCACGCGGCCTGCCCTACGACTCGGCGGGCGCACGCGCCTACGCCGGGTCGATCACCGCCCTCATGACCGGCTGGGCCTACCGCACCAGCGCCGCCATCGCGCGTGACGTCACCGGGCCCTTCGACGGCTACGCCGAGAACGAAGAGCCGTTCCTGGGCGTCATGAAGAAGCATCGCCACCACGTCGACAAGATCGACACCAAGCTCGTGCCCGGTGATCTGCTGTCGTCGGCGCGCGGCGCCTGGGACGAGGCCATCGCCATCGGCCGCGAGCACGGCTTCCGCAACGGCCAGGCGACGGTGCTGGCGCCGACCGGGACCATCGGTTTCATGATGGACTGCGACACCACCGGCATCGAGCCCGACATCGCGCTCATCAAGTACAAGCGGCTGGTGGGCGGCGGCATGATCAAGATCGTCAACGGCACCACGCGCGAGGCGCTGGTCAACCTCGGTTACAACGAGGAGCAGACCCAGGCCATCATCGACTACATCGACACCGAGGAGACCATCGAGGGCGCGCCCGGTCTGGCCGACGCGCACCTGCCGGTGTTCGACTGCGCCTTCCGCGCCGCCAACGGCACGCGATCGATCCACTACCAGGGGCACATCCGCATGATGGCGGCCGCGCAGCCCTTCATCTCGGGCGCGATCTCCAAGACCGTCAACCTGCCGCCCGAGGCATCGATCGAGGACGTGCAGGATGCCTACATGGAAGCCTGGAAGCAGGGGCTGAAGGCCATCGCGATCTACCGCGACGGCTGCAAGCGTACCCAGCCGCTGTCGACCAGCAGGACCGACCCCGGTCTGGCCGGCAAGACCGCGGCGCCGGTCGCGGCCGCGCCGGTCATCACCAACGGCCCGCCCGCGGCCGTGCGGCGCAAGCTGCCCGACGAGCGGCAGTCGCTGACCCACAAGTTCGCCGTCGCCGGTCACGAAGGCTACATCCACGTCGGCCTGTACGAGACCGGCGAGCCAGGCGAGATCTTCGTCAAGATGGCCAAGGAGGGCTCGACCGTGTCGGGCCTCATGGACAGCTTCGCGACCGCGATCTCGCTGGCCCTGCAACACGGCGTGCCGCTGCGCCTGCTGGTCGACAAGTTCTCGCGCACCCGCTTCGAGCCCTACGGCTTCACCGAGAACCCCGAGATCCCGCGCGCGAGCTCGATCATGGACTACCTCTTCCGCTGGCTGGGGTCCAAGTTCATCAAATCCGCGGCCGAGGCCAGTAACGCCACTGCCGACTACCAGATCGACGCCTCCGGCGACCTGAAGCGCGTCGCCGACGTGGTCGCCAGCGGCACCAACACCACCGTCGAGGTGATCGACGCCACAAAGACCAACGGCCACGCCAACGGCAACGGTCACGGCAAGTCGCACGCGCCCGGCAACGGCAACTACAACTTCATCGCCCGCACCGATGCCCCCACCTGCCCCGAATGCGGATCGATCATGATCCCCAACGGCAGCTGCCACAAGTGCGTCAACTGCGGTACGACCAGCGGTTGTAGCTAGCTCGCTCCGCTCGCTCGTGGGGGAGGGCAGGGCCCCTCCCCCACGGCCCCCTTCGCAACGGATCCTAGGTCGACGCCGGAAGCGTCCGCCAAGGCTCTCCAGACGACTCTCTTGTCACAACCGCACGTCTTTCCAGAGGATCGATAGGTCCAGGTCGAATACCTCGAAGGGTGCGCCGCGGACGCGGGCATCGTCGCGGAAGACGGCGAGCGAGAGCCATTGCGCCGGGGTCTCGTGCGAAAGCTGCAGGACTTCCAGGGTGTGCTGGAGGGGGTTGACCAGCCAGGCGTGGCGCACGCCGGATGCGGCGTAGAGCGCAATCTTGGCGCTACGGTCGATGCGCTCGGTCGACGGTGACAGCACCTCGCAGACCCAGTCGGGGCGGATGGTGAAGTAGGGCTGGTTGGCGACGACGTCCATGGTCTCGCGCCGCCAGCCAGCGAGGTCGGGAACCAGAACGTGGGCGCCGAGATGGAGCTCCGGCTCGAGCAGGAGGATCCAACCGCCAGGGCCGCCGCGGCCCCGCTTGAACGGGGGGCCGAGCTCCTCGGCCAGCGCGGTCGCGGCGGCGGCGTGCGGGCCGGCGGGACGCGGACTGAGAATCAGCTCGCCCTCGACGATCTCGGCTATCTTGTGGGGCGGCGCGTGCAGGACGTCGTCGTAAGTCGCGGGGCGTTTAGCCGGCTTGCCCATCTGGAAAGAAGATAGCACCCCGAGATTTCGGCAGAGCTCGCTCCGGGTTGCGCCCTCAGGGCGCGGGCTCGATTGCGCTGGCGGGGATCTCCACGACGGTCGCGGGTAGACGCGGCGCCTGGACCTGATTTGCCCGCGCGCGCTGGCGCGCCAGGTAGCCGGCGCCGACCGCGATCATCGCGGTCAGCGCAGCGGTCAGCCAGATCAGGCGAAGCTTGTACACCATGGTCTTGAACGTCCGTCCCCCGGATTGGTTTCCGGCATCTCTCCGAAGTGCTGCAGATTTTTCACTCGCGCGCGGAAAAACAGGACGGGACCCGGCCGTTGCTGTTGTGCGCCAGGTTGGTTAGCCTGTCGGCACCATGTTCACCTTCGTCACCGGGGGGTTACGGTCGGGCAAGTCGGCATATGCGCTCCGGCGCGCCTCCGAGCTGGGGCCCCCGCCGTGGCTGTATATCGCCCCCAACGCCGATGGAGATGAAGATCTCAAGGCGCGCCTGGCCGGGCATCGGCGCGATCAAGAGGCGAGCTGGAAGCTGATCGAAGCGCCCGAACTGATCTGGAACGCGCTCGAGCCGGAGATCACCGATCACCACGGTGCGGTGGTGATCGACCGCTTCACCATCTGGCTGTCGGCGCACCTGGCGAAGTTCCCGCAGAGCGGCGACGCCGGCTTCTTGCGCGACATCGAGAAGCTCGCTGACCGCCTCTATCGCTCGTCGCCCCCGGTCGTGCTGGTGACGACCGAGATCGGGCTCGGGTTCTTGCCGCTGTCGGTGCCGGATCGGCGGCTCATCAACGTCGCCGGCCAGGCCAACCAGATCATGGCCGAGCGCGCGCAAACCGTGGTGTTCCTGGTCAGCGGTGTGCCCCAGCGGCTACGCTGAATCTCGCGAAGCATGCCACTCATCCGCGAGTCGTTTCCGGTCGGCCCGCTGGGCTGCAACTGCTCGATCGTCGCTGACCCCGACACCCGCCAGGCGCTGGTCGTCGATCCTGGCGACCAGGCGCCCGACATCCTGGCGGCGCTGCAGCGGCTGGGGGTGCAGGCGGTCAAGCTGGTGCACACCCACGCGCACTTCGATCATGTGCTGGGCACGGGTGCGGTCGCGGCCGCCACGGGCGCCGAGGTGCTGATCCACGCCGGTGATCGCTGGCTGTACGACAACGTCGAGCTGCAGGCGCGCTTCTTTGGTCTGCCGCTGCCGTCACCGCCGCCGCTGCCCCCGCCGCCGACGCGCGAGCTGGCCGGCGACGAGGTGCTGCCATTCGGCAACCGCGAGGCGCGCGTGCTGCACACCCCCGGGCACACCCCGGGCTCGAGCTGCTTCTTCCTCGAGCGCGGCGGCGAGACGCCCCTGCTGTTCGCGGGCGACACCTTGTTCCGCCACTCGGTGGGCCGGACCGACCTGTGGGGCGGCTCGTTCGAGCAGCTGGCCACTTCGATTCGCGAACGGTTGTTCGCGCTGCCCGACGACACCCTGGTGATTCCCGGCCACGGTCCGGCCACCAGCATCGGCGCCGAGCGCGAGGGCAACCCTTTCGTGGGCAAGCGGGCGCGCGCCGTGCCGCCCGGAGCCCCGCGCGGCTGACCGGGCGCGCGGGGCCAGCCTTCGCCTGTTTCCCTACGCGTCGGAGCGGTTTCCGGCGCGCTCCTGAACGGCCGTTCTCCCTCGACGGCGGACGCCGGGTGCGCGCGAATTTTATCGGGCGAGACGCGGGCAAATGGGCTTAAGCTATCGCCCATGCTGCACGTCGCCCTCCGTTCCAATCAGTCCCGGCGCCGACTGGTGTCCCACTTGATCTGCGCCGCGTCGTTGCTGGCGGGGGCGCCCGCCTTCGCCAAGAAGAAGGCGGCCGCAGCGGTCGAGGAGTCGCCGGCGGCGACGACCGAGTCCGCTCCCACCGGCGACCCCAAGCTGGTGCCACCGCCCGCCGATACCTTCGGCCGCGTCCACTTCGGGCCCTCGTCGGCGCCGGACCTGGGACGTGTCAGCGTCAAGGCGCCCGCGAGCGACGACGTGAAGGTCTTTCTCGAGGGCCGCTTCTTCGGCACCGCGCCTGTCACCATCTACAGCGTCCCCAAGGGGGACTACATCATCGAAGGCACCTACCCCGATGGCAAGACCGTCAGCAAGGCGGTCTCGGTGCTGGAGAACGACGAGGCGGTGGCCGATCTGACCGGCGCGCACGCCGCCCTGGTCGAGACCAAGAAGGGTGGCGGGATGTTCTCTAGCAAGGAGATCTCACCGGGCCGCCTGTTCGCGATGAAGGCGTTCGCGATCGGCGGCGGCGCGGCGCTGGTGCTGGGCGTGACCTTCGGCATCCTCGAGATGAGAAAGGAGAGCGACTACAGGAACTCCACCGGCACCCAGGCGGATCTCGACAAGATCGCCAGCACCGGCAAGACCTACGCGCTGCTGGCCAACGTCGGTTACGCGCTGGCCTTCGTCGGTGTCGCCGGCGCCGCGGTGTGCGCCTACCCGCTGTTCGTCAAGCCCAACGCCGAGAAGAAGACCGTTGCCCTGGCGCCGCGGCCCCTGTTCATGATCGTGCCCGCCAGCGCCGGTTCGGGCGCGACCGGCGCGATGTCGTTGCGCTTCTGAGCCGGCGGCGCCCCGTCCGGCGACGTGTCGCTGTTCGGCGGCGCGGCGATTGACCGGCGGCGCGGGCCGCGTCTGAAGCCGGCTACTTGCCCAGCTTGGCGGTATCGATCACCCTCGTCCCCGCGGGCGGCGACCAGCGGAAGGTGCTGTCAGGCAGGCCGCTGCCGATCTTGATGTCCGAGAACAGCATGTCGTTGATGTTGCCCTGCCCGTCGAGGAGAACGCTCTCGCGCACCAGGAAGCTATCCGGGTCGACGACGAAGGTGATCTCCTTGACCTGGGGCTGCGCCCGGCGTGGTCGCAGCGAGAGGATGTAGTCGCGCGGCTTGCCCAGACCGGGCGGCGGCGGGCTGGCAAAGGCGATGTCGAACTCCTCGCTCAGCTTGCCCTTGCCGGTCAGGAACGCCAGCGCCGCTGGAAGCTGTGAGGACTCCAGCTTCTGCTTGAACGCCTGCTTGTCCTCCGGCTCGTAGAGCCACAGCTGCGCACCGTCCGCCAGGTACATCTTCTCTTCGGGCGTCTGGTAGTTCCAGCGCATCTTGCCCGGCTTCTTCAACAGCACCTCGCCGGCTGACGACGTCTGGCGCTTGAACGTCGGGTTGGTCAAGGTCTGGCTGAAGCGGGCGCGAAAGTCGCCGGCGCCGTCGTAACGTTTTTGCACGCGGTCGACGACAGCACGCAGCTCCAGGCGGGCGGGGGCGGCCGGGGCGGGCGGGCTGGGCGCCGGGGCGGGCGGGGCCGCGCGCAGCAGGGTCACCAGCAGGACGGCTGACGCGAAGGGCGAGGGCATCGGGAGATCCTAGTCAATCGGACGCGCGGGGGCGACGGGGTATTCGAGGCGGTGGGTCTCGCAAGGCTTGCCCTCTCCCCGGCCCTCTCCCGCGGCGGACCGCGGGCGAGGGTGACTGGTTCTTGGGCGATGGGGTGGTTCTGCGCTGTTCGATTTCCGGGTCTTCCTCCCTCGGTTGCCCGTTGGCTCGGGGCAGGCGACGGGCGGTGGGTCTCGCAAGGCCTGCCCTCTCCCCGGCCCTCTCCCGCGGCGGACCGCGGGCGAGGGTGACTGGTTCTTGGGCGAAGCGGTGGTTCTGCGCTGGAGCTCTTCGGGCGTCCCTCTCCCGATTCCACGTTGGGGAGGGTCGGGGCTATCCCGCGTGTTGCAGGTATTCGCCGGGGGGGGCGATGATCTCGCGTGGCTTGGCGCCATTGGCGGGGCCGACGATTCCCTCGCGCTCCATCTGCTCGACCAGGCGGGCGGCGCGGTTGTAGCCGATCTGCAGGCGGCGCTGGATGAACGACACGCTGGCCTGCCGGGTCTCGCACACGATGGCCACCGCCTGGTCGTAGAATTCGTCGTGGAAGTCATCGGCGGGCGCGCCGTCCTCGGCGTCCTCCTCGCGGGGCTTGAGGATCTCCATGTCGTAGACCGGCTTGGCCTGGGTCTTGAGGAAGTCCACCACCCGGTGCACCTCGTCGTCGCTGAGGAAGGCGCCGTGGATTCGGCGCAGCTTGGTGCCGCGGTCGGAGAACAGCATGTCGCCGTTGCCCAGCAAGGTCTCGGCGCCAGACTGGTCCAGGATGGTGCGCGAATCGATCTTGGACGCGACCTGTAGCGCGATCCGGCTGGGGAAGTTGGCCTTGATGAGCCCGGTGATGACGTCGACCGACGGTCGCTGCGTGGCCAGGATCAGGTGCAGACCGGCGGCACGCGCCTTCTGCGCCAGGCGCGCGACCGAGGTCTCGACGTCCTTTGGCGCGACCATCATGAGATCCGCGAACTCGTCGATGACGATGATGATGTAGGGCAGCTTGCGCGGTAGCGGCTCGACGCTGTCTCGCGCCACCTGGGCAGCGGCGGCCTCGGCCGAGAGATCCTCGTCGCTGGGCGCCTCGACCTCGACGATTCCATCGGGGTTGGTGGGTGCGGCCTCCTCGGGGCTGAGCTCGACCTCCTGCTCGGTGCCGTCGGGACCGGCCAGCACGACCTTGATCTTCTTCGACAGGCTCGACGCCGCGGCAACCGGGGCCCGGGCCGGTTCGAGCTTGGCGTTGTAGCTGGCGATGTCGCGTACGCCGGTCTTGGCCAGCAGCTCGTAGCGCCGCTCCATCTCCTCGACCGCCCAGCGCAGGGCCAGGTTGGCCTTCTTGGGATCGGTGACCACCGGCAAGAGCAGGTGCGGGATCCCCTCGTAGATCGACAGCTCCAGCATCTTGGGGTCGACCATGATGAAGCGCACCTCGTCGGGCGAGGCGTTGTAGAGCACGCTGGTGATCATGCTGTTGACCGCTACCGACTTGCCCGACCCGGTCGTGCCGGCGACCAGCAGGTGCGGCATCTTGGCCAGGTTGACGCTGACCGGGGCGCCCTTGATGTCCTTGCCCAGTCCCATCTGCAGCTTGCTGCTGGAGCCGGTGAAGCAGCTGTCCTCGAGGATCTCCTTGAGGTAAACGGTCTCGCGATTCTTGTTGGGGACCTCGACGCCGACCACCGCCTTGCCGGGGATCGGCGCGACGATGCGCACCGCCTGCGCCTCGAGCGCCATGGCCAGGTCCTTCTCGAGGTTGGCGATCTTGCCGGTGCGCGTGCCGGGCGCAGGCGCGAACTCGTACATGGTGACCACCGGTCCCATGTGGATCTCGCGCACCTTGCCGCGGACGCCGTAGTTGGACATCGCCTGCTCCAGGCGCTCGGCCATGTCGTACAGCGCCTGCTTGTCCATGTCGGGAGCTTGCGGCGGCTGGTATTCCAGCAGGTCGGTGACCGGAAGCTTGAACGCGCCCTCGCCCAGCTTGATGAAGCCGGGACCGTCGGCCGCCGGGTTGTCGCGCGGGCGCGACAGGGGTTCGACGATGATCGGACCGGCGCCGGAGCTGGCCGGCTCGTCCGGGGACGCGCCACCGGCGCTCGCGGCGGCGCGCGCGGTCGGCACGATCGGCATGGCGACCAGCGGCCGCGCCTCTTCGACCGCCCGTTCATCCTCGGGTCGCTCTTCTTCGGCGTCGGAGTGAAGGGGCATGGGGCGCCGCTCGACCGCCGCCAGCTCGGCGACGACGTCGGCGAAGGCGGCGCGTTGCGCGGCCCCCGGATCGCTCACCGTGCGCGGCGCGCCGATGCGCACGCCACCGCTCAGCTCGTCGTCCTCGCGCAAGCTGGGCACGCCGTCGTCGCTGTCGTCCTGGTAACGTGAACGGCCAGAGCGCGCGGCTGCGATCTCGCGCACCGCGCGGATGTCCTCATCGCGCACCTCGATGGTGCGCTCGCCGTCGGCGCTGACCGCCACGACCTCGCCTTCGGCCCCGTCCCGTTCGCCGTCCCCATGGCCGTCGGCATCGGCGTCGGCGTCGGCGTCGGCGGGATCGTCTCGCTCCGGCAACATCGCGCGCACCACCCGCGCCGTCGCGCGCAGCCCTGTCCAGGTCGCGGCCGCCGCCTGGCGGGCCGCCCAGCCCAGGATCACCACCACCTCGTGGATGCGGATCGCGCTCAGCAAGAGCAGCGAGACGAACAGCATGGTGGAGCCGACCAGCGCCGCGCCGACCACGCCGATGAAGGTGGCCGCGATCTCGCCCAGCAACTGGCCCAGCAAGCCGCCGGGACCGTGATAGGTCACCGCCTGGCCCTCGAACGGCAGGTGCAACAGGATCGCCACTGCACCCAGCAGCAACAGCACCGCGATGGCTTCGACCGGTCCGGCGCAAAAGGGCAGCCCGCGGAAGCAGCGAACGGCCACGACCAGCATCGCCGCGATGACCAGGTATGCCCCCAG
>DASRQZ010000031.1:0-31964 GCA_035696125.1 Polyangia bacterium
CTCCTGCACCAAACTCTGTCGCTGGTCGATTTCCCGGCCGTCCGGGCGACGCCCGCGCCGGCGCCCGGTCGTCTGGCGGCCTGGCTGGCGCGCAAGAGCCGCGATCGCCTGGTGTCGGATGCGCGCGCGCTGCTGGCCCGACACGCGCCGGCCGGCGCGGGCGACGTGTTGTCACTCGACTGTCTGCGCGGCACCGGCGACGGTCGGCTGGCGCGGCTGCGCGGCGCCGCGTCCGCCAGCGCCGACACCATCGTCAGCGTCGGGGCGCTGGCCGACGCGCCCGACGCCGCGGCGCTGCTGGCCGAGGTCAAGCGGGTGTTGCGCCCGGGCGGCCGCCTCCTCTTCGCCGAACCGGTGAGCGCCCCGGCGGGCTCGCGGCAGCGTCGCGTGCAGCGCGCGCTGGGCCGCGTCTGGCAAGCCCTGGCCGGCACGTTCAGTGCCCCGCGCGACCTCTGGAATGACCTCAAGGCCGCGCGCTTCGACCAGCTGCATTTCCAGGACGCCACCCTGGCCGGATTCGGCGGCGTGCCGGTGCCGTACATCGTGGGCCAGGCCGTGGCGGCGGCGACGGCGACGGCGGCAACGGCGGCGGTACGGCGCGCGCCCGCGCCCGTGCCACGACGGCCGGGGGTGGGCGCCGCGACTCTGACCTGGCGCGAGCCCGCCTTCGCGTTCTTCGGGAATTGAGGCGCCGATGATCGCCCACGCCAGGACAGACTCGCCGCGCGGTGAACGGCGCCTGATCGTGGCGGCCTTCCTGTCGCTGTTCGGGATCCTGGCCGCGCAGTCACTGCTTGAGACCGCGCGCGACGCGCTCTTCCTGGCCCAGGTGCCAATCGCGCGCCTGCCCTGGATGTACCTGGCGATGGCGGCGATCGCCGTGCTCGGCACCCGGGTCGCGAACCTCCCCACGGGTGGCGGCGGACGCGCGCGTGCCGCCCTGGTGTCGCTGTCCCTGGCGATCGGGGCGGCGGTGACGGCCGGGCTGGCGGCGACGCTCTCGCGCTCCAGCGTGGCGGCGGTCTATCTCCTGTTCCTGTGGTCGGGGCTCTTCTCGGCCCACGCCGTGACCCAGGTCTGGACGGTGCTGGGCGAGAACCTCGACATGTCCCTCGCCAAGCGGCTGTATGGACGCCTGGCCGCGGGCGGCGGGCTGGGCGCGGTGGCCGGCGCGGCGCTGGCGCGACTGCTCAGCCACCGCGTCGAAGCGCGGCACATGCTGTGGGTGGCCGCCGCGCTGCTGGCCATCACCGCGATCGGACCGGCGTTCACGCTGCGCTCCAGGGCCGGCGCCGCACCGGCCCGCCGGGCAACCAGCAGCGCGGCGCGCCGGCAGCGCTCGCGCCTGCTCGAGCACCCCTACGTGACCCGGCTGTTGCTGGCGGCGCTGATCGCGGCGGCGGTGTCGACGCTGATCGACTTCTCCTTCAAAGAGGCGATCGTGGCGCGCCTTCCCGCCGACCGGTTGCCCGCCTTCTTCGCTACATTTTATCTGGTGACCAGCGCGCTCGGTCTGGTGCTGCAGCTGTTCGGCGTGGGCTGGCTGGTGCGCGCGGCCGGCGTGGCGCGCGCGCCGCTGCTGCTGCCGCTGCTGCTGCTGGGCGGGGTGCTCTGGACCATCCTGACCGGCGGGCTGGGCGCTCTGCTGATGCTGCGCGGGCTGGATGGCGCGCTGCGCGGCGCCCTGCACCGGCCGTCGCTGGAGCTGCTGCAGGTGCCGCTGGGCCAGCGCCTGCGCCGCAAGGCCAAGCCGCTGATCGACGCCGTCGGCCAGCGGACCGGCCAGGCGCTAGGGGCGCTGGCGCTGCTGCTGCCCTTCCACCTGGCGTCGGCGCCGAGCATCCGTATGGCGCTGGCGGCCGCCATGCTGCTGGTCTGGACGTCGATCGCGCTCGATCTCGCCCGGCGCTACGTAGGTCTGTTGCGCGCCACGCTGCTGGCGCCCGGGCGGTCCGCGCCGCAGCCCGGAGCGTTCGGGCTGGATGGCGCCGCCCGCACGACCCTGGTCGCGGCGCTCGACAGCCCGCGCGAGGCCGAGGTGTCGGGCGCGCTGGACCTGCTGGGCGCCAACGGGCAGCAGCGCCTGATTCCGCTGCGACTGCTCGATCACCCTTCGCCGGCGATCGTTCGGCTGGCGGTGCAGACCCTGACCACCTTGCCGGCGGACGACGGCCGTCCCGATGAAATCCGGCGCGCCCGGCTGCTGGCCGCGCTCGACCGACTGATCGCCCATCCCGCGCTGGTCGTGCGCAGCACGGCGCTGCTGCGCCGGACCGCGCTCGCACCCGATCGTCTGGCCCTGATCGCGGCCGCGCACGACGCCACTTGCCCGGCGGTGCGCGGCATCGCGCTGGCCGCCTCGGTGGCGCACGGCTGGATCGACGAGGCCGGTGGTGTCCCTGCCCTGCGTCTGCTGGTGGCGCATGGGTCGGCGCAGGTTCGGCTGGCCGTCGCCGAGGCGATCGCGGATCGGCCGTCGCCGCGCTTTCTGAGCGTCCTGCGCGATCTCGCCGCCGGGCGCGAGGTCGAGGTCCTGGGCCGCGTCGCGGCCGCGCTGGGCACCATCGGCGACGGTGCGGCGATCGAGATCTTGCTGACTCTGCTCGGCCGCCGAGAGGCACGCGCGGCAGCGCGCGCCGGCCTGGGGCGCGCCGCGGGCGGCGCCTTCGAGCTGGCTGCGGCTGCCCTGTCCGACGGCGATCGGCCGCTGCCGCAGCGGGCCAACCTGCCGCGCGCGCTGGTCGAGATCGATCCCGAGCGCGCGCCGCGCGCGCTGCTCGACGGTCTGCTCAGCGAAGACGATGGCTTCGTCCGCTACCGGATTCTGCGCGCGCTCAACCGCGTGCAGCGCACGCGTCCGGAGACCGCGCTCGACGAGGACATCCTGGGGCGCGCCGCGGTGGCCGCCGTGGATTCGGCCTATCGCTATCTGGCCTGGCGGCTGTTCCTGGACGACGGCGCGGCGCGGCTGGGCGCGCGCCGCACGCCGACCTGGCAGCTCTTGCGCGAGCTGCTGCGGGAGAAAGAGGACAACGCGATCGAGCGCCTGTTCCGGGTGCTGGCGTTGCGCTATCCGCGCGACGATTTCCGGCGCCTGCTGCGCACCCTGCGCGAGGGCGGACGGCGCGCCCGCGCCGCCGGTCGCGAGCTGATCGACAACCTGCTCGCCGGCCCGGCGCACACGCTGACCCTGGCGCTGGTCGACGAGGTCGGCGACCGCGAGCGGCTGGCCGCCATCGCCGGCGGCGCACCGCCGCGCGGGCCAACTTACCGCGAGCTGCTGGCGGAGATTCGCGCCGAGGAGCAGGGCGGGACCCTGTCGTCGCTGGCGGCGCATCACGCCGCCGAGCTAGAGCCGGCGCTGCCCGGGATCGACCTCGGCGACGACCGGAACGGCCGCACGCGGGTGGCCCATGCTTGACGGCGCGCCTCCGGGGGGCCTGGGCGAGCGCCTGCTCGCGCTGCGCGGCTTGCCGCTGCTGGCGGCGCTGCCCGCCGCCGAGCTGGCGCTGGTGGCGCGGCTGTCGCGGGAACGCGATCTGCAACCCGGAGAAACGCTGGCGGTGGAGGGCGACAGCGTGCAGGCGGTGCAGCTGATCGTTTCGGGGCAGGTGACGCTGGCGCGCGACGGCCGGCCGGTGCCGGGCGCGGGCGTCCTCGAGACCGTCGGCCTGCTGCCGCTGGCCGCCGGACTGCCGCATCCGTTCACCGCCGTGGCCGCCGACGCGGTCCACGCGCTGGAGATCGACGCCGAGCTGGTGGCGGAGGTGCTGGAGGACGACTTCGGCCTCTTCGCGCGCGTCCTGCAGCTGGGCGCCGTCGCCGCGCTGGCGGCGACAGCGCGCGCGACGCGGCGCGATCCGGCGGCCGAAGCCGGCCGACCGGGCGCGCAGCGAACGACCATCGCGGGCTCGCCTGGCAAGGCGCTGGCACCGCTCGACGCCGCCGAGCGGCTGCTCGTCCTGCGCGGCAACACCTGGTTCCGCACAGTGCCGCTGGATAGCCTGGCCGCGCTGGCCAAGCGACTGGAGCTGGTGCAGCTGCGGCCAGACGCCGAGCTGACGGTGCCGAGAGGACCGGGCGACTTGCTGTTGCTGGTCGCCGGTCGCGCCAGCACCGCCGCCGGAGAGCTGGGTCCCGGCGCCGCGCTCGGCGTGCTGGAAGGCCTGGCCGACGCGTCATCGCCCATCGCGCTGCGCGCGCTGACGCCGGTGCAGCTGCTCCGCGGCAGCGCCTCGGACCTGTTCGACGTCCTGGAAGATCACCCCGCCATGGGCCGCGCGCTGCTGGCCGAGATGGTGCGGGTGATCGCGGGCTGACCACGGGCAGAGCCTCGCTCCGGCTGACGCCGCCGCACGAGATTCGCAGTGAGTTCGTCAAAGGTTGACGTTGACGTGATCGTGGCCGGCCTCGTCGTCGGCGTGGCCGTGCACGTGAACCTGAACACCAGCACACCCCGCCCATGGTTGGTACGCGTCAGCACAGTGCTCTGTGCTGTGGTTGTACCCCGTCGATCACGTCCACGGTAGCGTTCCCGGTCACGTGCACGGCCACGATCAGGGGTCCGGCCACGATCACGATCACGGCGTCGATCAGGGCTAGGCCGCCGCCGCCGCGGCGACCCGGGCGTGCCGGGCGGCGAGGCGCCAGGCCAGCAGGATCCAGGTGGCGGCGAAGGCGACGTTGAGCAGCGCGAAGGTCCGCAGCTGGGCGTGCAGGTGGATGCCCAGCCACACCACCAGCGCCGACAGCACGTCGCCGCCGCGCACCAGGAAGGTGTCGATGGCGACCTTGGCCTGGTACTTGGCCTCGCGCGAGGTGGGCAGGAACAGCGCCTGGCGCGCGGTGTTCTGCAGCGAGTAGTCGACGCTGTTCTCGGCGACCTTGGTGGCAAAAGCGATCGAGAGCAGCGGCACGAACGCCATCAGGCCGTAACCGCCCAGCGCCACCAGCGGCAACACCAGCAGCGCCACCCGCATGCCGAGGTAGCGCATGACTCGCGACACCGCGAAGAGCTGCAGCGCCACGCTGGCGATGTTGACCCACTGGAAGTAGCGCGCCTTGAAGATCGCGATGGCTGCCGCGCCCGCGGCGGCTGGCTGGCCGGCGACGCTGCTCAAGAGCGAGCGATCCAGCACGTACTCGCCGGTGGTGTTGACCAGGTTCAAGATCACCACGAGGAGCGCGATGAGCTGCAGATAGCGATCCCGGCCCAGGAGCGCGAAGCCGCCGGCGCGGGCCAGCGGCGCGCGGACTGGCGCGCTCGGCGCCTGGCGCTCGAAGGCGCGGCTGGCGAGCGCGGTCAGGCCCAGGCTGCCGAGCAGGATCACCGCCGCGGCCAGCATCAGGCCCCACAGACCGACGACGCCGAACAGGACGCGCGCCACGCGCGCTCCGAACACGGCGCCCAGGGAGCTGCCGATCCCGACCACCGCGAACAGCCGCTTGCCCTGTTCGGGGGTGACCAGGTCGTTGGCCAGGCTCCAGAACTGCCCGATGGCGGTCACGCTGAAGACGCCCACCCATAGATAGAAGGGGATGCCCAGCGGAAAGCCCAGGCGGCCCAGCACGAAGAAGATCACGAGGTTCGCCACGAAGAACAGGGTCACCAGGGTCACCAGCCGCAGGCGGCCCACCCGCTGCGACAGGGTCGTGAAGCCCTTGACCACCAGGATGAGCAGCAGCGCCTGACCGGCCGAGGCGTAGGACTTCACCTCGGCGCCGCCGCCGAGCAGGATCAACGGCTCGCGCGCGATCTTGAGCAGGTAGTACGCGGTCAGCAGCAGGAAGACCGTCGCCGCCATCAGCAGCACGCCCGCCGCTTCGCCGCGCTCGACGCGCGCAAACGGCGACAGCGCGCGCGCCAGCAGGCCGGGCAAGTCGAACCAGCGCCCGCCCGGGAGGCGAGAGGAGAGCGCCGGGACCTCCCGCGCTGGTTGAAGAGCCGGCATCGAGGTGACCGCCGGCAGCCGAGGGTTTTGCTGAAGGGCCAGAGTGTTCATGGCGTCCCTCCAAAGCAAGGCCGGCGCCAAGCGCGAATCCCCTTCGCGGCCAGCGCTTGGCGGCCCGGGCGGCGCCGGGGACCGCCCGACGCGGTCGACCGTCCGCCTGCGCCCGTACGACTGTCCGGTTGACCGCCAGGACGTCAAGACGCCAAGGTCCGAACTGTCAAAGGTCCGGGCTTGGCGTCTGCGGCGCCCTGGCGGTTGACTCACTTCGTCGATAGCGTCAGCAGCAACGAGTCGAACTCCAGGCCGGCTCCGTCGATGGCGTGCAGGGTCAGCTGGCGTCCTTCGACGGTGACGTAGACGAAGTGGATCACCGCTTCGGAGAAGGCGGTGAAGGCCGATTGACCGACCGGGCGCGTACCGCGGCCACCACCCCCCGAGACGACGTAGGTCACGCCGTCGATCGGCTTGGTTCGTTCATAGTCGTGGTCGTGACCGCTCAGCACCAGCGGCACGTGATGGTTGACCAGGATCGGCACGAAGTACTTCTGCACGTTGCCATCGCCGCCGTGGTCGCCCGAAGAGAACGGCGGGCGGTGGAAGTAGACGATGGTCCACGGACGCCGGTTGGCGGTGAGATCGGTGTCCAACCAGGCCGCTTGCGGCGCCCCCATTCGTTCGCTGTCCAGCACGGCGAAGTGCACGTCGCCCCAGTCGTACGAATACCAGCGCTCGACCCCGCCCGGCCCACCGTTCTCGGGCAGGACGAAGGCCTCACGGAAGGGTAGGGCGTCGTCGGTCTCGTACTCGTGGTTGCCGCTGGCGGGGAACATCGGGAAGTCTTCCAGAAGATCGGCGTACATCTGGAAGAAGGCGCCGTCGAGCTGCGCGCGCGTGCCAGATTCGTAGGCGATGTCGCCCAGGTGGATCATGAAATCGAACGGCACCGTGCGCAGCTGGGCCAGCACCGCGCGCTGATCCGGGCCACCCCCGCCCGAATCACCGAAGGCGACAAAGCGCACCGGCTGGCCGCCGCCCGCCGGCGCCGTGCGGAAGCCGCCGCGGCGAACCGCCACACCATCGGCACGCAGCTCGTAGCAATAGCGCGTGTCCGATGCGAGGCCTGCGATGGCCGCGCTCCACTGGATCGCGCCGGCCAGCGGGTGCGCGCTGGAGTCGCGCGCCGCGGCGGCGCTGGTCACGGGCGTGCCGTCGGGGCTGGTCACCACCACCGCTCCGTCGCCAGTCTTGCCGTCGGTGGTCCACACCACCTCGACCGAACGGTCGGTCATCTTTTGCAAGAACGGGCGGCGCCGAAGAGCCTCCGGGATGGCGGCGACGGGAACGCTGAGATCGCATCCGACCAGGTCAAGCGTCCCCCAGCCTCGTTGGCTGAGCGCGTGCGAGAGATCCCCTACCTCCTTCGCGCTGATGTTGCCCGACTGGTTGCTGTCGCAGCCGGCGCCCCAGGCCAGCGCCGCCGCGACGGTGACCATCATCCAACTCGGCTTGCTCCTCATGCGTCTATCCAACCTTTCTTGCGGTTTCTTGCAGTTTCTTCCAGCCCGGGTGGGTCGTGATTCAGCGGGTCTCGTCGTTTTGATCGGGACCGTCCGCGACCAATGGGTTGCAGCCGACGTGCCACGGCCCGGCACGCCGACGGCCCGGATCCACGGCCATCTCGGCGGCGCCGGCAGCGACCCGCCCCGACGTGCGTCCGCGGACAGGCGGACAGCTGTCCTCGACAGATCGGCGATGACCCCGGCGCGCCCGGGCGGCGGCGCCTCTTTCGCGATGGCACGTCGCCTGCACAGAGCCGGCGCGAAAACCGCTCGCAATCAGCGACCATGAAAGAAGGAGCCACCCCATGCCATCATCGACCCTGCATTCGACGTCGCGATCGTCTTCCAGGCTCACCGTGCGCCGGCCTGTCACCGCCGTCGCGCTGACCTTGCTGCTCTCGATCGGCTGCGGGACCGCCGCCGGCGACGATCCGGCGGCGATCGGTCCCACGCAGGAGATGTCCAGCGTCGAAGCGCTGCGCGTGCCAGGGCCGCCGGCGCGCGCGTACACCGACAGCGAGCTCGAGGCGCTGGCCGAGAGCCCCGAGGTCGAGCACCTCAAGAACCCGTGGGTGGCGGCGCCGCCGGCCGATCGTTCCTTCTATGTCCCCATGTCCGACGGGATCCGTCGCGCCGTCAACCTGTACCTGCCCGCCGGCTTCGACGACACGACCAGCCAGGCGCCGGTCATCTTCGTCGACGCCTGGTACGGGCGCGGTCTCGAGGTCACCGGGACCGCGGTCGAGCTCTACCGCGCTGCCGGCTTCGTGGTGGCCATCGCCGATCTGCGCGGCATGGGCGCCTCGTTCGGCGCGCAACCGACCTTCGTCACGCCCGAGATCCGGCGCGATCAGAACGATCTCATCGCCTGGTTCCGGGCGCAGAGCTGGTCGAACGGTCAGGTCGTCGCCGTCGGGATCTCGATCTCCTCGACCTACGCCGAAGCGATGACGGCGTCGGGCGCACCGGGATTGCGAGCGGCGATCGTCCGCGCGTCGGACTTCGATCAGTACACGGGCAACGTCTTCCCCGGTGGCATCCCCAATCCGCGCATGATGGGGCTGGTCGCGGATGTCAGCGAATGGATGCTGGGCGCGCCCTGTGTCGATGACCTGGCGGTGTGCGGCCAGCTCGGCATCGAGCCGGTCGCCAGCGACCTCGATCTCACCTTGTTTCAGGCCGCCATGCGCGACCACCAGGCCAACTTCCGCGGCACCGACCTGGTGTCGCTGGTGTTCAAGGACGACGCGGTCGGTAGCGGAACGATCCGCGACATGAACCCCGCTGACCACGTCGCCGAGATGCGCCGAGCCGCCGTGCCCGCGCGGGTCTCGGCCAGCTGGCTCGACGGCACCACCGCCGAGAGCACGCTCGCGCGCTTTCAGGCGCTGCCGGAAGTGCCGATGGAGGTATCGATCGGCGCCACGACCCACATAGGCGGGCTGGACGCCGACCCGTTCTCGCGCACGCCCTTCCAGGCCGCGCGGCCGGGCGCTCCCCAGCAGTTCGCCGCCGACGTGGCCTTTGTCCAGCGGGTGCTGGGCGGCGAGGCCATCGGCCACAGCGTGAGCTACTACGTGCTGGGCGCCGGCGTCTGGAAGCGCACCAGCGCCTGGCCCCCGGCCGGCGTCCGCGTCGAGACCTTGCGCCTGTCCCACGACCAGCTGCAGCCGGTCGACAGCGGTCGCGGCGGCCCGGACAGAGCGGGCGAGCGCAGCTACCAGGTCGACCCCACCACCTCGTCGGGTGGGCGCTTCAACCGCTGGGCGTCGCAACAGGACTTCGCCGTCTTCTACGGCGATCGCCGCGCGGCTCCCGGGCGCCGGCTGTCATTCGACGGCGCCCCGATCACCCGCGACACCGAGCTGGTCGGCGCGCCCGAGCTGTGCCTGGCCATGCGCACCGATCACAGCGATGGCACCGTGTTCGCGTACCTGGAAGACGTCGCACCCGACGGGCGCGTCACTTACCTGACCGAGGGCGAGCTGCGGCTCCTGCATCGCAAGATCCAGGGATCGTCGGGCTCCGGGGGTTGCGATCCGGCGCCCGGCAGCCACCGCAGCTTTGACCGCGCCGACGGTGAAGCCGTGACGCCGGGCCAGGCCATGCGGATCGAGATCCCGCTGCAACCGACGGCGGCGCTGATTCGCCGCGGACATCGCATCCGCCTGTCGCTGGCCGGCGCCGACGCCGGGACCTTCCCCGCGCTCACCGAAGGGCCCGAGACCTGGATCATCGGCACCGGCGGGGCCGAGGGATCGACGCTGAGTGTGCCGGTCCGCGCCTGGTCGCGCTGAGCGTCCCGGTCACTCCCCACCGACGGCCCCGAGGAGCGATCCTCGGGGCCGTTTTCTATTGTGCGCAGGGGGCGGGCGGCGGCGGCCGATGCTCGCGACGGGTGTCCGCGGACAGCTGTGTTGTCCGGATGCGCGCGGGGCCGACCGGCGTAGGAACTGACCGATCCCCCGGGCAGGGTCGCTTGGCACGGACGCTGCTTTGTAAGGGCGCAGGAGAATGAACATGAACATCCAAGAGAAGGTCACCGAGTTCTTAGTGGTGCAGTCGAGCTGGATCGTGGGGCTGCTCATCGGGTTGTCGGTCGGCGGGGTCGCGATGGCGCTCGAGCGCGCGATCTACTTCGCCAGCCACAGCGCGCTGGCGCTCCGGCTCAAGGCGCGGCTTCACCGCTTCATCCGGGGCCGCATGCTGGCGCGCGCGGCGCACATCCTGGCCTCGCGTACGCGACGGCCGGCGGCACGGCGCTTTCGGCAGGTTCCCCGCGCGCGGGCCTGGTGAGCGAGAGCTGACGACGATGACCGCCGCCGACCTGACCACGCCTGGCACCGCCGTCGCCTGCCGGGACTGCAGCGCGCTGCAGTCCATGCCGTGCTGGCCGCCACGCACGCGCGCCGCCTGCTTCCGCTGCGGCGCGCGCCTGGTGCGCGGCGGTACCGACCGCCGCGACCACGCCCAGGCCTTCACCCTGGCCGCGATCCCGCTCTTCGCCGCGGCCAACCTGTTCCCCCTGCTGCAGATGGCGGGCGCGGGCGAGGTCACTCGCGTCACCACGACGGGCGCGGCACGGGCGCTGTGGGACCAGGGGCTGCCCGCGCTGGCGGTGCTGGTAGCGCTGACCACCATCGCGCTGCCCGCGCTGCACCTCCTGGCCACGACCACGCTGCTCTTCTGGCCGCGCCTCCGGCCCGCGCCGGCGATGCTGTCGCGGTTGATCGGGGTGATCCGTCCCTGGATGCACGTCGAGATCCTCCTGCTGGGGATCCTGGTCGCCTTCGGCAAGCTGGCCACGCTCTTCCACGTCACGCCCGGGATCGGCCTGCCCAGTCTGGTCGGGTTCTTCGCGCTGGAACGGCTGGCGCTCGCCTACCAGCGCGCCCCCGAGCCGCCGGCGCCGAGGCCGGCGCGCGACAGCCTGGCCAGCAGCGGCGCGTTCCTGATCGGGGCCGCGATCCTCTTCGTACCCGCGAACCTGCTGCCGGTGATGACCACTCACACCCTCTTGCGGTCGCAAAGCGACACCATCCTGAGCGGGGTCGTCGCCCTGTGGCGCGCCGGGTCCTGGCCGCTGTCGGCGCTGGTCTTCGTGGCCAGCATCGTGGTGCCGGCGCTGAAGATCCTCGCGCTCGCGCTGCTGGCGATCTCGACCCACGCCCGATCGGCCTGGCGGCGCGGCGAACGCGCCCGCCTCTACCGCCTGATCGAATCGATCGGGCGCTGGTCGATGCTGGACATCTTCGTCATGGCGCTGCTGGCGGCGCTGGTCCGCTCGCAGGTGGCGGGCGTCGAGATCCACCCGGGCGCCCTGGCCTTCGCCGCGATGGTGGTGCTCACCATGCTCTCGTCGATCAGCTTCGATCCGCGTCTCATCTGGGCGCGCGAGAAAGGACAGCCGTGACCGACATCGTGAACAGAACGCCCTCGCGCATCCACCAGCTGCCGACCGCGGTCGTCGCGTCGCGCGCGACGCCGGGGCGACGGTTTCCCTCCTGGCTACGACTGCCTTCGCTGGTGTGGCTGGTGCCGGCCGTCGCCGCGCTGATCGGCGTGTGGCTGGCGATTCACGCCGTCCGGCAGGGCGGTCCCACCGTGACCATCACCTTTGCGACCGCCGAGGGGCTGGAGGCGCACCGCACCACCATCAAGTACAAGAGCGTCAACATCGGCGTCATCAAGAGCGTCGATCTGCTCGAGGACCATTCGGGGGTGGTGGTGACCGCCGAGCTCACCCGACAGATGGAAGGCCTGCTGGTCGATGACGCGCGCTTCTGGGTCGTGCGGCCGCGGGTGTCGATGGCCGGCGTGTCGGGCATCGGCACGTTGATCACCGGCGCCCACATCGGCTTCGACCGCGGCAGCGCCGACAGGAGCCGGCGCGCCTTCGTCGGTCTGGAGGCCCCGCCGACCACGATCTCCGATCGGCGCGGCCAGCGCTACTTGCTGCACGCCGACGACGCCGGCTCGCTGGACGTCGGCTCACCCGTGTACTTGCGCCGGCTCCAGGTCGGCCAGGTCACCCGGCTGGCGCTGGACCAGCGCGGCGAGGGCGTCGAGCTGGAGGTCTTCGTCGACGCGCCCCACGACGTCCAGATCAAGGCGCAGACCCGCTTCTGGAACGCCAGCGGCGTCGACCTCAGCGTCAGCACGCGCGGCATCCGCCTCGACACCCAATCGCTGGCGTCGGTGCTGCTGGGCGGGATCGCCTTCGAGACTCCGCCCGATGCGATGGGGACGACCCCGGCCGGCGCGGGCGCCAACTTCACCCTGTTCGCGGCCCGCGACGCCGCCCTGCGCTGGCCCGGCTCGCTGGCCAATCGCTACGCGCTGGTCTTCCGCCGTCCCGTGCGCGGCCTCCCGCCGGGGTCGCCGGTCGAGCTGGCCGGCGGCGAGGTGGGCGAGGTGCTGAACGTCGAGGTCGAGCTGGACGCGCGCACCACCGCGCCGCGCACCGTGGTGATGATCGGCGTGCATCCCGACCGCCTGCGCGTCCGCTCCGGTGACTCGGTGGCCGCGCCGTCGGATGATCGAGAGACCCGCGCGCTGCTGCAACGGATGGTCGCGCGCGGCCTGCGCGCCCAGGTGCGCACCAGCAACGTCGTGACCGGCCAGCGCTACGTGGCGCTCGAGGTCGTGCCCGGCGCGCATCCCGCGCCCGTCGACTGGCGGCAACAGCCCGCCTGGCTGCCGACCTTCGAAGACGACTCCGACGACATCCCGGCGGCGATGAGCCGCCTGCTGGCCAAGCTCAACAAGGTCCCCATCGAGGACCTGGCGCGCGAGGGCGGGCTGGCTGCGCGCGAGGCGCGCGGCACCTTTGCCGAGGCCACCCGGATGATCGACCGGATCGACACCCAGCTCGCGCCCCAGATGGGCGCCCTGTTCCAGCACGCCGACCACGCGCTCGGCACCCTGGAAGCCGCCGCCGGCACGCTGGGCCCGGACGCGCCGCTGCCACGGGAGCTGCGCGGCCTGGTGCGCGACCTGGGCGGCGCCGGCCAGGCGGTGCGCACGCTGGCCGATTACCTCGAACGTCACCCCGAGTCCCTGCTGCGCGGCAAGAGAGAGGATCGACCATGACCCCGAAGACCATCCCGAACCGCACGCGCCGATCGCGGCGACCTCTGCACCTCCGCCCAGCCGCCACCTGGGCGACGCTGGCGACGCTCACGGCGCTGGCCGGGTGCGCCTCGGCGCCCGCGCGCTTCTATACTCTGTCGTTGCCGGGCGACGAATCCGCGCAGCGGCCGGCGGGCGACCCGCTCGGCCCCACGGTGGTCGTGGCGCCGGCCGCCGTGCCGGAGCTGGTCGATCGCCCGCAGCTGGTGATCCTGACCGGCGCCCACCAGGTGGTGATCCTCGAGCAGCAGCGCTGGGCCGAACCGCTGCGCGCGGCCATCCCGCGCGTGGTCGCCGAGGGGCTCGGCCGCCAGCTCGGCGCCGCGCAGGTGTCGACTCGCGACGAGGCGCTGCGCAGTCCGGACTGCCGGGTCTACCTCGACGTGCGGCGTTTCGACGCGCGCCGGGAGCTCGCGGTCGACCTGGAGGCGCTGTGGACGGTCTCCTGCGCGGGCGGCGTCAAGCGCGGCGGTCGAACGCTGGCGCGCGCGCCGGTGCAGGGCGCCGGCACCGAGGCCATCGTCATCGCCCAGGGCCGCGCGCTGCGCGAGCTGACCCTGGACCTGGCGCGGGCGCTGCGCGAGACCGGGGCGACGGTGGCCGCGCGAGAGGAGCGATGACCGGCGCGCTTCCCGGTGGTGGCAGGACGGCGCGCGTTGTAGAAGCGAGCGGCGGAGACGCGCCCATGCCCAAGGTCCTCATCGTCGACGACCAAGCCGCGGTGCGCACCGCGCTGGAGACTTTGTTCGAGCTCGGCGGCCTGACCCCGATCGCGGTCAGCAGCGCCGAGGAAGCGCTGGAACAGATCGCGACCGAAGACATCGGCGCCGTGGTCCAGGACATGAACTTCACCGAGGAGCAGACCTCGGGCGCCGACGGCATGCGCCTGTTCCGCGCCATCCGCGAGCTGGACCCGGACATGCCGGTCGTGCTCATCACCAGCTGGACCTCGCTGGAGACCGCGGTGGCGCTGCTCAAGGAAGGCGCGTCCGACTACGTCGCCAAGCCCTGGGACCAGGACAAGCTGCTGCGCACGGTCGAGAACCTGGTCGACCTGCGCCGCCTCAAGCACGACAACATCCGCCTGCTGGCGCGGGAACGGCGCGCGCGCAGCAAGCTGGCCGGTCGGCACGATCTGCGCGGGCTGATCTACACCAGCCCGCAGATGCACGAGGCGGTGCACCTGGCGATCGCGGTCGCCCCGTCCGACGCGTCCATCCTGATCACGGGGCCCAACGGCGCCGGCAAGGAGAAGATCGCCGAGATCATCGTGGCCAATTCGCGCCGGCGCGACCGCCCGTTCATCAAGGTCAACGTCGGCGCGCTGCCCGACAGCCTGTTCGAGGCCGAGCTGTTCGGCGCCGAGGCGGGGGCCTTCACCGGAGCCGCCAAGACCCGCATCGGACGGTTCGAGGCGGCCGAGGGTGGCACTCTCTTCCTCGACGAGCTGGGCACCCTGCCGCTGGCGTCGCAAGCCAAGCTCCTGCGCGTGCTGCAGACCGGCGAGTTCGAGCGCCTCGGGTCGTCCCACACCCGGAAGGCCGACGTCCGGGTGGTGAGCGCCACCAACGTCGATCTGGCGCGCGCGATCGCGGCCGGAACCTTCCGCGAGGACCTGTACTTTCGCCTCAATACGATCGAAGTGTTCGTGCCGCCGCTGGCCGACCGACCAGACGACATCCTGCCGCTCGCTCACCACTTTCTGGCCCTGGCCGCGCCGGCGCGATCGTTCGGCGAGTCGGCGCTGAGCGCGCTCGGCGACCACGACTGGCCCGGCAACGTGCGCGAGCTGCAGAACCGGGTGCAGCGCGCCGTGCTGACGGCGGCGGCGGAGAGCATCACCGCCGCCGACCTTGGCCTGGGCGACTCTCCTCGGGCGCCGGGAGCGCGGCGCGCCGGGGCGCCCGTGGCGGCGGCGGCGATCGCGCCCGCCCCACCCGCGCCGGCCGGCGCACCCATGGATGACGCCGATGCCATGGCAGAGCGCGGCGCCATCCGCGAGGCCCTCATCCGCGCCGGCGGCGTGGTGGCGCGGGCGGCCGCAGATCTGGGCCTGTCGCGTCAGGCCCTGTACCGTCGCATGGATCGCCTGGACGTCGTGCTGGAACGCCGCCTGCGCTGAACGAGCACAGCTCGACATCAGCTCGACATATCGAGACCCCGCAGGCAAGATCCGACGTTCCGGGATCATGGCGCCTGAATCAACGGACCCCCAGCAACAACAGCAGCGGCTGCTGCAAGTGATCATGGACAGCACGCCGGCGGCGATCGTGCTGGTCAGCGAGATCGGCAACATCGTCTTTACCAACGCGGCGGCGCGTACCCTGTTCTTCGAGGACCGCGACGCCACCGGCCAGAACTTCTTGCAGATGCTGGGCGCCGTCGACGAGCGGCTGCGACACGCTCTGCTGTCCGAGACCGACCAGATCTTCACCTTCGACGACGGCGGCGATCCCGAGACCTATCACCTGTCCAAGACCCACGTCGTGCTCGATCGCGAGCCACATATCCTGATCAGCGTGCGGCACATGACCCTGGAGATCTCGCGTCAGGAGATCTCGGTGCTGAAGAAGACCTTGCGCATCATCGGCCACGAGCTGGCCAACTCGATGGCGCCGGCGACATCTCTGCTCCAGTCGGTGCGCTTGATGCTGTCGCGGCCCGAGATGCAGACCAAGCTGGTCAAGGCGCTGGACACCGTGGAGGAGCGGCTGGTGCACCTGCAAGGCTTTCTGGGCGGGCTCGCGCACCTCGGCCAGCTGCCCAAGCCCAGGAAGCGCGACGTGGCCTGGTCGGCTTTCCTCGACGGCTTGCGCACGCTGTGGCCTGACGTCGGGGTCGCGCCACCCCCGAAGACCGCGGGCTGGTTCGACCCGGGACAGATCCAGCAGGTGCTGATCAATCTGGTGAAGAACGCGCACGAGGCGGGCGGCCCGCCGGGCAGCATCGCGATCGAGATCAACTCGGCGCCCGAGGGGGGAGTGCGCTTCACCGTGCTGGATCGCGGCGCCGGTATGAGCGACGCCGTGCTCAGCAACGCCCTCATTCCCTCCTTCACCACCAAGGAGAAGGGCAGCGGCATGGGCCTGACCCTGTGCCGCGAGATCGTCGAGGCGCACGAGGGGCGCCTGCGCATCGGCCGGCGCGAGGGGGGCGGCACCGCGGTGTGTTTCTGGCTGCCCTCGCGCACCCCCGAGCCGCCCATGAGCCGCGCGCGTCTCACGCTGACCAGAACACATTAGGCAGCCGCACCCCTTCGGAGCAATGCAGTTCGGTTAAGGGGTCCTCCCTCGGGCCTCGGGCCTCGGGCCTCGGGCCTCAGGCCTCAGGCCTCAGGCCTCAGGCGTCGGACTTCGGGCTTCGGGGGCGTCGGACCTGGACTGCGGGGGAAACTCTTGCGACGCCACGGCCGTCGTCGGCATCGCGATCGGCTCGGCTTCCGAGGTGCGCTACTTGATCGGCCTTGCGGTGCGGATTCGCCACCGAAACCGATGGCGGGCGACTGCAAGCCGGCTACAACCGTGTGATCAGAGCTCTGCAGGCACTCGTAACTTCTCTCAACTTACCCGAGGCCCGAAGCCCGAGGCCCGAGGCCCGAGGGCTCTTACCCGAACGGCATTGCCCTTCGCAGGCGGCGTTCCTCACCAGGGGATCGCGCGGCCGTCTCGGAAGAAGCCGCCCGTCGGGGCGCCTTCGCTCTGACCGAGGGTGGCGGCCCACACGATCGAGGCAGCCCCTTTTTCGACGCCGCGCGCGGCGCCGGCCCCGCCCATGTCAGTGCGCACCCAGCCGGGGCACACGGCGTTGACCCGGATCCGGCGCGGCGCCAGCTCGCGCGCCAGCAGGCGCACCAGGGTGTTGAGACCCACCTTCGACACGCGATAGGCCGACGAAGGCCAGCCCGCCTCCGCGTGACGGCCGCGCTCCACGTCGCGCACGAACGAGCGCATCAGATCGACCAGCGCCGCGCGCGTCAGGCGCGGATCCAGTAAGCGGGAGCGCAGGGCCGCCGAGACCCCTGACAGCTCGCCCATCCCGCTCGAGACCATCACCACGTTTCCGCCGTCGGGAATGCTGGGCAGCAACGCGTCGGTGACGTTCATCGCCCCGAAGAAATTCACCTCCAGGGTTTGCCGCGCGACCTCGGCGTCAAAGCCCTGCAGCGAGATGCCGGCGTTGTTGACCAGCACGTCGACGCGCGTCCCCGCGCGCGTCAGGTCGCCGGCCAGCGCCGCGATGCTGGCGGCATCGGTCACGTCGAGGATTCGATGCTCCACCGGCGCGCCGTTCGCTTCCAGGCGGGCGACCGCGGCTTGACCGGCGCGCGCGTCGCGACTGGTGAGCAACAGGCGGAAGCCCCGGCCGGCGAGCTGGCGCCCCGTCTCCAGTCCCAGGCCGCGGTTTGCCCCGGTCAAGAGCGCGGTCGGTTTCAGGTCAGGCATGGCGTGCAATATGACCCCGCCGGCGGGAGATGTCGCTTGCTCCACCACACGGCCGCCAGCGTGGGCTGGGTCCGGGACATCGAGCACATCGACGTGCGTCTCGGTGATCGACCCGATCGAACAGGTAGCGGCCGCGCGTGAGCGCTGCCACGCCCGTGGCTTCTTGAGCCTTTTTCCGGTTCCAGCGCCACTTGTGCGAAGTCAATTACGATTTACAGACCTATCAACCTATCGACCTATCGACAATCGACCACCGCTGAGGGGAGGGATGCCATGCACCCGTTCTCTATTCCAGGATCTTCGCGTTCTCGACGGCGCATCGCCTGGCTGCTCAGTCTGGCCGCGCTGGGTTGGACGGCTTCATTCGTCGGGTGCGGCGGCTCGTCCGGAGGCGGCGGCACCGGCGGCAAGACCGACGCGGGCAACAATGACGCGCGCGACGCTGGGACCGGAGGCCGGGGTGGCAGCGGCACCGGCGGGATGGGCACCGGCGGCAGCGAAATCGACAGCGGCACGGACGCCATCAATGTCTGCGCCGACGCCGACGCCGGCGCCGACGCCGGCGGCCCCGGAGATTTCGACTCTGACGGGATCCCGGATTGCCTCGACGGCTGTCCGTTCGATATCGCGAAGTCGGCGCCCGGGCAGTGCGGTTGCGGCACCCCGGAGACCGGCGACTTCGACGGTGACGGCTTCGCCGACTGCGTCGACCAGTGCCCGAAGGAACCCGCCCGTCATACTGCTGGTCTGTGCGGCTGCCTGGGGATCCCCGATACCACGCCGCTTTGCCTGGTGCACCGCTACAGCTTCAACGACACCACGGCGACGATCACCGACTCCGTCACCATCGCAGGAGTCAGCCCGGCCAACGGCACGGCGCAGGGCACCGCCGTGCCCTCCGGTGGGAGGATCACGCTGGCCGGCGGCCCGGGAAACCAGGCCACGCCCCAGTACGTGAGCCTCCCGGCCGGCACCGTCTCAAAGGTTGGCATCAACGCCACCTTCGAGGCCTGGGTCACCTGGAATCCTGTCGCCCCTAACAACGGTCCCTGGCAGCGGGTATTCGACTTCGGCAGCAGCAATTTGGGCGCTGGCGCCGCGGGCATCGGTCAGACCTACCTCTTCATGTCGCCGCTCAACGGCGGCAACCAGCGCGCACGCGCAGCGATCACGCTGACCAGTAACAGCGGCGAAGATCTGACCGACGTGACCGCCGCGCTGCCGACCGGCCGGCTGGTACACGTCGCGGTGGTGGTCGACGGCACTCATCAGGTGATGACCCTGTACGTCGACGGGACTACCAGCACGGCGACGGTCATGCTGCGCGCCAGCGGGTGGCTTTCCCTGCTGGACGACGTGAACAACTGGCTCGGACGCTCGCAGTGGGTCGCCGATCAGCTGTTCCCCGGCTCGATCGACGAGTTCCGGATCTATAGCCGGGCGCTGAGCCAGGCCGAGATCAGCGCCAGCTTCGCGGCTGGTCCGGACGGAACGGTGCCCCCGCCGCCCGTCGATGGTGGCACCGGCGATGGCGCGGCCACACCCGACGCGGACGCCGGCGACGTCCCCGTCGATTCCGGCGGCGGCGTCGACGCGGGTGTCGACGTTGTTGGCGCCGACGCGGGCGCCGACGGCGGCGGCGACGTCCCGGTCGGGGGCTAGCGGCCATGCAGTTCGGTTAAGGGGTTCTCCCTGGGCCTCAGGCCTCAGGCCTCAGGCCTCCGGCCTCAGGCCTCAGACTTCGGACTTCGGGGGCGTCGGACCTGGCTCGGCTCGGATTCCGAGGTGCGCTACTTGATCGGCCTTGCGGTGCGCCTCGGATTCGCGACCGAAACCGATGGCGGGCGACTGCAAGCCGGCTACAGCCGTGTGATCAGGGCTCTGCAGGCACTCGTAACTTCTCTCAACTTACCCGAGGCCCGAAGCCCGAGGCCCGAGGCCCGAGGGCCCTTAACCGAACGGCATTGCGGCTAGCGGCACGTCTCAGCCGCGCATCGCGATCAGCATCTCGTGCACGTCATCCAGGAAGCGCCACAGCGTGCCCCACTGGTCGATGGCGCCGCGCCAGGAGGCGAACAGGCTCAGGCCCTCTCGGGGCAGCAGGACGGCCAGGTCGCTCGAGTCCTGGGCCTGGTGGGCCCCGATGTCCAGCCAGCGCAGGGACTGTCCCGTCACCAGCAGCTGCCGGCGCATGTCGTGGACCAGACAGGCGTCCATCTTCCCGGCGAAGATCCGACTGACCATCAGGGCCCCCAGCGCCTCGCTCGGATCGGATGCCAGGAACGGACGCGCGCCGTCGCGGGACAGGCGGCGACCCGCGCCCAGCAGCGCCTCGTCGTCGGCGCGCGCGCACCAGGGCGACAGCGCGGTCACGAAGCGTTCCAGCAACACGCTGCGGATCTGCGAGAAATCACCGGCGCCGAGCTCGTCGTTGAGCTGCTTGGCCAGCACTGAGGCCACCCGGCGATCGTCGACGCGCGCGATGGTGCCCGCCAGCCTGGAGACCAGGGATCCCGAGATGCCTTGCTGCAAGTTGGCCATCAGCAGGTACACCGCCTCCAGATCGATCGGCCCCTGCGCCAGCGTGATGAAGAAGGGGTGATCGGCGACCTCGATGCGCTTGTAACGCGACACGATCTCCTCGGCGGCGGGCACAAGATCGCCGCCCTCCGCGTCCCGCTGATGAGCCCACTGTGATGTTTCCATGTTCGCCTGCTCCCTCGATTGGCGCCCCGGCGGTCAGTGGGTCAGAAAGCTCGCCACGGCGTGGCGAAACTGCTGCGGGGGCAGCGGTTTGGTGATGTAGCCATCGACACCGGCGGCGCGTGCCCGCTCCCCGCCGGCTTTCATGCCGTCCGCGGTGATGGCCACGACCGGGATGCCCCGCGTCTGGGCGTCAGCCTTGAGGCGTCGGGTCAGCTCCAGACGGTCGACGTCCGGCAGCTGCAGATCCAGCAGGATCAGACGCGGCCGGAACGACCGCACCACCACCAGCGCCCCCTCGGCGTTGACCGCGGCGCGCAGATCGTAGCCGCCCTCTGCCAAGAGCACGCTGACCAGCTTGAGATTGGTGATGTTGTCGTCGACGATCAGGATGCGGACGGCGGGCACTGTCACGGCGTCACCTCCCGGATCGAGGCGGTCTCGTTCTGGCCGCCGCGCGCGGTGCAAATGAAGTGACCGGCTCCGGCTCGACGCCATTGATTCGCTTCGACAGGTCGTCGGGTACCGAGGAGCCGCCCACCCTGCCCTTATCGGCCACAACGGCGACGGCGATAACCGGCGTCTCGCGATTTTCATCGATGCTGGCAGCGATCCACCCCAATTCCTCCCCTCCCCCCCGCTTGCGCCGGCCAATCAGGCGTCGGCACCCGGATCATATGCCAATCTGCTTGACCACGCCATCCTGACACCCGGTACGCGCACGCCGCGCACGCGCAGGCGCAGGCTTGGCGAGCGAAAGGGTACTTGCGGCCGCGCTGATCCGCCTTAGCATGCCCGCCATGAGCGAGCTCCAGACCTATTCGGGTGGCTGCAAGTGCGGCAAGGTCCGCTACGAGGTGAAGGCCGACCTCAGCACGCCGGTGATCTCTTGCAACTGTTCGATGTGTGGCCGCGCGGGCACGTTGCTGACCTTCGTCCCGGCCGCCCAGTTCAAGCTGCTGTCCGGCGAGGACTCACTCACCGACTACCAGTTCAACCACCACGTGCTCCATCACCTGTTCTGCAAGGTGTGCGGCATCAAGTCGTTCATCCGCGGCGTCGGCAAGGATGGCCCCACCGTGGCCATCAATGCCCGCTGTCTGGAAGGCGTCGAGGTGGCCGATCTGAAGATCAACCACTTCGACGGCCGCAGCCGCTGATTTTCACGGGCGCGCCGAGAATCACCCCTGCCGCGTCTCGCGCGCGATATGCGCCAGGATCCGCTGGTGGACCCTCGCCCGGCGCGCCGGATCCAGGGACGGGATCGCTCGCCCCGCCTCGATCAGCAATCTCATCAGCTCCTCCGAAGCCATGACGTTGTCCCTGCGTTTCTGCTTCGCCTCGCGGTTCTCTCCGCTCCACGCCCCGGTAAGGCTCCTCCACATCGATCCAACCACTGCCGCGCTCATATAGTTGATTCCCCTTCAAGACGTCCGATCCTCCGGCTTGCGGCTTGCTCACCACGAGCAACCCACAATTTCCCTCGTCCAACAATACGAGCCCGGCTATTTCGGCGGTGTAACAGTACGGACAATCTTTGATTCACCGGGCCTCAGCTGGCGCGCCCGCCGCTCAGCCCGCGGAGGCGGCCCCCCCAGCGGGCGCCGGCTCCGCCGCCTTGCGCAAGACGCGGATCAAGCCACGCAGCGGCACCTCGACCCATTCGGGACGATTGTTGATCTCGTAGCCGAGCTCGTAGATCACCCGCTCGAGCTCGTAGAAAGTCAGCAGCAGCGACAGCTGCGCCGGCGACCGTGGCAGGAGCGTCGTGCCGGCCACCGTGGCCCGATACGCGGTGAGAAAACGCCCGCTCACGGCGTCGGTCCAGCGCGCCGCGGCCTGCTCCCAGCGGGTTCGCTCGGCGGCGCTGGCGCCCAGGCGATCGCGCAGCAGCGACGCCGGCGCATAGTCGAACGATCGCACCATGCCCATGACGTCCCGGAGCGGCGAGCTCTTGTCGCGGCGCTCGGCCGGCGAGCGCGATGGCTCGCCTTCGAAGTCGATGATCGCGATGTCGTCGCCGCGCACCAGCACCTGCCCCAGGTGCAAGTCGCCGTGGATCCGAGTCTTGATCAGGGTCAGCGGCTCGCGACGCCAGCGCGCCAGCACCTCGCCCGCCGCACGTTGCGCGCCGTCGTCAGCCAGCAGCGAACGCGCCAGGGCCCGCGCCGGCGGCAGCAAGTCGGCCAGCAGGGCCCGTACCGCCGCGAGATTGTCGGCCAGCATGGCGCCGGCGCGCGCCGCCTGACCGGCGCGGTCGCTCGCGCTCAGTGGCTCCGCGCTGAAGTCGGCTTCCTGGTTGGCGCTGACGCCGGGGCGGCGGCGCAACCCCGCCAGCGCCAGGTGCAGCTCCCCGATGCGCCGGCCCAGGGGATCGGCCAGCGATTCGAAGCGCCCGTATGGGATCTCGCTGCCGCCGTCCGGCGCGGGCGCGGACGCCGGCTCGGCGGCGGCCGACGCCGGCTCGGCGGCGGCCGACGCCGGCCCTCCGGCGGCGGCTTCGTCGACCCTGGTGAAATAAGCCTCGAGCTCGCGCCGCGCCAGGGACCAGGCGTCGCCGTCGTTGACCAGATACTCGTGCGCCACACCCAGGACCCGCGCAGGAGCAGCCGCGCCGTCGCCCGCGCCGTCGCCCGACGGGTGGTAGGCCAGCGCCCCCAGCACCCGCGGCACACACGGCAAGTCACAGGACTCGGTGAGGAAGCGGCCGACCTCCAGCTCCGGGTTGACGCCCGCGTCGGCTTGACGAAATATCTTGAGCTGGACCTGCCCGCCGAAGGTCAGCGTCGAATTGGTCTGCTCGATGCGCGGGAGCTCGGCCCAGGACAGCTCGCCGGCCGCCAGAGCGGCCAGTGCCTGCGAGGCCTCGCCGCGCACCTGGCCGAACGCGCCACGCGCCGACCGCCCCTCCCGCACCAGCGCCAGCAGCGGCCCCGCGGCCTGCCCGGTGGCCAGGCCATCGACCAGTAACCCATCGGGCGCGTTCGCCACGATCGCCTGCGGCTGATCGGCGTGGATCGCTTCGGCGGCGCCCCCGGCGACATGGGCCAGCGGAACCACGTAGACCTCGGAGCCGGCGGCCCCGACCTCGCCGTCGAATCCTATCTCGAGCAGCGCCAGGAGATTCGCGGGCGTCCCGGCAGCGGCGTCCAGCGGCACCACGTCGAGGATGCGTGCGCCGCTCGGCCGCCGCGCCTTGGCGCGGAACCAGCGCCGCGGGCGCGCGTAGGCCAGCAGCGCCGCCGCCAGCTGGGGCCAGACCTCGGGCGAGGTCAACTCGGGCCAGCGCGCCGAGAAGATGATCGCCGGGGCCGGCGCGGACTCCGGCGTCACTGGCGTGGTCGAGGGGTTGTCGAGACCTGGTACCGTCACCAAGTAAAGGTGGGCCCAAGAGTATGGTTTTCAACCCCGTTCGATAGTTGGGGACATCCTCCTGGTTCCCGGTTCTTGCCGCCATGCCGCATCCGCCATTCCAGTCCCTGGTCGTCGACGACGCCGCGCCCGTCATCCGGGATGCGCTCGACGCATTGGAAATCGAGCGGCTGGCGTTCGCCGTCCACGACGCCAGCTTTCCCAGCGTCCCCGCCGAGGACATCGGCCGGGGATCGCCCTACGGGCTGGGCGCGCGGACCCTGCTGCGCCTGATCGGGCGGCTTGGCTTCAATGTCGTTCAGCTCGGGCCGCAGGGCGACACTCCGGCGGCCGATTCCTCGCCCTACGCCGGCGCGCTGCTCAGCAAGAGCCCGCTGTCGATCGCGCTCGCCGCGCTGGAGGAGTCGCCCGATTGGGCCGAGCTGGCGCACGGTCTGCGCGATCCGCTGGTCGCGGCGCGGCCCGCGGGCCCCTCCGACCGCACCGAGTACGGGTACGCCTGGAAGGCCGCGCGCCAGGCGCTGGCGGCGTTGCACGCGCGGCTGCGCGCGGCACCGGCGCGTTTCGCCGCGCTGGCGGATCGCTTCGCCGACTATCGCCGCCGGCGCGACCCGGTCTTGCGCGCCGACGCCGAGTTCGAAGCCCTGGCCGAGGCGCACGGCACCGACGACTGGCGCCGCTGGTCCGGCCGTCCCCCTGGGGCCGTGGAGGCCACCGTCGTCGATCGATACCTCTTCGGCCAGTTCATCCTCGACCAGCAGCACCAGGAGCTGCGGCAGCGGGCGGCCAGCGATGGGCTCGCGCTGTACGCTGATCTGCAGATCGGGTTCTCGCACCGCGACCTGTGGAGCCGGGGCGCTCTGTTCCGCGCCGACTACCTCATGGGCGCGCCACCCAGCCGCACCAACCCCGACGGACAGCCCTGGGGATTTCCGGTCCTGGACCCCGCCCAGTACTTCGCGGCCAGGACGCCGCCTGGCTCGCCGACTCCCCGGCTCGGGCCGGTGCTGGAGTTTTTCGCGACCCGCATCGAGCGCGCGCTCGAGGACTTCGACGGCCTGCGCATCGACCACCCGCATGGCCTGGTCTGCCCCTGGGTCTACTCGGCCGCCGATCCCGACCCGGCGGCCGCGGTCATGCGCGGCGCGCGCCTGTTCAGCTCGCCCGATCTACCCGATCACCCGGCGCTGGCCGCGCTGGCGATCACTCGCCCCGATCAGCTCGCGCGCGCGGACGGCGTGTCTCGCTACGCCGACGACTGGGTGCGCACGCTTGACGACGATCAGATCGATCGCTTCGGCGTCCTGCTCGACGCGCTGATGGCGCGGGTGGCGGCGGCGGGCCGCTCGGCACGCGACGTGGTGTGCGAGGTGCTCAGCACCTGGCCTTTCCCCGTGCGCGCGGTCATGCAGCGCCACGGCCTGGGGCGCTTCTGCGTGACCCAGAAGGCCGACCTCACCCGCGCCGCCGACGCCTACCGCACCGAGAACGCGAGCGAACGCGACTGGATCATGGTCGGCACCCACGACACGCCGCCGATCTGGCGGCTGGGCGCCGCCTGGCACGGCACCCCCGCCGGCGGCGCGCGCGCCGCCTACCTGGCGGAGCGCCTGTCGCCCGCGCCGGAGCTGCGCCCGGCGCTGGCGCGCTGGCTGGCTGCCGACGCGCGCCACCTCTGCCAGGCGATGTTCGCCGACCTGTTCACCGGCCGCGCGCGCCGGGTGTCGGTCTTCTTCGCCGACCTGTTCGGCCGGCACGAAATCTACAACCGGCCCGGCACGGTCGACCCCGCCAACTGGACGCTGCGACTGCCCGGTGACTTCGCCGAGGACTTTCACCGCCGGCTGGCCGACGGCAGCGCCTGCAACGTCCCACTGGCGCTGGCGCTGGCGCTCAACGCCCGCGGGCCGGCGCTGGGGCACACCGCGCTTCTGGAACGACTGATGCGCGCCGCGCGCGCGCAGTCGCCAGCGCTGGATCCGGGCATCTTCGATTGGCTGTCGGGGTCCGCTTAGCGACCAGCATCGCGCATCGGAGCAGTCTCACCCGCCGGCCAGGTCGACGATGCCGTCCAGGGGGATGACGACGGTCTCGGCGCACCGATCCAGCTCGTCGCGCAGCTCGGAGAAGGCTTTTTCCAGCAGATGGGTGTCCACCATCAGGGCGATCTCCTCGGGGCCGGGCATGAAGGGCGCGCCGGCGGTGGCGTCGAGGTAGGCGGCCAGGAACGCGGCCGACACCCAGCGGTGCCAGGCGTCGGCCCAGGGCGCGGCCAGCTCGCGGTCCTCCTCGCGCACCACCACCCCGTCGAGCCAGGCGGTGAAGGCGGCGAAGTGAAACGATCGGACCATGCCGGCGACGTCGCGCAGCGGCGAGTGTTTGCGCCGGCGCTCGGCCAGCTCCAGGGGCGGTCCCTCGAAGTCGATGATCACGAAGTCCTTGCCGGTGTAGAGGGCCTGCTCCAGGTGATAGTCGCCGTGGGTGCGGATGCGCAGCCCGGCCAGCCGGCGGGTCAGCAGCGGTTCGAACACCCGCTGCACGCGCTCCGGGTTGTCGGTCAACACGTGGGCCGCGCGCAGCGCGCGCTGCGGCAGGCGGTTCAGGCTGGCGCGCAGATCGCGTAACGTCTTGCCGACGATGTTGCGCATCGATTGATACCGGGAGCGCCTGTCGAGGGTGGTCCAGGGCTCGGGCGCGAAGGCCGGGTCGTCGCTGCTCGACGCCAGTGCCAGGTGCATGGCGGCGGTGCGCCGGCCCAGCAACGACGCCAGCTCCAGATACGAGCCCACGACGTCACGCACCGCGGGCGGCGGGACAATGTGCGCCGCCGCCACCGCCGCGCGTGGTGGCACCTCGGGCGCGGGCCCTTCGCGGTGGCGGGTCAGCACGCGCTCGAAGTAACGGCGCAGCTCCTCGAGCGCGTGCACCCAGGCGGTCCCCTCGTTGGGCACGTACGCCTGCAGCACTGCCAGGGTGGCGCGTCCGCCGCGGCGGCGCGCGAGCTCGATCGCACCCACCACCGCCGGCGACAGGCCGGGCGCCTGCGCGTTGAGGCGACGGCCCAGCTCCAGCTCGGGCGAGATGCCTTCGTCGAAGCGGCGGAATATCTTGAGGAGATAGCGATCGCCGTAGCGGATGGCCGCCGAGGCGTGCTGCGCGGCGATGTTGCGCGGCTCGCCTTCGGGCAGCTCGACGGGGGCGTAGGGAGTCGCCTCGAGCACGCCGCCCTCGACGGGGACCCGGAGGTGCGCGGCCAGCGCGCCCAGCAGCTCGCGCGCCGGCGCGCCGTCCTCCATGGCGTCGATCAGCGGCACGTCGCCGTCCTTGGTGCGCACGACGCCCAGCATCACCTGCGGCGACACCGCGCGCCCATCGGAGACCGCGGCCAGCGGCAGCACGAACCGGTCATCCTCGCCCTCGCCGTACTGGACGCGCACGATGACCACGTAGACCCCGCCCAGCGCCACCGCGTCCTGGACGCGCGCCCCGGTCACCCGCCGGGCGCGACCCACGAACCAGCGGCGGGTGTGCAGGAACGCCGGCAGCGCGTCCTCCAGCGCCACCCGATCATCGCCGGCCAGCAAGCTGTGCACGCTGGCCGCCTCCAGGATCGGCGGCGTGTACTGCGCGGCCAGGTCGGCTTCCTGGCCGGCGCTGGGCGTCTCCAGCGAGAACCAGTAGAAAGCGTGTCCGCCCAGCGTCAGCAAATAGGGCAGCTCGCCGATCGCGGGGAACACAGTGTGGCCCATCAGCTCGACCGGGTGCGTCCCCTTCCACTTGGCCAGGTCGAGCTCCACGTACTGGACGAAGCGTGACAGGTTGGCCACCACCAGCACGGTCTCGTCCTGCCACTGGCGGATGAAGGCCAGCACGCGGTGGTTGGCCGGGGTCAGGAACTCGATGCCGCCGCGGCCGAAGGCCGCGAAGCGCCGGCGCAGCGCGATCAGGCGCTTGGTCCACCACAACAACGAGTTCGGGTTGTTCTGCTGCGCCTCGACGTTGATCGCCTCGTAGTGGTACTCGGGGTCGATGGTGATGGGCAGGATCAGCCGCTGCGGGTTGGCGCGCGAGAAGCCGGCGTTGCGGTCGGCGCTCCACTGCATCGGCGTGCGCACGCCGTTGCGATCGCCCAGGAACACATTGTCGCCCATGCCGATCTCGTCGCCGTAGTAGAGCACCGGGGTCCCCGGCAGCGAGAACAGCAGGCCGTTGAGCAGCTCCATCTTGCGCCGATCGTTGCCGACCAGCGGGGCCAGCCGGCGGCGGATGCCCAGGTTGATGCGCATCTCGCTGTCGCTGGCGTAGGCGCGGTACATGTAGTCGCGCTCCTCGTCGGTGACCATCTCCAGCGTCAGCTCATCGTGGTTGCGCAGGAACAGCGCCCACTGGCAGTTGGGCGGGATGGGCGGCGTCTGCGCGAGGATGTCCAGGATCGGAAAGCGATCCTCCATGTGAATCGCCATGAACATGCGCGGCATGATCGGAAAGTGGAAGTTCATGTGGCACTCGTCGCCGGCCGCGAAGTAGGCGGCGGCGTCCTCGGGCCACTGGTTGGCCTCGGCCAGCAGCATGCGGTCCTGGAACCGCTGGTCGACGTGCGCGCGCAGCTTCTGCAGAAAGGCGTGCGTGAGCGCCAGGTTCTCGCAGTTGGTGCCTTCGGCCTCGTAGAGGTAGGGCACGGCGTCCAGGCGCAGCCCGTCGACGCCCTTGCCGAACCAGAAGTCGACCACGCCCAGCAATGCGTCGTGCACCGCCGGGTTCTCGAAGTTCAGATCGGGCTGGTGGGAGTAGAAGCGGTGCCAGAAGTTGGCCTTGGCCACCGGGTCCCAGGACCAGTTCGACGGCTCGAAGTCCTTGAAGATGATGCGCGCCTCGGGGTAGCGATCGATGGAGTCGCTCCACACGTAGAAATCGCGCTCGACCGAGCCAGGGGGCGCCAGGCGCGCGCGCCTGAACCAGGGGTGGCGATCGGAGGTGTGGTTCAGGACCAGCTCGGTCACCACCCGGATGCCGCGCCGGTGCGCCTCGGCCAGGAACAGCTCGAAGTCGCCCAGGGTACCGCAGTCGGGATGGACATCGGTGTATTCGGCGATGTCGTACCCGTCGTCGCGCTGGGGCGAGGGATAGAACGGCAACAGCCAGATCGCCGACACCCCCAGATCTTGGAGGTAGTCCAGCTTGGACGCGGCGCCCCGGAAGTCGCCGATGCCGTCGCCGTTGCTGTCGTAGAACGAGCGCACGCGCAGCTCGTAGATGACGGCGTCCTTGTACCACAGGGGGTTGGCTCCCAGCCGCTCGGCGCGGCGCGGGGGCAACATGAGGTGTCGCTTGAGGGAGGATGACGAGGGCATTTTGCCTCGCCTCAGCCTAGGCATTGGCCCTGAAATGACAAGCATGAGGCGCCGGAACGAATCGTCACCAGATTGACGGTCAATGAACAAGATCTTCGCGGGCGCGACCATCCACGGCAGCCGCGACCTGGGCGCGGTCGTCGTCGAGACTTACAACGCCGAGCTGCGGGACACCGAAGGCTTCATCGGTGATCGCGCCAGCAACCGTGCCTTCCGCGCCATCCTCGACGACCTGCGAGATCGCCTGCGCAAGGTCGGCGAGGATCCGCTGGGCGAGGAGCCGACCGAAGAGATCAGCAAGAAGAAGCTCGACAAGATGCTGGGCGAAGGAGACCCCCAAGCGGCCGGGGTGGTGCACGGCGCGATCGAGACCTTCGCCGCGGAGTTCAGCGCGGTCATCGCCCGCTTCCTCAAGCTCAAGGGCTGGCGCGACACCGAGAGGATCGTCGTGGGCGGGGGGCTGCGCGCCAGCCGCATCGGCGAGCTGGTGATAGGTCGTGCCTCGGTCCTGCTCAAGGAGGCCGGTCACAAGATCGACCTGGTGCCGATCCAGCACCACCCCGACGAGGCCGCCTTGATCGGCGCCGTCCACCTGGCGCCGCCTGCCCTGTTCGAAGGGTTCGACGGCATCCTGGCGGTCGACATCGGCGGCTCGAAAATGCGGGCCGGGCTGGTCGCCTTCAACAGCAAGTCGGCTCATAAGAAGCGCGACTACGGCAAGTGCACCGTGGTCGAGCTGGATCGGTGGCGCTACGCCGACGATGCCGAAAAGCCCACGCGTGACGCCGCCGTCAACAAGATCGGCCAGATGCTGGCGCGCCTGGTCAAGCGCGCGGACGACCAGCTCAAGCTGGCGCCTTTCATCGGCGTGGCCTGCCCGGGCATCATCGCCCCCGACGGACAGATCGAGCGCGGCGGACAGAACCTGCCCGGAAACTGGGAGAGCAGCCGGTTCAACCTGCCGGAGCGGATCCGCGAGAAGCTGCCGCGCGTCGGCGACTACGAGACGCTGGTGGTCATGCACAACGACGCCGTGGTCCAGGGACTGAGCCAGATTCCCCTCACCCAGGACGTCGACCACTGGGGCGTGCTCACCATCGGCACCGGGCTGGGGAACGCCGCCTTCACCAATCGGCACGAGAAGGACTGAGCAAGGGAGGTTCCGCTGGCGGCGCGATGATGCTAAACAGCCAGCCGAGGAGTGAGCGACATGGCAACCGAGGTGACCGGCGACCTTCCTTTTTTGCAGTTCGTGCTGCGCAACTACAAGAACTTCAACGCGCGCGCGACCCGCGACGCGATCATCGCCTACTGGCGCCACGTCGAGCGCGGCGGCCGGATGTTCTGGGCGGTCGCGGGCGCGATGTCGTCGGCGCAGCTCGGCATCACCCTGGCGCCCGCGATCCGCGCCGGGCTCGTCCACGGACTTTCGGTGACCGGCGCCAACCTGGAAGAGTCGCTATTCCGCCTGGTCGCCCACAAGCACTACCAGGACTTCCCCGACTACCGTTACTTCACCAAGCAAGACGACACCCGCATCCTCGAGAACCGCATGCGTCGCGTGACCGACACCAGCATCCCCGAGGACGAGGCCTTCCGCGCGGTCGAGAAGTTCATCGTGCCGATGTGGAAGCGCGCCGGCGAGCGCGGCGAGCGCCGCTTCTGGCACGAGTACTTCTATGAGCTGATCCAGGCCATCGGCCCCGACTTGCAGCAGGGCGCCGCCGACGAGTGCTGGTTGCTGGCCGCCGCCCAGGCCAAGCTGCCGGTCGTCGTGCCCGGTTACGAGGATTCGACCTTCGGCAACATCTTCGCCTCGCACGTGAAGAACGGCGAGTGCAGCGCGGCCATCGCCAAGTCGGGCATCGAATACATGGCCGCCTTTTACGACCAGTACCGCGAGCTGTCGGCGGGCGCGGGCGTCGGCTTCTTCCAGATCGGCGGCGGCATCGCGGGCGACTTCCCGATCTGCGTCGTGCCGTCCATCAAGTACGACCTCGAGCAGCCGGTGAAGCCATGGGCTTATTTCTGCCAGATCTCCGATTCGACGACGTCGTACGGTTCGTATTCGGGGGCCACGCCCAACGAGAAGATCACCTGGGACAAGCTGACCGCCGAGACCCCGATGTACGTCATCGAATCGGACGCGACCATCGTGGCGCCCCTGCTGCTACGCGCCCTGCTGGAATGCCGCGCCCACCCGCAGGCGGCCAACGCGCTCATCGCGCGCGACTGACGCTAACCCGCTGTATTTGCAGGCCGCCGCGCCGGTCTGGGGGCTCGCCGCCACGAAGCTTGCCGGCCGCCCTGCCGAGGTCTGTCATGAAACGCCGGGGTCGGGCACGAAGACCTTGACGGTGGTGATTTTGAAAGCCATTATCATTATCAGTTCGGATGATTCTCTGTCTTTGTAAAGGGGTCTCGGATCGAACTGTCCGCCTGGCGATCGCGTCCGGCGCCCAGTCGGTGGAGGCGGTCGGGGCGCGCTGCGGAGCGGGCACCGACTGCCGCTCCTGCCGGCACGCGATCCAGGACCTGGTCGACGACGCGCAAGCGGTGCCCATGGCGTGCGACGGATGCCAGGGCGACCTGGGCCACTGCGCGGCCGACAGCGCCGCCACCAACGTCGCCTAGTCGGTCAGGGTCCCCCTTAAGGGCATTGCCGTTCGGTTAAGGGCCCCTCGGGCCTCGGGCCTCGGGCCTCGGGCCTCGGGCCTCGGGCCTCGGGCCTCGGGTAAGTTGAGAGTTTCCCCAGCAGTCAAGGTCCGACGCCCCCGAAGTCCGAAGTCCGAAGTCTGAAGTCCGAAGTCTGACGCCTGGAGTTGACCCGGTTTCGTGGACACCTGAGCCCTTCGGGGCGAAAAGGAGACTACGATGCCAAAAACCCATCCCGCCTACCCGCCCGAATACCGCCGACGGATAGTGGACCTGGTGCGAGCTGGCCGTACGCCCGAA
>DASRQZ010000032.1:0-42774 GCA_035696125.1 Polyangia bacterium
GCGGCGCATGCTCCAGCTTCTTGTGCCCGGCCTCGATCATCACGATCTGCGCATCCACCGTCGCCCCGATCGCGATCCCGCCCAGGCTCATGATCGTCGACGGGATGTCGAGCAGCACCATCGGGATGAATGACAGCGCGACGCTGATCGGCAGGGACAGGATCGGCAGCAGCGAGCTGCGGAAGTGCAGCAGGAACAGCATGATGACCACGCTGACGACGATCGCCTCCTCGGTGAGCGCGTGCTTCAAGGTATCTATCGAGCGCTCGATCAGGCTCGAGCGGTCGTAGGCGATCGTCATCTCCACGCCCTCGGGGAAGCTCGGCTTGAGCTCGGTGAACTTCTTCTTCACGCGCTCGATGACGTCGAGAGCGTTCTCCCCGTAGCGCATGACCACGATCGCGCCCACCGCCTCGCCCTCGCCGTTCCACTCGAGCAGCCCGCGCCGGATATCGGGACCGAAGCGCACCGTCGCCAGGTCCTTGATCAGCAGCGGCGTTCCATTGGCCCCGCTGGCGCGCACCGCGATCTTCTCGATCGAGCCGAGATCGCGGATGTAACCGCGCCCGCGCACGTAGTATTCGCGCCCGGAGAACTCCAGGATCCGGCCGCCCACGTCGTTGTTCGACTGCCGGATGGCGTCGATCACCTCTGACAGGGTCACGCCGTAGGCGCGCAAGCGGTTGGGATCGACGGTGACCTGGTACTGCTTCTGGTAGCCGCCGACGCTGGCCACTTCGGCGACGCCCGCCACGCTGCCCAGCGCGTAGCGCAGCGTGAAGTCCTGGAAGGTCCGCAGGTCGTCGAGGCCCTGCTTGCCGCTCTTGTCTACGAGGGTGTACTGGAACACCCAGCCGATACCGGTCGCGTCGGGTCCCAGCGTCGGCGTGGCGCCCTCGGGCAGCGAGCCGCGCAGGCCGTTCATGTACTCGAGCACGCGGCTGCGGGCCCAGTAGATGTCCGTCCCCTCCTCGAAGATCGCGTACACGAACGACATCCCGAACATCGAGAAGCCGCGCACGTCGGTCACGTGCGGCGTGCCGATCAGCTTGGAGACGATCGGGTAGGTGACCTGGTCCTCGACCAGCGTGGGGCTGCGGCCCATCCACTCGGTGAAGACGATGACCTGGGGATCGGAGAGATCGGGGATCGCGTCCAGCCTGGTGTGCTTGAGGGCGACGATCGCACCCACCAGCGCGAAACCCACCACCAGCAGGACCAGCAACCGATTGCGCGCGCACAGCTCGATGATTTTCTCGACCATGGTGTGCTCCTCAGCGCCAGGGCTTGGGGATCGTCTTCTTGCAGTCGTCCACCATCGTCCCCATGCCGCGATGCTGGATCTCGCACGCGCGGCAGGATTGAACCTTCTCGGGGTACTTCTGCCCGTCGAAGTCGGTGCTGCAGCTCGACGACTGGTCGACCGGCGCGCCTCCCGACGTCTGGCCCGACGTCTGACCTTCGATGGCGGCGCGCAGGCGACTCTCGGAGTCGATCAGGAAGTTCCCGGTCGTCACGACCGTCTCCCCTTCGCTGACCCCGCTCAAGATCTCGACCTGGCCCTTGAGATGCGCGCCCACCTTCACCACCCGCGGCTCGAAGTGACCGCCCGGCGTCGCGACGAACAGGTAGTGCGTCTCGCCGGTGTCGACGACCGCCTCCTCCGGGACCATCAGCCCGGTCGTCCGAGGCAGATCGAGATAGACGTTGCCGTACATCCCCGGTTTGAGGCGCGGGCCGTCGCGGTCGGACCTGTTCTTGAACTCGAGCCGCACGCGCAGCGTCCGGCTGCCCGAGTCGAGGATGGGAGAGATGAACTGAACCTTGCCGAGGTGGGTCTCGCCGGCGAAGGACGCCAGCTCGAGCCGCGCCTTCTGGCCCACGTGGATGCGCGAGACGTCCTGCTCGTAGATCTCCGCCGTCACCCAGACCTGCGAGAGATCAGCCACCTCGAACAGCACCGTCCCCGGTTGCACGGCGACGCCCACCACGGCGTTCTTCGCGACCACGTACCCGTCGACGGGCGAGCGGATGGCGATGGCTTCGATGGCCTTGCCGCTGTGCAGGACCTCGTCGATCTCTTGCCCGGAGATGCCCAGCAGCTCCAGCCGCCGGCGCGCGTTGGCGTCCAGCCCGGCGGCAAACGCGTCATGCTCGTGGCTGGCCTTGACGTCGGGGGCGCCGGGCGTGTTCCAGCCGCGCGCGACCAGCATCTCTTGCTGCGCGCGCAGCACGTCCGGGCTGTAGATCGTGGCCAGCACCTGCCCGCGGCGCACGCGGACGCCGGTCTCGGAGACCAGGAGCTTCTGGATCCAGCCCGCAAAGCGGGTGTTGATCTGGGCCAGCCCGCGCTCGTTGGCGCCCACCACCCCGACCGCGCGCAGCTCTCCGCCGACGACGTCGCGCTTCACCGTCGCCGTGCGCATGCCGATGAGCTGGATGCGCTCGGGCGTGAACTCCACCGGCGCCAGGCCGGGGACGCCAGACCTGGGCGGCTCGGCGGCCGGCGCCCCCGACTTCGTCGCCTCCGGGGTCTTCACCGTCGCCGCGGGTCCGAGGACCAGCGTCATGCCGCAGATCGGGCACTCTCCCGGGTGGTCCTGCACCACCGACGGGTGCATCGGGCAGTGATAAAGGCGCACGGACGAGGCGGACGATCCCCGGTTGGCCCCGCCGATGTGCACGCCGGCGTAGCTCAAGATCGAGCCGGCCGCGACCAGGGCGGCCAGCAGCACCAGCACCCAGCGCACGATCGACATCGTCGCCACGCCTCGCGGCGGCCCCTGCGGAGTGGACGGCGGATCCGCAGGCGTTTGCTCGTCGAGACTCTTGACCGTGCTCATCGCGCCGATCCTTCCGCGGCCAGGAGCCCCGCGGCGCGTTCCAGATCCGTCTGGCTCGATGCCAGCTCGGCCAGCGCCCTCACCCGCTCGATCCGCACCTGCAAGTACGAGCGGAGCGCGTCCAGCATCCCGACCGCGTCGCCCTGCCCGGCCGCATAGGCCGCCTGGGTCGCCTCGAGGCTCCGCCGGGCCTGCGCGAGCAGATCCTGGTCGATGACGGTGAATGACTGGCGCGCCGAATCCACGCGCGCGGCGGCGTCGCGCAGCTCGTAGCGAACCGTATTCCTGGTCGACTCGAAGGCGTGGCGTTCGGCGACGACGGTCTGCTCCGCCTCACGCTCCTCGTCCTGATGGCGCCCCGACAGCCAGGGCAGGTTGATGGCCACCATCGCCCCATAGGCGTGGTGGAAATCGGGGAACATCGGCATGTACCAGTAGTCGAGGCCGACCATGATGTTCGGGAAGCGAGCCGAGCGGCGCGCCCCGTCCAGCAGGGCCTCGCTGCGGCGTACGCCCCTGCCCGCCGCGACCACCTCCGGCCGACTGCCGTCGATGCTGCGCTCGAGCGCGGTGATGTCCGTGCTCGGCGTGATGGACAGGTCCTCCGGCGGCCCCAGGGGCGCCTCCGCCGGCCGATCCATGAGCGCGTTCAGCAGGGCGCGGCTCGATCGCTGCTGTCGCTCGATGCGCGCCACGTCCGTGTGCAGGCGGGTCAGCTCCAGCTCGAGCCGCAAGATGTCCTGCAAGCTGCCGTGGCCGGTCCGCTGGTTGAGGCGGGCCAGCCCCAGGACGCGCGAGGTCAGCCCGACGTGCTCGAGGTGCAAGTGCAGCTCCTGATCGGCCGCGTAGTAGCTGGCGTAGGTGCGTCGCACCTGGGCGGCGACCTCCTGCCGGCGCGCGCGCGCGGCGTCCTGCGCGCTGGCCGCGTCTTCGGCCGCGGCACGACCGCGGGCCGCGAGCGATCCCCAGGCGGGAAAGGTCTGCCGCACGCCCAGCATCAGGGTGTTCGCTTGATCGAGCGCGTAAGGGCGCGCAAGGGGTATCCCCCACTGCTCGTACTTGGCCTCCAGGTCCGGCAATCGGGTCGCTGCCTGGCTGCGCGCCTCCACGGCGCGGGCCCGGGCCTGGTTCTCCGCCAGGTCACGGTTTCGTTCCAGCGCGACGCGCAGGATCGTCTCCAGCCGGGCGCTCCTGGCCAGCTCCGCCTCCGGCGACGGCGCGACCGCGGGTCGGGTGCCGGCGGCAGGTGGCGGCAGCTCGCCGGCGCGATCACCCTGGGCGGTCGCGGGGAAGGCGAGCAGCGATGTCAAAGCGAAGACGGAAATCGCAACGTGGCACGCGGGTCTCATGAACGACGGCTCCTGAAGTAGATCCACCGCCTGGCGAAAGGGAGGATCGGCACGCACGCACACAGAGCGTGTGTCGCCATGCCGCCTGCCGGGCGCTGTGCGCGGGTGCGACCGCTCGAGGACGCCAGGCGGTCCTCACGACGGTCATCACCCGCCGCGCCGATCTAGATCGCGGTCGGCACGAAGAGGTCAGCGCTCGGCTGCGGCGCTCAGATCAGGAACGCTTGCTTGAGGAGAACGACCCGGATGCCTGCGCGCGCGGGCCCATGCCGCTGCGCCGCCCTGTCGAAGCGTGCGGTCGGGGGCGCGACCAGGGGCAGCGCCGTCGCGACGACGGCAGCCGCGGCGATCGGCGCGAGCTGGCGGTTCGGCGAGGTGGCAGCCTTCGCCTTGGGCCGCTGAGTTTGCGCGACTTCCCGATGGCAACAGTCCTGAGCCTTGACGACCGGCCCCGAGCTCTCCTCGATTCCCCGCGGGCAACAACACACCGAGCGCAGCAGCCCGTCCATCCGGCAACGGAGCATCATCTGCCCGGGCAGGTACACCAGCAAGAGCACCGCCGGCGCGAGCGCCATCGCCTTGTGCCATCGGGAAAAACGCCGGGAGATCACTGTCCTAAAGGTCCGCGATCAGAAGATGCCTGTCAAATCGGCGCGCGCGCACACGGCCATACGCGCCCGTAGGCGAGGCGCCGCGCCAGCACCGGGCCTCATCCGGCCCAAATCTTGCCGACACCCCTGCCCGGCGCCGGAAAACAGGACTAATTACGATTCTGGCGGCAGGCAGTCGAATCGGCCGGCCGCCGATCGTCGCCCGATCAACCAGGAGGAGCTCATGAGCAAGGTCGTGATCGACATGTCGATGTCACTCGATGGTTTCGTCGCCGGTCCCGAAGACGGTCAGGCCCATCCGCTCGGCCGCCACGGCGGCGAGCACGTCTTCGACTGGTATTTCTCGGGCAACGAGGAGTACCGCCACCCCGTGTTCCGTCCCGAGCCCGGGGTCAACCGGGACCAGGTCGAGCTGATGTTCACCGAGAGCGGCGCCTTCATCTACGGGCGCCGCACCTACGAGATCGCCAAGGGATGGGGTGGAAACCACCCGGTGAACGGCGCGCCGGTCTTCGTGCTGACTAGCAAGCCGCCGGCCGACTATCCGCGCGGACCCTCCAACCTCACCTTCGTGACCGACGGGGTGGAAAGCGCGATCCGGCAGGCGCGCGCGGTCGCCCACGGCAAGCACATCAAGCTGGGCGGCACCGCGCCCGGCAAACAGGCGCTGGCCGCCGGCCTGTGCGACGAGATCATCATCCACCTGGCGCCCTACCTGCTGGGCGGCGGCGTGCGGCTCTTCGACGCGCTTCCGGACGGCATCCGCCTCAAGAAGCTCGCGGTCCACGACGGCCCGCACGCCACCCACCTGCGCTACCGCGTGCTCAAGAGCCAGTGAGAATGTGGGCGAGTCGGCCTGGAACACCGAATGGTTTGAATGAGCCGTGCACCCGGTCAAGGGCCTCGGGCCTTGGGCCTCGGGCCTCTGGAGCACTCTTCACCGGAGGTCCGAGGCGCGCAGGTTCTGCCGAGCACCCCCTTCCGTCCCCTGGCGTTTGCCCTGCCGCCAGGCCGCCGGGGCGACGCCGACCCAGCGCTTGAACGCGCGGCTGAGCGCCGCCTCCGAGCCGTAACCGACCCGCGGTGCCATCTCGGCCAGGCCCATCGCCGTGCCGGACAGCAGCGTCGCCGCCAGCTGCATGCGCCACTGGGCCAGGTACTGCATGGGCGGCACGCCGACGAAGTGCGCAAAGCGCTCGGCGAGAGCCGAGCGGGACATGCCCACCTCGCCGGCCAGCTCTTCCAGGCTCCAGGGGTGCGCCGCCCGATCGTGGAGCTTGCCGAGCGCGCGCCCGATCTGCTGGTCGCGCAGGCCCGACAGCCATCCGCGCTGCTCCGGCGGCAAGGTCGCGAGGTGGCGGCGCACCACCTCGACGAACAGCAACTCGCTCAGGTGGGCGAGCACGCATTCGCCGCCCGCGCGGCGCGCCGCGGACTCGGCCAGCGCCAGCCGGATGAACTGGCCGATCACGCCGTCGTCGCCGGGCTGCGGCCGCACGTGAATGGTGCGCGGCAACGTCGCCAGCAGCGGGTTGAACGGCCGCGCGTCGCAGCCGAGAAAGCCGCAGATCACCTCGGCACGCTGCTGGCTGCCCCCGTGCTGCCGGAGCGCGACCGGGAGCTGGCTCGTCTCGGGCCGGCGGTAGATGTTCGGGTCGGGGCTGCCCCGCATGCCCGGAGCGCTGGACATCACGTGCGCGTCGCCGTGCGGGAAAACGATGACGTCGCCGGCCACGAGGCGCACCGGCACCTCGCCGACGATGCCGCCCCAGCAGGCGCCGGCGGTGACCACGTGATAGTCGATGACGTGCTCGGCGCCGGGGACGATGCGCGCCGCGATCTCGGGCGCGGGCGGCGTCTCGGTCACCCACGGTTCGGTGGCGTCGACGGTGAAGAAGACCGCGCCGGTCAGGCGCACCGCGCGCAGGACATCCGAGAGCGTGTCGCTCATCGCGCGGTCCGCGGACGCGCCATCAGACCGCCTGGACGCCGCCCAGACGGACGCGCAGCTGGCGACGAATGGTCATGCGGAACCGACGGCGAGTCATTTCGGGTCTCTGTCTGGCTTTCTACAACAAGGGGGACGGCGACGCACTCACGCGCGCCGCAAACAGGAGAATCGACGATGACCCAGGTCCTCACAAAGCAAGCACACGCCAAGGCCGCCCTCTCCCACTCAGGAGGCTGCTTCTGCGGCGCCATCCAGATCCGCGTCACCGGGGAACCGGTCGCGGTGGGCTATTGCCATTGCCAGTCGTGCCGGCAGTGGTCGGCGGGCCCGGTCAACGCCTTCATGTTGTGGAAGCCGGAGATGGTGGAGGTGACCCAGGGCCGCGACCTTCTGGGCGGCTACCGCAAGACCGAGCGCAGCCATCGCCGCTGGTGCCAGACGTGCGGCGGCCACCTCTTCACGGAGCACCCGGCCTGGGGCCTCATCGACGTCTACGCCGCCGCCGTGCCCGAGTTTCCCTTCCGTCCAGCGGTGCACGTCAACTACTCGGAGAGCGTGCTGAAGATGACCGATGGTCTGCCCAAGCAGCACGACCTGCCGAGCGAGATGGGGGGCTCGGGGCAGCTGGTGCCGGAGTAGGCGACCGGCACGAGCCCGGGCGTTGCGGGGCTGGTCAGTGGCCGGCCTCCCGTGGCGCGCCCGGCGGCCGACCAGGCTGGCGCGGCGATTCACCGGCCGATCAGCGCCGTCAGCGCCGCCCAGTCGACGTGCGCCTTCACCGCCGCGGCCAGACGATCGTACTCGGCCGCGCGCGAGGGCAGCGCCGCCTCTGCGCCCGCCGGTTCGGGCAAGCCCCGCCGCGCGCGCAGGTGCGCCAGCAGCGCGCGCCGCGGCGCCTGGTTCTCGAACAGACCGTGGATCAGCGTCCCGACGGTGGCCCCGTGCGCGGCGCCGTCAGCGATGCGTACGGGCTCGCCATTGCGGCTGGTGATCTCGAACGCCGGTCGCGCGTCGGCTTCGGTGCGCACCACGTCACCGGCATGGATCTCGTAGCCCTCGATCTCGGCGCCGGCGTCGGCGTCGGCGCCGGGGTCGGCGTCAGCCAGCGCGGCCGGGCGGAACCAGGGCGCGCGCGCCACCGCCCGCACCTGGGCGGTGGTCTTCTGGCGCTGGAACCTGGTGATCAGCGGCAGCAGACCCAGGCCCGCGACCTCGGCCTCGGCCGACTCGACGCCGTGCGGGTCCTGGATGCGCGCGCCCAGCATCTGGCAACCGCCGCAGATGCCCAGCACCGGATGTCCAGCCGCGGCGCGCGCCGCGATGGCGTCGGCCATGCCGCCGGCGCGCAGCCAGGCCAGATCGGCGGCGGTGCTCTTGGAGCCGGGCAGCACCACCAGGTCGGCGCCCGGCAGCGCCGCCGCGTCCTCGACGAAACGCACCACCACGCCAGGCTCGTGCTCCAGCGGCGCGAAGTCGTCGTGGTTGGAGACGCGCGGCAGGCGCACCACGGCGATGTCCAGCTCGCCGGTGGTGGCGCGACGGCGCCCCGCCCGATCGTCCAGCGCCAGGGAGTCTTCGTCGGCGATACGCAGCACGGGAATGTAGGGAACGACGCCCAGCACCGGCACGCCGGTTCGCCGCGCCAGGAAGTCGAGCCCGGGATCCAGCAGGCCGCGATCGCCGCGGAACTTGTTGACGATGAAGCCGGCGACGCGCGGCTGGTCCCCGGGGTCGAGCAGCGCCAGCGTGCCCACGAAGGCCGCGAACACCCCGCCGCGATCGATGTCGCCCACCAGCAGCACGGGCGCGTCGGCCGCGCGCGCCACGAACATGTTGACGACGTCGCGGTCGCGCAGGTTGATCTCGGCCGGGCTGCCCGCGCCCTCGATGATCACCACTTCGAAGCGCGCGCGCAGGCGGGCCAGGCTGTCGGCGATCACGCGCCGCAGCTGTGGCTTGTACGCGTGGTAGTCGGCGGCGGTGAGGCTGCCGATCGATCGGCCCAGCACCACCACCTGCGAGCGGCGCTCCCCCTCGGGCTTGAGCAGGATCGGGTTCATGTCGGCGCTGGGCGCGATGCCCGCCGCTTCGGCCTGCACCGCCTGGGCGCGCCCGATCTCGTGGCCGTCGGGGGTGACGCAGGCGTTGAGCGCCATGTTCTGCGACTTGAAGGGCGCGACCCGGACTCCCTGCTGGTGCAGGATGCGGCACAGGGCGGTCACCAGCAGGCTCTTGCCCGCCGAGGAGGTCGTGCCCTGCACCATCAGCGTGCGCGCGTTCACCGACCGGCCCCCTCGGCGCAGGCGGCGACGAAGGCCCCCGCCACCAGCGGATTCGACGCCCAGTGCGCGTGCACGTACGACGCCACCACGCTGTCTACCCGGTAGCCCTCGCGGAACGGCTCCTGCCCGCGCCTTCGCCGCACCGAGTACACCAGGTCGAGGGCCGCGTCGGGCTCGCGCAGGCGCGAGTAGCGGAACTGATGGCCGCGAAAGCGCGTGCCCGCCGGCCCGAGCGGCGTCGCCGCCTGCAGCTCGACCTCGACGTAGCCCAGCGCCTCGAGCTTGTCGGACATCTCGACCTCGGCGGGGATGATACCGACCATCTGGTGCCGGCCGCCGTCGCGCGTGGCGATGGCGCGGGTCAGATACATGAGCCCACCGCACTCCGCGTAGATCGGGCGCTGCCGCGCGCGCGCGAACGCCGCCACCTCGGCGCGCAGGCCCGCGTTGGCGGCCAGCGCCTCGGCGTGGACCTCGGGATAGCCGCCGCCCAGGTACAGCCCGTCGACGTCGGGCAGGCGCGCATCGCGCACTGGTGAGAACGGCACCAGCTGGGCGCCCAGCGCCTCCAGCCGGCGCAGGTTGTCGTCGTAGTAGAAGTGGAACGCCTCGTCCAGCGCCAGGCCGATGCGGCACCGGGGCCGGGCGGCAGGCCCGGCCGCCGCCGCCGGCGCAGGGGCCAGCAGCGGCGGCGCGCCGCGCGCGACGGCCAGCACCGCGGCCAGATCGAGCTCACCGGCGGCGTGCGCGCCCCAGCCGGTGAACAGCTCTTCGGGGACCGCGTCGGGGTGGGCGGTGCGCAGGCCCAGGTGGCGCTCCGGGAAGGCCAGCGCGGCCGCCTCGGTGAGACCGCCCAGTATCGGTGGCTCGCTTTGCGCCGCACGCAGCAGATCCAGGTGAGCGCGGCTGCCGATCCGGTTGGCGATCACACCCGCGATCGACAGCTCGGGATCGAAGCGCGCGAAACCCTCGACCAGCGCCGCCAGGCTGCGCGCCATGCCCGAGGCGTCGACCACCAGCAGCACCGGCGCCGCCAGCCAGCGCGCCAGCTCGGCGGTCGACCCGGCCGGACCGGTGGGCGACGCCCCGTCGTGAAGGCCCATGACCCCTTCGACGATGGCGACGTCGGCCCCGCGCGCGCCGCGCGCGAAGGTCGCGAGCACCGCCTCGCGCCCCATCATCCAGCCGTCCAGGTTGTGACTGGCGGTGCCCGCGGCGCGCTGGTGGTAGGTCGGGTCCAGGTAGTCGGGGCCGCACTTGAACAGCGCCACCCGCAGACCACGCGCGCGCAGCGCCCGGGTGAGACCGACGGTGACGGTGGTCTTGCCGACGCCGCTGGCGACGCCGGCGATGACCAGCCGCGGGATGTCGCCGGGCGCGCTCAAAAGTCGATCCCGATCTGGGCCTTGCGCCCCTGCTCGAACGGGTGCTTGCGCGATTGCATCTCGGTGACCAGGTCGGCCGCCGCCGTCAACGCCTCGGGCGCGTTGCGCCCGGTGACCACCACGCTGACGTGGGCCGGCCGGGCGCGCAGGGCATCGACGACCTCGCAGATGGGTACGAAGCCATAGTTCAGCACGTAGGTGAGCTCGTCGAGCACGATCACCGCGTGCTGGCCAGCCTCGATCAGCGCGCGCGCCTCGGCCCAGGCGGCGGAGGCGGCGGCGCGGTCACGCGACAGGTCGTCGCTGTCCCAGGTGAATCCCCGCCCCATCACCAGGAAGGTGAGCCCGGGTAGGGTCTCGGCGAACCGCCGCTCGCCGGTCTTCCACTTTCCCTTGATGAACTGCACCACCGCGACCCGGAGATCCCGTCCCAGCGCGCGGAACACCAGCCCGAGCGCCGCCGTGGTCTTGCCCTTGCCGTTGCCGGTGTAAACGATCACCAGGCCGGAGGAGCGGTCGGGCGCGTCGTCGCTCATCGTGCCCGCCCCGGCGCGGTCACGATCTGTCCGTACGCGTCGGCGTCGGCGTTGGCGTGGGCGTCAGCGCCGGCGATCCTTGGTCCCCCGTCCGCCTTACCCCCTGTCCCAAGGGAGGCGGACCGGGGCGAGGGGACGGGAAGGGGCCCGGGCGCCGGACCCAGCCGCGACAGCACCGCTGCGATCAGCGACGGCACTGAATCGTGGCGCGAGGCGGTGACCGACGCCGCGCCCGCTGCCCGCGCTGCCTGCTCGGCGGGCGCGCCCATGGCGATTATCGCCACATTTGCCAGCAGGGCGCGCAATGGTCCCGCCACCAGCGCCGACGCGCCCGCCGCGCCGGCCAGCACCACCAGATCCGGCGCGCGCGCCGGGGTCAGGCCCGGGGTTTCGTCGACGGTGGCGCCCAGCTGGCGCAGCTCCTTGACGATCTGCGCGTCGGCGCCGGACCGCGCGCGCGCCACCAGCACCCGGCGGCCGCTCAGGGGACGCCGCTCGCGCCACCCGGTGCGCGGTCGCAGCCGCACCACCTCGCCGACGATCACCACCGCGGGGCCGTCGGGGCCGGGATCGGCGCCGGCGACCCGCGCCGCCAGGTCAGCCAGCGTCCCGACGATCACCCGCTGCGCGCGCTCGGTGGCGCGCTCGATGTAAGCGGCCGGCGTCGCCGGCGCGCGCCCACCCGCGACCAGGCACGCCAGGTTGTCGGCCAGGTTGGACGCGCCCATGTACAGCACGACCGTGCCGCGGCCGGGCAGCGCCGGCGCCGACGACGGCGCGTCCGCCTCGGCTTCGGTCGGGTGACCGTCGTGGCCCGTGGTCAAGGTGACGCTGGACGCGCAGCGCCGATCGGTGAGCGGGATGCCGGCGTAAGCCGCCGCGCCCAGCGCCGCCGATACGCCGGGCACAATCTCGAAGGGGATCCCGGCCGCGACCAGGTCCTCGGCCTCCTCGGCGCCGCGCCCGAAGACCATCGGGTCGCCGCACTTGAGCCGCACCACGACCCGCCCGGCGCGCGCCCGCGCCAGCACCTCCGGGTGCAGCCGGAAGGCGCGCCGCGCTTCGCCGCGCAACCGCCCCACCACCAGCCGCTCGGCGGCCGGGTTGGCCAGCGCCAGGATCGCCTCGGGCACCAGCTTGTCGTAGGCCACCACCTCGGCGGTGCGCAGCAGCTCCAGCGCGCGCACGGTCAGCAGACCCGGATCGCCGGGGCCCGCGCCTACGAGGTAAACCACGGCGCCGCTCACCCGGGCACCTGGCCGGTCCTCGGTTTCAGGTTTCTGTTCCTGGCCTTGCGGTAGCGATGGCTGAAGTCCGCCGCGTACAGGCGCGATTCGGCGAAGTGGGTCGCGGTCAGCACCCGCCCGACCAGCACCATCGACTGGGTGCGGATTCCGGCCGCCTTCACCTGGGCGCGGATGCCGGCCAGGGTGCCGGTGACGATCTGCTGGTCAGGGCAGCTGGCCCTGTGGACCACCGCCACCGGACAGTCAGCGCCGTAGGCGGGGATCAGCGCCGCGGTCACCTCGTCGAGCAGGGTGATGCTGAGAAACAGCGCCAGCGTCGCGCCGTGGCGCGCCAGGTCGGCCAGCTTCTCGCCGGCCGGCATCGCGGTGCGGCCCTCGGCGCGGGTCAGGATCACCGTCTGGCTCAGCTCGGGCAGCGTCAGCTCCCTGCCCAGCGCCGCGGCCGCCGCGGTGAACGACGAGACGCCCGGGATGATCTGCCAGGGAATGCCCAGCTGGTCGAGGCGCCGCATCTGCTCGGCCGTCGATCCGAAGATCACCGGGTCGCCGGTGTGCACGCGCGCCACGTCCTGCCCGGCCCGGTGCGCCGCGACCATGACGGCCAGGATCTCGTCCAGGGTCATCCCCGACGAATCGAGCACGCGCGCGTCGGGGCGCGCCCGCGCCAGCACCTCGCGCGGCACCAACGAGCCGGTGTAGAGCACGACCGGGCAGGCCGCGATCAGCTCGGCGCCGCGCAGGGTGAGCAACCCCGGATCGCCGGGGCCGGCCCCGATGATGTAGACCTTCATAGGCACCGCAGCACCTGCGCGCGCACGATGTCCCAGATCGGCGCCGGCATCTCGCCCAGCCAGCGGCCGTCGACCACCACCTCGCGCGGCGGGTCCTCGGCGTCGGGGTCGCCGCGCAACACCAGACGCCACAGCCGATCACTCACCGAGCCGTTGCGCTCGATGAGAAAGCGCGCCGCCAGCGCGCGCGCCAGCTCCTCGCCTTCGATCGCGAGTCGAAGCCAGGGACCGGCGACGTCGATCGCCGGCGCCGCGGTGCGCGCCAGGCGCAGGAAGGGTCGCGCCGTCACGTCCCGATCGGCGGGCGGCTCGAATCCGGCCGCGTACCAGTCGCACGGCCGCTTGGTGTCGCCGACCAGGAAGTACACACCCTCGGTCTCGGCCAGGATCGCTCCCGCCAGCCGCCCGACTCGCGCCATCGTCATTCCTCCCCTTGCGGCGCGGCCCCGGCGGCGTCGAGCGCGCCGGAAACCACCAGTGATCGGCCCGGCGTCTGGCCGGCGAGCGCCTCGCCGTCCCAGGTGTACTTGTTGCTGTAACCCCGCGGCGTGACCAGATAGCCCTCGAAGACGAAGGTGTTCGATGATCCGATCAGCACCGTGGTCAGCATGCCGATCTCGAAGTCGAGGAAGCCGTCCAGGTCGGACAGCTCGACGTGTTGCAGCTTGCGGTAGGCGCTCTTGACCAACGCCACCGGCGTGGCGCCGTCGCGGTGCTGGCGGATGATCCGCTGCGCCTCGACGATCTGACGCTGGCGCCGCCCGCTGGCCGGGTTGTAAAGGCCGATCACGAAGTCGGCGGCGGCGGCGGATTCCAGCCGGCGCGCGATAACCGGCCAGGGCGTCAGCAGATCGGACAGAGAGATGGCGCAGAAGTCGTGGCCGAGCGGCGCCCCCACCAGCGACGCCGTCGAGCTGAGCGCGGTGATCCCGGGGATGAGGCGCAGCGCCGGCGCGTCGCCGCGCTTCCATCCCAGCTCGCGCAGCACCTGGAAGACCAGCCCCGCCATGCCGTACACCCCGGCGTCGCCCGACGAGATCAGCACCACCCGCGCGCCCTGGCGTGCGCGCTCGACCGCGGCGCGCGCGCGGCCGATCTCCTCGGTCATGCCGGTCTTGACCACCTCCTTGCCGGCGATGAGGTGGCGCACCAGCCTGATGTAAGTCGTGTACCCGACGACCAGGTCGGCCTCGGCGATCGCGCGCAGCGCCGCGGGGGTGGTGTGATCCTGGGCGCCCGGGCCGATGCCGACCATGGACAGGACGCCGCCGGCCGCCCCCGTCGTGGTGTCTCCCGCTGCGATCTCGTCAGTCATGGCAAGCCTCCCCTGGCGCGCGGCGGGAACGGCACCCGCGCCACCGCCAGCGTCATCGAGCGACCCGCGCCCGGCTCGGTGTAGATGTGCTTGGCGACCAGAAGACGTGCGGCCCCGGCACAGGCCAGCGCCGCCGGCTCGGCGACACCGCGCGTGCCGACGTGGCGCCTGACCATCTCCGACGGGTGCTCGATGCCGGGCACCGCGTCCAGCTCCGCGGCGCTGAAGAACCGGGTGGGCCAGCCGTGGCGCTCGGCCAGCTGCAGGATGGCCGGCTCGTCGCTCTTCTTGTCGATGCTGGCCACCGCGCGCACCGACTTCGGCGACAGACCGTGGGTGGCCAGCAGGGCGGTGACCCCGCGCTCGACCAGATCGGCGGGAGTGTCCCGGTCGCAGCCGATACCCAGCACCAGCGTCCTGGGACGGTAGATCACCGCCTTGTCCCAGCAGGCTGGATGACTGTCGCGGATCTCGCGGTCGGTGGCGATCAGCGACACCTCGAACCCGGCCGGGTCGATCCCGTCCAGCGAGGTGGCGTGGCGAACGCCCTCGGGCAGCGGGCGATCCGCCGGCCACCAGTCGGGCTCGCCCGCCTCTTGCACGAACAGCACCGGCGCGGCGTTGACCACGGCGGCGCAGCCCCGGGTCACATTGCGGTCGGGATCGTCCAGCGTCCAGCCGAGCTCCCGCCCCAGGATGTCGACGGTCAGGGTGCCGATGGCGTCGGAGGCGGTGGTGATCACCGGCTGGTTACCCAGGACGGCCGCCACCCGTTCCGTGAAGGCGTTGCCGCGCCCGACGTGGCCCGACAGCACGCAGATGGTGAAGCGGCCGGCGTCGTCGACGCAAAGCACCGCCGGGTCGACCTTCTTGTCGCGCAGCAGCGGCGCCACCATGCGGACCACGGCGCCGACGCTGATGACGAAGACGTGGCAGTCGTAGGCCATGAAGGTGTCGGTCAACAGCGGCCCCATCGGCAACGGCAGCGGCCGCGCGCCGTCGGGCGCCTGCGCGCGCAGACGCTCCGACACGAACAGATCCGCTTCGGGCAGTCCCGCGCGCAACCGCGCCGCGATCGCGATCCCGTGCCTGGTGATCGCGTAGATCGCAAACCCCTTCCGCCCCGTCGTCGGCGTCGGCGTCGGCGTCGGCGTCAGCGTCGGCGAGTCCATTTTTCCCTCCTCTTTCCCTCCGCTCATCGCACCACCCTCCCCAGCACACCGCGCGCCATCGCGGGCACCTCGCCCCCGAGCACGCCGCTGCGCTCCTTGCGCGCCACCACCACCATCGCAAAGCAGTCGCCGTAGGCCGCCTCGACCCGGCGGACGTCGGTCTCGATACGCTCATCCTCCATGGTGGCGCGCGCGACGTAGACCGCGCGTTCGGCGAGGCCGGTGCGCTCCAGCGCTGCCACCACCCGCGGCATCTCGCGGCCGATCTTCATGATCACCGTGGTGTCGAAGCGCTCGAAGACCTCCGCCAGGTCGTCGACGCCGTAGTTGGCGGGGATGATCGCGATCCGCTCCTGGCCGTCGGCCAGCGGCACGCCGGTGCGGGCCGGCACCGCCGCCAGCGAGGAGACGCCGGGGACGATCTCGACCCGCACGCCCGGCCAGCGTCGCGGCGCCTCGCGCCGCAGGTAGGTGAAGCTGCTGTACAGCGAGGGATCACCTTCGGTGGCGAAGGCGACCGACAGGCCGCGCTCCAGCCGCTCGCCGATCTTCGCGCAGGCCACATCCCAGGCGGCGCGCAGGCGGGCCGGGTCCTTGTTCATGGGAAAGGTCAGGAACAACCGCTCCTGCTCGGCGACCCGTCCCAGCACCGGCTCGACGATGGTCCAGGCCATCGAAGCGCCATAGTCGCTGGCGCGTGGCAGCGCCAGCACCGGCGCGCCTTTCAACACCGCGAGCGCGCGCAGCGTCAGCAGGTCGGGGGCGCCCGGCCCGACGCCGACGCCGTACAAGATCGGGCCCCTCACGGCGTCACTTCCTGGTCCGCCGGCGGCTTGGTCACCGCGAAGATCTGGATCGGGTTCAGCGCCTCGTAGCGCAGGTAGCGGGGCGCGCCCGCGCCCGGGCCCATGGTCACCGTCGGGCCCAGCGGCTCGCCGCGCGAGATCTGCAGCAGCGTGACCTCGGGCAGCAGGCCGCGCGCGCGGATCGCCTGATAAGCCTCGGCGGCGTTCTCCAGGGTGATCGCGTTGGCCACCAGCCGGCCGCCGGGATTGAGGCGCGCCAGCGCGACCTCGATGATCTCTGCCAGGCTGCCCTTGCTGCCGCCCACGAAGACCGCGTCGGGCGCGTCCAGACCGGCCAGCGCCTCGGGCGCGCGCCCGGCGATCACCTCGACGTTGTCGACGGCGTGGGCGCGCAGGTTCTCGCCGCAGATGGCGACGCCCTCGGGATCGACCTCGATGGCGTACACCCGTCCCTCGGGCGCCAGCAGCGCCGCTTCGATCGACACCGAGCCCGACCCGGCGCCGATATCCCAGACCACGCTGTCGGGCCGGATTCCCAGCCCCGCCAGCGACAGCAGCCGCACCTCGCGCTTGGTGATGAGGCCCTTTCTGGGCATGCGCCTGGCGAAGGTGTCCTCGTGCAGGAAGGGGATCGCGGGGGGCGCCCGCCAGCTCACATCGCTGCGCATCAGCAGCAAGACGTTGAGCGACCCGACGTCCTCGACCGCTGCCAGCTCCTCGACGGTGAAGCGGCGCACGCGCTCACCGGGGCCGGCCAGGTTCTCGCACACCCAGGCGGTCCAGCCGGTCTGGCCGTGCGCGACCAGATGGGCCGCCAGCCGCGGCGGTGAATTTTCCTCATCGGTGAGCACCGCCACCTTGGCGTGGCGCCGAAGGCGGGTCAGGAAACCCCGGCGCGCCCGTCCGTGCAGCGACAGCAGAACCGCGTCGTCCCACTTCTGGCCCGTGCGCGCGAAGGCCCACTGCACCGAGCTAGGCTGCGGGATCACCTCGACGTGCTCGGCGCCCAGCCTCTTGACCACCAGCGCGCCCACACCGAAGAACATCGGATCGCCCGAGGCCAGCACGCACACGTTGCTCTCGACGGCGATGGCCGCCACCCGATCGATGGCGGCGCCGATCCCGTCCTTGAGCACGATGCGCTGTCCGCCGAACTGCGGGAAGAACGCCAGCTGCCGCTCGCCGCCCACCAGCCAGGCGGCCGACGCCACCGCGTCGAGCGCGCGGCTGGTCAGCCCCTTGCACCCGTCGTCGCCGATGCCGACCAGGGTCACGGCGCGCCGCCGGCTGGTCATCTCCTTGCCGCCTCGTCGCCGGCCGACAGCAGCAGCAGCGCGTGGATGATCGCAACGGCGATCGGGCTTCCGCCCTTGCGACCGCGCGCCACGATGAAGGGCACCGGGAGATCGCGCGCCGCTTCCTTGGACTCGGCGGCCGCCACGAAGCCCACCGGCACGCCGATCACCAGCGCCGGGCGCGCGCCCTCCTCGCGCGCCAGCCGGACCGTCTCGAGCAGCGCGGTGGGCGCGTTGCCGATGGCGACCATCGCGCCGTCCAGCGTGCCCAGTCGGTGCGCCTTGCGCATGGCCTCGATGGCGCGCGTGCTGTTCTCGGCCTGCGCGCGCGCGATCACGTCGCCGTCGGAGATGTAGGAGGTGATGGCGCAGCCGTAGGCCGCCAGCCGATCTTCGTTGAGCCCGGCAGCGATCATCTTCACGTCGACGATCACCGGGCAACCGGCGCGCAACGCCCGCACGCCGGCCGAGACCGCGTCCGGGTGAAAGCAGATCAGGCTCTTGAGCTCGAAGTCGGCCGTGGCGTGAATCACCCGCCGCACCACCTGCCACTCGGCGGCGCCGAAGTCGTGCGGCCCCGCCTCGGCGTCGATGATGGCGAAGCTCCTCTCTTCGATCCCGCGCCCGCGCGCGGTCATCTGTCGCATGTCGTTCATGGAACAGCTCCTGTGCCGAGCGGCGGCAGGTTGGTATCCGTGGGCGGAGATCGCCCGAGCAGCCGCCCCTCGAAGTCGACCAGCTCGGCCTCGACGCGCAGCGCGCCGCCCGCGTGTCGGGTGCCGTGGTCGACGACGCGGCGGCAGATCTCCGCCGGCAAGCCGGGCAGGCCGCGCGCCGCGGTCAGCTCCAGCACGTGGCGCGCGGTGTTGGCGGCGCGGATCTCGGTGACCAGGGCTGCGTCCGCGCCGACGCCGGCCGCCAGGTCGGCCAGCAGCTCCATGCTGACCTCCGAGCCCGCGGCGTGGGTCTGCATCTTGCCGCCCGCCATCTTCGACAGCTTGCCGATCATGCCGACGATCAGCGCGCGCGCGATCCCGCGCCGCGCGCAGTGGCGCAGGGTGATGCCCACGAAGTCGCCCATCTGGATGAACGCCTCCTCGGGCAGCTCGGGGTGCAGCCTCATGGCGTAGGCCTCGGACTTGCCGCCCGTGGTGACGACCAGGGTCCGGTGCCCGCGCTGGTGCGCGACGTCGATGGCTTGCAGGATGCTGGCCTTGTACGACGCCGTCGAGTAGGGGCGTACGATGCCCGAGGTGCCGAGGATCGAGATCCCGCCCAGCAGGCCCAGGCGCGCGTTCAATGTTTGCTTGGCCATCTCCTGGCCGCCCGGCACGGTGAGCAGGACCATCGCGCCGCGGTTCGGGCCGTGCGCCAGCTCTTCCTCGACCATCTCGGTGATGTTCCGGCGCGGCACCGGGTTGACCGCGGGCGCGCCGACCTCCAGGCCCAGTCCCGGCTTGGTGACCACCGCGACGCCGGCGCCTGCGCGGATCTCGACGCCCGGCTCGGCGCGCAGCTCGACGGTGGCGATCAGCTCGGCGCCGTGCGTGCAGTCGGGGTCGTCGCCGGCGTCCTTGACGACGCCGCAGGTGGCGCGCGGCGGCGCGATCTCGCAGCGCGCGAGCGCGAAGATCACCCGCAGGCGGTTGGGCAGCGTGGTCTCGATGACGGTCAAGGTCAGCCCCTGCACCAGGCAGCGCGCCGCCGCTTTGGCCGCCGCCGCCGCGCAGGCGCCGGTGGTGAAACCGGTGCGCATGCGCGCGATCTCGGCGGGGCTGGGCGGACCGGCATCGGGACGCGCCACCCGATCATCCCACGACCGCCGTGACCGGCGCCGCCGCGGGGACCGGACGCTTCGGCATGTTGAAGAACGACTCGACGTTCTCGCGCGTCGCGGGGATCCCGGCCGCGCACAGGTCGTCGAGCAGCCCGTAGTTGACGGCGCCGTCGCCGCTGACGAAGCCCTGGGTGAACGCCGCCGCGCCGCCGCGCTCGCCGACCACCGCGCGCGCGTGGGTCAGGCGGTCGGGGTGGCCGATGGGCGGCGCCATTCCCAGGTGCAGATCTCCGACGCCGGCGGGCAGGCGCGCGCGCACCTCCGATTCGGGCACGAAGTAGTCGGGCTGCGCGCGCAGCCAGATGAAGGTGGTGTGCGCCAGCAGCGGCGCCATGCGCGCGCCGCGCACCAGGCCCAGCGCCGCGGTGATGCCGGTGTCGGTGGCCAGGATCAGCGTGCGGCCGCCGGCGGCGGGCGGCCCCGCGTCGGTGGAGCCTGGATAGAGCTTGCCCCAGGGCCCGCTGAAGGCGATCTCGCGCCCGGGCTCGACCGCGTGCAGGAAGGCCGAGCCCGGACCCTGATCGATGCGCATGACCCACAGCTCCAGCCGCGCGGGGTCGCTGCGGTCGTCGTTGACCGGCGAGTAGCCGCGCTTGCAGGCCTTGCCGTTCGGCAGTGTGAACCCGCCGTCGACGATGATGTACTGGCCACCCTGCCAGCCGAGGGGCTCGGCCGCGCACACCTCGAGCTCGATCGCGCGCGCCGCCGGCCCCAGCGCCCGCACGCCGCACACCACCGCCTTCCTGGGGATCGCCATGCGCCGCTACTCCGCCGCCGGGTAGATCTCGTGGACGAAGTCGTGCATCTCGTCCAGCTCGCGATAGAAACGGGTCAGCGCGTCCAGGTGGCCGACCAGATCGAGCTCGACCTTCTTGGTGAGCACCATCAGCGTGCGCAGATACGGCAGCTTGACGTCGCCGTCGGGCGTGCCCGCGACCTTGCGGTCCAGATCGGCCAGCGCCGCCCGGAAGAGGCGCTGCAGGCCGCCGAGGCTGCCGGCCTCGCAAAGCGCGCTCACCGGGCCGGGCTCGGCGGCCGCGGGGCCGAGCTCGGCCAGCTCGTGCTGGCGCTCGGCGACGTCGTCGCGCCCCAGGATCCGCATCAGCCCCAGGCGAAGCGCCGCGATTTCATGACAAGCCATCTCGATGCCCTCCTCTGTCGCTACTGCATGATGTTGTCGACCAGGCGCGCCACCAGGCGATCGCTCAGCAGGTGCTCGCGCACCAGCTCGGGCGCGTCGCTCTCGGCGACCTGGCGGTACCAGATGCCATCCGGGTAGACCGCGACCGTCGGGCCCTCGCCGCAGCGGCCCATGCAACCGGTGCGGGTGACCCGGATGTCGCGCTGGCGCCCCGCGCGCTCGACCAGTCGGCGCAGCGACGACAGCAAGCCCAGGCTGCCGCGGTCGGCGCAGTCGGCGTTGGCGCACACCAGCACGTGCTTGGCCAGCGACGCGTGGGCGTGGGCGTGTGGCATCGCCTGGCTGTGGGTCTCGAGGTGGCGCACGCTCCACAGCAGCGCCTTGAGGCCACCCACCTTGCCGGCGACGCCCGAGATCGGGACCCGGTACTGGCAGGTGTCGCAGGGCAGCGGCGCGCCACCGCCGCGCGCCTGCGCGATGCGTTCGTCGATCAGCACCAGCAGCGGATCCGCGGCGCCCAGCGGCGGCGCCAGCAGCAGGGGGACCCAGGGGGTGCGCGCGCGAAAGGCGGCGGCCTGCACGGCCAGCTTGTCGAGAAGGCGGCCCGCGAACAGGAAGTAGGGAACCGCGACGATCGCCGCCGGGCGCGTGCGTGACAGCAGCTCGACGACCTCCTCGAACAGCGGGCGGGCGATGCCGATGAAGGCGGGCGCGACCCAGGCAAAGGGCTGGCCCTCGCCCACCAGGCGGACGACCTTGCAGAAGTCGCCGTTGGCGTCGGGGTCGCTGGCGCCACGCCCGATCACCACCAGCGCGGCGCGCGCGGCGGGCGCGCGATCGGCCAGCGCTTGCAGCGCGCGCGCCGCCGCCAGTCCGACCAGGGTGGCATGAACCCCAAGCGCCGGCGCCGCCGAGAAACGGACCAGGGGAAAGCGGGCGCGCGCCGTCGCCAGCGCCAGCGGCAGGTCGTTCTTCACGTGGCCAGCGGCGAACAGAAAGAGCGGCAGCACCGTCACCTCGCCGGCCGGTCCAACCTCGGCCGCCAGCGAGGCCAGGCCGTCGGCCAGCGAGGGCGCGGCGAGCTCGACGTAGGCGTGGCCGATCAGCAGATCGGGACGGCGGGCCGCGTAGCGCGCGACCAGAGCTTCGAATTCGGCGTTGGCGCCGGCGTCGCGGCTGCCGTGGCCGAGGATCAGGACGGCGACGCGCGAGCTGGTGGCGGTCACGGCGCGGCCCCGGCGCGGAAGAGGGGGATGGGATCGCCGGGCAGGATGTGGCGGCGAACCGGGATGTGCAGGGCGCGGGTCAGGAGAGGTGGCGTGAGAACGTCGCCGGGGGCGCCGGACGCGAGGGTCGTGCCGGCGGCGAGGAGGAGGACGAGGTCGCAGCGGGCGGCGAGGTCGAGGTCGTGGGTGGCGAGGACGACGGCGGCGGGCCGCATCGCCGACGCCATCCCCGACGCCGGCGCCGACACCGACGCCGACGGGATGGTGGTGCACAGGGTCAAGAGCTGGGCGCGGGTAGCGGGGTCGAGGTGGTTGGTGGGTTCGTCGAAGAGGATCAACGGTGGTCGCGAGATCAGGGCGCGCGCCAGGCGGGCGCGTTGCCATTCGCCCCCGGAGATCTGGGAGCAGGGGCGATCGGCGAGCGAGGCGAGATCGAGGGCGGCGAGGATGGTGGCGACGTGATGGCGATCGGTGGGCGTCGGCGGTCCGTCGCGGCCCAGGCCCAGGGTCACCAGCTCGCGCGTGGAGAAGGGCGCGACCGCCTCGTCCTGCAGCAGCAGCATGCCGGTCCCGTTCGACGGCGGGCCCGCGGGCCAGGTCAGGGCGCCGGCGCACGGGGACAGCAGCCCGGCCAGCGCGCGCAGCAACGTGGTCTTGCCGCAGCCGTTGGCGCCCACGATGGCCAGCGTCTGGCCGCTGCCGATCTCCAGGTCGATCCCCTGCAGGACCGGCGTGGCGCCGTGGCGGAGCGCCAGGCCGACGGCCCGGCGGACGATCACCGGCCCGGCGACCGATGGATCGGGCGCGCGCCGCGCGTCTCGGCTGCTCAGGCCCACGCCGGCCTCCGGCGCAGCAACGCCAGGAAGAAGGGGCCGCCCGCCGCCGCGGTGATCAATCCGACCGGGAGCTCGCGCGGCGCGAAGGCGGTGCGCGCGACCAGATCGGCGACGGTGACCAGCAGCGCGCCCAGCGCCGCCGCCAGCGGAAGGAAGCGGCGATGCGCAGCGCCCACCAGGCGGCGCGCCGCGTGGGGCGCGATCAGACCGACGAAGCCAACCATCCCCCCGACCGAGACCGCCGCCGCCGTGAGCAGGACTGCGACCAGCGTCGCGTCGCGCCGCAAGTCGGGGACGCAAACCCCCAGCGTGGCCGCGACGTCGTCGCCCAGCAACAATCGGTCGAGCCGCTCCGCTCGCCGCGCCAGCCACGCCAGCGCCAGCGCCAGCAGCAACGCCGGGATCACCAGCCGCGCCGGCGGCGGCGTACCCACCCCGCCGAACAGCCAGAACATCGCCGAGCGCAGCAGCCGATCTCCCGGCGCCAGCAACAGGATCGCGCCGGTGATGCTGGCCAGCAGCGAACCGACGGCGATCCCGCCCAGCAGCACCCGCTCGGGGCGGTAGGATCCCCGGGTCAGGCCGCGCACCACCGCGGCCGCGCCCGCCGCCCCCAGCGCCGCCGCGGGACCGGGCGGCCAGCCCGGCAACCAGGCCAGCGACCCGACCGCGCCCAGCGACGCGCCCCCCGACAGGCCCAGCACGTAGGGATCGGCCAGATCGTTGCGCAACAGGGTCTGCATGACCCCGCCCGCCAGCGCCAGCGACGCGCCCAGGATGGCCACCATCAGCACGCGCGGCGCGCGCAGCGCCAGCAGGATCGGGTCGCCGGCGGCCAGGCGGCGCCCGAGCTCGACCGGCGAGCACCACCCGGTTGCCCCGATGGCGACGCCGGCCAGGATGGCGGTCAGGCACAGAGCGGCCGCCAGCGCCGGCCAGTGCTGGGTCTTCGTCATCCCGCGCTCCCAACGACCAGCGCGCGCAGCCGCTCGAAGGCGTCGGCGCTGCCCAGCCCGCCCAGCACCTGACCGAGCGGCAACGCCAGCACCGGCAGCCCGGCCAGCCGCGGCATCGCCCCCAGCGTCGCGCGTTTGCGCGCCAGCGCCGCGGCCAGCGCCCACCCCTGGTCTCGCCCGGCCGCGCCGCCCTCCGCCAGGTAGTCGTTGATGACCACATGGGTCGGCTCGCGCGCGATCACTTCCTCCCAGGAGACGTGCGTCCAGCCGGCCGCCAGGTCGGCGAAGACGTTGCGCGCGCCCGCGCGGGCGATCAGATCGGAGAGCACCGTCTCGCCCCCGGCGGTGAAAGGAGGATCGCCACCGTCGTAGACGAACAGCCGGGGCGCCACCCGCCCCGCCCCCGCCCCCGCCCCCGCCGGCGCCGGCGCCGCCGCGACCCGCCCGCGCACCGCCGCCACCGCACGCTCGGCGCCTGCGCCAGCCCCCACCCGCCGCCCGACTTCGCGCACCATCTCGAAGACCTCGTCGAGCGTCCGCGGCCGCGCGAGGTAGACCTCGATCCCGCGCGCGCGCAGGGCGGCCACCAGCTCGGGGTCCTGCTCGGCGACCACCGCCAGCCCCACCACCGCCGTGGGCGCGAGCGCCAGGATCGACTCCGCGCCCGCCACCCGCCGCACGCCCGCCAACGCCGCGCGCACTTCCGGCGCCGGGCTCACCAGCTCCGCGATCCCAGCCAGCCGATCCGCCGCCCCCATGCGCACCAGCGCCTCGGTGGTGACGTCATGCAAGCTGACCAGCCGCGCCCCACGCCCGCCCTCACCCGCGGGCGCCGGAGCCCGGCAAGCCGCCCCCATGACGAACACCAGCAGCCAGCGCTTCATCGACACCGCCCGTCGCAGGAGTCTGGTGTCAAACGCATCGGGCGGGCCACCGCGCCTCAAGAGGCCTCTGGCTTCGGGCCTCGGACCTCCGGTGAAGAGTCTTCCAGAGGTCTGAGGCCCGAGGCCCGGGGCCCTTGACCGGGTCCCTATCCATTCCCGGAGCCTGAAGCCCGGAGCCTGAAGCCCGTTCAACACCAGACTCCTAGTGGCAGTAGTTCTGGCCGTAGGGGATCGTGACGCTCCAGGGGTACTTGCCCACGTCGTCGAAGGTCTTGACGATCTGGTGGGTGAGCGCGTCGATGACCACCACCTTGTCGGCGCCGCTCACCGCGGCGACGATCAGGCTGCCGTCGGGCGTGGTCGACGCGGTCTCGGTGTTCCCGCCCACGTCGATGCGATCGATGATGATGCCCTGGCTGGTGTCGACCACCGAGATGTCCTTGCGGATGCGGTTCATCACGAAGGCCCTCTCCGGCGCCTTGGAGGTGTAGTTGACGCCGAACGACTCCTGGTCGCCGGGCATGGTGGCCAATATTTGATCGGAACCGCCGGACAGCATCGACACGGTCTGGTCGCCAAAGTTGGGCACCAGGTAGCGCATCGGCACGTTGGCGAACGGATGGCTGGCGTAGACGATCCAGGGCGCCGACCCGACCTGGGTCTCGCGCACCTTGGTGCCGGTGTTGGTGTCGAAGACCATCACCCGTCCGGTGGCGCTGTGCGCGGCGTAGAGGATGCCGAAGCGGTCAATCTGCACGTCGGCGAAGCCGGCCTCCCTGGCGACCTCGGTCGGTACCGTGGTCCCCTCGAGCGGAATCTCCTGGTCGATCTCCAGCGTCGCGAGATCGACGCGGGTGACGTGGCTAGCGCCCACGTTGGCGACGTAGCCGTGCTTGCCGTCGGGCGCCATGCGCATGAAGTGCGGGGTGTAGAACCCCGGCAGGCGCTTGGCCTCGACGTCCAGCTTGGTGTCGATGAACGACACCGTGCCGCCGTACTCGTCCATGACCGCGAACATCCCATCCGGCGTCAGCGACAGGTGGGTCGGGAACACGCCGACCGGGATGCGCTTGCTGATCTCGAAGCGGTTGACGTCGATGACCACGGTCTCGTTGGTGCCGGGCGAATCGACGTAGAGCTTGGTGAAGTCGGCGTTGAGGTCGGCCATGTGGTCCTCGACGCCGCCGGTCTTGAGGCGGCCGATGATCTCCATCCTGCCGAGATCGATCACCGAGACGTCGTCGGAGTCGCGCGCCACGATGTACGCCCGGTTGAGCAGCGACGAAGGGGGCGTCACGGTCGGCGTCACCGGCTGGTCGTTGCTGCAGCCGCCGCCCGCCAGAGCCAGAGCCAGAGCCAGAGCCGCCGTCCCCACGCCGGATCCCGTTCGAATCAGATTCCACGCACGCGCTCGCATCGCCGGTCCTTCCTGGAGTCCGCGCTCCAAAGCCGAGGAAAAACAAAACCCCTCGCTCGCACGCAGGCGGAAACGAAGGGTCGGCTGGACTCCGGAGGAGCCGGTGCGACGCTCCGTTTCCACGCGGAGGTACGAGCAGTCTTCGCTCCGGGTAGGTCTCCTGGCTCGTGGAGCCGAGGCGATGTGACTGCCTCGACGCGCTCTCGACCTTCCCCGAAATGGTTCGAGTGGTCATGCGAGAATCGCTCTCCACCTACAGTGGCGGGACCGCGCCGGCTTGAACCGGCTTCCCTTTTACGCCCGTGAGGGCACCCGGAGCTGCTATTCAGTTTTCACGACGGCTAATGACATGCCGCGCGAGGGGCTGTCAAGGGTCTCGTGGCCGCCCGTCGGAGATCGACGAGGACTTCGCGCGGCCCGACACCAGCAGGCGCACGAAGTCGGTGTCCGGCGCTGCCTCCAGCTCGCCGAGGCGACCGCGCTGGGTGATCGAGCCCGACTCGACCACGATGACGTTCCCGTCCAGAGCTTCGGCGTCGTCGCGGTCGTGGGTGATCACCACCGTGGGGATGCCCCAGACCCGCAGGCGCTCGGAGAGAAAACGACGCACGTCGCGCCGGAGCGACACGTCCAGCGCCGCCAGCGGCTCGTCGAGCAGCAGCGCCCCCGGCCGGCGCGCCAGCGCCCGCGCCAGCGCCACCCGTTGCATCTCGCCGCCCGACAGCTGCGCCGGGCGCCGCCCCGCCAGTGCCGCCGCGTCGAGATCGCGCAGCGCCTCGCGGGCGCGCTGCCGCCGCTCGGCGCGCGACGGCGCGACCACGCCGTAGGCGACGTTGCCCAGCACATCCAGGTGCGGAAACAGCGCGTAGCGCTGCGGGACAAAGGCGATCCCGCGCCGCTCGACCGGCAGGTCGATGCCGCGGCGATCGTCGAACAGCGGCGTGCCGTCCAGCGCGACCCGGCCACGGCGCGGGCGCAGCGCACCCAGGATCATCATCAGGATGGTGGTCTTGCCGGCGCCGTTCGGCCCGACCATCACCAGCGGGACCTCGGACGACACCGCGAAGGACACGTCGATGGCCAGCGTACCCAGCGCGCCCTGCACGAAGACATCCAGGCCCGTGCCCAAGCCCTTGTCGTCGACGGCCGCCGTCATCGCCTGGCTCCCGCGCGGATCGCGACCAGGAGCGCCACCGCCACCGCCACCAGCACGATCGACAGGCTCTGCGCGGTGCGCAGGTCGGATTCCAGCGCGGTGTAGATGGCCAGCGGCAGCGTCTGGGTACGGCCGCTCAGGTTGCCCGCGAACATCAGCGTGGCCCCGAACTCGCCCAGCGCCCGCGCCCAGCTCATCGCGGCGCCGCCCGCCAGCGCCGGCCAGGAGATCGGGATCGCCACCGTGAAGAAGACCCGCGGCCGGGAAGCGCCCAGCGTGCGCGCCACCAGGATCAGATCGGCGTCCAGCCGGCGGAACGCCGCCACCGCCGCCTGCACGTAGAACGGCGCCGCCACGAACGACTCGGCCAGCACCACCGCCATGCGCGTGAACGGCACGCCGATACCCAGCGCGCCCAGCGCCGGTCCCAGCAACCCGCGCCTGCCGAAGGCCAGCAGCAACGCCACGCCGGCGACCGCGGGCGGCAACACCACCGGCATCTCGACGACGGTCTCCACGACGCGCCAGATGCGCCCGCGGCGGCGCGCGATGATCCAGGCCAGCGGGGTTCCGCAGCCGACCACCAGCACCAGACTGGCGCTGGTGGTGAGGATGGTGAGCTCGACGGCCGGACCGACCATCGGGTCGCCCAACCCGCGCCACAGCTCGCGCGGCGACGAGGTGAAGAGCAGCCCCGCGATCGGCAGCAGCACCAGCAACAGCATCGCGCCCGCGAGGATCCCCATCGCCAGCGCCCAGGCGGCGGTCAAGAGCGGCCGGCCGCCGCGGCTACCGGCCAGGCCGGCCGGGCCACGCGTCAGGGCGCCGGGCAAGGCATGAACCCGGCCTCACGCAAGGCCGCCGCGCCGGTGGGCGACTTCACCAGCTCGATCCAGCGCCGCGCCAGGTCGCCATGGGGCGCCGACTTGACCTGGGCGATCGGGTACTGAGCGGCGACGTTGAGCTCGGGGGGAATGGCGATCACCGAGACCTGATCGGCGGCCGCCACGGCGTCGCTGCGGTAGACCACGCCGGCGTCGGCCTCGCCGAGGCGCACCTTGGCCAGCACCTGGCGCACGTTGAGCTCGCGCGAGACGACCTTGGCGTCGACCCGCCCGGGAAATTCGGCGCCCAGCGTGGCGGCGGCCTTTTTCAAGATCTCGACCGTGTAGTGACCGATCGGCACCTCGGGGGCGCCCAGGACGATGCGGTCGACGCGCGGCAGATCGGCCAGCGTCTTGACGGTGGCGGCCAGCGCGCGCCGCACCACCACCACCGCCTGGTTGCAGGTGAACACCGTCGGACCCACCACCAGGCCCTGCGCCGCCAGGGCGTCCATGTGCTTGCGGTCGGCCGATGCGAAGACGTCGGCGGCGGCGCCGTGCTCGATCTGGGCGCGCAGCTCCTGGCTGCCGGCGGCGTTGGTCACCACCTTGGTGCTGGCATTGTCCCTTTCGAACCTGGGAATCAAGCGCGCGAAAGCATCCCGCAGCGACGCCGCCTCGAAGACCACCAGCTCGCCGCCCGCGGCCGGTCGCGCGCAGAGCGCGACGGCCGCCGCCAGCATGCCGGCCAGCGCCGACGCCGCTCGATGACGAGGCGCGCAGCGATCGGCGCGGCGTCCGGTAGCTGAGGCGATCATCGGCGCGTCGCTGTTTGTACGCCATCACGGCCGTGAATGACAGGTGGAACGGTCAGGACGCTGCGCGCGTGGCCTCGGGCACCGGCGACGATGGCGGGGGCGGCTGCTGCTGTCGCTGGCCGACGATCGAGGCCAGCGCCTCCACCAGCGTGGGCCCGACGACCCGCAGCTGATCGCGGTGCAGGACCGACAGGCCACGCAGGATGCGATCGCCTTGCGCGGTCAGCAGCAGCAGGATCTCGCGTCGATCCTTCGCGTGCCGCTTGCGGCGCACCAGCTTGCGCGCCTCGACCTGATCCACCAGCGCGACCACGGTGTGATGCTGGACGCACAGCCGTTCCGCCAGCGCTTTGATCGTGGGGCGGCGATCCGGCGGCAATCCTTTGATGGCCAGCAACAACTGGTGTTGTTGCGGCTCGATGCCGGCAACGCGCGCCGCCTGTTCGCTGAAGCTGAGGAAGCGCCGGATCTGGTAGCGAAACTCGGCCAGCGCGCGGTAATCGGCCAACGACGGTTCCTTTGACGCGGAAAGCGGTGCCGGGCTCGACATCGCTGCCATATTGCCACGTCCAGATGGTCACTTATCGTCGGTGGTGCGCAGATCGTATCGCCGATCCATGGATCGGCCGCCGCTGCGACCGCTGGAAACAACGACGAAACGCCGAGGCAACACTGGAACCAGCTCTCGGCGCGTCGGCGCGCTGCGGCGGGTGCCCAGGATGACGCCGCCCGGGGCGGTCTCCGACTCCGGTTTTTGCTACGCTGCGCGCCGATGAAGGCTTCCCCGTCCTCCGCCGGGCTCTGGGTCGCGCTGTTGCGCGCGGTCAACCTGGGCCCGCACGGCAAGGTGGCGATGGCCGATCTGCGGGCGCTGATGGAGGCGCTCGCGCTGCGCGATGGGCAGACCCTGCTCCAGAGCGGCAACCTGGTCTTTCGCGCCGGCAAACGCTCCGGCGCCGGCCTGGAGAAGCTGCTGCAGGACGAGACCGCGCGGCGGCTCGGCCTCACCACTGATTTCTTCGTGCGCACGGCGGCGGAGTGGCGGGCCATCGTGGACCGCAATCCGTTCCCGGACCAGGCCAGCGGCGACCCCGGCCACCTGGTGCTGCTGGTCCTCAAGCAGCCGGTGGGCGCCGCCCAGGTCGCCGCGCTGCAGGCGGCGATCGCCGGCCGCGAGCTGGTGCGCGGGCACGGGCGCGAGATCTACGCCAGCTATCCCGACGGCATTGGTCGTTCGAAGCTCACCAACGCGCTCATCGAAAAGCGGCTGGGCACCCGCGCCACCGGCCGTAACTGGAACACCGTGCTCAAGCTGCAAGCGCTCGCCGGCGGTTGAGCGCGCGCCGCCCGATCAACCGGGGGCGGGCGCCACGATCTCGACCACGCCGCGCGTGCCGGGAGTAGCAATCGGCGAGCAACCGTTCGCGGTGTTCGGCGGCCGTCGCCACGCCTACTCGCCCGGCAGCGGGATCCGTTCGTTTTCGTCGCCGGGGACGGTCGGGAAGCGGCGCTCGCGCCAGTCGGACTTGGCCTGCTCCAGGCGTTCGCGCGAGCTGGAGACGAAGTTCCACTCGATGTAGCGCGGCCCGGCCAGCGGGGCCCCGCCGATCAGGACGGCGCGGGCCGGCGCGTCGGCGGCCAGCGACGCCGAGGCGCCCGGGCGCAACACCGTGAGCACGCCGGGGTCGACGCGCTGGCCGCCGCAGGCGACGCTGCCCTCGACGACGTAGAGCGCGCGCTCTTCGTGCTCACCGTCGACCGGCACCTCGGCGCCGGCGGCCAGCTCGACGTCGACGTACAGCGTGGGCGACAGCACGCCGGTGGGCGCGGTCAGCCCGTAGGCGCTGCCGGCGATCACCCGCAGGGTCGCGCCGCGGCGGTGCGCCACCGGCAGGCTGGCGCCCGGGTGGTGCTCGAAGCGAGCGGAGACCTCCTCGGCGTCGGAGGGCAACGCCACCCAGCACTGCAGGCCATGCACCCGGCCGCCGCGCGTGCGCACGTCGGCCGAGGTGCGCTCGGAGTGGACGATGCCCTGCCCCGCCACCATCCAGTTGACGTCGCCCGGCCGGATCGGCTGCCGCGAGCCCAGGCTGTCGCGGTGCACGATCTCGCCCTCGAACAGGTAGGTCACGGTCGCCAGACCGATGTGCGGGTGCGGCCGCACGTCCATGCCCTGCCCGGGACCGAAGGCGATAGGGCCGAAGTGATCGAAGAAGATGAAGGGTCCGACGCGCTGCCGCTCATGCGCCGGCAGCACGCGCCGCACTTCGAACCCGCCCAGGTCCCGGGCGCGGCCCGCGATGCGGGCCAATGTCGCATCGCTCCCATCGCCGGTCCCCTCGGCGCCGCTCATTTCAGCGCCGCCGTGCGGGTGATCTCGCCCAGGCGACCGTTCTGGAAGTCGCGCACCGCTTGCATGATCTCCGCCTCGGAGTTCATCACGAACGGACCATAGCGCGCCAGCGGCTCGTTGAGCGGCACGCCGGCCAGCAGCAACAGACGCCCCGGCTGGTCGGCGCCAACCAGCCGGACCACCTGGCCCGGGCCCAGCAGCGCCAGCTCCCCGTCGCGCACCTCGCGCCGGCCGTCTCCGATGCGCGCGGCGCCCTGGAAGACATAAGCCAGCGCGCGCTGGTCGGCGCGCAGGGGGATGGTGACGTCGGCGCCCGGACGCAGCGACCAGTCCTGGTAAACGATGGGCGTGTGGGTGTCGATCACCGCGCGCGCGCCCAGCGCCTCGCCGGCGATCACCCGTACGCGGGCGGCGCCGTCGCTGGTCTCGGCGGTCGGGATGCCGGCCGCGGGGATCTCCTGGTAGCGCGGTTGGGTCATCTTCAAGCGGGCCGGCAAGTTGATCCAGATCTGGAAGCCGTGGACGCGACCGCCCTCTGCCACAATTCGCCGCGACGGCATCTCGGAGTGCACGATGCCGGCGCCCGCGGTCATCCACTGCACGTCACCGGCGCGCAGCGCGCCGCGGTGCCCGGCAGAGTCCTCGTGCTCCATCTCGCCGTCCAGCACGTAGGTCACGGTCTCGAAACCGCGATGCGGGTGATCGGGCGCGCCGACCGCCTCGCCCGGCGCGTAGTCGACCGGCCCCATCTCGTCGATGAGCAGGAACGGATCGACCTGCTGCACGCCGACGGCCGGCACCGGGCGACGCACCACGAAGCCGCCGCCCTCGCGCTGATGATGGGAGCCGATGATGCGTTCCACCTCGCGAACCGCGCCGGCGTCGCGAGCCTGGGGATTGGTCTGGGTCTGGGTGCTCATGTGTCACTCTCCTCGGGCCCCGATCTACGCGCTGGCGCCGCGCCGTCTACCCCGCCTTCTTGTCTTCACTGTCTCGCCCATGGAACATTGCCCCCGCGCCCGACCGACCGGCGCCGCCCACGACGACCATGACCGATCTGAACGAGATTCTGGTGTTTGCCAAGGTGGCCCAGACCGGCAGCTTCAGCGCGGCCGCCAGGCTGCTCGGCATGCCCAAGTCGACCGTCAGCCGCAAGATCTCCGACCTGGAGGCGCGGTTGCACGCGCGCCTCATCCAGCGCAGCACCCGGCGCCTGAGCTTGACCGACGCGGGACGCGCCTACTTCGAGTACGGCGCCCGCATCGTCGCCGAGCTGGAGGAGGCCGATCGCGCGGTCGGCAATCTGCAAGCAAATCCGCGCGGCTCGCTGCGGGTGACCGCGCCGCTGAACTTCGGTTTCCTGGGGTCGATCATAGCCAGCTTCCTGACCCAGTACCCCGAGGTCGCGCTGGAGCTGGTGTGCACCGATCGGTTGGTCAACCTCATCGAAGAGGGTTTCGACGTCGCCATCCGAGCGCGCGCCCTGGCCGACTCGACGCTGATCGCGCGCAGCCTGGGTCAGGTCGGTGCGCTCATGGTCGCGGCGCCGGCCTATCTCGACCAGCGCGGTCGGCCGCGCGAGCCCAAGGAGCTGGCCAAGCACGAAGCCGTGGTGTTCAGCGCCGGCGGCGACCGCGGCCACTGGAAGCTGCGACTGAAAGGCCGCGCGGTGGAGATCGAGGTGCAGCCGCGCCTGGTGGTCAACGACTTCGATACGCTGCAAGAAGCGGTCGGCGCCGGCCTGGGCGTCGGCCTCATCCCCGCCTTCCGCTGCGCCGACGACCTGCGCGACCGCAGCCTGGAGCAGATCCTGCCTGACTGGACCATCGCCGAAACCCCGATCCACGCGGTCTATCCCAGCAGCCGGCACCTCTCGCCCAAGATCCGGGCCTTCGTCGAACACCTGGCGAAGGAGATGTCGCCGCCGCCCTGGCAAAGAGCGCGGCGCGGGCGATAGGAACGCGAACGTCACGGGGATCGTGCACGTGCACAGCAGGGCGGCGCAGGCGCCGGCGCCATGTCGCCGATAGTGATCGCGCGAAGTGCGCCCGCTGGCGCTCAGATGGGCCGGCTGGTGAGCCAGGCGACCGCGCGCTCCTCGGCCCAGTACATCGGCTTCCAGGGCCAGCGGCCGGAGATGAACGCCGCGTGGCCGCCCCAGGCGCTGGTGACGAACTCGACGTCCTCCGACGCGTACCGGGCCGCGCGCTCCAGCGCCTCGGCCGGAACGAAGGGATCGTCGGAGCTGCCGAGACAGAGCACCGGCACCTCGATGCGCTCCAGGTAGTGCATCGAGCTCGACCGCCGGTAGTAGGCGTCGGCGCTGGGGAACCCGTGCAGCGGCGCGGTCACCGCGTCGTCGAAGGCGGGGAAGGTGCGCGCGGCCTTGATGCGCCGCGGATCGAGGCGGCCGCCCAGGCTGGCGAAGCGCTTGCACAGATCCAGCGCCTTGGCGCGCAACGTCTTCAAGAAGGTGCTGGTGTAGAACCGGCCCGCGCCGCGCGCCAGGTGATGGGCCGCCGCGCGCAGGTCGTAGGGAACCGAAATGGTGACCGCCGCCTCGACGCGGCTGCGCGCCCCCTGCTCGCCCAACCACTTGAGCAGCACGTTGCCACCCACCGAGACGCCGGCGGCGTACAGCGTGCCCGACGGTTCGCGCGCGGCCAGCGTGCGCACCACGAAATCCAGATCTGCCGTGTCGCCCGAGTGGTAAAGGCGCGGCTGCCGGTTCGGCAAGCAACGCGACAGGCGCTTGGGATCGCGCGCGCATGAGCGAAAATTGAGCGCGGTGCCCTGCCAGCCGGCGCGCGCCACCAAGCGGGCCAGCCCCAGCATGTACACCGAGTTCGAGCTGCCCTCGAGGCCGTGCAAGAGCAGCACGCGCGGCGCCGACGGCGGACCGTCGAGGTGGTCGAGGACCAGGTCGTCGTCGTCCGGTGTGGTCAGCACCTCGCGCCGCCAGGCGACCTGCGCGCGCCGGCGTCCCAGGCGACCCAGCGCGGTCTGGAAGTGCGCGTTGCGCGCCCACCAGGCGGCGGTGGCCGCCTCTTTGCCCGAGGTCATCAGGCCGCGACCCCGCCCGCCCCCGCCGCCCCCCGACGCAGCGCCGCGATGGCGGCCGCGTAATCCTTGCCTGGCGCAGCGAACACGGCGTTGCCGGCCACCAGCACGTTCGCCCCGGCGTCGACCACGATGGCCGCGGTATCGGCGGCGATGCCGCCGTCGACCTCGATGTCGACGTCCAGCCCGCGGCGCGTGATCTCCTGGCGCAAGGCCCGGATCTTGGGCACCACCGCCTCGATGAACTGCTGGCCGCCGAAGCCCGGGTTGACGGTCATCAACAGCACCATCGCCAGCTCCGGCAGCACCAGCTGCACGCTGTCCAGCGACGAGTGCGGGTTCAACGCCACCGACGCGCGTTTACCGTGGGCCCGGATCTGCTGGATCGTGCGGTGCAGGTGCGGCGACGCCTCGGCGTGCACGGTGATGCTGTCGGCGCCGGCGTCCGCAAACTCGTCGATGTAGCGCTCGGGCTCGACGATCATGAGGTGCACGTCCAGCGGCAGCTGGGTGGCGGCCCGCACCGCGCGCACCACCAGTGGACCGATGGTGATGTTGGGCACGAAGCGCCCATCCATCACGTCACAGTGGATGCAGTCGGCCCCGGCCGCCTCGGCAGCGCGCACCTCGTCGGCCAGACGCCCGAAGTCCGCTGACAAGATCGAGGGAGCAATGCGAACGGCCCTTGCCACGCCGGCATCCTACCTCAGGCTGCGGCGGTGCAACGCAGCCGCACGGCGAAAAATGCGTCGGCGTCATGGCGCTGCGGCCAGGTCCGCACCAATCCCGCCTCATCCGTGATCGATCTCCAGTCGACTGCCGTGCCCGAAGGCGCCGCGGTCTCGAGCGGCGACTCGACCCGAAAATCGGGCCGCAGCGCCAGGAAGCGCGCGATCACCTCTTCGCACTCGGTCCGATCGAACGTGCAGACCGAGTACACCAGCAGCCCCCCCGGCAGGACCAGCGGCGCAAGCGTCTCCAGCATCCGGGACTGCTTGCCCGCCAGCGCCGGCAGGTCGGCCGGGGTGCGACGTACCAGCGCCTCGGGATGACGGCGCAGCACGCCCAGCCCGGCGCAAGGCGCGTCCAGCAGCACCCGGTGATAACGCCGCCCGGCGTTGGACCAGGGCCGGGTCAGATCCGCGGTCAGGGTGGTCAGGCCTTCGACGCCCAGACGGCGCGCCAGCTCGCGCGCCTGGCGCAGCTTGGCGGGCACCAGGTCGACGGCGTCGATCTCGGCGCGGTTGCCGGCCAGCACCGCCAGGTGCGCGCTCTTGCCGCCCAGGCCCGCGCAGGCATCCAGGATGCGCTCGCCCGGAGCCGCGCCGCACAGCTCGGCGACCACCTGCGCACCCACGTCCTCGATGGCGAACAGCCCGTCGGTGAAGGCGCGGGTCAGGAATGGCGAGTCGATCCGGCGCACCAGCAGGGCGTCGGGCGCGATCGCCGACGCGACCATCTCGGCGCCAGGCCGTTCCTCGCGCAGGCGGCCGATCAGACCCTCGCGGTCGACGCGCAAGCGGTTGGCGCGCATCGCCAGCGGCGCTGGCGAGCCCACCGTGTCGCCGAAAGCGACCGCGTTGGCTGCGCCCATTTGATCGATGGCCAGCCGGGCCAGCCACTCGGGCAGGCCCGCTCCTTCGACCAGATAGCCAAGCGGGTCGCTGGCGGCGTCGGGCAGCGGCGGTTCGCGCCGGTCGGCCAGGCGGCGCAGCAGCGCGTTGGCCAGCCCGGCGAAGCGGGCGCCGTTGCGCAGCTGCTTGCACGCCTCCACCGCCTCGTTGACCGCAGCGTAGGCTGGGACGCGATCCAGGAACAGCAATTGATACGCGGCGACGCGCAGCACGATGCGCACCGACACCCCGATCCCCGACAGCCCCCGATCGGACAGCGCATCCAGCGCGCGGTCCAGCCTGGCCTGGCGCCGGAGCACGCCATAGACCAGCTCGGTGCCCAGCGCCCGCTCCTCGGCCGACAGGGTGAGCGCTCGATCGAGCGCGGCAGACAACGCCCGGTTGGCGAAGGCGCGCTCGCGCTCGACCTGCTCGAGCACGGCGCGCGCGAGCTGGCGGCTGGTGGCGATGTCGGTGGGGGGAGCGCTCATCCGAGAAGAGTATCGGGCGGGATCGGCCGCCCGTTGAGTACCACACCGGCCGGCAATCGCTTGCGACCGGGCAGCTGCAGCTCGCCGAAGGCGACCGCCCCACCCTCGCCGCAGCCGACGATCAGGCCATCGGGGCCGGCGCCGAGCACCCGGCCCGCCGCCCCGCCGTCGCGGCTGGCCGTGACCTCGACCACGCGCGGTGCGAAGAGCTTGATCACCTCGCCATCCAGCAACGCCGCGGCGCCCGGCCAGGGGTCGACACCACGCGCACGCGCCGACACCGCGCGCGCCGGCTGCGCGAAGTCGAGCCGGCCGTCCTCCTTCTTCAGCGGCGGCGCCAGCGTGGCCAGCGCGTGCTCCTGTTCGCGCAGCGTGACCGTGCCGGTGATGATGCGCGGCAGGGTGTCGGCCAGCAAACCTGCCCCTGCCCGCGCCAGGCGCGCCGACAGCGTCGCGGCCGTGTCGTCGTCGGAGATCGGGGTCTCGGCGACCGCCGCCACCGGACCGGTGTCGAGCCCCTCCTCCATCCGCATCACCGCCACGCCGGTGCGGCTCTCGCCGCGGATGATGGCCCACTGGATCGGCGCGGCGCCGCGCAACCTGGGCAGCAGCGAGGCGTGCACGTTCCAGCAGCCCAGCGGCGGGATGGCCAGCAGCGCCGGCGGCAGGATGCGACCATAGGCGATCACCACGAAGATCTCCGGGTCGAGCGCCCGCAGCGCCGCCTCGAGCTCGGGCGTGCGGATCTTCTCGGGCTGCAGCACCGGCACCCCGAGATCGCGCGCGGCCAGCTTGACGGCGGGCGGGTGCAGCTCGCGCCCGCGCCCCGCCGGACGGTCGGGCTGGCTGACCACGCCGCGCAGATCGGTGAGCGCCGCCACCGCCTGCAGGCCAGGGACGGCGAAGTCGGGCGATCCGAAGAAGAGCGCGCGCGGCCGCTCGGACATGCGACCGTTTACTCCGCCCGCGGCGCGGCCGCCACCGGGAGGTGGGCCTGGTAGCGCTGGCGCAAGCGGGCGTCGCCCAGCACGCGCGCTCCCTCGTCCAGCACGGCGCGGATCGCGTCCAGCTGCGCCTCGAGCTCGGCGACCAGCGCCGGATCCAGCGACGCTGGCGACATCTCGCGCGTCAGCGTCTGATGAGCGCGCCGCACCTCGTGCGCGGTCGCCTCGCGCGCCAGACCCAGCACCTCGAAGTAGTCCGCCTCCTGCACCAGGGCATATCGCGCCAGAACCCGCGCCCGGTCAATCTCCCTCTCCCCCTTTCCATTTTTCGCTTCCGTGGTCGCCTCCGCGGTCGTGGTCGCCTCCGCCGCTGAAGCCGTCGCGTTCGTGGACCACCCCGCCACCTCCGCCGCCCGCGTCGCCGTGGCCAGACGCAGCGCCATCAGGGCCCATGCCAGGCCGCTCGCCGTCTCCTCGCCGACCTGCGCGTCCACCCGCGCCTCGGCCAGCGTGCGCACGCCGTCGAAGCGGCGCGCCAGCGTGCGCTCCTCGTCGGACAGCGCCATGTCGTCGAGCACCGCCGACAACGACGAGCCGGTGGCCAGCAGCCGGACCACCTGGGCGCCGCCGCCCAGCCGACGCGCCAGCCGGGGCGCCGTGTACTTGCGGCGAATCCCCTCCATGATCAGGGCGGGCGCCGGCAGGTCCAGGCGGATCGGCTCCTCGGCCGATGCCCGCTCCGGTCCCAGCGTCCACTCGCCATCCTCGGCCGGCCCCTCGCCCGGGCCAGGAGAGCCCTCGGGCCAGGCAAACACCGAATAGATGATCTCCTCGAAGTGCCGCTGCACCAGCGGACCGAGCTCGCTCTCCTTGAGCGCGCCGATCTCCACCAGCACGCTGCCGATGCGGCGCCCGGTGCTCTCCAGCAGCCGCGACCCGCGGATGCGCTGTTCGCGCGACAGCCGACCCTGGCGCGCCAGCATCTCCCCCATGCGGTCGTCGGGCAGGTTCGAGCTGGCCAGCACGGGCGTGCCCTGCTCGAAATAGATGACCTTCTTGATGAGGCCGCGCCGGAAAGTGAGGCGGCCGTTGAGCCGGTCGCAGCTGATACGCCCGAGCAACATCGCGATGTCGGGCGCGCCGATCGGACCGCTCTCGTAGGGAGCCGCGGCCCCGACGAGTTCGGGCCGTGCCACCACGCGCGTCGCCAGCTCCGCCGCGGCGGCGGCCGCCGGCGGCGACGACGGCGACGACGGCGACGACGGCGACGACGGCGACGGCGGCGACGGCGGCCCGTCGTGCATCATCATCATCCTCACGGCCGCGTCGCTGTCGATCTCGCGGGTCTGGGGGCCTCCCTCGTCGCGCGGCTCGGCCACCGTGGCGCTGGGCGCCGCCGCGCTCTCCACCACCAGGTCGCGCGCGGCGACGCGCATCTCGGCGTCGAGCGAGGCGTCGATGCTGTCGGCCAGGTGCTTCAACAGATCTTGCGGCCCGCCCGGCAGCGCGCGCGGGGGCTGCGGGCCGCTGCGGTCGGCCGAAGGGGCCACCCGCGCGCGCGCCTGGGCCACCAGATCGGCGGGCGCGATGGGACGAACCAGGAAGCCGTCGGCCAGGTTCTTGAACCGGTCCTCGTCGGCGGCATCGCCGACGAAGAAGACCGGCACCCGCCCGCGCGGCGTGGCCCGCACCTTGGCCAGCGCCACACGGGGATCCGGGTTCACCATCTGCGGCGCCATCACGATCAGATCGGGCTGGCTGGCGGAAATCCAGCCCGACAGGCTCTCCCCCGGTTCGACGGCGACCGCTTCGAAGCCGGCCGAGATCGCCGCGCGCCGGATGCGGTCGGCCTCGTAGGGACCGGCGATGATCAGCAGCTTCATGGGCAAGGCGTGGCGGGCGGCATGGAAGGGCGGCCACTGCGCCGCCCCGCCCGAGACTTTAAACCAGTCGGCGGCGCCGCGCAGCACCAGCCGCGCGGTGGGCACGCCGGTTGCTCTTCGCTGGTCGTGGGGAGATGACGACCATGCTCAAGCCTGCATTCCAGCGCGGTTTTCAGGGGTTTCTTCGCGAGACGTGGCGCATCGGATGGGTGATTGCCGCGGCGCTCGCCGTGGTTTCCTGCGACGACGGCTCAAAAAATCGTCACCCGGGGCAGACCGACTTCACCACCCTGGACAACGGATCGGGCTCGGGGCCGCGCACCCCCGGCCTGACCGACAGCGCGGGCGCGGGGCCAGCGGTGCCGACGGCAACCACCCCGGCGCCCCAGGGGCGCACCGGCACCGTGCAGGAGGCCGACATCTACCGCCTGTCCGGGACGCGCCTCTTCTACCTCAACACCTACCGCGGCTTCATGGTCTACGACGTCAGCAACAGCCAGCAGCCGGTCAAGGTCTCGGCGCTGCCGATCTATGGCTACCCGGTCGAGATGTTCGTCGAGGGCAACACCGTCTATGCGCTGCTGCGCGACGCGCTTTACCTGACCGAGGTGGGCGGCCAGCTCCAGTTCCAGCGGCACTTCGTGTCCCAGCTGGTGACCATCGACGTCAGCGACCTCGGCAACCCGCGCGTCCTCAAGACCCTGGACATCATCGGCGAGCTGCACGAGGGGGTGTCGCGCAAGATCGACGACACCATCTATGTGGTCTCCGAGCAGTTCGGCGGTTACTACTGGGGCTGGGTCACACCCGACGTCGTGCCCACCGAGCAGGCGTGGGTCTATTCGTACGACGTGTCCGATCCGCAGAGCCCGCGCCAGGCGGGGCAACTGCAGATCTTCGAGGGCGGCAACACCCAGAGCCAGAATTCGTCGCGCTACTTCGGCGGCGTCGCCATCTCGGCGACCTCGAACGCCCTCATGGTGGTGGAGAACTGGAGCTCCTACGGCAACGGCATCGGACCCTGCGGCTGGGGCAACAGCCAGGACGCCGTGGTCTCGGTGTTCGACATCTCCGATCCCACCGGCAACATCCGCCTGCACACCCGCTTTTCGACCGGGGGCAACCTCGACGACCAGTTCAAGATGACCTATCGCTTCGACGACGCCACCCAGCGGGGAACCTTCTTCGGCATCTTCGGGCGCCCGTCCTGGAACAGCTGCGGCGCCGGCGCGGTGACCCAGAACTCGCTGGAGAGCTGGGACATCACCGACGGCGCGGCGCCGCAGCGCCTGGCGTCGCTGGATTTCGGCAAGCCGGGCGAGGCGGTGCGCGGCACCGCTTTCGATCTGACCCGCAACGTGGCCTACGCCATCACCGCGCGCCAGGTCGATCCCTTGTACGCGATCGACATCAGCGACCCGGCGGCGCCGCGGGTGGCGTCGGCCATCGACGGCCTGTCCGGCAGCGTCAGCGTCTTCCGCACCGTGGCCGGCGGCCAGTTCCTGCTCGGCGTCGGCACCGACACCAGCAGCGCCTGCGACGGCAGCCCCGACCCGACCACGGGCTGGGCCAACACCAAGATGGCGCTCACCATCGTCGACGTGCGCGACCTGGCCAATATCCGGCTGGTGCAGCGGCAGTGCATCGCGATCCAGAACGCCGAATGGACCTGGTCCAGCGTCAACTGGAACCTCGACCAGGCGCACAAGATGCTCGGCATGTTCCAGGACGGCGATCTCAACGTGCTGACCGTACCGGTGTCGTACTACAGCAAGCAGGACGCCAACGTCGACGTCGGCTGGTGGTACCAGTGGAAGACAGCGGTGGGCCTGCTGACCTGGGACCTGTCGCGCTATGACCCCGGCAAGCCGCCGGAGCAACAGACGGTGGTGAGGACCTACGGCACCTTCGTGCACCCCCAGGGTGAGGTCAATCGCTCGATCCTGTTCCGCCACCCCTCGACCGGCGCGCGCACCATGATCAACCTGTCCGATACCCATCTGTCGGTGGCCAACATCGACGACCTGGCGCAGCCTCGCCTGGAGTCGATCGTCGAGGTCGCGCCGCCGGTCAACGAGATCTTCGGCTTCGGCAACTACGTCGTCGAGCGGGTCGATCTCGGGCAGGGCTACTGGTCGATGAACGGCATGGCCGAGTTCCGGGTCAAGCGCGCCGGCGGCGACGTCGACGACAAGGCGCCGGTGGCCACCTTCCGCATCGGCCAGGCGACCGCCGCCTATCCCTACAAGCAGAACCTGGTGGTGCTGCGCTACCAGGTCGACGACCCCAGCAACCCCAGCACCAGCACCACCACCGAGGCCATCGTCTACGACCTGTCCGATCCCACCCACCCGCGGCTGGCCAGCCGGCTCACCGTCCCCTTCCAGTCGTTCCGGTACTGGGGCTTCTTCTGCGGCGTCGATTTCTGGGGCGGCTACTGGTTCGGCGGCGGCTCGGACACCATCGTCACCGACGCGGGGCTGGTGCAGCTGCGCACCGACTACCAGTGGAACGGCTCGCAGACCGTCTACTCGCCCAGCCTGGCCCTGCTCGACCTGCGCAACCCGGCGGCGCCCGCCGTCGAGCAGGTCGCGCTGGATCCGCGCACCACCTGGAGCTGGTTCACCCTGGTGAGCGACCCCGCGGCGCCGGCCGCGTTCTACGTATCGCGGCGCGACTACCTGGGGCAGGAGAACGCCGACGGCGGCGTGTTCAGCCGCTACCGCGACTTCGCCCAGCGCTGGGAGGCCGGCAGCGGCCACCTGGTAGCGGGCGCCGACGTCAACATCCCGGGCCCGCTGGCGCGCACCTGGATCGACCGCGGCACCCGCCTGTTCCTGACCAGCGAGAACGTCTACCGCACGATCCAGTTCCCCGACCACACCGAATGGCACGGCGACACGCGCCTGAACTTGCTGCGCCAGACCGGCTCGCGGGCCGAGCTGCTCGACGAGCACACCTTCGCCGACCTCAACGTCAGCTCGCTGATCGTCGACGGCACCCACCTCTACGTGGCGGCGCAGCGGCAGTACTACTGGTGGGGCTACGCCGCCCTGCGCGCCGCCGACCCGCCGACCTGGGAGTCGACCTCCGATCGGCTGATGACCTTCGATCTCGGCGGGCGGACCCTGCGCTCGATCTTCGACCAGCCGATCCGCACCAACTACAGCCAGCTCATGGGCCTGCACGGCCAGGACCTGTTCCTGAACCTGTCCGGCGACGGGGTGCTGATGATCAATGTCGCCGACCCCGCGCATCCCCAAGGCGTGCGCTTCGTGCGCACGCTGGGCTGGGCCAGCCACCTCGACTTCGTCGGCAACGACGGTTACGTGGCGGCCGGCAACTTCGGCAGCTTCAACATCGACCTGCGCGCCGCGCCGACCCTGGTCAGCGACTAGTTCTTCTCCTCTCTGAGGGGATCTCGGGCTAGCGTAGAATTGCGGGCCGGCCATGGCTTCGCCCGAACCAACGCTGCCACTGGCCGATCTCGCCGCCCAGTTCCTGGACGCGTCGCTGCCGCGCGCCCAGTGGACCCACCAGGCCCACCTGCGCGTCGGCGCCTGGCACGTCGACCGCTTCGGCGCCGCCGACGCGCTGCCGCGCCTGCGCGTGGCGATCCGACGCCTCAACGAGGCGCACGGGGGCGCCAACACCCCGACCAGCGGCTACCACGAGACCGTGACCGCCGCCTACGTCACCTTGATCGCGGCCTTCCTGGCGGCAGCCGACGCCGGTGAGCCGCTGGACGAGCG
>DASRQZ010000033.1:0-38558 GCA_035696125.1 Polyangia bacterium
CCCGCCATCTGCCGGCGGGTGGATCGGCGCGTCCGTGCCGGCATCGACGACCGAGGCGCCACCGGTGCCGGCTCCGGTCGAACCGCCACCGCCGGTCGAACCGCCGTCGCCGGTCGAACCGCCGCCGCCGGTCGAGCCGCCGACCCCGGTAATCAACCTGGGCGTCGACGAGCCGCAACCAACCGCCAGGCAGGCGGTCAATACCAGGGCGCCACGCGCCGCGCCAAACTTCGGACCACAGGCAGCAGAGAGGTTTTTCACGGCTCTCATAACTGTCAGTAGACCCCGGGGATTGTCCAGAAGAAAGACTGATCTCGAGAAATTTGCGCGGCTGAGGCTGAGTAGGCGGTTGTGGAAGCTGTGGAGGCTGTGATCGATCTCCCGGGTGGCTCGCGCTCCCGGGTGGCTCGCGCGAATCGGCATCTTAGAATGGACAAGATCCACCTGCGAACGTTAGTAATGGGTGCTCGGGGAGTGCTCGGGAATGATGCTTGATCTTCGAACTGTACGGGTCCTGCTGGCTCTCACCCCCGCCCTGGGTGCGTGCGGATCTGGCGGCGCCCCGCGGCCCGCCAGCCTCGACGCGGCACGCGACAGCGGGTCAGCGCTCGATCGGGCTCCAGATGTGTCGTCGCGCGAAGACGTTGCGACGGCCGACCGCACCGAAGTGATCGACGCCGGCAGCACCGAAGCGGTGACCGACGCCGGCGACGCCGAGGCCGACGCGAAGACGGGCCTGGAGCGGACCGAGCCCTATCCCGAGGTTGTTTTCCCCGCGGAGAATCCCTACAGCGCCAGCAAGGCCCTGCTGGGCAAGGTTCTGTTCTGGGAAGAGCAGATCGGCTCCAAGAACAACCAGGCGTGCGGCAGCTGCCATCGCGCCTCTGGCGGCGGCTCCGATCCGCGCGCCATCGAGGCCCAGTCTGTGGGCGCCGGCCCCGACAACGTGTTCGGTACCCCCGACGACGTCCATGGTGGCCGTGGAATTCCACGCTGCAACAGCGCCGGAGTCGCCATCTCCTTCCCGCCCTACGGAATGCAGCCCCAGGTCACCGTCCGCAAGCCGCCCACCTACTTCGACGCCATGTTCGCCCCCGAGCTGTTCTGGGACGGGCGGGCCAGAACCGAGTTCCGCGATCCGGTGACCGGCGTGGTGGCCATCGCCAGCGGTGGCGCCCTCGAGAGTCAGGCCGCAGGGCCGCCTGTGAGTGCGGTGGAGATGGCCTGCGAGGGCTACACCTGGCGTGACATCGAGATCAAGCTGGTGACGGCCAAGCCGCTGGCCGTGGCGCGGAACATTCCCAAGGCAATGGCGGACTTCATCGGGACGAACACGTACCCACAACTATTTGCGCAGGTCTATGGCTCGCCGGAGATCACCGCGCAGAAGATCATCTTCGCCATCGCCACGCACGAGCGAACACTCACTTCCAACAACACGGCGTGGGATCGCTTCAACGCCGGTCAGACGATCGCGCTCAGCAGCGACCAGCAACAAGGGCTCGCCATCTTCAACACCAAGGCGCGCTGTGACAAGTGCCACAAGGCGCCGCAGTTCACCGACAACAAGTTCCACAACATCGGCCTCAATGACCCCGCGTTGGACCCTGGTCGTTCGACCATCAGCGGCAACGCCGAGGACTTCGGCAAGATGAAGACACCCACCTTGCGCAACGTGGGTCTGCGAGCGCGAGGGGGGATGATGCATTCCGGGACGGGGAACGGCGCCACGATGGACCTGGTGATGAACGAGTACAACATGGGGGGGCTCGACAAGAACAATCTCGACAAGGAGATGCTGATGTTGAATCTCACCCAGGACGAGATCGACAAGGTGATCAACTTCATGGTCAATGGCCTCACCGACCCGCGGGTCATCAACCAGCTTCCCCCGTTCGACGCCCCCAAGCTCAGCACCGAGCCGTGACGCGACCGGCGCGACATCCGGGATGTCTTTCTTCCCTCAAGGCCCGGTGGCTCTCGTCATGGGTTCGGTCGTGGCCGCGCTCGTTCCCGTGCTCGTCGCTCGACCCGCGTCTGCTGACGGCGCGTTCCCCGATTCGATGAGCGTGCTCTTGCCCGCGGGGCGTCCGCACGAGATCGTGCTGACCACCAACTTCGGCATCATCACTTCGGCGGACGACGGCGCGACCTGGACCTGGTCCTGTGAGCAGGACGAAAGGGGCTCGCGCGACCTTTACCAGTACGGCGCCCCCGGCCAGCTGCGGCTCTTCGCCCGCGACGCCATCGGATTGGTGTTCAGCGACGACGGCGGCTGCTCCTGGGGCGCCGCCGCCGGCAGCGGCCTCGCGGGCAGCGTGGTGACAGACGCCTTTCCGGACCCGATCGATCCGATGCGCGTGCTCGCCGTGGTGGCGCCCATGCCGTACCGTCTGCTGGAATCGAGCGATGCAGGCTCGACGTTCGGCGTGCTCCGCTACGCCGCCGCCGCGGGGGTCAGCATCAGCAGCGTCGAGATCGCGCGCTCCGACCCGCAAACCGTCTACCTCGTGACCCTGAGCAGCAGCGGGGCCACGTTCGTCACCAAGCTGCTGCGATCCACTGACGGCGGGGCGTCCTGGATGGAGCATGACGTCACGGGCGCGGTCGGGTCGGGAAGCGCCCTCATCATCGCGGTCGATCCGGCTGACCCGCTGCGAGTCTTCCTGCGCGTCAACACAGACACCGGAAACAAGCTCGTCATCACCGAGGACGGTGGCGCCACCTTCAAGGCCCCTCTCGCGTTGACGGGCGGCTTCATGAAGGGCTTCGCCCTCATGACGTCGGGGACCATCCTGGTCACCGGGATGGTCGGCGTCGATCCGGTGCTACACCGGTCGACGGACCGGGGCGTCACTTTCGAGACCGTCCCGGACCCTCCGAAGCTGTGGGGGCTGGCCGAGCGCGGGGGTATGCTGTACGGGGCCGGGCAGACTGGCGAGAGGTTTGCGGTGGGGACATCGACAGACGAGGGGACGACCTGGCAGACCCTCATGAACTACAGCCAGGTGGTGGCGATCGCGTCGTGCGTGAAGCCGGCGTGCCAGGGCCTGTGCCAGACCGAGGTCGACCGGGGTTTGTGGGCCCAGGCCGTCTGCGCGGCCGCGGAGCCGCCCCGGCCTGACGCCTCGACGCTGACGCCGCCGGACGCGGAAGCGGACGGCGCCGGCGACGCGACGGGAGACGCCGGCGATCGCGGGGCAGATGGCGGCACCACCACGGGCGGTTCGGGTTGCTCGTGCGCAACGGCGGAGGCGACCGCCGTCTTCGCGCCGGTGCTGCTGCTGGGGGCGGCCGCGCTCCTCGCACGGCGAAGCCGCCCCAGAATGACGACCACTCCAGACACCCCAAAACATTGAGCGCATATCCGCGCCAGGAGGAACCGAATGCAAGCGAAGAAGATTCTCATCATCACCGACGACGCCGGCGAATCTTTCGAGATTCTCTACGCGCAGCAACGTTTTCGCGAAAGCGGCTTCCAGCCGGTCGTGGCAGCAACCGAGAAGAAGCTGCTGAACGCGGTGATCCACGACTTCAACCCGGGATGGAACACCTATATCGAGAGACCCGGCTACCTCATCGCGAGCGATATCACGTTCGACGAAGTGAACGTCGACGACTACGGCGCCATTCTGTTGATCGGCGGCCGCGCCCCGGAGTTTCTTCGGCACAACGCGAAGCTCATCAAGATCGTCAAGACTTTCCATCAGCAGGGCAAGTGGATCCTGGCGATCTGCCACGGCATGCAGATCCTGCTGGCCGCCGGGCTCGGCCGAGGGCTGAAGCTGACCTGCTACGAAAACGTGCGCTTCGAGCTCGAGAGCTGTGGCGGCACCTGGGTCAATCAGGAGTGCGTCCGCGACGGCCGGATCATCACCGGCCAGACCTGGGGAAGTCACGCGGATTTCTATCGCGAGGTGTTCGCGCAGCTGGGCAGCACATAGCGGCGTGGGCCGGACAAACGCAAAGGTGGTCGCGCCGAGGGCACGCCTGACGACGTATCGACCTGGCACTGGCCGCCGGAGCGGCTACCGCGCAAACTCGGTTCGGCACCAATCGACAACTGCGTCGACCATTCGTGGCGTGAGCCCGGGCTCGAAGACATGATCGGCTTCGTCGAGGACAACCAGCTGTTTGGGCGCGCGCGTGCGGCCGTGGGCATCGCGCGTGTCCTGGATAGGGACCAGCGCGTCGCGCGCGCCGTGCACGAACAGCCATGGCACCGTGATCTCCTCTGCCTGGCGGATGACCGAACCGATCCCGCGCAGATCATCGAGGTACGCCTGCGAGAGGACGCACCCGGGCTTTCCAAACATGAGCCCCGCGCCAGGCGTGAGATTGCCGAACGCGCGCTCCACGAACGCCTGCGTGTGCACGATCGCGGCCAGAGACACCAGGAGCCGGATCCGGGGGTCGCGGCTCGCACGAATGACGCCCACGGCGCCCCCCATGCTGTGTCCCGCGTAAGCAATCGCCCGCCCCGGCAGCGCATCCAGCACAGCGCCGAGATCTTCAACCTCTTTCGAAATGTTCGAGTCCTCGAAGCGCCCCTCCGAGCCGGCGTTGCCCGAAAATGAGATTCGCAATGCCGCGATCCCCATCCGAGCCAGACCCTCGCCGAGCGCCACGAGGAAGGGGCGGTCCTTGTGTCCCGTCACGCCATGGCCGATGACGACGATGGGACCGTCGAACCGGGCGCCCGCGTGATAGCTGTAGTCGAGGCGCTCGCCTGCCGCGTTACGTATCTGCTCCGGCACGTCGTGCATGCCAGCACAGTGGACCTCACTCCGGCGACGCCGGTCAACTTCCAATCGCTGTCTCGGGTTTGAAGCCACCATGACCAACCCCGCCATGCATGCGCCGGGTGGCCCTCGCCGGGTCGTGCGCACGCTCAAGGACGGCTACTGGGATCGCACGGAGGTCGTCCAGGTGGTCGGCGAAGGTTCACTTCGCGTGCGCAAGAGCTCGAAGGGTGAAGCGCCTCCGGGACCTTGGGGCGTGGCAGCGTTGCGCAAGGAGATCGAGTATCTGTCGACGTTGCCCGCGGGAGCCCGCGCAGTGTTTCCACCGCTGTTGCTGACCTGGGACGACAGCTCCGCGGATCCCCCTCGCGTGGGGTACGAAGTCCCCTTCTACGCCGATCACGCCGACGCCGGGGATCTCGCGCGGAAGGGCGCGCTCTCGCAGGGGGAGATCGACCTGTTTCAGGATCTGCTGGCGGACGTGCTGCTCGAACGCGTGCACGCGCCGGCGGAAGGCCACCCGCTGTCGGTCCACCTGATTTCCGTGGTGGAACATGCGCTGCACGCGCTGGAGGCGGATCCCGAGCTCGCGCGGCTGGTGCGCGCCGAATCGATCCGGCTGAACGGAGAGCCGCAAGCCGGACCGCGGAAGGCGTTTGCCCGTGCCCTCGAGGATGGAACGGTCATCGCCGCCCTCGACGCCGAGCCGCAGGTGCGGCTGCATGGGGACCTGTTCCTCGAGAACATTCTGTGGCGACCAGCAGAGGTGGTGCGCGCTCCCGCCGCCGATCCCGCCGATCCCGCCGATCCCGCGGCACGACGCGCGGCGGCGCCGCCCCATGCGACGGAGCCGAGCATCAGCCCACGACTGTTGCTGATCGATCCGGTATCGGTCGCTGGCGTCGTGCGCGGCCCGCCGATATTCGATCTCGTGAAGTACGAGTCCTACGCGACGGGGGAGCTGCCCGCTTTGCGATCCGAGTGGGTGGACGTCCGCGGATTCGACGGCGAACCCGACTACTCGAATCAGATCCGCTGGCAGAGCGCGCAGCTCGCGCCTTTTCGAACCTTCGATTGGCATACGCGCTTTCGCCGCGCGTTCGAAGCGAAGTATGGTCCCGTCGACAGCCGCGCCTACCGCCTGATCGACGGCTACTTCAGCGTCGCGATGGCGGTGAACACGGGCGGCACCCAGCGCCGCGCGCGCCTGCTCAAGGCCACGCAAGATTTCAACGCTGCCGGGGCGGGACATCCAGGGGTGACCTGAAAGTGGACGATGAAGGGATTTTTGCTGCTGCTCGTCCTCTCCGCTGCCGGCCTCACCGGCGTCCTCTACTGGCGGCAATCCCTCCGAGCGCCTGGCCCTGGCGCGCCGGTCGTCGCAGCCGCTGGCGAGCCCGCCAAGGAGGGCAAGGAGCGGCGGCGGCGGCGGCGGCGCGGGGCGCGGCGCCTCGCGCGCAACGAGGTCTTCGTCGCGGCGGCGCCATCGGGCGAAGCGCCAATGGGCGAGGGCCCGTCTCCGGTCTTCGCCGCGCGGCCCGAAGACAGCGCTCCGCTCGCACCCGGCGGCTCCTCGACGACCGAGGTGCCGCCCTCGGAGATGTTCGGCGCGCTCCCGCCGTCACCGGCGCGGGCGCCAAGCAGCGGGTGGCGTCCACCCATCGACGAGCCCGAACCAGTCAAGCTGCGCGCCGCCGACCTCAAGATCATATGGCAGGGTGAGGATCTGTCGCGGCCCGAGACCATGCGCCTCGACTTCTCGAACGACGCTGGCGGGCACGAGCTGTCGCAGGACGAGATCGACGCGCGCTTCCACGCGAAGGAGGATGCCGTGCTCGGTTGCGTGGCGCGCGCGAGGCCCGACGCGTACACCTTCGTCCCGGGCCGCGTCACCGTGAGGTTCCGCATCCAGCGCACGGGCGCCGTGAAGGGCGTGCAAGTCGAGGCGCCTGTCATCTTGCACAAGGGCGGGCTCACGGGCTGCATCAAGGGCGTCGTGGGTAGCCTGCGGTTCCCTGCGTCCAACATGAGCCAGGTGATCACTTATCCGTTTTCGCTGATGTAGTGGTGGGCGCGACGATCGGATCCGCCGGAAGAATGACCGGACGTCCGTGCGCGTCGGCATTGACGGAAAGCTTGGAATTGTGTTCGATCGCGGCTCTCGGCGTCGTCGCCAGCCTGGCCCGCCTGCTGGCCCCGTCGGCCGCGATCGATCAGTCGCCGCCGGACGCGCCCGCCGAGTACCTGCGCCTGCTGCGCCTCATCTCCGTCGCGAACCTGGTCGTGCCGATCGCCGCGTGTGTCGCGCTCGGCTGGGTGCTCTGGCGGCTGCGGTCCCCCGCCGTGCGCGACCAGTTCCGCTGAGCGGCGTCAGTCGCGTAGCGCGCGTACAACGACCAGCGCTGCGACCGCCACCTCGAGCGCGAGCCCTCCGATGAATCCCGCGAGGCGCCACGGCCGCGGGCGCGCGCGCACCGGACCGAAGTCAGCCCACAGCGCCGCGCCGTAAGTCGCCCCCACAACGATGAGCCCGGGCAGGTACCGGAAGGAGCGCGTCGCCGGAGTGCCCAGCGCCCAACCCGCGCAGGCGCCTGCGAATCCAACCGTGAGCGCGACGACCAGCACCCCGTGCGCCGTGAGCAGGGCCGGGACCAGCCGCGGCCAGGCGAACGGGACGACCAGCGCGGCGAGCAACACCGCGGCGCTGGCGGCGACCAGCACGAATCCGCGCGCGCCCAGCGGGTCGGGCGGTCCCGAGACCCGCAACACCAGCGCACCGCCAAGCAGCAATACACCGAGGAAGGTGTTGTAGGCGCACCACCGTCCGGCGTCGATGCGCGCATCCTGGGAGAAGAGCTGGGCGATCAGATCGCGCAGGAAGGAGGCCCGAGGAGTGTTCCGGTCGTCACCCGTCGGCACGAGCCCATTGCACCACCGCAACGGTCACCTGGCCATGGGTGATCGCAAGGCCAATGCCGTTTGGTTAAACGCCAAGACGCCAAGGCGCCAAGTCCGGATCTCTTGAAAATCCGGACCATGGCGACCATGGCGTCATGGCGTTTTTCCTTATCCGACTGGCATTGAACGCAAGGCACCGGTAGATCCTCCCGCCGATTCCGGTCGTCGAGCTGGACTCGCTGGCCGCTCCGGCGGACGATCACCGGCATGTTGGCGTTGCGCCTGGGTCTGGCGATCGCGGCCATGGCAGCGATGGTCACCACCTGTGGCAGGACCGAGCTCGACCCGCCCGATCGCTGCGGGGACGGCGTTCTGGATCCGGGTGAGCTGTGCGACGACGGCAACCGGGACGATGGCGACGCCTGTCCGACGACCTGCGCGCCGGCGCGCTGCGGGGACGGCCTGGTCTGGCGCGGCGTCGAGCTATGCGACGACGGGAACACCACCGGCCAGGACGGCGGCCAGAACGGCTGCAGCCCTACCTGTGGCCCGGAGACCTGCGGCAATGGAATCCTGGACCCGGGTGAGGTCTGCGACGACGGCAACCAGTCGCAGACCGATGCTTGTCTGCCGTCGTGCGCGGCGGCGTTTTGCGGCGACGGATTCATCCGGCAGGGCGTCGAAGACTGCGACGACGGCAACCGGGACGACGGCGACGCCTGCCTCGGCGGGTGCCAGGCCGCGCGCTGCGGTGATGGCAAGGTGTGGAGCGGCGTCGAGGAATGCGACGACGGCAACGCGATCGACGACGACGACTGCGACCACCGCTGCCGCCGCCCGGTGTGCGGCGACGGCCGGCGTGCGGGCGCCGAGGAGTGCGATCTCGGCGCCGACAACGGAGATCAGCCGGCGTTCCTGGTCTCGCAACCGTCGGGAACGCGCATCGCGACCGACCCGTTCGTGCGCGCCGAGAGCGCGGCCACGTTCTACGACTACTACTCGGCGAGCTCGCACACCGGCCTGGAGCAGGTCGGGGAGAGCCGCATCTACCTTTACGCGGACGCGGCCAGCGGGCGGCTGAGCCTGATCGTGACCCACGGGATCGACGACGACATGGGCGCCCAGCAACCGAACGCCGACGTCGCGATGGACATCACGGGTCTGCCGCGGGGCTTCAGCGTCGATCTGGCCGACGACGATGCCGGCGAGTTCTTCGCCAGCGGTCCGACCAGCGCCGCCGGTCGCTGGAGGTTCGGACGCAACAGCGACGGAGGCGTTCTGGGCGGGCTGCCCTACCCCGGCGTCTGGACCATCACCGTCACGCCGTCGTTTGGCACCGGCATCACCAACTGGGCCTGGGTGCGCGACGATGGCGCGCGGGTACCGCTGGTGATGACCGAGGCGGTCACCATCCAGGCCTTCGACGAATCCAGCCGCTGCCGCAAGACCTGCGTGGTGCCCCGCTGCGGCGACGGCATCCTGGACGGCGGCGAGATCTGCGACGACGGCAATTCAGTCAACCGCGACGCCTGCGCCGCCGACTGCAAGAGCCGCAGATAGTTGCTCTGGCCCGATTTTCATCGGTGACGGCGACTATCAGGCAGGGCTACCGGTGGCAGGGGGCCGGCCGGTGTGCCGACGCCGGCGCCTGACCGCTGCCGGCGCCGCGCCGCTCGCCTCCAGGCGACGCTCTATCGCCTGCCAGACGCGCCGGCGCAGCGGATGTTCGGGCAGGACGCCAGCCAGGCGCGACGCCATCAGACGCGTCTGTGACTCGATCTCGTGGCAACCATCGTGCGGGGCGGTGCTGAGGAGGTGGTTCTCGCAGCCGAGCCGCTCGGACTCGTCGAGGGCCCTGAGCGCCAGCGCGGGGGCCAGGTCCTTGAACTCTTTGCAGTTCATGCTGACGCTCCCCCCGGCAGGCGAGGGAAAGGTCGGCAGCCTGTGCCGTGGTTCATTCTGACTCGTTTCATGGTGCCTGGCGCAACTACGATCATCTAGGCCTCCTGCGGGGTGAGCAACCTGGTGAGCTTGGTCATCGCGAGCTTCACGCGCGCTTTCACAGTTCCGAGCGGGTTTCCGGTCCTGATGGCGATCTCGCTCTGGCTGAGCCCGTCGAAGTAAGCCAGCTCGATTGTCTGGCGCTGCTCAGCGGGTAGCTCGCCCAGGGCGGCCGCGATCCGGACCTGGTCGCGGCGTCGCTCGGTTCCTTCGCTGGGCAGCGGTTCCGACGCAGGAATCAGCATCTCGGAGGCGGCTTCGATCACCCGCGCCGCTTTCCCGGACGCGCGCAGGCGATCGATCGCGCGGCTGCGCGCGATGGTGATGACCCAGGCCGCGGCGTCTCCCCGCTGAACGTCGAACTGGGCAACTCGCCGCCAGACATCGAGGAACGTCTCCTGAACCACGTCCTCGGCGGCCGATTTGTCGCGCAGAATCCGCATGGCGATCGCCATCGCCCGCCGCGCATGGCGGTCATAGAGCTCGCGCAGCGCGCCGACCTCGCGGCGAGCAATGCGGTCCATCAGAGCGCCATCGCCCTCGCCGGCACCGTCGTCTTCCGCCGCGGCGGCCCAGTGCCTACTCGTCATGCTGACCAAGAAATGTCGCCTCCCTCCCGGCCCAAGGATGCACGGTTCGATCCGACGACCCGGACGACTCTGCCGCGCTCGAAACCCTTGTGTTTGCGGCCCCGACGGCCGGTGCGGCCCGTCGGATTGACTGAGATTCCCTCGTTTTGATGGGATGGTGCGGACTGTGGGACTGCGGACTACGCCCGGTCTGGCTTACTTCGAGGGTCGCAACGAACGACCTGATCAACGGTTACCTTGAGCATGCGTATCCGGTCGTTTTCAAAGATGACTCTGTGTTGTTCTGAGGCTATCGCGACAATGTCGTCTATGTGGTGTCGCATGCGTAGCGCGAGCGCGGCGCCGCGAGGTCGTCCATGAATGGTCTTCCTGAGCTCGGCCGCGATGTCTAGATTCACCGTCGGCACAAGGAGAGAGCGACATGGGAGGAGCGAGGCGTGGGGGAATGATGGCGGTGGCGCTGGTGGGCGCGGTCATCGCGGGCTGCGACCAGGTGGACGATCTACTCCGTGAGATCGGCAAGCACAGAGGTGGCGGCGGCGACGACGGCGGCGGTCCGGACGCGGGCGGCACCCCCGTCACCTGTCGCGCGACGGCCTCCCCGGGCTCCTGGACCGCCATCCCTTCGGGGACGACGGTCGATGTCAGGAGCGTCTGGGCTGCGGCCCCGAGCGACGCGTGGGCGGTCGCAGCCGAGTCTTTCGGCACCCTCCTTCGTTGGAACGGTACCGCGTGGACCCCTGCCGACCCGCCACCCGCAGAGCTCCGCCTCGCTCGGGTCTGGGGCGCATCGCGCGACGCGGTGCTGGTGTCCGGTCGTCACTATAGCTTGTGGAACGGCACCTCCTGGTCAGACGTCACGCCGCCGACGAGCGCGCTCGGCGGCGCACTACTGTGGGGCCTGGCTGCCGACGATGTCTGGAGCCAGATCGACGGCGCGGTGTCGCACTGGAACGGCACCGTCTGGACGCCGACGCCGGCGGCCAGCGGCCTGCAGCTGTTCGCGCGAGGGGTCTGGGGCTCGGCTGCCAACGACGTCTGGCTGGTCGGCGAATACGCGGCGTCCACGCCGTTCTCGGCGATCCAGCACTGGGACGGGACGGCCTGGACCGCCGTGCTCGGCTTTCCCGGCGCCATCGGGACGGTCCGTAGTGAAGACGGGGTGATCTTCGGCGTCTGGGGTACCTCCGCCAGCGACGTCTGGGCCGCGGGCGCGAGCGCCGCCGGGCCGATCTGGCACTTCGACGGTTCGTCCTGGTCGCACGTGGCGACGCCGCCGCTGTCAGGGGTGCTGAACGCCGTATGGGGTGCCTGCCCCAACGACGTGTGGGCCGTGGGCGAGCGTCCGCCCGTCAACCAGGGCGGCGTCGTTTCGTCCGGAGGCGTGCTCTGGCACTTCGACGGACAGAGCTGGTCCGAGGTTTCGATCTCCGGTCTGCCACCGCTCTTTGCCGTCGAGGGAACGGGCCCGGACGACGTCTGGATCGGCGGGCTGGACGGAACCATCTACCACCACGGCATTCACTGAGCTGATCGCGCTCGTTGCGATCTCGGCTTTGCTTCAAGGGGTGGGCACGGGCACGCAAAGGCGATGGGCTGGGGGTGAACGCCTGGCCGCCGGAATCTTGGGGCTGGCTTTGGCTGGGGCTTCGGCTTGCGGACGTGATGACCGTACTGCGATGAAACCGGCCGGCGACTTACCCGACGCCGTTCTTCGACACCAGCCCAGCGCCGTGCTGGTGTTTCTGGGCGCCGGGCGGCGTCAGCCCCTCGCCGGCGTCTCGCCTCGACGGAACGCCCGGCTTCGGGCCGCGGGTGCCGGCCGGCGCGCCGCAGTCAGGGCCGTGAACGCGAGCTCCCATCGCTGACCTTCAGAACCGACCCTTCAGCTCGGCTCCCCCGTCAGCGCCCCGCGCGGTAGGTCGCGTGGCAGCGAACGCAGACCTGCGACAGGCGCCCATACGAGTCTGCGATGTCGAACGGTTGCTGCCGATCCGCCGCATCGGCCAGCGTCTTGCCTTCCAGCCGAAGGGCATCCTGATAAAGGAAGAACTTCTCGGGCAGGGCCGAGTTCAGCTCGGTCGCGTCTTCGGTGAGTGGCCGGCTCAGGCTCGCGTCGCCCGCGATCCGGAGGGCGCCTTCCCTGATCTCCGCATAGCGCAAGATCATGATGGCCGACATCAAGGCGCCCATGTCTCGCGCGTGCCACGTCATCCGCGCCTTGAGGATGGCCTGGGCTGCCTGGGACAGCTGCTCCGGTGGGCGGAGACGCGCCGGAGCCGCTACCGCCTGCGCGAGCTGTGCCTGTTGAGGGGGTTGATTCCGCGTCTGACTGGCGCAGGACATCGACAAGACAACCGCGCAGGCGACACCGATCCGGCGTGACGCTTGCTCCCAGCTCGATTGATGCATGCCGAACGAATCAGCAACAGGCGGGCCAGGAAGGAAATCGGGGAGTCCGCGGCGGTCCCGGTCCGGTCGGCGTTCGGCGCTGCCGAAAACTCTGCGGCGTGGTTCCGGGTCGCGCAGATTGTGCGGGGATGGAGAGAGCATTGCTCGATGGGCTCACCTCCGAGACGGCGCGGCAGCGCCTGCGATCTCGCTGCTGGAGCTAGCCGACGTTCATGGCGAAACCGGAGGACCTCAAAGTGCTCAGGCGGTGGATACGCGAGGGGAACGACCTGACAGTCTCCCGGTGGACGGCCAACCTCAGGATGCCTCCGCCGCTCGACAGGGATTGAGCGTGTTTCCTGCGCACTCCGCAAGGTGCGCTGCCAGCCCGCGCGCCGTGGCATGTCGGTTGCTCCACCCTGGTCGACATGCTGGGCGGGACGCGATCGGTGATACAAGATCCGCAGGCGATGCAATCGAAGCCCTTCTTTCAGAACCTGAAGGACTACGTGGGCTTCACCGAGCGTTCGACGCAAGTCTTGCGGTCTTTCCACCCGGCGGCGGCGCCGCATTTCGCGGCGACCATCGATGATTTCTACGCGACCATCGAGGCTCACCCGGGCGCTCGTGCCGCCATCACCGGCGGGCAAGCGCAGATCGAGCGACTGAAGAAGACCCTGATCCGGTGGCTCGACTCGTTGTTGCTGGGGCCGCACGATCAGGAATACTTCGAGCGCCGCGCGCGCATCGGACGCGTGCACGTGGTGATCAATCTGCCCCAGGCGTACATGTTCACCGCCATGGATCGCATCCGCGTGCACTTGCTTGCCATCGCGCGTGACGAGATGGGGGTGGACCGGGATCGGTTGGATGAGCTCGCGGAGGCCCTCAACCAGATCCTGGACATCGAGCTTGCGATCATGCTGGAGACCTATCGCGACGACCTGATGCTGAAGAACCGGACGGCGGAGCGCCTGGCGACCATCGGTCAGTTCGCGGCCAGCATCGGTCACGAGCTGCGCAATCCGCTCGGGGTCATGGAGTCGTCGGTGTTCCTGCTGCGCGAGCACCTCGGCTCCGCTGCCGACGAACCCAAGATCCGCAAGCATCTGGATCGCATCGAGCTCGAGGTGAAGCGGTCGAACAAGACGATCCATGACCTTCTCGAGCTGGCCCGCAACCGGGCGCCGACTCGCCACCGGACTGACGTCGGTCAGCTGCTCAGGAGCGCGATCGAGGCGACCGCCGTTCCGGCGGCCGTCCAGATCAGCGTCAGCGTCCCTGACGGAATCACCCTGGATGTCGACGCCGATCAGTTCCGGCAGGTGGTGGTGAACCTGCTCACCAACAGCATCCAGGCCATGAAAGGGGCGGGGACGGTCCAGCTGGAGGCGCTTCGCCAACAAGATCCCGGGGTCGGTCCCAGCACCACGGCGCTGCGGGTACGAGACGCCGGTCCGGGGATTCCGGCAGAGGTCCGTTCGAGGGTCTTCGAGGCTCTTTTCACCACCAAGGCCAAGGGGAGTGGCCTCGGCCTCGCCCTGTGCCGGCGCATCGTCGAGGCGCACGGCGGCTCGATCGTCATCGAACCGACCACCGACGGCGCCAGCTTTTTGGTCACCGTTCCGGACCTCGTCGACGCCTGATGTCCGAGGAGAGACCCCGGAGCTCAGTTGTCCTTTGTCGCAGGGGACACGAGAGGTGTACCCGTGCCGGTCCTCAGGGGACGCGGTCGGTGATCAGAAAGCAGCGTTCCTCTTCCTCCATATCGGCGAGCAGCCACGACGTCAGGAACGCGAGCTTGGCGGCCAGCGTCGGTAGCTGCGGCTGCGCGCTGGCCTCCCGATGGATGGCGGCCAGCACCTCGCGCTGGTGTTCGTGCTCACTTCTGAGCCGCTGGGCGCGTTGCGCGCCCTGGACGGAATCGTCGCCAAGCAGCGGCAGCAGGACTCGCTCCTCGAAGGCCAGGTGAACCTCCAGGGTCGAATGGAGATCCGCGATCATGGCGGCAACGGAGGGCGAGATCTCGACGTCCCCGTCCAGCGCTGACTCAGCGATCGCCCTGGCCCTGCTCAGCAGCTCGCGGATGCGTTGGTGCTGCCAGAGGATCCCGCGCCGCGCCGTTCCTGCATCGACGCGGGCCGTTGGCGCTGACCACCCGAGCTCGTTCATCGTGGCCTCCTCCTTCGAGAAAGGTGCAACTCCTGTTCCCACGCCGACCCGTTGGTTCTGGCAACGAACGCGCAATCCTGTCGCACACCACTGCCGCAAGCGCAACGCGTGCGCGGTCGTCGCCGATGCGAGCCCGGCAGGCTTTCCAGTGCTAAAAACGCTGGGCACCGAGGAGCGCCAATGAAGGTCGGTCCTCGATCAGCGCGAGCATGACACAAGTCGACGGAGCGGAAACGGCGCCGCGCGGCGCGCTCGCCAGCATTCGCGTTATCGAGCTCGCGGGGCTGGGCGCGGCCCCCTTTGCGGCCATGATGCTTGCCGACATGGGCGCCGACGTGATCCGCATCGATCGAAAGAGCCCGGTGCCAGGAGACGAGGCTGCTCGGTCCTCGGATCTGCTCAACCGGGGCCGGCGCAGCGTCGGCGTGGAGCTCAAGAATCCCGCTGGTGTCGGGCTGGTGCTTCGCCTCGCCGAGGGCGCCGACGTGTTGATCGAGGGTTTTCGCCCCGGCGTCATGGAGCGCCTGGGCCTCGGACCCGAGGCTTGCCTGGCGCGCAATCCGAGGCTCGTCTACGGCCGCATGACAGGCTTCGGACAGACAGGGCCGCTGGCTCAGGCTGCCGGACACGATATCGACTACATCGCGCTCTCGGGGGCGCTCGAGCCGCTCGGGCGGGCCGGCGACCGCCCCGTGCCGCCGATGAACTTGCTCGGGGATTTTGGCGGTGGCGCCATGTTCCTGGTGGCCGGCGTGCTGGCCGCCCTGGTGGAGCGCGCTACCAGCCAGCGTGGCCAGGTGGTGGACGCGGCCATGGTGGACGGTTCGGCGCTGCTCTGCACGATGCTGCACGATTTTCGTCAGAGAGGCCTGTGGAACGCAGGACGGGGTGGCAACCTGCTCGACACCGGCGCCCCCTTTTACGAGGTCTACGAGACCCAGGACAACAAGTTCGTGGCCATCGGCGCGCTCGAGCCGCACTTTTATCGGGAGCTGCTCGAGCGGATGGGCCTGCGCGAGGACCCACGCTTCTCGGCGCAGATGGACCAGCGGCGGTGGCCGGCCATGAAGCTGGCCTTCGCCGAGATCTTCGCGCAAAAGACGCGCGCCCAATGGCAAGCCCTGCTGGAAGGCGGAGACAGCTGCTTTGCCCCGGTGCTCAGCCCCGACGAAGCCGCCCTTCATCCGCACAACCAGGCGCGCGGAACGTTCGCCGAGATCGCTGGACGCGGCGTGCCCGCGCCGGCGCCACGTTTTTCGCGCACACCCTCGAGCCTGGCCAGCCCACCGCCGCAGGTCGGGGCCCATCCCGATGAGGCGTTGCGCGCGTGGGGCTGCGCCGACAGCGAGATCCTGGCGCTGCGCGAAGCTCAGGCGATCGCGTAGCTCCTCTCGCAATCTCGGGGGTAGTCTTATCCCCATGCCTCGATCGCACAGTCGCCCGCGTGGTCAAGAAGCGTATCTGTACGACTGCGTGCGGACGCCGCGCGGCAGGGGCAAGAAGGACGGGGCCCTGCACGGCATGTCGCCGATCCATCTGTTGAAGACCGTCTTCGATGCGCTGCGCGAGCGCAATCGGCTCGACACCCGCCGCGTGGACGACGTGGTGCTCGGCTGCGTCACGCCGATCGGCGAGCAGGGAGCAGACATCGCGCGCACGGCGGTGCTACACGCGGGCTGGGATCAGAGCGTGCCGGGCGTTACCCAGAGCCGCTTCTGCGCGTCGGGCCTCGAGTCGGTGAACCTGGCTGCGATGAAGGTGATGTCCGGGCAGGAATCGCTGGTGGTGGCGGGCGGCATCGAGAGCATGTCGCGCGTGCCGATGGGCTCGGACGGCGGCGCCTGGTACATGGATCCGCGCATCAATCATCAGACCGGCTACGTCCCGCAGGGCATCAGCGCCGATCTGATCGCCACGCTGGAAGGTTTCTCACGGCGCGACCTGGACGAGTTCGCCGCGCGTTCGCACCAGCGCGCGGCCGCGGCGCACGACGCAGGCTACTTCGCGAAATCGCTGGTGCCGGTGCGCGACCTCAATGGCATCGAGGTGCTGGCGCGCGACGAGCTGATTCGCCGGGACACCACCGCGGATGGCTTGAGCAAGCTGAAGCCATCCTTCGCCAGCATGGGGGCGCTGGGCTTCGACGCCACCGTGCTGCGCAAGTACACGACGATCGAAGCGATCGAGCACGTCCACCACGCCGGCAACAGCTCGGGCATCGTCGACGGTGCGGCGCTGGTGCTGGTGGGCAGCGAAGCGATCGGCCTCACGCTCGGGCTCACGCGGCGCGCGCGCATCGTGAGCTGCGCCGTGGTGGGCAGCGAGCCGACCATCATGCTCACGGGCACGGCGCCGGCGGCGCGCAAGGCGCTGGCCAGCGCGGGCATGCAACCCTCCGACATCGACCTTTACGAGATCAACGAGGCGTTCGCCGCGGTGCCGCTGAAGACGGCGCGTGACCTGGAGGTCGGGCTCGACAAGGTCAACGTGAACGGTGGCGCCATCGCCCTCGGCCACCCCCTGGGCGCGACGGGAGCGATGCTCCTGGGCAGCCTGCTGGACGAGCTGGAACGCCGCGAAGCGAGCACCGGCCTGGTCACGCTGTGCGTGGGTGGTGGCATGGGCATCGCGACCATCATCGAGCGGGTGTGAGGTCATGAGCATCCAATTTCAGAAGCACGCCGACGGCGTCGCGGTTCTCACCATCGACGTGCAGGGACGGTCGGCCAACGTGCTCGACGCGACGTTCGCCGTCGCCTTCGGCGAGGCGCTGGCGCGCATCGAAGCCGACAGCGAGATCAAGGGCGTCATCCTCACCTCTGGCAAGCGGGACTTCAGCGTGGGCGCCGACATCGGGGAGCTGAGACGGCTGCGCGAGCCGCGCCAGGCGTTCGAAAAGGCGCAGGCGTTCAAGGCCGAGCTGCGCCGGCTCGAACGCGTGGGGCGGCCCGTCGTCGCGGCGCTGAATGGCTCCGCGTTTGGCGCGGGGCTCGAGCTCGCGCTGGCATGCCATCACAGGGTGTTGCTCGACGCTCCGCACGTCCGGGTGGGGCTGCCGGAGGTCAAGCTGGGGCTGTTGCCTGGCGCCGGCGGCACACAGCGCTTGCCGCGCTTGATCGGCCTGCAGGCCGCGGCGCCCTTGCTGCTGGAGGGGAACCCACTTCGCGCGCAGGAGGCGCACAGGTTGGGCGTCGTGCACGAGCTCGCGGGCTCCGCGGAGGAGCTGATGCAAAAGGCACGCGCTTTCATCGCCAGGGGCGACAAACAGCAAGCGCCATGGGACCAGGCGGGCTTCAGATGGCCGGGGGGCGACGCGCGCGCGCCGGCGGCGGCGCAAATGTTCGCGGTCGCGCCGTCCATGGTCGACGCGAGGACGTACGGCAACTATCCGGCGCCGATCTACATCCTCGCCTGCCTGTTCGAGGGCGGCCTGCTGGATTTCGACGCGGCGAGCGTGGTCGAAAGTCGTTACTTCGCGGCCTGTGCCAGCTCGCAAGCCGCGCAGAACCTGATCGAGAGCTTGTGGTTTCAGCGTGGCATCGTCGAGAAGGGGCGCTCGCGTCCGGAAGGCGTCGCCCCGAGCCAGGTGCACAAGCTGGGCGTGCTCGGCGCGGGCATGATGGGCGCGGGCATCGCCCACGTGGCGGCCGGCAAGGGCATCCAGGTGGTGCTCCTGGACGTGACGCTGGAGCAAGCCAGCAAGGGGAAGGCACACTCCGAGAGCCTGCTCGATGCCGCCATCGACAAGGGCCGTAGCACGCGAGAGACGAAGGAGGACAGGCTGCGGCTCATCCAGCCCACGACGCGCTACCAGGACCTGGCCGGATGCGAGCTGGTGATCGAAGCGGTGTTCGAGGACCGGGCCGTCAAGGCCGACGTCACCTCGCGCGCAGAGGCGCAGCTGTCGCAGGCCGCGGTGTTTGCGTCCAACACCTCCACGCTTCCCATCACCAGCCTCGCGGCGAGCAGCGCGCGGCCCGCGCAGTTCGTGGGCCTGCACTTCTTCTCACCGGTGCACAAGATGGAGCTGGTCGAGATCATCGTCGGCCAGCAAACCTCCCAGGAGACGCTGGCGCGTGCCTTCGACTTCGTACGCCAGCTCGGCAAGACGCCGATCGTCGTGCAGGACGCGCGCGGCTTTTACACTTCGCGCGTGTTCTCGACCTACGTCATGGAAGGCGCAGAGCTCCTGCTCGAGGGACAGCGTCCGCGTTCGATCGAGGTGGCGGGGCTGGTCGCCGGCATGCCGGTGGGGCCGCTCGCGCTGCTCGACGAGGTCAACCTGAACCTGATCGCGCGCGTCCAGGCGCAGGCCCAGAAGGACGCCGAACAGGCCGGCGCCGAGCTGCCGCACCAGCCGGGCGCGTCGGTCATCAGCCGCATGCTGGCGTTGAACCGCCCCGGAAAAAAGGAGAAGCAGGGCTTCTACGATTATCCGGAGGGGCAGCCCAAGCGGCTCTGGCCCGAGCTCGGCAAACACTTCCCGCCGGCCCCGGAGCCGCTCGCCCAGGGCGAGATGGTGGAGCGCCTGCTCTTCGTGCAGGCGAACGAGACCGCCCGGTGCTTCGCGGAGGGCGTGGTGCGCTCGGTGGCGGACGCCAACATCGGCTCCATCCTGGGCTGGGGTTTTGCGCCGTTCCACGGCGGCACGCTGCAGTTCATCAACGCCTGCGGGCTCGAGCGCTTCGTGGCGCGCAGCCGGGAGCTCGCCGCCCGCTACGGGGCGCGCTTTCTGCCGGCGGACATCCTGGTGGACATGGCAGCGACAGGAGGGACGTTCGATGCCTGATGCCAACCTGGCGCGCGGCGCCTACGAAACGAATGAGCTCGCGCTGTTTCGCGAAACGGCGCGCAGGTTCTTCGAGCAAGCGTGCGCTCCGCACCTGGACCGCTGGGATGAGCAGGGTCACGTCGACCGCGAAAAATGGCTCGAGGCCGGCGCGCGCGGGCTCCTGTGTGCCAGCATCCCCGAACAGTACGGCGGAGGCGGCGGCACCTTCGCGTACGAGAAGGTGGTCGGCGAGGAGCAGGCGCGCATCCTGTGCAGCGCGTTCGGCCTGGCGGTGCACAGCGGCATCGTCGCGCATTACGTCCTCGCCTACGGAAGCGAGGAGCAAAAGCGGCGCTGGTTGCCGCGCATGGCCACCGGCGAGCTGGTGGGCGCGATCGCGATGACCGAGCCGGGGACGGGCTCGGACTTGCAAGCTATCACCTGCGCCGCGCGTGCCGACGGTGGCGACTATGTGCTGAACGGGCAGAAGACGTTCGTCAGCAACGGCCAGCAAGCGGGCCTGGTCATCGTCGCCTGCAAGACCGACCCCGAGCAGAAGGCGTCGGGCATCTCCCTCCTGGCGCTGGAGGTGGAGGGTGCAGCGGGCTTTCGGCGCGGGCGCAAGCTCGACAAGATCGGCCTGCGCGGCCAGGACACCTCGGAGCTCTTCTTCGACGAGATGCGCGTGCCAGGCAGCAGCCTGCTCGGCCCGCGCGCGGGGATCGGCTTTGCCCAGTTGATGGAGCAGCTGCCCGCCGAGCGCCTGCTCGTGGCCATCGGCGCCGTGGCGGCCACGGAGGAGGTGCTGGCGCGGACGCTCGCGTACGTGAAGGAACGCAAGGCTTTCGGCCGGCGCGTGCTCGACTTTCAGAACACGCGCTTCAAGCTGGCGGAGGCCGAGACGGAGGCGGCGCTGGGTCGCGTGTTCGTCGAGAAGTGCACCGAGCTCTTGCTGCAAGCGAGGCTCGATGCCACGACGGCGGCGATGGCCAAGTGGTGGACCAGCGAGAAGCAATTCGAGATCACCGATCTCTGTCTTCAGCTCCATGGCGGCTACGGCTACATGGACGAATATCCGATCTCGCGCGCGTGGCGCGATAGCCGTGTGCAGCGCATCTACGGGGGCACGAACGAGATCATGAAGGAGCTGATCGGGCGCTCCTTGTGAGCATGGAAGAGCCGTCCGACCGGGCGCGAACCGACATCGACGTCACGGCGGGGACGCGGCGCTGCTGTCCTGCTCGAGGATCGTGATCTGGACGCGACGGTTGCGCTGGCGGCCGTCCGCCGTCTTGTTCTCGCTGATGGGATTCTTCATTCCGAAGCCCTGCGCGACGAGGCGCTCGGGCGCGATGCCGTGGGCGATCAGCCAATTCCTCACGGAGTCGACGCGCGCCTGGCTCAGCTTGAGATTGAACCCGACTCCGCCGCGATTGTCGGTGTAGCCCTCGAGGCGCACCTTCTTGATCTCGGGATGCTCGGCCAGCGCGCGGCGGATCGCGTCGAGCAACGGATCGCTGTCGGGGCGCAGCGTCCCCTTGCCGTTTTCAAACTCCACGCGCTCGAGGATCTTGATCTCGCCCTTGAGGATCACGACCTTGGGGCAGCCGTTCTTCCTGGGGTCCGGATCGGCGACGCCCGGAGCGTCGGGACAACCATCGGACGCGTCGGGGATCCCGTCCTTGTCGGCGTCGGGGGGCGGCGGACAGCCGTTCCTGGCGGGGTCTTCACTCTTCGGACCGGCCTCGGACGGACACGCATCGACCGCGTCCGTGATGCCGTCCGCGTCGGTGTCGGGGCAGCCCTTGAGCGACTCGAGGCCGGCGACGGCGGGGCACGCGTCGCGTTCGTCGGGAATCCCGTCCTGGTCGGCGTCGGCGGGCGGCGGTGGCGGCGGTGGTGGCGGCGGTGGTGGCGGCGGTGGTGGCGACGGTGGCGGCAATGGCGCCGGCGGTGGTGGTGGCGCGGGCCGCGCTACGGGAGTCAAGAACGTCAGCGACGCGAGGACGCGCACGTCGGGGCTGCCGATCGCGCCCGTGAAGCCGTGCCCGGCACCCACGCCGAGGCGCCACCCGCCGCTCACTTCAAAGTGCGCGCCAAGCATCGCCTCGATCGGCGTCATCGCCGACTTGAAGGCCTGTCCGCCTTCGAGCGATGTCTCGCCGTACATCTCGGGACCGATCAGAATCGTACCGCGGGCCAGACGCACGCCGGCGCCCGCGGCGACGCGAACGCTGTTGCCGATGGGGTCGCCGCCATCCGCGACGTCCTGCAGACGCGCGACGAACGCGGCCTGGGCCTGATAGATGAAGAGCCCCGCTTCGCCCGCGACAGAAATCTGCGGCATCAGGCGAAACTTGCCGTCGCCGAGGTAGCTCGCGCGGCGTCCGCTGGGAATGAAGGCCTGGAAACCCAACGCGAGCCGGAACGGCGCGGCCTCGCGCTCGGTCCCGACAAGGCCGACCGTCGCGCCGACCCGGATGTCGCCGAGCGCGGCGCCAGTCTCCGCTTGATAGGTGATGCCGCCGGCAGTGCCCGCCTGCCCGGAGTCCACCAGCGCGAGCGGCACGCTGACCGCCAGACGCAGCCGATCCGCGATCGTCACGGCTGCCCCCAGGTGCGCCAGCAGCTGGTGCTCGACGGGCGAGACCAGGATGCCACCAGGATCGCGAATGACCAGCGGTCGATGCGCGTAATCCAGGACCAGGGCGACGCCGAAGCGACCGTGACCGCGCAGATCCAGGTCATCGCCGGAGAACCAGAGGCTGCCGGCCTCGGCGGGGTTGAAGCGATCGACGGAGAACCCCGGCGCCGTCGTCTGGGCCATCGAGGTTGCCGCCAAGAAGGTAGCTGAAAGACCTGCCAGCAGGCCCGCCGTCGTCTGGTTTTTCAAATGGAGTCTCCTGGTCGGGTCAGCGCACCGGCGCGCGAACCTGGCCCCCCATCGGAAGCACCGCGACATTCTTGATTCGCACCCCGCTACGACCGCGAATCCGCCGGTTCGACACGCACGACGCTCGCGTCGACGAAACCGTGGTGCCTGCGCAGCGCGGCCGATCGCGTTGGCGCTCAAGTTCGCTCCCCATCTGCCGTCCCCGCTATCTCCAAGAGGGGACGGGACCGATGAACGGAGCACGCGTGGTGAGGGCATTGGGTCGAGGGCGGGCGCGCACGTGGTTGAGCTTGGCCACGGCGCTGGTGGCGCTGGCCTGCTCCGCCGGCAAGGCGCACGCGAGTCACTTTCGCTACGGGGCTGTCGCGTGGACGGTTCCCAACCCAGTGAGCGCTCCTCGCGCCGTGACCTTCACCGTCACGATCGGCGTGACGACGCCGCTGTCGACGCTGCCGTTCACCTTCGGCGACGGAACCACCGCCACCATGACGGGGGTCTCGATCGGCACCGGGACGGACGCGGCCGGTTCGCTTTACAACGTCTACCAGTACACGACGAGCCACACCTACCTCACCGACGGCCCCTTCACGGCCTTCCACTCATCGAGCGCGCGCATCGCCGGCCTGGTCAACGGCAACGGCGGCACCTACCGGATACAGGCCGTCGTCGCGCTGGGCGGTTCGCCGGTCAATACCAGCGGACCCGCCGCAGGCTCGCCGACGATCATCATGCTGCAGGCCGGCGGCACCCGCAGCTTCACCTGGCCGGTGTTAGATCCCGACGGCGATTCATTCTCCTGTCGCTTCGGAACCACGACAGAATCGGCTCTGCCGGCCGGTCAGACCGTGCCCGCCGTCCCTGCGGGTGGCGCGGTGCCGACGCTGACGGCGACGGCAACCGGCTGCACGATGACCTGGGACCTGATGAGCGCGGTCGCGGGCCAGCAGTATGTCATTCACGTCGAGTTCGAATCGACCCACAACGCGGTCAAGAGCTCGAGCGACATCGACACCATCGTCCAGATCACCACCGGCGCCCCCCCCGCCGTCTCGGGTAGCGGCGTCTTCACGGCCACGGCCGGGCAGCCGCTCACCATCCCGTTCACCGGGACCTGGACGGGCGGAATCTCGGCGACCGTCAGCTCGATCGGCCTGCCCGCGGGCGCAACCGTCACCCCGGGGGGCAGCGCGCTCAGCCCGTTCAGCAACTCCCTGGATTGGACGCCTCCGGCCTCCCAGCGCGGCAAGAGCACCATCGTGTTCGTGAACTACAAGACGACGACCAACCTGGTCGGCACAGGCTACGCGCTCATCAATGTGCTGCCCTGCACCAGCGCCTGCACCGGCGCGACACCGGTGTGCGATCCGATCACGCTGAATTGCGTCGCCTGTCTGAACGACGCCAGCTGCGCCGCCCCGACGCCACGCTGCACGGCGGGCCGGATCTGCGCCGAGTGCGTCACCGACGCGCACTGCGGGACCGGCAACTGGTGCAATGATCTCGGCGCGGCAAACGCCTGCGCCGTGCGAGCCCCGAACGGCGCGGCCGTGCCGGGTGGAACCTGTACCGTGCCGCTGGGCGCGCGCGCTTGCGCGACCGGCAAATGCGACGCCGACAACCTTTGTGGCTGGGCCACGGGCACCCCGGGCTGTGCCGCCAACACCTCCGCGCCCGAGTGCCGGACGGGGATGTGCGCCTCGGATGGCACCTGCGGCTCGGGCCCGCCTGCGACGATCACCGCGTCGCTCGGCGCAACGCAGACGCAGACGGTGAACCTGCCCTTCGGCAGCCCGCTAGAGGTGCTGGTCCAGGACACCACCGGCCTGCCGGTCAAGAACGCGGTCGTGACGTTCACCGCGCCGGCCACCGGCGCCAGCGCCGTGCTGGGCGCGATGTCGGCCATGACCGACGCCACGGGCCACGCGAACGTGACGGCCAGCGCCAGCACCACCGCGGGCAGCTACGTCGTGAGCGCGTCGGTGAGCGGGGTCTCGATCCCGGCCACGTTCGCGCTGTCGAACCTGGCGGGCGCCGCGTCCGCGATCGCCGTCGACTCCGGCGGCGGGCAGACGACGACCGTCGGCACGGCGTTCGGTGTCGGGCTCACGGCGCTGGTGACCGACGCGTTCGGCAACGCCGTGAGCGGCGTCAACGTGAGCTTCAGCGCCCCATCGAGCGGCGCTTCGACCGCCCTCGCCCCGGGCGGCGCGATGACCGACGGCACGGGGCGCGCCGCCGTGACCGCCACGGCCAACGGTGTCGCGGGTGCGTACGCCGTCACCGCCTCGACGGACGGCGTGGCCACGCCCGCCTCGTTCGGGCTCGGCAACGCGCCCGGCGCGCCCGCGCTGATCGCCATCGTCAGCGGCACCGGCCAGAGCGCGGTCGTCGGCACGGCGTTCACGCCCCTCACGGTGATCGTGACCGACGCGTTCGGAAACCCGGCGCCGCTGGCGCCGGTGACGTTCTCGCCCTCGGGAGGCGCTGCCTCGGTCGTGCTCGATTCGACGACGGCGACCACCGACGCCGGCGGCCTGGCGAGCGTGACCGCGACGGCCAACACAGTATCGGGCGGCTCGAGCGTCGTCGCCTCGGGCGGCGTCTCGATGGCAACCTTCACGCTGACCAACCTGGCGGGCGCCGCGGCGAGCATCGCCGTCGTGAGCGGCTCGAACCAGTCCCAGACGGTAGGCTCGGCCTTTGCGGCGCCGCTGGTCGCCGTGGTCCGGGATGGTTACGAAAATCTCGTGCCTGGCGTCGCGGTGACCTTCACGGCGCCCGGCACCGGCGCGAGCGCCGCGCTGGCCGCGACGTCGGCCATGACCGACGCCACGGGCCAGGCCAGCGTGACGGCCAGCGCCAACACCACCGCGGGCAGTTACCTCATGAGCGCGTCGGTGAGCGGCGTCGCCAGCCCGGCGACGTTTGCGCTTTCCAACGTGGCGGGCGCCGCGTCGGCGATCGCCGTCGACTCCGGCGGCGGGCAGACGACCACCGTCGGCGCGGCGTTCGGCGCCGCGCTCACGGTGCTGGTGACCGACCCCTTCGGCAACCCCGCGAGCGGCGTCAACGTGAGCTTCAGCGCTCCGTCGAGCGGCGCTTCGACCGTCCTCGCCCCGGGCGGGGCGACCACCGACGGCGCGGGGCGCGCCGCCGTGACCGCCACGGCCAACGGTGTCGCGGGCGCATACGCCGTCACCGCATCGACGGGCGGCGTGGCCACGCCCGCCGCGTTCGGGCTCAGCAACGCGCCGGGCGCGCCCGCGGCGATCGCCATCGTCAGCGGCAGCGGCCAGAGCGCGCCCGTCGGCACGGCGTTCGCGCCACTCACGGTGATGATGAGCGACGCGTTCGGAAACCCGACGCCGGGCGCGACGGTGACGTTCTCGCCCTCGGGCGGCGGCGGTCCTGCGGTCGCCCTCGCCTCGACGACGGCGAGCACCGGCGCCGGCGGCCTGGCGAGCGTGATCGCGACAGCCAACACGGTATCCGGCGGCTCGACCGTCGTCGCCTCCGGGGGCGGCTCGACGGCAACGTTCACCCTGACCAACCTGCCCGGTGCCGCGACCAGCATCGCCGTGGTGGGCGGCTCGAACCAATCCCAGACGGTAGGCTCGGCCTATCCGGCGCCGCTGGTCGCCGTCGTGCGCGATGGTAACCAGAATCCCGTGCCTGGCGTCGCGGTGACCTTCACCGCGCCCGGCGCCGGCGCGTCGGCCGTCCCGGCCATGAACGGAGTGGCGACCACGGACTCCAGCGGATACGCGAGCGTCAACATCGTCGCGAACACCAGCGCCGGCGGCTTCACGATGACCGCGACGGCCCCTGGCGTGACCACGGCGGCGGCGTTCGCCCTCACCAACACGGCGGGGCCAGCCGCGACGCTGACGCTCACCGACGGCGATGGGCAGCGCGTGGCCGTCACCGAGGCGTTCCCGAACAAGATCCGCGTCACCGTCCGCGACACGTCCGGCAACCCGGCGCCGAACGCCGTCGTCGGGTTCGTCGCGCCTGCGCCCGGCGCGGGCGTGGCGACGGCGTCGCTGTCTGCCGGCAACGTGACCACCGACAACGATGGCGTTGCCGGAGTCGACGCCGTGAGCAACGCGGTCGCCGGCGCCTACGAGATCACGGTGCGCGTGCTCGGAACGACACCGGTCGTGGCCAGGCTGCGCAACCTCCCCGGGGCACCCGCCAGCATCGCGCCCGCGCCAGGTAGCACGCCGCAAGCGGCGACCGTGCGCGAGCCGTTCACGCGCGCGCTGGCGGCGATCGTGCTCGACGCCCACGACAACCCCGTGCCCGGCGTCACCGTCACCTTCGCGGCGCCAAGCGGCACGGCCAGCGCGCTCCTGAGCGGCGGCACGGCCACGACCGACGCGGCCGGCACCGCGCAGGTCGCGGCGACGGCCCTGGCCGAGGCGGGCTCCTACACCGTCCTCGGATCGGTCGCGGGCGTGGGGGCCAATGCCGCCTTCCAGCTCGCAAACCTGTCGGGGCAGCCCTCGAAGATCGAGACCGTGGGCGGCACGCCCCAGGCCGCGACGGTGGCGGGCGCGTTCGCTCAACCGCTGGCCGTCAAGGTCAGCGACGCGGACGGCAACCCCGTCCCCGGCGCCATTGTCACGTTCACGTCTTTCGCGTCGACCGCGGGCGCGACCGCCGTGCTCGGTGCTCCGGCGGCGGCAACCGATACAGCCGGCCACGCCGAGGTCAGCGTCACAGCCGGCACGCTGGCGGGTGTCTACACGGTGACCGCGCAGACCTCGGGCGGCGCCCACAGCGCCGAATTCACGCTCACGAATCAGCCCGGGCCGGCCGCGCACGTCGTCGCGGATGCGCGCTCGACACCGCAAGCATCCCAGGTCAGCGTCCCCTTCACGCAGCCGCTGGTGGTCACCGTGACCGACGCGTACGGAAACGCGGTCCCGGGCGTCACGGTGGCGTTCACCGGCCCCGCCGACGGTGCGACCGCGGCGGTCTCGCCGGCGTCAGGCGACACCGGCGCCACCGGACAGGTCAGCGTCACCGTGACCGCGGGCCAGATCGCGGGCGCGTTCACCATCAATGCTGCGGTCGCAGGCGTCGCCACGCCCGCCGCATTCGCGCTGAGAAACCTGGTCGGGCCGCCCCACAACATCAGCGTCGTCTCGGGCTCCGGTCAGACGGCTGAAGTCACCACAGCTTTCGCCGGGCCGCTGGTCGCCGCGCTCCGCGACGCCTACGGCAATCCGATCTCCGGCGCCACGCTGACGGTCTCGACGCCGTCCTCGGGCGCCACAGCCACGGTCGGCGGCGACGCCGCCGTCACCGGTGCCGACGGCCGGGCTTCGATCGCGGTCACGGCGACCACCGTCGCCGGTGCCTACATCGTGACGGTGGGCAGCGCGATGTCCACCTCATCGGCGGTGTTCACGCTCACGAACCTGCCGGGGGCGCCCGCCCAGCTGGTGGCGGACGCCAGCTCGACCCGGCAGACCGCCGAGGCGGAGCATCCATTCCCGCAGGCGCTGCGCGCCACCGTCAAGGATTCTCACGACAACCCCGTACCGGGCGTGAGGGTGCTGTTCACGGCCCCCGCGGCGGGCGCAACGGCGGCCCTCGCCACCGCCGGCGACGTGACCGACATGAGCGGCGAGGTTGCCGTGAACGCCACGGCCGGCTCCGCGCTGGGGGCCTATACGGTGACCGCCAGTGTCGAAGGCACGACGCTGTCCGCCAGCTACGCGCTCACGAACCTGTCGGGGCGGCCTGCGCTGCTCGCGCTGGTGAGCGGTGGTGGCCAGCACGCGCGCGCCGGGGCGGCGTTCGACCTGCCGCTGGTGTTCAGCGTGCGGGATGGTCATGGGCTGGTTGTGTCCGGAGCCAGCGTCGCGCTTGCCCTGCCCGCGACCGGTCCGTCCGGCGTCACGACCACGTCCTCGGCGACGGCCGACGACGAGGGCCAGGTCAGGTTCTCGCTGTCGGCGAACGACGTGCCCGGCTCGTTCCAGGTCACGGCCAGCGTCCTTGGCGCGACGACGCCCGTCGTGGTGCCGCTGACCATCGATCCGATCGCGACGATGGTGGCCCTGCAAGCCAGCGCCACCGACGTCGAGGTGGGCTCCTCGATCGACCTGGCGGTGACGGCTTCGGCCGACGTCGGCACGCCTGGCGGAGAGATCAAGCTGGCTCTCGCCGACGGCACCCTGCTTGGCATGGCGGCGTTGGCCGGCGGCCAGGCGACGGTGAGCGTCCCGGCGACGACAGCGCTCATCGGCACCCTGGTGGTGACCGCGCGGCTCGACGCGCAGGGCAGCTACGCCGCCGGCACCTCGGCCCCCGTCACAATCACCGTTCGACCCAAGCCCAGCACCGGCTCCCTGGGCGGCGCTGGCGGCTGCGATTGCAGCACCAGCGGGGTGGGCGCCGGCCACGGATCCGGCAGCGTCGCGGGGATCATCGGGTTGCTGGCAGCGCTGGTCGCGCGGCGGCGCCGGAAGCGGGCGTGACAGGGGCGCCGCGAACCTGGCGGCGACCCTGGCAGGGCGCCGCCCCGCCGGGCGGCCAGATCTCGCGAACGTACCTGCTGCTGGCGACTGTCGCCCTGGCGTTTTCTCTGCCCGCCTGCAGCGGTGGCGACGCGACGCCGGCCACGCTCGCAGCTGACGGCGGCGACCGCGAGCCGCGTCCCGGGTCACCTGACCAGACACCGGATGGTGCGGCGGATGACGCAGAGGCGATGATTCCCGTCACGTCGACCGACGTCGGCACCGCCAGAGACGGACCCGCCGAGACGAACGAGCCCCTCGGCGCCGACGGCGCACTGGCCTCGGACGCCGGCAACGACACAGCTCCCGTCGATGCCGGCGCGCCGCCGTGCTTCGACGACATGCAGGACGGCGACGAGAGCGACGTGGATTGCGGCGGCAGCGTCTGCTCGCCGTGCTTGCCGTTCTGGCGCTGCCGCGGCCCCTCCGATTGCCTCGGCAACTCATGCGATCCCGACAGCCTGCTGTGCCGCCCGTCATGCACCGACGGTTTTCGCGACGGCGACGAGAGCGACGTGGATTGCGGCGGCTCGTGTCCAAAGTGCGCCCTTTACAAAGACTGCTCCCTTGCCAGCGATTGCCGGACGGGCATCTGCGCCTTCTGGGACCACGGTGATCACTGCCTGCCGCCCGACACCTGCCACGACGGCGCACGCGACGGCGGCGAGACGGACGTCGACTGCGGCGGGCCGTACTGCATCTGGTGCTTCTCGGGGCAGGGGTGTGTGCTCGACGCCGACTGCAGCAGGAAGGCCTGCGTCGCGGGGCGCTGTTCCTGAGCCGCGCCCGTCTGGTGCTCTTTCGCGCGCGCAGGTCCCGGTCAATGGCTCGCAGCCGTTGCTCGTCGGTGAATTTCAGCGACCACGACGGTACGCCGGACTGCAAGGACGAATGCCCGGGAGACGCGGGCAAGACCGCCTCGGGCGTGTGTGGCTGCGGAACGGCAGACAACGATGCCGACCACGACGGCATCCTGGACTGCAACGACGCGTGTCCCGGTGACGCCACCAAGTCGGGCGCCGGGACCTGTGGCTGCGGAACGCCGGACTCCGACACCGACAGCGATGGCACGCTGGACTGCCAGGATGCCTGCGCCACGGATCCGGGCAAGACCGCGGCCGGAGTGTGCGGCTGCGGGATCAGCGACGCCGACGGTGACACGGACGGCGTGGCGGACTGCGTGGACGCATGCCCGCTGGATCACAGCAAGATCTTGCCCGGCGCCTGTGGCTGCGGGACCTCCGACGTCGACGCCGACGCCGACGGAACGCCCGACTGTCGGGACGCCTGCGCCGCCGACCGAGCCAAGGTCGAGCCTGGCGCCTGCGGCTGCGGCTTCGCGGACGTCGACAGCGACGGCGACGGCGTCCTCGATTGCAACGACGCCTGCCCGGCCGACGGGCACAAGGCGGACGAGGGCGCGTGTGGTTACGGCGATGGCGACGGCGTCCCCGACTGCCAGGACCGCTGCCCCGGCGACGCCGGCAAGACCGACCCCGGCGCGTGCGGCTGTGGCCGCAGCGACGCCGACACGGACGGCGACGGCAGCTCGGACTGCGACGACGCGTGCGCGCAGGATCCGGGCAAGACCACGCCCGGCGCGTGCGGCTGCGGGATCTCCGATCGCGACAGCGACGGCGACGGGACGCCCGACTGCCAGGATGGCTGCGCGCAGGACGCGCACAAGGCCAGCCCCGGCGTCTGCGGTTGCGGCGCCGTCGATACCGACGGCGATCACGACGGCACCTCCGATTGCCACGACGCCTGCTCCGCCGACGCGGCGAAGATCCAGCCGGGCGCGTGCGGCTGCGGCGTCTCCGATCGCGACGGCGACGGTGACGGCGCGCCCGATTGCCTGGACGGCTGCCCCGGCGACGCCGCCAAGGTGGTGGCCGGAGTCTGTGGCTGCGGCGTCGCCGATGCTGACGGCGACCACGACGGCACGCTGGACTGCAACGACGGCTGCTCCTCCAGCACGGGCGTATTTCGCACCAGCGGCGCCGTCGGTGGCAATGGCGTCTGGACGTCGGTCAGCAATGGTGTCCGGGTTGTCTCCGTCAGCGTCGTGGCGTCGGCCCCGTCGAATCCGGCGGTGGTCTATGCCGGGCTGGCCAACGGCGGCACCTTCCGCACCACCGACGGTGGCGCGACCTGGAGCACGGCCGGCACCTCGGAGTCCGTCACCTTTTCCTGTCGACTGAAAACTGAAAACTGATGACACCTCGCCCAGCTATGCCCACCGACCCAACCACCGTGCACCGAATCCGCAGAATCGGCCAGTTAGAAGCTAGAACACCGAACACGGTCGGAAACGGAGTTCCTGGGCTTGCGTTTGTTGGACAAGAGCCACTTCTACCGAGCGGGCACCAGCACGGTATAGGTCAGCATCGAGGCGGCCACCTGAACTCCGACCTCGCCGATTGCCACCGAGTCGCTGTTGTAACCGGTGACCGTCACGAAGCCGGGCGGGACTCCCACGAAGCCGCCGACGCCCGTCGAATCCGTCTGTGTCGCGTTCTTGCTGATGATTCCGTTGCTGAGATAAAGCGAACTGACGCTCCCTCCCACGTGGTCGACCTGATAGTGCACCGCGGTCGCGGGCTGGCCGTCGCAATCGACCGACTGAATGAAGAGACTGCCCGCGGTCGGGTCGATCTGGATACCGGCGGCGCTGATGACCGCCGGAAGACCGGAGGTTGGAAACATCTGTAGCGCGATCGGCGACTCCAGGTCCCCGACGATGGGAGGATTGAAGAACAGCATCGTGGGCGCGAGGAGCTTCAGGTAGCAGCGCGCGTCCGGGGCGCCCAGATCGCACATGGGGGCTACCAGACCACACAGGACCTGTCCGGCCACGACACCGAAGGCCGCGGGGTCGGTGCAGGATGCCACCTGCGAATCGATCAGGAGATAGCCGTCGAAGCCGCCGCCGGCGGTCGGGACCTGGAAACGAAGCTCGCCGTTGGTGTCGGCGATGCCGCTCACGCGAGGACTATTGCAGCCGACGTCTCGCTTGTCGCAAACGCGGGCCGTGAGGCCGGTGACGCTGGTCGTGCAATCCGTGATGAAGTTGCAGGCTTGCACGCGTACGTTCGCCTGCGCGCTGGTCGCGACCGGCGTCGCCACGGGTGTCTGGCTCAGACAGCGCCAGGGACCGGTCGCCGCCAACATGGGATCGCTCGGTATGTCCAGGACCTGCGAACACGCCACCTGCGCCAGCGTCGACAGAACGCCGCATGCCAACCCGAACCGCCGCCTGGACATCATCATGAGCTCCTCACCACGACCCCACCACCTGTAACGAGGTCGCCGAAGAGCTCGCCTGGGCCCGCAAGTGAACCGCCGGAGCTTCCGGCGCACGGTCGCCGCCCAGCAAGAACAACGAGACGCCGGCAACCAGCAGCGCGCCACCCACGGCGAAGCCAACATTCGAGAAGGTAGCGTCGGTGCTGGCGGTCTTTGCCGCGTCGACCCCGCGCTGAGACGAGCAGGCGTTGCCATCGCAAAGCGACTTCGCGGTGTCCGCGTGCGACATCGCGGCCATCCCAAAAGCGCTGCCAACCCCGACGCCGGTCAATCCCGCGACGCCGAGCGCCGCGCCCGCCCACCGCAACGTCGACCAGCCACTCTGGCGCTCGCGGGAGATCCCGGCCTCCATCGGTGGCGGTGCCCCCGCGTCCGCGCGTTGTGCCAGGGAGCCACCCTCGAGCGAGCCACCCTGCGTAGCCTGGTAGACAGCCTCTGCACCGCGCAGGGACCGGAGCCGCTGATTGGCGGTTTCAAGGTGCTCGATCTGCGCGCCGGGATCGGCGACATAGCGGCGATAGAATGTGATCGCCAGCTGGGGGTTGCGCAGCTTCAGGTCGTAGATGCGTGCGATGTTGAAGAGGATCGAGCCATTCGGCGCCGCTTCGTAGGCTTCGACATAAAGAGCGATCGCAGCCCTGTACTCCTTCCGGGTATAGGCCTGAAAAGCTTCCCCCGCCCGCCGCTCGGCCACCGCCACTGGAGACGGATCCTGGGCCTCGACCTCGTCGGCAAACGCCGGCGGACAGAGGCCCACGAGCACCACCAGGACGGCGATCGACACGGACCACCGAAAGCGCCAGTCAGCACCTCGGCGCAACATCACTCAACCGCCTCGATGTGAGGTTGACGTTCGTCGATGATCCGGACCCGGGGTTGCTCGCGTGCGGCTGGTTCTTCGATGATCTGGATGCGAGGACGGCCTTCACTGGTAGCCGCGGCCTTCATGTTGCTTGATGCCGACGCTTTGAACTCCTCGAACTCGCGCGGGGTGAGCGTGCTCGGCCGGGGCGCAGCGGACGGACGCGCGAGGGCCATCGCCGCGCGCCGGCGCGCCAGCCCTGCGCTTGCCTTGGGGAGCAGCGGCGAATCTGCCCTCGGGAGCCGCGCCGGCGCCGCGGGCTGGGATGATGGGGATGGCGGGGCCGCCGGGTTGCTGTCCCACGTAGCCCGGAGCAGAGCTCCCCGGGTGGGCGCGTCGTCGCGCGCGGCTGCCCGCTCGGGCGGCGGCGGCGGCGTGCCCACCCGCGCGCGCGTCACGTACGTCCAGAGCGAGGCCAGCACGGAAAACAGCAGCAGCACCGACAGGCCCCCGCTGATCGCGAAGCCCAGCGAGAATCGCCGGCGCTCAGGGCTGGTCTCTCGAGGTCGCGGTCGAGGTTGCAGCTCCTGCGGCTGCTGGTGGTAGCGGAACGGGGCCGACTGGTCGGACACCTCCGTGACCTCGTCGGTGGAGTCGAACGTCCGGAGCGCCGGCGCGCTCTGCCCGCCGCTCGGCTGAGTCACGATCTCATGAACGCCAGAGTCCCTTCGATAGGCCGCTCGGAGCAGCAACCCGGTGGTCGGTGTCTGTATCTGGCATGAGCGATCGGTCGCTCCAAACTCGACGGTGACGCTGCCTCCCGTCCAGGACAAGATTCGAAAGACCGCGGTCTCACCGACGACGCCATCGCCGGCAGCGTCGATGATGTCACCGCCTCGGCACCAGAGCGAGCCTTCCTTCCCGTCGTGGGCATGAACATGGATCACCGCGTCTCGGCGCCCCATCTGCACGAGCTGAATCCAATCAATCAGCGTCGTCTGGCACGAGCCAGAGAATCCGATCTGTTCGGACTCGCTTCCTTCGTCCGTGGCCTCGGGAACTCCCTCGGATCCGCCTTCGAGCACAGGTCGTTCCGCCGAGTCTCCGTTGGTCCCGAGATCCTCGGAGGATCCGGTCGTTGAACTGTCCCCATGCATGACCACCTTCCTTCCGCCTCACCACCGCCTGGGTGCACAGTCGAACGGCCCAGCCGACGAAGCGCCTGATTGTACGCCGCTCATTTCGAAGCGGTGTGAAGGATTGAAATTCCTTCGACACCTGACCACGATCTGTAAGCAGTCTCACAGTTCGCGCTTCGCACCTCGCGCCTTGCGGACCGAAATCTCGAGATCGAGATCGCGCGCGACACCGTCAGGCAAGATCTCATCTTCTGGCTTGCGTTCTGGCTTGCGGCTTGCCGGCGCCATCCTGAGGGTCCCACCCCTGCGCGAGATAGGTCCCATCGAACCAGCCCCGGCAGGGATCATGTCCGGCGAGCAGACGAGCGCAGCCGCCTGACCGTCGATTCGGCGGCGTGACACGACCCAGCGCGGACACAAATCGACACAACGGCTCGGCAGGTGGAGGCTGATATCATCGCGCCATGGAGACTCGCATCACGGTGCTCCTGGTCGAGGACGACGACCGCCTGGCCACCTTCATCGGCGAGTTCCTGGAGCAAAACGGGCTGGTCGTCGTCAAGGTGGCCGACGGAGTAGAGGCGCTTCGCGAGGTCGAGCGCAGCGCGTTCGACGCGATGGTGCTCGACGTCATGCTGCCACTGCTCGATGGATACGCGGTGTGCCGGCGGGTGCGTGAGCGCCAGGCGTTCCCGATCATCATGACCACCGCGCGCACCGCCGAGATCGACCGGGTGATGGGCCTCGAGCTGGGCGCGGACGACTACGTCACGAAGCCTTTCTCCGTGCGCGAGCTACTGGCGCGGATCCGCGCGACGGTTCGTCGGGCGCGCGGGCAGGTCGGTCCTGGCGCGCAATCGCTCAAAGTGGGCGAGCTGGAGCTGAACCTCGAGCCGATGACCGGCTCGCTGCGCGGTCGACCGCTCCACCTCACGACCTACGAGTTCAACATCCTCCGGGTGCTGGCAGAGCGGGCGAATCGCGTGGTGAGTCGCGAGCAGTTGCTGGAGCTGGCGCAGGGGTCCGCCGAGGAGTCCTTCGATCGTTCGATCGATGTGCGGATCTCCCGCCTGCGCCACAAGCTGCGCGAGGACTCTCGGCGGCCTTCGCTGCTGCGCACGGTGCGGGGCGCCGGCTACATGCTGGCGAATGACCGGGTTCCATGAGGCTGCGGATCATTGCCTACGGGGTCGCGGTGCTCATCGTCCTGACGAGCGTCTCCATCGCCACGTTCGCGGTCATGCGACGCCGGTTGGTGCCGCGCCCCCCCTCATCCGGGGACGGGCTCGCCCGGTCGCTGGCAACCGCCGACGCGACGACCCGCCAGCGCCTCCTCGACGAGGCCCTCGAGGCGAACGACGAGGTCTCGGTGTATGCCCCCGACGGGGCGCTGGTCGCCACCAACGTCCGGCCGCCGATTCCGCCGCGGCCGAATCGGTTCACGCCGATGCGCCCGCCGTTCGGCGGCCCCGTGCGGTTCGTCGGAGGTGGCCCGTCGCCGCCGCCGCCCCCGCCGTCCGACGACGGCGCTGCCCTCGACGACGGGCCACGCCGGACGCGCCCGGAAAGTCTGCTGATCCCGAGACCGGGGCGGACGCCGCCCGAGATGTTCATGGCTCCCGGCGGACTTCAGGTCGTCGTGCGTCCCGCCGAGCCGTCCCTGCCCGTCGCCCCGTTCGCTATTCCCCTCGTGGCGTCGATGGTTGGACTGGTGCTGCTTTCGTTTCCGGTGACGGCGGCGATGACCCGCAAGCTCGGGGCGCTTGCGGACGCCGCGCGCCGGTTTGGCGAGGGCGATCTCGGTCAGCGCGCCAACGCTTCGGGCTCGGACGAAGTCAGTCGAACGGCACAGGCCTTCAACACCATGGCCGAGCGGATCGGCGAGCTTCGGCTGCGAGAGCGTGAGCTGCTGGCCAACGTATCGCACGAGCTGCGCACCCCGATGGCCCGGATGGCCGTGCTGCTCGAGCTCACCGAGAACAAGCCCGCGGAAGCGACCCGCTACATCGGCGAGCTGGCCCGCGATCTTCGCGAGCTGGAATCGCTGCTCGAGAGCATCATCGAGACGCTGCGACTGGACCTTGCCTCACCGCGCGCGCGCGAGGCCTGGCCCATGCAGCGCGTCCAGCTCGACTTGCGCGACCTGGTCGCCGAGATCGCCGACGACTTCCGTGTCCGCGCGCCCGGGTCGCTCCTGACGGTCAACCTCGCGTCGGCGCCCGTGCTGCGCGAGGTGGACCGGACGCTGGTGCGGCGAGCCGTGATGAACCTGCTCGACAACGCGCGCAAGTACTCGCCGCTCGGCTCGGAGATCCGTCTCGCCATCGACGCCGGCGGCGCGGTCCTGGTCGGTGATCATGGCCAGGGCGTCGAGGCGGCGGACGTCCCCCACGTCTTCGAGCCGTTCTTTCGTGCCGACCGCAGCCGAAGCCGCTCGACCGGCGGTCTGGGACTGGGACTGACCTTCGTGAAGCTGGTCGCGATCCTCCATCAGGGCAGTGTGTCGGTGCAAAGCGAACCGGGAGCCGGGAGCACGTTCCGTCTCGCGCTCGGCTGAGCACACCGGACACGTTCGGACACATCCCGGACACATGATGGACAGGCGTGGAAACGACCCTTGGGACTTCGCACACCCTCGAGCGAGGTCAATCAATGCGTCATCCAGGATCCACTGCGGTTTGGGGTTCTCTTTCAACTCTCCTTGTCGTGGGCGCTTGCCAGCAAGCAAGCAACCCGGGCCCGCTCGACGACGGCGGCGCGCCGGCGGACGCGGCTCCATCGGACGCCGGCGCGACGGCGGACGCGCCCAGTGATGGAGGGAGCGCGGTGGACGCAGCCGATGGCGGCGGCCTTTGCCAGACCCCGGCGCTCGAGGATCTCTACCCGCATTTCGACTTCAGCACGGATGATGGGGGATTCGTCGTTCCCGACGGGGGCAGCGTCTGTATCGCCCCCAACGATGGCGGCGGGCCACCGCCGCCGCTCGGCGGTGGCGATGGCGGTGGGCAAGCGATGCTGCGGGACGGCGGCGGCGGGCCGGCTCCGCCAACCGACGGCAGACCTCAGACCGGGACCATCGGCCAGGTCCTCATCGGCCCGGCGAACGTGTTCGGAAGGTTCGCCGATCAGAGAATGCCGGATGTGGCGCTGAACGGCGGCGTGGCCAGCCTGGATGATTTTGCCCGCACGCGACCTCTCGGAACCAACGGCCGCCACTGCGAGACCTGCCACGGTGACCAGCAGGGATGGACCACGACCCCATCCTCTTTTCAGGAGCGGTTCGACGACGGGATCACGTATCTGACTGCATCTTGTTCGATACGGGTTGCGACGAACCAGACGGCCACCGCCAACGACGAGCTCGAGCCGATCTTCCGGACCAGGGACGGCACCAACAGCCCACGTGCGGACGTCTCCACCCCGACAGCACGACGAAGCGCGTACTCCATGCTGCTGACGAAAGCGCTGATCCGCATCGGACTTCCGGTCCCCAACTGGGAGGCCGATTTCGAGCTGGTCGCCGTGGACGATCCCTACGGCTTCGCATCCGCGAGCGAGCTGTCCCTGTTCCGGCGTTCTCCGCTGATGGCGAACCTGCGTTTCAACACCACGCTGATGTGGGACGGGCGAGAAACGATACCGTGCGCAACCCTGACCGCGAGCCTGCGCCAGCAGGCGAAGGACGCGATCACCGGTCACGCGCAGGGAGCGGTGCCCTCGGACGAGGTGGTCACCACCATGGTCCGCGGCGAGCTGGGCATCTACACCGCGCAGTTCCTGCACATCGACGCCGGGCCCCTGAACGAGGACGGCGCTCACGGCGGTCCAACCTTTCTCGCCCAGGTGCCGTTCTACTGGGGGATCAACTCATTCGCACAGATCGACCCGCAGGGCCGCAGCTACACTCCAGCGTCGTTCACGCTTTACCAGGCCTGGCGAGATCTGCCCGGCGACTCGTCACGCGACCGGGCGCGGCGACAAATTGCCGAAGGGGAACGTCTGTTCAACACGCGAGAGTTCACGGTCAGCGGTGTGTCGGGCTTCAACGACGATCTCGGGCGAGCCGACATCACGGCGACTTGCGGAGCCTGCCACAACACCCCGAACGTCGGAACCAACTCGGAGGGTCGCCTCATGGACATCGGTGTCAGCGACGAGACCCAGCGGACGCCGGACTTGCCGCTTTACACGTTTCGAGAGAAAGCCACCGGCGCGATCAAGCGGTCGAGCGATCCCGGGCAGGCTCTGATTACCAAGAAATGGCAGCACATGAACCGCTTCAAGGTCCCCACCCTGCGTTCCCTCGCCGTACGGGAGCCCTAC
>DASRQZ010000034.1:0-20021 GCA_035696125.1 Polyangia bacterium
CCCCTGCGAGGCCCAGTGCGCGGGCGTCGCCGTGGCCCACCAGGGCGCCTGCGCCGACGCGGGACGCTGCGCCCCGGCCGGGAAGGGCTGCTGCGGGATGGACTCTGACTGCGGCCCGCTCCAGGAGTGCGCCGGCGCCAGCTGCGACTCCGCGGGCGCCAAGGCCACCGGCGTCTGCAAGCTGCTCTCGTCGGTGAGCCATTCGCGGACCTGCTGGACCGACAACGACTGTACGCCCGGCGGGGTGTGCCTCGGCGCGGTGATCTGCCCGTGCGACGCTCTGTGCCTGCTGGCGGACCAGCCCGGCGCCTGCACTTTCTGAAATCAGCCGCGCGACTGATCGGCAGTCAGAAACCGGTCGATCTCTCGGTTCACCACCTCGGGCGCGTCCAGGTGCAGCCAGTGCCCCACGCCGTCGATCCGGCGATGGGGGATGCGCGGCACCAGCTCCTGGTAAGAGGCCGGTGTTTCGTTGAAGCGGGTGATCAGCGCCAGCGCCGGTCCCGCATAACGGCGCAGCGGCGTCACCGGATCGAACTCGAACAGCGACGCCAGCGTCCCGACCACGGCCTGCCGGGGGGTGCTGCGCAGGTCGGCCGCCAGGCGGGCGCGCACCGCGGGCGACGACGGCTCCAGCATCGGCGCCCAGTAGTCCTCGACCGCCCTCAGATACGCGGGTGAGCGCAGCGCGCTGATGATGGCGGCGCGCAGCTCGGCGGGCAGCGCGCGCCCGTCGGAGGCGGGATCCAGCAGCAGCAGGCCGGCGAGGCGCTCCGGGTGCGCGCCGGCGTAGGCCGCGGCGGCGGCGCCGCCCATGCTGTGGCCCGCGAGCACGAAGCGCCCGAGATCGAGGGCATCGACCACGCGCGCGACATCGGCGGCCAGGCCCGCGATCGAGTAGTCGCCGTCGGGTGGGGGCGCCGACCGACCGTGGCCGCGAAAGTCGAGCGCGATCGCGCGCCGGCCGCCGCGCATGTGCGCGAGCTGGGCCGAGAAGTGCGTGGTGTTGCCGGCGGCCGAGTGCAGAAAGACGATCGGCGCCGGGGCCGGGCTGGTGGTGGTCGAGCTGGCACCGCCGCCATCGTCGATGAACAGGTTGTCGATGTGTCGTTCCATGGAGTCCTCCCTGCCCTCTTGTCTACGACCGATGGGCGACAGAAACTGTCGCCAATGGCCCGCGTCGACCGCGTGATGGATCTGCTCGACTTCCTGCGCGCGCGCGACATCACCCACCTGGCGGAGATCGCGGCCGCGCTCGAGGTCAGCACCCGGACGGTGCTCCGGGATCTGGGAACGCTACGCGAGCGCGGCTGGCCCATCCAGGCCGACACCGGACCGGGTGGCGGCATCCGGCTCGAGCGCGGCCGAGGCATCGCCTCGGTGCACCTGACCGTCGACGAGCTGGCCTCGCTGTGGCTGGCCACCAGGCTGACCGAGAGCGTGAGCGCCGTGCCCTGGAGCCACGCGGCGCGCGCCGCGCTGGACAAGGCGCTCGGCAGCTTGCCGGCCGAGCGGGTCAAGGCCCTGCGCCGCCTGGTGCGCCGGATCGTGATCGGCCGGCCGGCGGCGCCGCGCATCGTGAAAGAGCTGGGCCGCCCCTCGGCCGAGGTGCTGGGCGCCTTCGAGCGCGCCTTCTCGGCCAACCTGTGCCTGGGCTTCGACTACCTGGACCGCCACGGCCGGGGATCGACCCGCGTGGTCGAGCCGCACGGCCTTCTGGTCGAGGTGCCGGCCTGGTACCTGCTGACCCGCGACACCGCCTCGGGCCTGGCGCGCATGTTCCGCCTCGACCGCATCGAGCGGATCGAGGTGCTCGAGGACCGCCCGTTCAGGCCGGACTTCGACGGTCTGCACCAGCAGGTGCGCGAGCAGTGGCGGCGCGAAGCGGAGGCTCGACGCGAGCTGGCCGCCCGGGCGAGGTAGCGCCGCGAACCCCCGCGCTGGTTCAGCGCAGGCAGCCGGCGACTTCCTTGCCGGCGACGCAGGGGCAGCCGGCGCGCGCGACGCCTTCGATGCACAGCGCGCAGGCGACGTGGGTGGTGGCGGCGTCCGGCGGGCCGTCGGGGCCGCGGACGACGTGGATCACCTTGCCCGGGGTGCACATGCCGTCGTCGTCGAGGGACCAGCAGGGCGGCGCCGGGTCCTGCGCGCAGGCGTGGATGGCCGCGTCGCGGGTGCGTCCCTGCGCATCGATGAAGGTGTCGCTGACCTGGCATTCGGGCTCGAGCGCGGGCGTCGCGGGATCGCGGTCGACCACGGTGCCCTGGATGCAATGGGGCTTGACCAGCATGACGATGCCATCGGCGATCGTGCGCAATGACTCTTTGAAGTCATCATCGCAGATGCTCTGCATCAGCCCATGGCCGTGGAAGCTGTCGGCCCATTGCTTGATCCGCACCGCCGGATCGGCGAACTCGTCACCGTTGGTGCAGGTCGGCTTGACGTTGGGATGCGGCTCGAAGTCGTCGGCGCGCTTGATCATCTCGATCCCGTAGCGCTCCGGCACGCCGCTGATGGCGGCCACGAAGATCTGGTTGTCGGGGTCGGTCTTGAGGCTGCGCAGGAAAGCGACCTCGTCGCGCACCTTGGTCAACCGCCCGCTGTCGGTCTCGTTGGACACGCAGCCCTGCAGGCCGTCTGCCGGACCGCGGGGCGGCGGCTGGAGGGTGCCGTTGATGTTGCACAGGTGACCGAACTCGTTGCAGCGGAACGACCAGTAGGGGCCCAGCGGATCGCTCATGCGGGTCTGCCCAGGATCGATCAGGTCGGAGTCGTCGGGCACAGAGCAGTCGTCCTCGTTGGTGATCAGAATCACCGCCAGGTAGGCGTCGGAGCGGAGAAATCCTTCATTGCCGGGGGGAACGGAGCTGGGATCGAGCGCCCAGCGCACCGCCTTGAGCTGGCCTTCGAAGCCGCAACCTTTGTCGCCCAGCGCGGCGATGCATTTGAATGCGTCGCTGATGTCGCCGTCGTAATTCTTCACCGTCTGGTTCCTGGCCGCCGCCAGGAAGGTTTGCTGGGCCGGCGTGGCGTGGAGCGGAGACGCCGTGCAAGTCCCGGTGGGCTGGTAGCGAAACTGCCCGCCGTCGCCGCCCAAGTTGCAACCAGGCGTGGCCAGGAACTTACCGGGTCCGGTGTCGGACGAGATCACCGCCACGTGGATGTCGGGCAGGGCCTTCCCCGCCCCGTCCGCCGTGCGGACTTCTTTTAGCCGCTCCATGAACCGTGGGAATTGATCGAGCAGCTTCTTTTGCAGCGACTCCATCGACTGCGAGTTGTCGATCATGAACAGGATGTCGAGCTTGCTTTCCAGCGACGCCGGGAAGTTGCTCGGGCCAACCTGGTCCGGGTGATTCTCGGGCGGCGTGACCGTGCGGTCGACGCAGGCCCACAGCAGCGGCAGCGCCGCCGCCAGGCCCAACCACCGAGCGAACCGATGGATCCGCCGGCCACCGATCGAAGCGATTCCCTGCGCCATATGAACTCCTCCTCGGCAGGGAGCTTCAGCAAGCGCGGGGCCAGGCGATCCTGCCCGCAAACGCCAATGACGGCGCCCGCGCCGCCGCACCCGGACGGCAACTTGGTTGCCGCGTTGGCCAACGATCGGAAGGCGAGAGTCGTTGCCGCTACGCGGCCAGCTGGCGCAGGACGTACTGCAGGATGCCGCCGTGCTGGTAGTAGGAGATCTCCTGCGGGGTGTCGATGCGCACCTGGGTCTTGAAGTCGACGGTCGTGCCGTCGGCGCGCGTCGCGCGGATGCCGAGCTCGCGGCCCCCGGCGAAGCCGCCGTCGAGCAGGGCCGGCAGGCCCACCGTGGCGTACACCTCTTCGCCGGTCAGCCCGAGCAAGCTGGCGTTCTGGCCCGACAAGAACTGCAGCGGCAGGATGCCCATGCCGACCAGGTTCGAGCGGTGGATGCGCTCGTAGCTCTCGGCGATGACCGCGCGCACACCCAGCAAGAGCGGTCCCTTGGCGGCCCAGTCGCGCGACGAGCCGCTGCCGTACTCCTTGCCGGCCAGCACGAACAGCGGCACCTTCTCGGCGGCGTACCTCTCCGCGGCGTCGAAGATCGACATGGCCTCGCCGCCGGGCAGGTGGCGGGTCACGCCGCCCTCGGTGCCGGGTGCCAGCAGATTTCGCAAGCGCACGTTGGCGAAGGTGCCGCGCACCATCACCTCGTGGTTTCCGCGCCGCGAGCCGTAGGAGTTGAAGTCCTTGACGTCGACCCCGTGCGAAAGGAGATAGCGCCCCGCGGGGCCGTCCTTCTTGATCGACCCGGCCGGTGAGATGTGATCGGTGGTGACGCTATCGCCCAGCACGGCCAGCACGCGCGCGCCGCCCAGATCCTTCACCGCGCCCGGAGACCTGGTCATGCCCACGAAGTAGGGTGGGTGCTTGATGTACGTCGAGGCCTGATCCCAGACGTAGACCTCGCCCTTGGGCACGTCCAGCCCGCGCCAGCGGTCGTCGCCTTCGAAGACCACGCTGTAGCTCTTCTTGAACATCTCGGGCTTGATGGCGGCCATCGCGGTGTTGACCTCCTGGGCCGAAGGCCAGATCTCCTTGAGGAAGACCGGCTTGCCAGCCTTGTCCGTGCCCAGCGACTCGGTCTCGAGGTCGATGTCGATGCGCCCGGCCAGCGCGAACGCCACCACCAGCGGCGGCGACATCAGGTAGTTGGCGCGCACCTCCGGGTTGATGCGGCCCTCGAAGTTGCGGTTGCCCGACAGCACCGACGCCACCACCAGGTCGCGCTCGTCGATGGCCTGCGAGATGCTGGCCGGCAGCGGCCCGGAGTTGCCGATGCAGGTGGTGCAGCCGTAACCGACGGTGTGAAAGCGTAGCTGGTCCAGGTACGGCGTCAGCTGGGCGGCGTCGAGGTACTCGGTGACCACCTTCGACCCGGGCGCCAGCGAGGTCTTGACCCACGGCTTGGTGTTGAGCCCACGCTCGACCGCCTTCTTGGCCACCAGCCCCGCCGCCACCATCACCGAGGGGTTCGAGGTGTTGGTGCAGCTGGTGATGGCGGCGATCACCACCGAGCCGTTGCCCACGTCGGGCTCGACCAGCGCCGGCGCATAGCCGATGCTGGTGATCACCGACGAGGATGACCCCACGAACGAGTCCGACGACGAATCCGCCACGACCGCCTTCTTTCTGGGCTTGACCAGCGAGGGCAGCGCCTGCTCGAACGAGGCGCGCGTGCCCGACAGGGCGACGCGATCCTGAGGACGCTTGGGCCCGGCGACGCTGGGCACCACGCCGGCGAGATCCAGGTCCAGCGTGCTCGAGTACTCCGACTCCGCGGTCTCGGGGCCGTGAAAGAGGCCCTGCTCGCGCGCGTAGGCGTCGACGAGCGCGATCTGATCCTCCGAGCGCCCCGACAGGCGCAGGTAACGCAGCGTCTCGGCGTCGATGGGGAAGATGCCGCAGGTCGCGCCGTACTCGGGCGCCATGTTGGCGATGGTCGCGCGGTCGGCCAGCGACAGCGCCGCGACGCCGGGTCCGAAGAACTCCACGAACTTACCGACCACCCCCTTCCTGCGCAGCATCTCCGTGACGGTGAGCACCAGATCGGTGGCGGTCGATCCCTCGCGAAGCGCGCCGTGCAGCCGGAACCCGACCACCTGCGGGATCAACATCGACATCGGCTGGCCCAGCATCGCCGCCTCGGCCTCGATGCCGCCCACGCCCCAGCCCAGCACCCCGAGGCCGTTGATCATCGTGGTGTGCGAGTCGGTGCCGACCACGGTGTCGGGATAGGCCTGCGGCATGCGGCCGCCGGCACCGTCGGTCGTGAAGACCACGCGCGCCAGGTACTCGAGGTTGACCTGGTGCACGATGCCGGTGTCGGGCGGGACCACGGCGAAGTTGCGGAACGCCGACTGTCCCCAGCGCAGGAACGCGTAGCGTTCCTTGTTGCGCTGGAACTCGATGGCGGCGTTGAGCGACAGCGCCTGCGGTGTGCCGAACTCGTCGACCTGCACCGAGTGATCGATCACCAGCTCGGCCGGCAAGAGCGGGTTGATCTTGGTGGCGTCGCCGCCCAGCCGCCGCATCGCCTCGCGCATGGCCGCCAGGTCGACCACCGCGGGCACGCCCGTGAAGTCCTGCAGCAACACGCGGCTGGGCATGAAGGCGATCTCCTTCGACGGCTCGGCTCGCGCATCCCAGGCGGCCAGCGTGCGGATGTCGGCTTCCTTCACGGCACGGCCATCCTCGGTACGCAGCAAGTTCTCGAGCAGGATGCGCAACGAGAACGGCAATCGTCCAGGCGCCATGCCGGCCTTCTCCAGCGCCGAGAGCCGATGGATCTCGTACTCGCGGGTTGCCACCTTGAGGACGGACCGACTACCGAAACTGTTCGCCATGATATGCATTCTTAGTTTTCCCCGGGCTCGCTGTCGACAGGAAACAGTTCCGAACTCGTCACCCTCACCGCCTTGTCGAGGAAGAAAAAATAAGGTTACCTGTCGGACACCTTGGACGCCTTCGCATGATTGACGGAAAGAAGATCGCGGTGGTCATGCCGGCCTACAACGCGGCTCAGACGCTGGAGCGCACCGTGTCCGAGATCCCCGCGCTGGTCGACGACAAGATCCTGGTCGATGACGGCTCGACCGATGGAACCGCCGAGCTGGCGCGCCGGCTGGGTTTGCACACGCTGGTGCACGCCAGGAACCGCGGCTACGGCGGCAACCAGAAGACCTGCTACACGGCCGCGCTCGCACGCGGCGCCGACATCGTGATCATGGTTCACCCTGACTACCAGTACACGCCCAAGCTGGTGCCGGCGCTGGCCCATTGCGTGGCCAGCGGGCTGTACGACGTCGCGCTCGGCTCGCGCATCCTGGGCGGCGGCAGCCTCAAGGGCGGCATGCCCAGGTACAAGTACGTCGCCAACCGTTTCCTCACGCTGGTCGAGAACTTGCTCTTGCGCGAGAAGCTGTCGGAGTACCACACCGGCTATCGCGCCTTCTCGCGCCGTCTGCTGACCACGCTGCCGCTCAACGAGAACGCCGAGGGCTTCGTGTTCGACAACCAGATGCTGGTGCAGGCGGTCCACTTCGGCTTCAAGATCGCCGAGGTGACCTGCCCCACGAAGTACTTCGAAGAGGCGTCCTCGATCGGCTTCGCAAAGAGCGTGCGCTACGGCCTGGGGGTGCTGGGCGCCGCCGCGCAGTTCCGGCTGGCGCGCCTGGGGCTGGCCCACCCGAAGTTCTTGTCGGCCGAGGGAAAACGCCTGGTCGACGCCGAACCCTGATAAACGCCAAGACGCCAGGTCGCCAGGTCGGATCCCGGCGCAGTTTGACTGTTCTCTGGACAAGCAACCAACAGGCCATGACCCAGGAACGGCGCGCACCGTCCCCAGCTCGACGAGCAGGTTCTTGGGTTCAAGCGAAAGATCGACTCAACCCATCCTGGCCATCGCGATCAAACGGTAAGTCAAGCCCCCTTCAAACGCCCCACCCAGTAGCCGGGACGCCGCTTTTCATGGGCGACGGCCAGGACACGAATGACCGTGGCGAGATCGATGAACGCGATCGAATAAGGGAAGCGACGGGCGGCGGCGCGCCGAACACCAAGTTCGGGTGCCACGCGCGGGTAGAGAGGGAAGCGGCCGGGACGGCGAGCGATCACTCCGAACACCGCGTCCACCTCCGCGATGAGCTCGAGTCCGAGCCCTTCACGCCGCTCCTCGTACCACTCGGCGGCCGCGGCGAGCTCTTCCTTCGCCTCGGGCTCGACCCGGATGGGCTTCACGGCCGTCGGAGCTTCGATTCGATCTCTGCGCGGGCAGAGGACCAGTCCTGTCCGCCGTCAGGATTAGCCAGGACGCTTCGTGCGCGACGCTCGATCTCGGCGACCCAAGCATCCTCGGCATCAGCGTCTCTTGGTCCGTCCAAGCTCGCGACCAGTTCGAGTGCAACCTCCGCACGTTCCTCGTCCGTGAGATCCATGGCCTCACCGAGTAACTTCCGGGCGCGTCCGCTCATGGAGTGAAGTGTAGCCCGGCGCACTGCGCCAGACCAACGTATGAGCGCGACATCTGTGCCTTGTTTCGGATAGGTCCAGCGCGAGCCCAAAGCGGCTGTGCGAATCCTCGACTCCCTCGCACCGCAATCTGTCTGTCGAGCACCGCGCTTAAGATAGCCAGTTCACCTGGCTATCTTTGGACCTACAACCCCGCCGTGCGCCCCCCTGGCTCGAAGGGATAGTCGATCGCGATCGCGGCGTCGACGGCGCGTGGCAGATACGCCGTCCCTGCGCGGCGGCGCTCCAGGAAGTAGACCGCCTGGTTGGTCGCCGGGATCATCACCCGGCCCGAAACGAAGTCGCGCTGAAAATTCAGGTAGCGGCCGATGGTGTCGGTCTGCCAGACCTGCGCCACCACCTGGGCGTGGCTGTGAAAGGCCTGCAGGTCGCGCACGATCGGCACCCAGACGTGGAAGAACTCCGGGCGCAGCTCGGGATAGCACGCGGGGCAGGTGCGGCCGTAGATGGGATTGATCCCCTCGGTGCCGCCGCGGGTCGCGATGAGCGCGTTGCACAGCCCCCACATCTCGATCGGCGCCGCGTCGGTGTAGTAGGCGAAGACCCCGCCGTAGTCGGTGACCAGGCGCGCGCCCGGGTGCAGCGCGTGGTTCAGCAGGCGCGCCGCGCTCTTGAGCTTGCGCACGTGACCCGCTTGCTCGGCGGCATAGCCCATCTTGCCGAGCTGGAGCGGCTCGACGGTGAGGTGGCGCTCGGTCTTCTTGGCGACGAAGGCCAGCGCCGCCAGCGCGAGCAGCACGGACAGCACCGCGCCCGGCAGCGCGCCCCGGCCAAGCCGCGCGCGCGCCAGCGCCGCCAGGTCGCCGCCGCCCCAGGCGATGATCACCGCCGCGACCGGCAGGACCGGCAGCAAGAAGCGACCGTACGGCATCCAGTCGCCGCCGACCTTGATCACGTAGGCGACGTGCAGCAGCGCGAAGGCGATCAGGAAGAGGGCATCGAGGCGCCGGCGCGCCAGCAGCCAGGCGGCGAAGGGCAACGCGATCCAGACCCCGGTGCCCAGGCACTCCGCGCGCACGTACTCCCGGCCGCGCGCCGGCAGCAACCTGGGGATCAGCGCCTTGGCGTAGTAGGTCGCTGGCAGCGGCAGGCCGTAGTACCACCAGCGCCAGGCGAACCAGGCCAGGTACACCGCCGCGCCGGGGACGGCCCAGCGCAGGTAGTCGCGCACACTGCCCTCGCGTCGCAGCAGCCGGCGCAACGCCTCGAAGGCCAGCACGTAGCCGAGCGGCAAGAAGCCGTCGATGCGAGTCAGCGCGACCGCGACCAGGGAGGGGACCACCCAGCGCGCCAGACGCGGGGCCGACCACGACCTCAGGTAGAGTGCGAAGCCCAGCGTCAGCAGCGCGGCCGAGGGCAGCGACTCGAGCCCGATCGCGAAGGCGGTCACCACGTCGGCGTCCAGCAGCAGCAGCGCGATCGCCGCCACCGCCAGCACCCGTCCAGCGCGCACGCGCGCCAGGGCGTAGGTCGAAAGCGCGAGCAACACCAGGAAGGGAACGGCGACCACGCGGGCCGTGATCAACGGATCGGCCATGGTCTGGAAGCGCAACCCGATCGCCACCAGCACCATCCACAGGAAGTTCGAGTAGCCCTCGACTCGCTCGCCGTGGCCGTAGACCGGCCCGTGCCCGGTGGCCAGGTTCTTCGAATAGGAGAAGGTGATGTACGCGTCGTCGATCGCGATCGGTCCGGCGGCGCGCAGCTCCCAGACGAAGAGCGCCGCCAGCGCCACCCCGACGATGACGCCGGCGGCCACCGGTGCCGTCATCCAGGCTCTCTTGGTCATCGCGCCTAGTCGATAGTCGATGGTCGACGGTGTCAGGGGTGGGGCGGCGGCAGGCTCGGCATGCGCATCCCCCAGGGCACCAGCACCCGATCGTTGAGGGCGGTCGAATAGCCGCGCTTGGCCACCGCGAACGGTGGCCGCACGTCGACCACGCCGAACTCGCCCGAGGTCAAGGCCTCGCTGACCTTGCCCCGCTCCTGGAATTCGATCCGGCTCGGGTCGCTGAAGAACAGGATGTACTCGGCGTCGAAGACCGAGAAGCGCAGCGTGTAGGCCACCGGTCGGTTGGAGATCTGGGGCACCAGGTTGTCGGAGGCGCTGACCGATGCGCGCCGCGGGATCAGCTTGACGATCTCGGCGAAGGTGCGACGGTCGGCCAGATCGCGCGCGCTGGTCTCGAAGTTGTAGGGCGAAAAGCCGCCCTTGGCGGTGTTGCGCTGGAAGATCGCCCCCGACTGATAGCTGACCGGAATCATGGCGCACGCCATGGCGAACAGCGCCGCGCGCTTGCGCACGACATACTCGCCGTCCGAGACCTGCGGCGAGCTGTTCTTGCGATCCAGCACGCCCACCAGACCGATGAACAGGAAGACGGTCCAGTAGAAAGTGTACTGGAAGGTGGTCTGGATCAGCGGCGCGTAGCCAGTCGACAGCACCGTGAAGAAGAAGCCGGGGATCATCAGCAGCAGGACGATGGGACGCCTGAGCGGCAGGAAGGCCAGCGGCACCAGGTACTGCAGCATGTAGAGCAGCTTGTCGCGTTCGATCAGGGTGTGCAGCGTGTAGAACGGATTGCCGAACACGGTCTTGATGACGCCCCCGAAGTTCTGCTGTCCCGCCGGTTCCAGGTCCTTGTAAAAGGTGATGAAGCTCTCGCCGCCCAGCACCAGCGGCATGAACACCAGCTTGAGCAGACAGAACTGCAGCCCACCGGCGATGGCCAGGATCAGGCCCACGCGCGGGCGCTCGCCGGAGATCAGCAGATAGGCGCCCAGCACGGCGACCCCGGCGCCGCCGATGTCCTCGCGCACCGACATCGCCAGGATCACGAACACCGTGCCCAGCAGGTCGCGCCGCGCTTCGAACAGGAACAGCGACATCCACAGGAAGAACGCGCCGAACGGGATGTAGTGGAACTCGTACAGGTTGGCGCCGTGGTTGGGCGGGTACAGCAGGTAGAGCAGCGCGATCAGGCAGGCGGCCCAGTCGCCCACGTGGCGGCGCGCGAAGAGGAACAGCGGGATGGCAGCCATCCCGATCATCAGCGACTGGATGACCAGCAGCGTCCCCGCCCCTTGCGCCAGCGCGTAAAACGGCGCGATGACGTACGAGAAGAAGGTGGCGTGGTTGCCAAAGTGCGAGCCGGTCGGCCCGCTGAACGGCGTCGACCGGAAGAATCCGATGCCGTGCAGGACGTTCCAAACCAGGTTGTCTTCCAGACCTAGGTCGTAGGCCGCGGTGCGCAGGTTACGGTGGAAGGTCAGGGTGTAGATCGAGAACAAGGTCGCGTAGGCCGCGCCGCCCAGCACCACCAACGCCAGCGGCAGGCGGCGCCAGCGCCGCAACGCCAGCGCGTCGCGAAACGGCGTGAACGGCCGCGCGAGCGCGCGCCAGAACGCCTTGCCGCGCGGACCGCTGGCCAGCGGCGGGCTGGACAGCGACGCCTTGAGCGCGGTGTACGCCGACAGACTGAACAGCGCCACCATGTAAAGGAAAGTGAGGTCGCGCCCATTCCAGGTCCGCCAGCGAAATAGAAAAGGAAGGAACCCGCCGAGCGCGATCGGCGACAGCCGCTTGCCCGCCTGGTAAAAACGCGCGGCCGCGCCCGGGCGTTTGCGCCGGCGCAGGTGGACCACGCTGGACACGGCCACCGACAGCGCGGCGCCCCCGGCCATGGACAGCAGCAGGAACATCCGCCCGGTGGTCCCGAGCAGGTTCGAGGTCAGGAAGGGATCGAGGTTCCCCTTCATCAGAATGGTGCCGAGCACGACGCCCACCGACCATCCGATGAGCGCGAAGATACCGAGCGCGCGCGCCACCAAGGTGAGCGGTGGGACCGATGGGGCCGCAGCCGGCAGGGAGGACGCGGTCAACACCGCCACCACGTCGGCGGGCGCGTACACCGCCTCTTCCGGAGAAGCCGCGTCGTTCCCCGGTTCCGTCGGCGCCAGCGTCGTCGTCGTCGTCTTCGTCGTCGGCTCTTCGGAAGGATCGGTCGCCGTCGAGCCCGCCGCCCCCGTCCCTTTCTCGTCGAGGGCATCGTCCTCGACGCCTTTGCTGGTCAGCGGTCCGGTCATGTCTTGGTTCCTGCCTGGTCGGTGGGCTGGGGTGACCCTACCAGATTTTTTTCGGCGTCCCCGAAGTTGAGCTGCTCGGAGATCGCATACAACGGGCGCCGCTTCACCTCCTCGTAGATGCGGCCCACGTACTCGCCCAGGATCCCCATCACCAGGAGCTGCGCCGACGATCCCAGCGCGACCAGGATCATGAGGGTGGTCCACCCCTGCACCGCGCGCTGCTCGATCACCTTGACGTACAGCGCCCAGGCGCCGGCACCGATGGCGCCGAAACCCGACAGCACGCCCAGCCAGGTCGCGAAGCGCAGCGGGATGATCGAGAACGATGTGATGCCGTCGATCGCGAAGCGCAGCATCTTGCGCAGCGGATACTTGGTCTCGCCGGCGAAGCGCGCCGGCCGTTCGTAGTGCACGGCCACCTGGCGGAAGCCGACCCAGGCCACCATGCCGCGCACGAAACGGTGATGCTCGCGCAGCGCGCGCAGGGTCAACACCACCGGGCGGCTCATGAGCCGGAAGTCGCCGGCGTCGACCGGAATCTTGACGCCCAGCATGGCGTTCAGGAAGCGGTAGAACAGCGCCGCGGTCAGCCGCTTGAACCAGGTCTCGCCGTGGCGCTTCTGCCGCACGGCATACACCACTTCGTGGCCCTCGCGCCAGCGCGCCAGCATGTCGCCCACCACCTCGGGAGGGTCCTGCAGGTCGGCGTCCATCACCACCACCGCCTGGCCATCGGCGCGGTCGAGGCCGGCGGTGATGGCCAGCTGGTGCCCGAAGTTGCGCGACAGCGCGATCACCTTGTAGCGCGGTTCCCGCGCCGCCAGCTCGCGCAGCATCTCGCGCGAGCGATCCTTGGATCCGTCGTCGATGAACACCACCTCCCAGGAAGAGCCCACTCCCTGGCCCACGCTGCCCAGGAATTCGCGCAGGCGCCGATCCAGCTCGGGGATGATCTCTTCCTCGTTGAAGATCGGGATGACCAGCGACAGCGTCGGACGCAGGGTCGTGTGTTGCGTCGGACCTGCGGAGGACGAGTCGATGACCGGGTTCATGTCGAGTGGCCTTGCCGGATTTCGATCGGGGGCGAGCGACGCGGATACTACAGCAAAGGTCGGCGACCGGGCGAGGCGCCGCCACCGGCGCCCGGCGTCAGCGCTGGCGTGCGCGTGAGCGGAGCGCGGCTTGCCGCGCGGAGCTCATCGTGGGGGGGTGCGGGACCCTCCGAGGGCCACCAGGGCGGCACGGAACTGATCGATGCGCGCCGGCGACAGCGTCCGGATCGCGGAGACCGCCAACGCTAGACCGACCAGGGTCAGGGCGAGGCCGGCGGCCAGGCCGGGCGGGCGGTGGCGCAGGACCAGGTGGTGCGTCCCGGACGGAAGCGCGACCGACAGCAAGCCGACCGGCGGCGTCTCGACCGCCGGCAGCGAAGAGCGCAACCACTGGCGGTGGGTGGCGGGCGTGTAGGCCCCGATCTCGCCGGCGCTCGACCGCCAGCCGCTCTCGTAGTTCTGGTTGACCACCACTACCCCGGGGGCGCGCAGCCTGACCTCGAGCTCGAGCTGATTCGGCGACCAGACGTGGGGAAACGCCTGACCGGCCGCCGCCGGCTCGACCCACTGCTGCGGCACCTTGCCGTCGACGATACCGGGCGCCGGCTTCCACTCCAGCGGCACGTAGCACTGCCGGGTCCCCACCCCGCGCACAGGATGGGTCGGGAAGCGACCGTAGTCGCTGCTGGTGGCCTGGTAGAAGTCGGTCGACGCGCGCGGGCTGCGCGGCAACACCGGGTCCAGCCCCTGCTGCAGGCGCGTCGAATTGCTGCTCACGACGTCGACGGCGACCACCACCACCAGCGCCAGCTCCAGGCCCACGAAGATCCGCTGCCAGCGTCGGTCCAGGCTCTGGTCCGCCAGCGCCCGGCGCGCCGCCAGCAGCGCCGAGGTCACGACCAGGGCAAAGCCGACCATCGCCGGACCCAGAAAGCGCGAGGGCACGCGCAGCGACTGGTAGATCGGCAGCTCGTGCAACAGCCCGAACAGCGACGGACCCGGGATATTGCCCAGCGCGCACCAGACCAGCGCCGCCAGCAGCGCCAGATCGATGCGCCGCAGCCTGGTCTCCTGGTCGCGCCGGAACACCGCGACCGCGATGCCGGCCACCAGCAACGCGACCGGCACCACCCCCACGTAGTCGGCGAACTCGTCCCAGACATAGGGATGGGGCGGAAAGCCGCGCTCGTGCATGGGCAGGGTCCAGGCGCGCAGCACCTCACCCAGCGTCATCTGATCGTCGAGCGGAACCAGCCGCGGGTGCTCGCGCAGGTCGTGCAGCACCGGTAACAGCCGCGCGCCGGCCAGCAAGGGGAAGAGCAAGCCGAAGATCGCCAGCGAGACCAGCAGGCCGCGCCGGTCGGCGGCCGCGCCCAGACGCGCCGCCGACTCGACGGCGAGGCCGAACAGCATCAGCGGGACCGGATAGGTCGCCCCCTCGTAGAACGCCAGCGCGAACAGCGCCGCGACCAGCACCGCCCAGCGCGGGTCGGCCAGCGAACGGCGGAACGCCCACAAGATGGTGGGGAAGAACAGGAACGGCGTGAAGGACAGGTGCCCGCCACCGGTGTGCCAGGCCACGAACCCGCAGGCGCTGATGATCACGGCGCCCAGGATCTGCTCGGGCGCGTTGCCACCGCGGTCTCGGATCAGCGCGCGCGCGCCCAGCGCCCCGGCCACGAAGTGGGCGATGATCCACACCTTGATCGCCGCACCGGTCGGCAACCACCAGAAGGTGAGCAGGAATAGCGGCCCGGGGAACGGCGCCTGTGGGTCTTGATACAGCACCAGACCTCCGCAGTGATATGGATTCCACGACGGCAGCTGGTGGAAGTCGACCAGGCTAACGCGAGACGCCTCCCAGATCGCGGCGAAGTAGCGCCAGTCGCTGGTCGAGCCGTGATGGTTGAACGACCACTGGCAGCTGGACAGACCCGCGCCGGGAACACAGTGCACGATCGCGGGCGAAGCCAGCCCGACAGCGACGGCGATGCACGCCAGCGTGACCCAAAAGGCGGCACCCGGGCGACGCGGCATCGTCCGTTTTTAACATGGGAACCTCCGAGCGTTCTCATGCCTCCCGCGAAGGACTCTGGTCAGTCATCGGCGGTTTCGGCGGACTTGGTCAACCGTGACCCGCGCGGTAGGTTCTGGCGATGGACCTCACCGAGCTGCCCGCGACGCCGTTTCGGCGCCATCCCTGGGAGGTCGCGCGCGCGCGCTTCTTTGCCCAGCTCGTCGCTGGCGGCGGCGATGTGCCCGCGGCGCAGCCCATCCAGGTGCTGGACGTCGGCGCGGGCGACGGTTATCTCGGGCGGCAGGTGTTGCAGGAGTTGCCGCCGGGCAGCGGCGTCACCTGCGTCGACGCGAACTACGGCGACGACGTCGAGCTGGCGCGCCTGGCGTCGCCGCCCGTGCCGGGCCTGACCTTCGCGCGCGCGCGCCCCGCCGGGCGCTTCGACGTGGTGCTGTTGCTCGACGTCATCGAGCACGTGGCCGACGACCGCGCCTTCCTCGAGGAGATTCTGGAAGCCAGCCTGCAACCGGACGGTTTCGTGGTGGTGAGCGTGCCGGCCTGGGACCTGCTCTACGGCCAGCACGACCTGGCGCTCAAGCACTTCCGCCGCTACCAGCCCGGCCAATGCCGCGCGCTGTTGCAGGCCTGCCGCCTGGCCATCGTGCGCGAGGGCGGACTCTTCCACAGCCTGCTGTTCCCGCGCATCCTGCAGCGCATCGCCGAGGCGGCGCGCGGCGCGCGGCGGCAGGCCCAGCGTCCGGCAAATCTCGGCGAATGGCGCGCCGGCGGGCTGCTGTCGTCGCTGGTGACGCGGGCCCTCGACGTCGACACCCGGCTGTCGGCCCAGCTGGCGCGGCTGGGATACGCGCTACCCGGCCTCAGCTACTGGGCGCTGGCGCGACGGGCCTCACCGCCTCGGGCGGAGGAAGGTCCCCCGCCGCAGCCCATCGCGGGAGGTTCGGAACCCTCTCAGGGTTCCGAGGATAATCGTCGGTGAGCGGAGGGGCAGTCGTGCGTCCGTCGATCCTGGTCGTCCCCTGCTACAACGAAGCCGAGCGACTGGACGACCAGGCATTGCTGTCGCTGGTCGGCGGGGAGATCCCGGCCACCCGCCTGCTGCTGGTCGATGACGGCTCGCGCGACGCAACCGGCGCGCGTCTGGCGGCGCTGGCGCGGCGCGCGCCGGGGCGCATCGACACGCTGGCGCTCGAGCACAACCGCGGAAAGGCGGAGGCGGTTCGCCAGGGGCTGTTGCAGGCGCTGGCGCGCGACGCGGGGATCGTCGGCTACTTCGACGCCGATCTGTCGACGCCGGTCAGCGAGATCCGCCGCCTGCTCGGCTTGCTGGAAGAACGCGCCGATGTCGTCGCGGTGATCGGCGCGCGCATCTCGCTGCTGGGCAACCAGATCCAGCGCAGCCACACCCGCCATTACCTGGGCCGGATCTTCGCGACGCTGGCCTCGCTGATCCTGCAGGCGCGGGTCTATGACACCCAGTGCGGGGCCAAGCTGTTCCGTCGCTCGCCCGCGTTGCAGGCGGCGCTGCTCGATCCGTTCCTGTCACGCTGGTCCTTCGACGTCGAGCTGCTGGGCCGGCTGCTGGTGGGCGACGCGACCGTGCCGGCGATCACCGAGGCGCAAATTCTCGAGGTGCCGCTGCGCCAGTGGCGCGACGTCCCCGGCTCCAAGCTGCGCCTCACCGCCATGGCCGGCGCGCTCAAGGAGCTGGCCGAGATCGCCGGCGACCTGGCGAGGCGGCGGCGCGCGGCGCACGGCAACGGGCACGGCCGGGTGGCGGACGACTAGACAACGGGAGCGATCGACGGCGATCGCTCCGCCTCAAACTGGTTCAGGCGCTCAGGGCGCGGTCTGGACGCAGTAAAGCGGCAAGGTGTTGGCGCACAGGTTGTCGGGAGTCGCCCACTAGTACTGGTCGATGATCCAGGTGGTGCCGATCGCCGCCGTGGCGTTTGTCCAGTTGTTGCAAGTGGTCGCGACGGTGCCTGCAACCGCAGAGCCAGCCTGCGCGCTTCGATCATGACCCGCGTCTTCCCTGACAGTCAGGGCGGCAGTCTAGATCAGGCCGCACCAGAAACCGGTGGAGATCGCGTTCGAATCTGCGCCGCGAGTCTTCGACCTGGAGCTATTTTCGTGGCGCGTCAGAATGCCGGCGAGACAAACCCATGACCAGGACAATCTTGGCCCTGACCGCGCTTCTCTGGGCGCTGCCGGTCAACCACGCGAACCTGGAGCGGCCAGCATCGGAGGCGGACCTGTTACGGGCCTTCGCTTTTGCGCGATGCCTCGAGAAGGCATACGAGAAGACGCCTTTCGGCGAGGACGCGCAGCGGGTGGCGAACGCGTACGTCGAGCTCGGCAACATCAACAGGGCCGAGGTCTACGACCAGATCTCGAAGGTCGCCGGGTCCCTGGACGCCGCCAAACCCACCGTCGTGGGTCGCAACAACCTCGCCATCATGGCGTGCCTGGAGTTCTACGAGTCAGCGAAGCTGAAGCAGCTCACCCGAAAAAGCGCCGCGCGACCGATGCCTGGCAAGAAGTGACCGAGCGCTCAGAATCCGCCGTTCCTAGAAAGCGACAGCTTGTCGACGAACAAACCGCTGTTGGTGTCGATCAAGATCTGCAAGTGATTGGCGGTGGACGGGACCGAAACACCGACCAAGCGGAAGGTCCAGTCGGTTTCGGAGCCGATCAATGATTCGCCGAGCAGGCCAGGGGCTTGCGTGAAACAAGTCGCGTCGGAGAACGCGTAGAAGGACACAATATAGACCGCGCCAGTGGGGTTGCGGAACCAGCCGGCGAAGTCGTAATTCGTCCCCGGAGTCACCGCCACGCATTGCGTGAGTCCGAGGCCGCTGCTGATGACCTGAAACGCCCCCGAAAACGGGCACCCATCAACATCCTGGCTGCTCCACTGGGATGCGATCGCGGGGTTGCTCCAACCGGTCAAGTTGGTGTCGAAGCCGGGATTTGTCAGCAGGTTCCCGGCGCTTTGCTGCGGACAGGTGCATGGCGCCGAGCAACACCGACCGCCGCAGATGGCGCTGCCGCACTCGTCCGAGGTCGCGCACACAACGCCCAGGGCTTTTTTCGGAACGCAACTCGTGCCCGAACAAAAGTTGGTGCTCGTGCAATCGGCCGAGGTCGCGCAGGTGGTCTTGCACGAGGAGGTCCCGCAGGTATAGGGATCGCAGCCGCGTGGAGCCGGTGCAGGGCAGTGACCGAGACCGTCGCAGAAGACGGCGGGCGTGAACTGAGAACCGGAACACGAAGTGGGAACACAAGCCGTCGTGTTGCTGTATTTCTCACAGGCACCTCGCCCATCGCAGTGACCGGTAATCCCACAGCTGGCAGGTGCCGCGGCGGAACCGCACCTGCCTTGAGGGTCGTCTCGTCCCGACGCGACGGACCCGCAGGTCCCATCCGGAACCGATGTCCGAGCCTGGCGGCACGAAGTGCAGATTCCCGCGCACGGGCCATCGCAGCAGACACCCTCGACACAATTTCCCGACGCACAGGCTGTTGTCAGGGAGCATCCCTCGCCTAGCTGCAACAACCGCGGTCCAGTCTCGACAGGTGAATCGCCGCCGGCGTCTCGTGCGGGCGCATCAACAGCCGGCGTTTCAACGGCGTCGAATGAGGCGTCTTTCAACCCAATTTCCGTTGCGCCGCCATCGGAAGATGGGCCCGAATCCGACTGTTCCGACGGTCCGGGACCTTCCATTTCCCCATCTCGGGAAGTGCGTGAAACTCCTTGCAGGCGACGACCGGCATGATGAGCAAGGAGACGACCGCAGCAACCCAGGGGCAATGATCGGTAACTGCCCTCCCACGGGAGCGGAGGTTCCCGGCGGATGAAGCATCCGCGGTCAGTACCTCTGTTCGACCCATGTAGCCATTATCGGATGATCCGCGGCCGGGGTTGCGCACTCCAGCGTTGCCCGCACCGAACCCACCAAAGGCGCACACCCTACCGACGCCAGCCACGAAGTGTCAATTCTCCCAGCTTTCGCAGTTCGTCGATGCTTTGCCCACCTACCGAGTCGAAAGCGAGGTAAAAAGCGTTGCGGCTTTGGCCGTGCGCTTTCTTTTCCGGAGGTTTCGTTTTGCACACGCGATTGATGATTCGCCTCGCCGTTTCGACCGCTCTCGGTGTCCTGATCTCGGCGTCATCGGTCGCCGAAGCGCACTTCACCTTGATGATGCCTCCGCCGGCGGACGCCACCAACGACGGTGGCAAGGGAGCGCCGCCGTGTGGCCCGACGACCGCGTCGGGAGTGGTGACGCCCGCTCAAGGCGGCCACCCGCTGTCAATTTCGATCCTCGAAACCGTCGGGCACCCAGGACACTATCGGTTTGCACTATCGGTGAACTCGCGCAACGAACTACCGGCGGATCCGCCCGTCACCACCGCGGCCAACGGCGACTCCACGGGAACCACTATTCAGCGTCCGCCGATCTTCCCGGTCCTCGCCGATGGGATGTTCCCTCACACCACCGCGACCAACGGCGTTTCCTGGGTGGGCACGATCATGCTGCCGAACATCACCTGCGCGAAATGCACCCTGCAGATCATCGAGTTCATGAATGAACACGGGTCGAACCCCGGCGGCGGATATTTTTATCACCACTGCGCCGACCTGGCGATCACCCGCGACCCGGCTTTGCCAGGTGACGGAGGCGCGCCGGATGTGGGCGGCGGCACAGCAACGGGTGGAGCCTCCGGTGGCACCGGGGGACGCGCCGGCACCGGCGGCGGCAATGGGACCGCGGGCTCGACCGGCGCTTCG
>DASRQZ010000035.1:0-43491 GCA_035696125.1 Polyangia bacterium
CGGCCCGCTGCCGCAACCACGCGTCCAGGTCGCAAGCCCCGCCCGAGGAACCGCATCCGGCGGCAAGCCATGTTTCGCTCGTCCACAACAACACCAGACCAAGTACGCGAGCGAGATCGTCGACGCCCAACACTCGGGGAGGCGCATGGATCGATTTTCTATCCCCTGTCGAAGGTAACCGCATTTCAAAAGCGTCTGTTTTTAGTTGGAGCAGCAAAGGGTCTGCGGACCCATCGGGGAAACAGAACCGATTATTTGATTCGTCGGTTGACCGCAAGTCGGACGAATGGCTGAGAACGTGTCGAACGAAATACTCCCAGTTACGACGGTGCTTTTGGGGGACGTCGATGGGCAAAAACTATCGTTCTGAGGCAAACCGTAGCTTCCAAGAACGCCACACGTTGATGGATTTAGGAGAAGCCGGGTCATCGGGCCACATACACCGCCTTGACTGGGACCACAGCTGCAAGTCACTCCGCAGGTTCGTTGGTCGGCAATTCCAGTGTACCAGCCACCGATCACGCCCTCAGGGGAGTAGCCGCTAGGGCAAGAAGCCGATCCAACCGCACGTATACAGTTCCTCGATGTCTTGACCGGAACGCACACGTTTCCTCCGGGACATCCATTTCCCAGGAGTTGGGTCCCACAGAATGTCGTCTGCGTCAGGAAAGCCGCGGCGCGAGAGAGCGTCGGCGTACCCTGACCCGAGCAGACTCCGGTCGCCGAGAGGGCACCCGTACGCCAACCCTCGTTCGCGGCGATCGCAGCCGCGCTACACGGAGATGCAACCGTGGAGGTGCTGACGTCGAGCGTCGCGCTGTAGGTTCCGAGAAGCGAGGCCTGATCGCAGCCCGAACCGGTGTTGAACAGTTGAAGAGAGCAGGTCATTGACTGAAGCGCGCACGAGCAACCCGTACAAACGCCGGATGAATCGAGATCCTTGCCCAGGATGACGGCCGGATTCGAATAGCGGAATGGGCAGATGGCGGAGGGCGCCACGACCGTTCCCATATCGAATCCAGGTGCGCTGGGAACGCACGCGCTGACCGGCGAGCATGCCGGATCATCACAGTCGCTGTGTCCGTTGCAATCATCGTCCAGCCCGTTGAAACAGTCCTCCGCGCCGCGGGCTACGCACCCGACCTCGGATCCCGTGTCGGCGGACGACGGGCCGTCCTGGCCCACGTCCGAAGGTCCGGTATCGACGGGAACCTCGTGAGGGGACGCGTCGCCGAGCGCTCCCCCTGAGCCACCGAGGGTACTCTCGCCCCCCGCGCCGCTGTCTCTCGACAATATCGTGTATTGAGCACACGACACCCCGATGGCTCCGATGGCGATGAACAGGAGAACTCTCGTCCCGGCCGGCGCAAGGTGCGGTCTCCGTTTTGGGTCCATGTGAGAAAATCGGTCCACCGTCCGTTTAGTTTCGTACCGATCCGTCGTTCTTGGGAAAGAAATTGCGAGTTCATGCGCAGCCCCGCCGAAACCCCCGGGGAGTCCATCGCCGGATCTCACTCGGCGATTTCGACGTGGTTCCCGTCGGGGTCCAGGATCACGCTCTCGTAGTGGCCGTCGCCGGTCTGGCGGGGGCCGTCGAGGACCGGCACGCCGGCGCCCCGCAGGTGCGCGGTCAACTGGTCGACGCGCGCGCGGCTGCCGACCGAGATCGCCAGGTGAGCGTATCCCGAAGGCGTGGCGGCGGGGGTCGCCAGAAGCGGGGTGGCCACCGACGGACGCGACATCAGCTCGAGGCGCGCGCCGGAATCGAAGCTGAGGAAGTACGACTGGAACTGCTTGCTCGGGTTGCTGTACCGGGCGCCGGCGCGCGCGCCGAAGTGCAGCTCATAGAAGACGCGCAGCCGTTCGAGGTCGGCGGTCCAGATCGCGAGATGCTCGATGTGCGCCATCGCGGGCGCCAAAGGTATCACGCGCGGCCGATGACCGGAGGCACGGCCGACCGGTCAGGCGGCGGCGACCGACGCTTCCTGATCCACCTCGTGCAACAGGGCCGCGAAGTGAGTGTGGCCCAGCTTGCGGACGATCTTGACCGGCCGACCGAGCAGACGAGCTTCCCGTCGCGCGGTGCGGACCGCGTTGTGGCTGTTGATGTCGGTCACGATGACCACCAGCTCCGCACGCGAGACCAGCGCGCGCAGCGCCGTCGCCGAGGCCGGCCCGGCCATGACACCGGTATGGAACCGAACGTCATGTCCGGCCGCCTCCGCCAGGCTGTGTAGCGCGGCGACGTTGCGGTCCAGGCCCCCGATGATTCCGATGCGCATGACTCGCGTCTCCCTGTGCTGTTAGGTGAACAAATGTCTTATATAACAGACAGAGGACAGGAGCAAGAAGTGACGCCGACGCGATTCCGGATCCGACCGTCGGCGTCAGCGTCGGCGTCAGCGTCGGCGATCTCTTCCGGCGTCGGTGTCGGCGATCCCTTGCCGCGCCCTAGATTTCCAGGCCCAGGAGCAAGCCGGGATACTGGCGGACGGTGGTCTGGCCGGAGCGGTCGGTGCGCTGCAGGAAGTCGGGGCCGATGTTGGCGTCGCGGCCGTTCCAGCCGATGGCGGCATTCATCGACAGGCCGCCGATGGCCATCAGGCCGCGCGCCAGCTCGACGCCCACAATGGCGCGCGCCGAGGCCAGGATGGGCGATTCGTCGCTGCCGCCGAAGCTGATCTCGACGCCGCCGTCGGGCGAGCGGCCGAGGTGGGACTGGATGTCGAGGCTGCTCACCTCGATCTCCAGGAAGCGCAGGCGGCCGGCGTCGAGGGGCTGGCGGAAGCCGACGCCCAGGCCGAGGCCAAAGCGCCGGCTGCCGCGCTGGAACTGCTGCGGCTGCGGCGTCGCCGTCGCGACCAGCTCGTCCCCCGGCTGGTAGGCGAAGATGAACGAGGTGTAGACCCGGCGGCTGCCCAGCTTGAGCTCGACGTTCGAGAGCATGCTCTCGGTCGCGTAGGCCGCCACGTCGTGGATGCCGTTCCCGATGATGTTGATGAGGCCGAAGGTCTCGCCGTCGTGCTCCCTGGCGATGTTGATCACGCCGACATTGAAGCCGCGGCTGCGCCGGGCGACGTTGACCACGCTGACCTGCGCGCCCGCGGACTCGCCGGCCACGTTGACCACGCCGAGCTGCAGCCCCTGGACGTTCGAGGCGAAGTTGAACGGCGCCAGCTGCGCGCCGGTGATCTCGCCGCCCAGGTTGAGGCCGCCCGCCACCTGCAGGCCGCGCCACTGCCCGAGCGCCAGGTTGAGGCCACCGGCGAACTGCGCGCCCCGCCCGCCGGCGCGCGCGAGGTTGAAGCCGGCGGCCAGCTGCGCGCCGCCCGTCGATCCCTCGACCCAGTTGGCGCCCGCGGCCAGCTGCGCGCCGGAGAAATCACCCAGCGTGACGTTGGCGGCGTCGGCCAGTTGGGCGCCGCGGAACGACTGGGCCGCATAGTTGACGCCGGCCGCGATCTGCGCGCCGCGTCCCGGCCCGCGCAGGATGTTGGCGCCGACGGTCAGCTGGGTGCCGTACATGTACTGGTCGGCCATGTTGGCGCCCAGCGAGAGCTGCAACCCGGACGACAGGCCACCCACGCGGTCGGCGACGAAGCCGAACGACAGGCCGTGCACGTCGAGCTCGCCATCGCCCGGCATCGGCACCAGGCCGAGGTGGACCGGCATCGAACGCAACGGGACCTTGCCCGCTGCCGGCGCCGACCCGATCGCCGCCACGCCCGGCACCGCACCCGGGGGGACGGCGCCCGACCCGTCGCCGCGCGTGGCCACCAGCTCCAGGGGAGCGCCGGGATGGAACGACAGGCGCGCCACCTCGGCGCGCTGGCCCAGCGCCAGCGTGACGTTGGCTTCGAACGACGTCGTGCCGCCGCCGTCCATGGTGACCAGGTAGGGGCCGGCCTCGAGGCCGAGCTCGATCCCATGCCCGCCCACCTTGCGCAGCTCGACCACCAGATTGCCGGCGCCGTCGCGCACGCCGATCCGGCCGGCCAGCTCGGGCGCCAGCGCCAGCGTGGCCTGGGTCGAGCGCACGTCGGTCACCACCAGCTCCGAGGTGCCGACCAGGTCGAACTCGTAGGCGGCGTGCTGCGGGCCACCGCGGGTGCGCTCGGTGCGCGCCAGGGTCTCCTGCGCCGCGAACTGAAACGCCTCCTGCAGGGTCACGCGCCGGTCGCGATTGATGTCGGCGGCGCCGCGCAGCCCGGAGACCAGATAGTGGGTGAAGAACGAAGCGCCGATGCGGTCCGACTCCTGCGCCACCTCGTTGATGGCGCTGGAGGTGAGGTAAGCGTGCCCCTTGGTGTCGGCCGAGCCGTCAAGCAGGAAGGGCGCGCGGCGCACGCCGCCCTTCCGGCGGGTGAAGGCCCCCGAGGCGCACGAGTCGAGGATCGCCAGCCGCACCTCGGCGGGCACCGTCTGGATGCGCGCGCGCAGCTCGTCGTAGCTCACGCGATCCGATCCGATCAGCAGGCCCTCCTCGTCGGAATGTCCAGAATAATAGACAAACACCTCGCGGCGCACGCCCGGCTGCTTGCCGGCGGAGACCAGCTTCACCAGAACGTCGAACCCGGCCAGGAAGGCGGCGCGCGAAGCCTCGGACACGAACACCAGATCCTCGCCGGCGATGCCGCCCAGGCTCTCCAGCACACGCGACATCGCGCGCGCGTCGGAGGCGGCGTAGCGCAGGCGCGGCCGCGTCGGCCCCCCGTCGTTGAAGCCGGTCATGAGCGCGAAGCGGCGCAGGCGCACGCCGTTCGCCGGCGCGCCTGCCGCCTCGGCGGCGTGGGCCGACGCCGCCGCGCCCAGCAGCACGGCCAGCAGCAGCGCGAGCAAGAAGGCCGAGAACAGGGCGCGCGCGACCAGCCCTCCGCCCAGACGTACGAGGTGTGGCGCCGAGCGCGAGTGAAGAGGGGTCATGGAGCTCCTTTGCTGGTCTTGCGCAGCAAGACCGAGGTCTGATGGAAAGTCGATGGCAGCGCCAGCGGAAGCGTGGCCGCCCGCATCGCCTGGGCCGCGAGCGCGCGCGCGGCGTCGAGCACCGGCGCGACCGCGAACGGCTCGGCCGCGGTGATCAGCACGAAGCGCTCGAACGCGGGCGCGTCGTCCAGCTCGTAAGCCGAGGGCAGGTGGATCTCCCGCAGCGCGCGCAGCGGCGCCGCCGCGCGCGCGCCGGCGCCCTCTTCGGGCAGGTGCTGGGTCACCCGCCCCGCGCCGTCGATCGACACCAGCACCCCGTACATCCCGTCGGGCGCCAGCGCGTAGGCCAGCTGCACCAGGTCGCCACGCGCCGCGCGCGCGCCGTCGGCCAGCTTTTCGTTGCTGCCCTGGTCGGTCACGCCCGCCGCGCGCTGGCGGTACACCAGCAGGCGAGGCCCCGTCGCCGAGCTCGGCTCGTTGCCCTTGCTCGTGGTGTTCTCCACCTCTTCTTCGGGCGCCGGCTCCGTCGGGCGCGCCGGATCGGCCCAGGGCCGCGCCACCAGCAGCACCAGCCCGAGCGATCCGGTCAGCGCCAGCGGCGCGATCCAGAAGTTGAGGCGCGACGAGCGCCCTGCCCTCGTCCCCGCGGCCTCGGCGCGGCGTCGGATCGACGCCGTCACCGTCTCCCTGGGCTGGGCCGCCAGCAGCTCGCGGTTCGAGCGCTCGAGCGCGGCCAGCTCGTCGTCCAGCGACCGCCCCTCGGCGGCCAGGCGCGCACGTACCTCCTGGGCGGCAGGCTGGTCGAGCTCGCCCTGGGCCAGCCGTTCCAGCAGCCAGGCGGGAGTCTTCTTGTTGTCTTTCGGTGAGGCATTCATGGCACCGGTACTCCTTCCAACTGAGACAGCCGGGCGCGGGCGTTTCGTAAGCGCTTGCGGACCCCCGAGACCGACAGCCCCGCCTCGCGCGCCACTTCTTCCAGGGTCATTCCGTCGACCAGGTGCATGACGGCGATGGTTTGCGTGCTGGCGGCCAGCGGGTCGTCGGCGCGGAAAAGCTTGGCCAGGAGGTCGCGCGCCAGGGTACGGCCCTCGCCTTCGCCGCCCGTCCCCCCTGCAATCTGCAGCACGCGCTCGTCGTCGGCGTCCTCGGGCCGCCGCCGTTGCGTGCGCAGGCGATTGAGGCAGACGTTGGTGGCCACGCGCAAGAGCAACGCCGACGGCGCCTCGTCCTGCAGCCGGTCCTGATGGCGCAGGAGCGCCACGAACACGTCCTGCATCGCGTCCTGCGCCTGGGCATCGCTGCGCAGGAGGTGACGACAGCGCCTCAACACCATCGGGCCGTACCTCTCGTAGAAGCTCTCGATGTCGACTGACAATTTGAAATCGCCTCCCGCACGTCCAGGGAACACCGGCCGCGGCCGCAAGTGTCACCTGGTGGGCGAGCTTGCCGCATTTTCGTCACCAAGCCTTCGCCGAACCGTGACACCGCCCGGCCCCGCCGACCGGTAGAAGGGCCCGATTCCGCTGGGAAAGGAGCCTTGCATGAAGCGTCATTCTGAGCCTTCGCCCTGGCGGGCGAGCAGAGCGCCGCCGCGGTCATCATCCTGCTGCAGGCCGATATGTGGGACGGCGCGCCGGTCGACGGATTCGACGAGACGGTACAGAAGATCGCGGCGCTCACGCTCGCCTTTGCCAGGCCGGTGCTGCTGATGGCGGGCGACTCGCACGTCTACAAGGTCGACAAACCGTTGGAAATGGGCGACCCGATCCACGGCGTCACCACCCCTGTCCCCAACCTGACCCGGATCTGGTGCAGGGCTCGACGACCGCGCCCCTGACCGAATGGCTACGCCTGCACGTCGACCCGGCGGCGTCCCCGCCGTTCAGCTGGACGCGCCAGCCGCGGTAGGCGGGTAATTCCCCCCGGCTGGTCCAGTTGCCCGAGCCATATCCATATGGCACATTCGTCCGTATGAAGAAGACGCTCAACATCGACGATCGGCTGCTGGAGGAGGCCAGGACGGCCTCGGGAGCGTCGACCGACACCGACACGGTGCGCCTTGGCCTTGAAGCTCTGGTCAGACACGCGGCCTACCAGCGTCTCCGGACCTTGCGAGGCTCAGAGCCCAACGCCAAGGGCGTGCGGCGGCGACGTGAAGGGCCCTCCGCGAGACGACGAACTGCCTGATGGTGCTGGTCGACACCTCGGTCTGGATTCGGTTCCTTGCGAATCGCGAACCATACGCATCGGAGCTGGATGCCCTCCTGGATAGAGACGAAGTGGCGGGCCATGAGCTGGTCTTCGGCGAGCTGCTGATAGGCGACAAGGGCGGCCGAAAGAAGTTGCTCGAGGCCTACAAGCACATGCACCAGGCGGCGTCCATTCCTCACGAAGAGGTAGTGGCCTTCGTGGAAGGCCGTCGCCTGCGCGGACGCGGAGCAGGATGGATCGATATCCACCTCCTCGCCTCGGCGATGGTCGGGCGCTACCAGCTCTGGACCGCCGACGCAGGGTTCGGCCTGCTCGCCGCGCAGCTGGCTCTCGATTACTCGCCCGCGTGACTCTGGAAGTCTTGCTCGAAGCCGCGTCAGATCTCTTTGGCTTCGATGCGACGGTTCTTCTGTCGGCCCTCATCGTTGTCATTGGGGGCGATGGGGTGCTCGTCTCCGTAGCCGATGGCTTCGAGGCGGCTGCGGTCGATGCCTTTCGAGATGATGTACGCGCGGCAGGCTTGCGCGCGCTTCTCTGACAGCGCCTTGTTGGCCTTCGGATTGCCGACGTTGTCGGTGTGCCCCGAGATCTGGATGTGCGCGCTCTTCTTGTGGGTCATGAAATCGACGACGATTTCCAGCCGCGGCAACGACTCCGGGCGTATCGTCGCCTTGCCGGTATCGAAGGTGACCCCGGTCAACACAAAAGGCGGCGGAGGTGGCTGGCTCTTGTAACGCAGGGTGAGCTTGACGTTCTGGTTCGGCTCGCTGGTCACCGACACCGACGCGGCGATGTCCCGGCGGCCCAGGCTCAAATAGGTGAGCTCGTACTTCTGCCCCACCGGCACGAGCACCTCGGCGTACCCGTCGGCGTCCGTCTCTTCGGTGTAGTACTTGGTTCCGTCCGGCGCGGTGAGAGAGATCACGACCCCTTTGATCGGTCCCTTGTCCTTGTCGATCACGACCAATCTCATCGCGGCGTCGGTCTTCGTCGGCGCGATCTTCGACGCTTTCGCGCCGTGCGCGTCCTTGGCAGTGCTCGAGTCGTGGAGCACGAAGTCGTTGGGCTGCCCGGGGGCGCGTGGTGCGGCGTAAGAGGCGACACCGGCCGCCAGAGCCATCGCGGTGATCGTGATAGTCACAAGGTGACGCATGGGGAACGCCTCCGTCGTCAGGAACTGTCTGCTCGACGGTATCACACACAGCCCAAACACCGCGCGAGCGGCAGCAAGATGGGTGCCTCCGGTTTCGGGGGGACGGGCCCTCGGCGGGGCGGTAGCGGATGCGGATGCGGCCGCGACCGCGGGCAGGCGGGTGACGGCCGCGCGCGCCGGCGAAGAATTGCGCCCTGGCCCCTTTGGTTTGCCCGCGCCAGGCCTACCTTTTATCCGATGCGGGGTCTGGGTCGGCACGGGCAGGCGCCAGGAGCAGCCGTGCTGGTCGCGGCGGCGGCCGCGGCGCTTTGCAGCTGCCAGGGCGGGCGCGCCAGGAACGCCGGCCCCCCCTCCCCTGCGGTGGTCGGCGACGCCGGCGCGGACGACAGCGCGGGCAGCGGCGAGGTCGTCACCGACGCCGGCGGCGACCGAGCGATTGGCCCCGCCGACGTCGACGGCGGGCGCGGGCCGGAAGCCGCCAGCGATGCCGGTCCGGCCACCACTGCCGGCGGGCCCGACAGCTCCACCGATGCAGGCATACCCGATGCCACCGGCGCGGAACCGCACGGCGCTGGCCCTGATGCCGGCGCAGCCGACGCGGTCTCCAGCGGCAGCGGCAGCGGCAGCGGCGGCGCCGGCGGCAGTGGCGGCAGCGGCAGCGGGGGAGTCGCCGGCGTGGGTGGCATCCCGGGCGCTGCCGGCGCTGGCCCGCCGCCACCGCCCGCGGACCCGCTGTGCGCGATCGATCTGAGCTGCGCCGCTCCGATCGTCGACGACCCCAAGGTCACCTGCACCCTGGCCATCGCAGGCGGCGACGGCCGCGTCATCTTCTCCGACCACGCAGGTGTCGAGCTGCGCGGCCGCACCTCGCTCTTCTTCCCCAAGAAGAACTACGCCATCGAGCTGCGCGACGCGGCCGGCGGCGACGCCGACACGGATCTCCTGAACATGGGCCCCGACGCCGACTGGGTGCTCGACGGGTCCTGGGTCGATCGCTCGTTCGTGCGCGGCGCGCTGATCTTCGACAGCTTCCGTGCCCTGGGCGCCGGCCGCTGGGCGCCCGAGGGCCGCTTCTGCACGCTGAACCTCGACGGCCAGCCGCAGGGCATCTACCGGCTGGTCGAGAAGATCGAGCGCGGCCCGTCGCGCCTGGACATCGCCGCCGACGACGGCACCGGCACCAGCTTCGTGGTGAAGCAGGACGAGCAGGGCGTGCTCGACCTCGACATTGGCATCGACAGTCGCTGGAAGCTGGTCGACCCCGACCAGGACAAGGCCACCGACGCCCAGCGCGCCGGGGTGCAAGCCTGGCTCAATGGCCTGGACGCCGCGCTCGACAGCGGCACACCCGCGGATCCCACGACCGGCGTCCTGGCCTATCTGGACCTGGAGTCGACTGTCGACTGGGTGCTGATCGAAGAGCTGTCCAAGAACGTCGACGCCTACAACCTGAGCCTGTACTTCGTCCGAGACCGCGGCGGCACCGCGCGCCTGGTGCCCTGGGACCTGGATCTGTCACTGGGCCAGCCGACCGTGACCGGCGAACTGCCGGGCACCGAGCACAATGACCAGCCCGACGGGTGGATCGTGCACCGGAGCCGTCTCATCCAGGTGCTGGGCCGCGTCCCGGCGCTGACCAGCCGTCTCGGCCCGCGCTGGCGCGCGCTGCGCGCGACCGGCGGGCCGCTCTCCGACGCCGCCCTGGCCGCCCGCCTCGACGCGTACGCCCGCGTGCTGACCCCTGCGGCGCTGACCCAGAACTTCCACATCTGGCCCCTGGCCGACGTCGAGTACAGCAGCTTCTACATGCCTTACACGCTGTATCCTGTCGCGTCCTACGACGACGAGGTGGCCAGGCTGCGCGCCTTTGTCGCCGCGCGGTTGGCCTGGATCGACGCCCACATCGATGCCTATCCCAACTGAAGGGCCGGCCTGGGGCCCCGTTCCGTCTCAATGCCCCGAGTCTGTCTTCTTCACGCCTGTGTCGGCTGGAAATATACCCGCCGGTAGCTTCGATCGATCGATCTCGGCCTGCAGCCGGCGGCGAAAGTCGGCGCGGGCAGCATTCTGGTCGGCAGACTCCACCAGCGTTTCGAGAGCCTTCCATTCACCGCCCGGAGAGCGCCGGAGCAGCGCGCGCACCGACGCGGGCGGCGGGGGAGCCGTGCGGTGCTCCTGGCCTTCGAAATAGGCCCAATCACCCGCTTGCCTCAACCAGTCGACCTTGAACTGAGCAGTCAACCTGGTACTAACGCGAACCGCATCAAGCATCGGCTTGCGCTCCGGACTTCCGACGGCGGGTGTGGTGATGGGAGCGGACGCGCCCTCGATCGCGTCCGGTATCGCCGATCCACCCTTGACGCAGCGAAAACCGAGATCAACCGCCGCGTCCTTGGCATCCCAGGGCGACTCGAGCTTGGTTCTGTAGCCGAGGGAGTCATCTGCCATCGCCATCTCGTCGGCCGTGAAACCACCGCCTCGAATGACATAGCTGACTCCCGACACGCCCGGGAAACGGGTGGAGGTCCACTCCGCTACGTTACCCGCCAAGTCGAGGACACCGAATGGGCTCGCCCCGGTTGGATGCGTGCCGACCGGGCAGGTGTGGCGCGCGCCCTTGTCCTCGTTCTCCCAGCAAAGTTGATTCTTCGGCTCGTCGTCGCCCCAAGGATACTTCCGCTCACTGTCTCCCCGAGCCGCGCGCTCCCATTCACCCGATGTCGGGAGACGGCCGCCTTTCCATTTGCAGAAAGCGTCGGCCGCCGCCCAGGTCACACAGTTCATGGGATGATCGAGGCGGGCCGAAGACCGGCTCCCGTTGCACGCCTTCTTCCCGCCGGCGGGAGGACACGCCTTGATCTTCGCGCAGGCCTGGTAGTCGCGCACGGTGACCTCCAGCCGATCGATCGAGAAGGCCTCCACCACGGTCCTGGGAGGGTCCGGTCTTTTTTCGCCGTCGTCGTCGCCGGGCGACCAGGCGCCAATGCTGATGCTGCCCTTCGGAATCTCGATCATCGAGGGAGCCGCGTGGGCAGTGACGCCGGGAACGAGAAACAAAGCGGCCACGACGGCCGCGCCGGTGGATGGCCCCAGCGTCATTTGCCAGGCGCGCCCGCGCCGGCTGGCCAGCGATAGCCTTTCACGGTCCATCCGGCGCCGAATGGCTGGCGACAGACGCTATTGTGTTGATTGCCACCTAAAGGGACTGGCTCCTTGGGAGAGCCACCGATGTAGAAGGCGACTCCTTCCCAGAGGGCGACAACAAACGAGAGCCGACCATGGAACCAGGGTAGCATGGGCATTCCTGGGCATCAGCGGCGACTCGCCAATCGCCACGCAACCGACCGCGGCCGCCCGCCGATAATCCTACCGTCACCGGCCGCCGGGTCGAAATCGACCGCGAAATCGACCGCGAAATCCACCGCGAAATCCACCGGATGACAGATGATGAATTTGAGATTTAGTGACACTCTCGTCGTTCACTGATCAGTCCCATGACCAAACCGAGGAGCACCATGCTGGGACGACCGTTCGAGTTCGACGTCGACATCCTGAGCTTGTCGGCCGATACCACCCGCGTGGTCTGTCGATGCCGTTCGAATCCATGAGCGTGTCCCCCCTCAATATGAATGCCACGAAAGACCCCGATTCACTTCCCGTCAGGTGGTATCGCCGCAAGCTCACGTTCGTTGCCGCCGCCTTGCTGGCCTGCGCCCCGGACCCCGGTGCCAGCGCCATCGCCGCCGAAGCACCCCAGGCCCCGGTGGCCGCCCGCGAACCTGACGCTCCGGCGCCGAAAACTCCCACCGCCGTCCGGCCAGGCGAGATGGTGCGCATCCCCGCTGGCAAGTTCACCTACGGCACGATCGACGTCACGGCCTACCCGAAGCGAAAGTACATTGAACGCGAGGTCACCCTGCCCGACTTCTGGATAGATCGCACCGAAGTGACGGTGGAGCAGTATCTCGCCTGCGTTCGCGCGCAAACCTGCCCGCGACCCCCGCGCGAGGTCCGCGACCTGGCCAGGGGAGACCAGCTGGCGCCTCTGAACGCAGCCGAGAGCGATTGCGAAGATTGTGACCACTACGTCGCCTCGAAAACCGCGCGCATGTGCAACGCGGAAGCCAAGCGGCTGGACTATCCGGTGAATTGTGTCGACTGGAACGAGGCCGACGCGTACTGCCGGTGGGCTGGCAAGCGCTTGCCCACCGACGTCGAGTGGGAGAAGGCCGCGCGCGGCGAGGATCACCGCGTCTATCCCTGGGGGCCGGAGACGCCGGGGACGCGGGTCTGCTGGACCAACCGCAAGACCAAGGGCCCGATCACCTGTCGCGTGGCATCCTTCGAGCGCGGCGCCAGTCCCTACGGCGTCCTCGACATGGCGGGCAACGTCGCCGAATGGACCAGCACGCGCGGCGACAAGGAGGGGCGTCTATCGAAGGGCGGCGGCTTTTTCGACCTGGAGTTCCGGATCGACGACGCCATGGTGGGATCGGAGGATAGTCGCGCCATCGACGGTGGATTCCGCTGCGCCCGCGACCATGCGCCCCCCGACCGGGCCGACGTCGGCGGGATCACCGGCGCGCCGGCGCCGGCCCAGGCCGGCCCCGCCAGTCAATCCGGCGCGGTCGCGCTGCCCGCGCGGGGATCGCAGGAACGGAAGGCGTTGCTCGATACTGTACGTGCCTACCTGGGAACCAAGCTGGAGTTCAACGTCGATCGGCTAGCCGTCATCGGAGACTGGGCCTACTTCGAAGGCGCCGAGCACGCCGAGCGAGGCCGCGCCGTGGCGGCTCTGCTCCGGCGCGAACACGGCGCCTGGACCGCCTCCGAGGTGCTGACCGCGGCCGCCGCCAGTGACCTGGCCGGCCTGCGCCAGCGCCTTCGCACCGGCGCGAAGAATGCACCGGCGGCGCTGTTCGGGCCGTGAGCGGGCTTGCGAAAACAAGGTCGCCGGTTCGGTCGCGGCGCGCGGGAAGCCCGATCTACTTGTGCTTTTTCTTGTGCGATCCGCCGCTGCCTTTGACCGGCCAGCGGTACCATACTTCGTAGCCGTGGAATTGCTTGCGGCAAACGCTGTCGCTCTGGTTGCCACCGAGCAGCACAGGACTTTCCGCCGGCCCCCCGATGTAGAAACCGACGTGGAAACCGGAGTGCGTCATGTTGGCGGTCTTCTTCGTCGGCTCCTTGTAGATGACCGCCACCGCGCCGACCTTGACCTCCTCGGGCGCCAGCTCGGTTCCGTACTCTTTCCATGCCTTCGCCAGCGAATAGGCGGGCGGATCCATGTTGGCGGCCTTGAGGCTCCAGGTAACGAAGCAGGAACACCAGGCGGTCTCGTCGACCTCGCTCATCATCTTGCCGGTCCAGACCTTCTTCTTCAGCTTCTTGTCCATCACCATGTACTTGGCGTGCGCCAGGTGTGGAACCGTCGCCAGATATTCGAGGATGCGCGGATTGTTGTCGTCGATGCCGCGCATCTCGATCACGGTGGCGCTCTCCTCGGCACAGGCGATTCGGATCCAATCAGGCTCCTTGATCGGTCCCCTCGGCACGCCGGGCGGCAACTTGAACTTCCGCGACGGTTTGGGCGGGGGTGGCGCGTGCCGATGCAACACCAACGGACCCATCTCGGCGTCAATGAGCGAGGCCATGTACTGCGCCGGCGTTGTGGCTGTCCGCCAGACGTAGGCCGGGTGATCCGGATCGGCCCAATCGCCGCGACCGAGGGTTCCGGGTGTATCGCTGGTCAACCGCCCATGGGCGTCCGGCGATGCCGCGTCGCCACGCCCCAGCGCGCTGAGAGTCCGCGCCGGCGGAATGAGATCTCGACCCAACGACAACATCAAACGCGACCCCGCCATGAGCGGCAACTTATCACGGAAAGGGATCCGGGGGCGTGCGTCGCCCACCGCTGGGTTCTGGCAGCCGGTCGCTGAGGCTAAGGCCAAGTCGGGGCGACGATCAGGTCGCTATTTCGCCGCTGCTTGCCGACACGCAACCGGCCGCGGCTCTCCACCGATAACCCTACCGTGACCGGCCGCCGGGTCGAAATCGGCCGCGAAATCGGCCGGACGAGATGAGGAATTTGAGATTTAGCGATACTCTCGTCGTTCACTGATCAGACCCCCGACCAACCGAGGAGCACCATGCTGGGAGTTCCCGTTCCAATCGGCAACCGCACCATCGAGATCTTCCCGCCCACAGAGACGGGGGTGGTGACCTTCGAGCACATGACGGCCTCGGAATCGCTGGGAAGACCCTTCGAGTTCGATGTCGACATCTTGAGCTTGTCGGGCGACATCCCGATCAGTCCCGTGCTGGGTAAGCCCTTCAGCGTCGCGATGTCCCAGGGCAAGCCGCCGCCGCGCTGGTTCAACGGGATTGTGACCCGCTTCGGACAGGTCGGCTGGACGGGCGAGGCTTTCCGCTACCGCGCCAGGTTGCGTCCCACGCTGTGGCTGATGACCCTGACCTCCAACTGTCGGATCTTCCAGAACATGACCGTCCCCGACGTGGTCATGGAGCTGCTGAACGCGCACGGGGTCACCGTGAAGCGGCACCTCGGCTTCGACAAGTACCCGAAATGGGAATACCTGGTCCAGTACAACGAGACCGACTTCAACTTCGTCAGCCGCATGATGGAGCTGGAGGGAATCTTCTATTACTTCGTCCACGAGAAGGGCAAGCACACGATGTTCCTGGTGGACGCGCTCACCGTCCCCGACAAGATCAAGGGCTACGACGAGGTCCCCTTCGCGGCCACCGGTGATCGCGCCACCGGTGTCACCGAGCAACACGAGACCATCGACAGCTGGGGCGCGGCCCTGCAGGTCGAGCCGGGGGCCTACACCGCCAAGGAGTTCGACTTCGAGGACCCGCGCAACGAGCTCAAATCGACGGCGGCGGCGCCCCAGCCGCCCTCCACCGCCGAGACCGAGCTGTTCGAGTACCCCGGTCACTACATCAAAACGCCGGACCGGGACGAGTACGTGAAGCGCCGGCTCGACGAGCAGCAGCTGGAGTATCAACAGATACAGGGGACCGGCAACGCGCGTGGCATCGCGGCGGGATTCGTGTTCAAGCTGGCCGACCACCCCGCCCACACCCAGAACGGGGAATACCTGATCACGGCCGCCTCGTACAACATGACCGCCACCCAGCATGGCAGCGGGGTTGGCGACGCTGGCCCCGACTACCGCTGCAGCTTCTACGGCATCGACAGCAAACGCCATTATCGGCCGCCGGTCACCACGCCCAAGCCGCTGGTGCCGGGCCCGCAGACTGCCACGATCGTCGGTCCCAAGGGCGAGGAGATCTGGACTGACAAGTACGGGCGCGTGAAGGTGCAGTTCCACTGGGATCGAAAAGGGACCCGGGACGAGAAGAGCTCGTGCTTCGTGCGCGTGTCGCAGGTCTGGGCCGGCAGCGGCTGGGGCGCGATGCACATCCCGCGCATCGGACAGGAGGTGATCGTCGACTTCCTGGAGGGAGATCCGGATCGGCCGATCATCACGGGACGGGTCTACAACGGCGCCAACATGCCGCCTTACGGTCTGGGCGCCAGCGCCAGCAAGAGCACCATCCGCAGCCACAGCACCAAGGGAGGCGGACCGAACAACTACAACGAGCTCTGCTTCGAGGACAAGATCGGCAACGAAGAGGTCTACCTGCAAGCGGAGAAGGATCTCGAGATCCTGGTCAAGAACGACGAGCATCGCGAGGTCAAACACGACCGCAAGAAGGACGTTGGCAACGACGAGACCACCACCGTCGGCGGCAACCGCACCGAGACCGTCACCAAGGACGAGACCATCACCATCAGCGGTAACCGCACCGAGTCGGTCACCAAGAACGAGACCATCACCATCGATGGCGCCCGCACCGAGACGGTCAGCAAGGACGAGACCATCACCATCGATGGCGGCCGCACCGAGACGGTGGCCAAGAACGAGACCGTCACCATCAGCGGCAAGCAAACCTTGTCCGTCAGCAAGGACCAGACCATCGACGTCGGCGGCCCCCGTTCGCTGACCGTGGCCAAGGACGAGACCATCACCATCAGCGGCAAGGATTCGATAAACGTCAGCAAGGACATGTCGATCGACGTCGGCAAGAAGTTCCTGCTCAACGCCGGCGACGAGATCACCTTCAAGACCGGCGATTCCAGCATCACCCTCAAGAGCGGCGGCGACATCACCATCAAGGGCAAGAGCATCGTGATCAACGGCTCCGGCGACGTCGCCGTCAAGGCCGGCGGCAACGTCACGATCAAGGGCACCAAGATCGGGCAGAACTGATCGGCGCTGATCCTTTGCCAATTCTCGGGCGGCTTCTTTGTCTTCAGTCGAGGATCGGGGCGCCGGTCGTCACCGGCGCGAGCGCCGGGGCGGCGCGCAGGCGGCGATGGAAGCGGCGCTTGCGCGGAGCCGCGGGTGAGGGCGACGGCTGCTCGACAACAGATGGGGACGGCAGCGGTGGGGGTGGCGCCGCAGGTGGAGGCGCGGGCGCGGCGGATGCGGGCCGCGCTGCTGGTGCAGCCTCGATCGCGGCGGGGGGCGGCACGGACCCGCTGGAGGTGAGCGGCGGCCCGGGGTGAACGCCGCGCGCACGGGCAACGGCCAACAAGATGATCAGCAAGATGCTCAGCAAGATGCTCAGCAAGATGCTCCGGAAGCTGGCTCCGCCGATGGCGACGCCGATCAGGCCCAGGCGCGCGGTCCAGGATCGGGGGAGCGCGAGGTCGCGCGGCGGATGAACGGACTCGGGTGGCCAATCCAGCCCGCGGAGGATCAGCGTGCCCGATGGCGCACGCGGAGCGGGGACGGGGGGCGGCGCCGCCGGTGTCCGTGGGGCGGGGTCGCAGGCCGGCCCTTCGGCCGCCTCGCCACCCGCCCCGCACAGCGACGCCCAGTGCGCGCGCAGCGCGGGGCTGGCGAATTCGAGCAGGATCGGCGCCAGCGAACGCACCGAGGGAAACCGCGCGGCTGGCTCGAGACTGAGAGCGCGCGCGATGACCGCGTCGATCGCCGCCGGCAGGTCAGGCCGGCGCGCGCGCGCCGGAAGGTAGTTTCCCTCGGCGACGTTCTTCAGCACGCCGTAGATGCCGTCGCCGTCGAAGGCGCGGCAGCCGGTCAAGCATTCGTAAAGGACGGCGCCCAGCGCGTACTGATCGCTGCGCGCGTCGGCCTCGCGCGCGCCGCGCAGCTGCTCGGGCGGCAAGTAGTAGAGCGTGCCGAAGGCGGTCGAGGTGGCGGTCAGCGCCAGCGCGCCGGGGTCGCCCAGCACCTTGGAGATGCCGAAGTCGACGACCTTGGGGCAAGTCCCCTGCTGCGCCGTGTGCGCCAGGAAGACGTTCTCGGGCTTGAGGTCGCGGTGGATCACACCGCGGTCGTGCGCCGCCGCCACGGCTGCCACGACGGGCAGCAAGGTATCGGCGGTCTCGCGCAACGGCAGGGTGCCCTGCCGCCCGATGCGCGCGCCCAGATCCTCGCCCTCGAGGTACTCCATCACCAGATAGCTGGTCCTGCCGTCGGCGACCACGTCGGTCACGTCGACCACGTGGGGGTGGCGGATGCGCGCCGCCGCCTGCCCCTCGCGCAGGAAGCGGGCCCGCGACTCGGGGCTGGCGGCCAGCGCCGGCAGCAAAGTCTTGATGGCCACCCGCCTTCCGAGATCGCGGTGAATCGCCTCGTACACACAGCCCATTCCCCCGCGCCCCAGCAGGCGAACGATCCGGTAGCGCCCCAGCCAGCTGCCGGCCGCGAGCTCGTCCGCGGCGGCTGCCAGCACGCCCCCATGGGACAACAAGGTCGAGGTCGGATGCGGGCCGGAGGTCATCGCGCCCAAGGTTTCGGATCTCTCGCCCGCAAGTTGCGTGGGCCGACGGACCCGGTCCGGGCTTGTCGTGTGCGGCGTCCTGGCGGTCTCCCCCACCCGTTCATCGGCAGCGCCGCGCGAGGCCCCACCAGCCTGGGAGTCGGCGGTTTTGCACTTCCGACTTTCGCAGTTGCGCGTCCCGACCGTTTCCTGGCAAGCTCCGCACGCGAAGAAATGGGCCTAAAGTGCTTTGGATCCGAGGGATTTTCAGCGGCACCGCTTCGGGCGGCCCTGCCTGCCTTCGCGCTGTGGGCGGGGTTGTCGGTGGGCGCCTGCGGACACGATCCCCCGCCCCCGCCCGCGCCCCCGGTCCCGCCCTGCGCCACGCCGGAACCCCTGCGGGTGAGCTTGCAAGCCGGCCCGCACCTCAATCCGGGTGAGCGCCGCGAGGCGCTGGCGACTGTGGTGCGGCTCTATCAGCTGAAATCGGTCGCCAAGATCTCGAACGCGTCCTTCGACGATCTCCTGGACCACGACCGCGACGCGCTGGGGGAGGATTTTCTGGCGATGCAGGAGGTCACGCTCAACCCGGGCGACAAGCTGGACCCGCCGATGACCCGGAACCCGGACGCGACGGTGCTGGGCGCGGTGGCGCTGTTTCGCCAGCCGACCGGCACGACCTGGCGCGCGATCGTCAAGCTCCCCGCGCCCGACCCGCAGCACTGTCACGCCGCCGAGCGCGGCAAGGCGACGCCCGGCAAGGTCGTCGACAACACCACGCGAATCTATCTGGACGAATACCGGCTCGAGCTTCGCTAGCAAAAAGCGCGACTGACGAGGATGTCATGAAAGCACCGCAGAGAGTGGTCTGGTCCGAGGGGATGCTGGTCTCGCCGCAGCACTTTCAGCAGCAGGACCTCTATCACGAGGCGCTACTCGACGAGCGCATCGCCGCGCTGACCCCGTACCGCTGGGGCATCGTCGCGGTCGAGATCGACGCCGGCGCGCTCGGCTCCGACCAGCTGCGCATCACCCGATTCGTCGGCATCCTGCCCGACGGTCTTTACGCCGCGTTCGAGGGCGGCGACCCCGAGTGCCCCAAGGCGCGGCCCATCGGCGCGCACTTCCCGCCGACGCAAGCGTCGTGCGACGTCTACCTGTGCCTGCCCAAGGAGCGCGCCGGCGTGCCCAGCGTGTTCGCGCCCCAGGAGACCAACGGCGCCGACGGCTCGACGGTGGCGGCGCGCGCGCGCTTCCGCGCCTCGCCGCGCAAGGTGTCGGACATGACCGGCAACGGACAGGACCTGACCATCGCGTTCGCGCACCGCAACTCGGTGGTGCTGTTCGGCAACGAGTCGCGCGACGACTTCGACTCGATCAAGATCGCCGAGATCGTGCGCGACAGCACCGGCGCGCTGCTGGTCAACGAGGCTTACATCCCGCCCGCGCTGCGCATCGACAGCTCGACGTTCATCATGGGCGGCGTGCGCCGCCTGCTGGCGCTGATGGTCGCCAAGCAGCGCCAGCTGGCCGGCGACCGCCGCCAGCGCGACGGGGCGTCGATCGAGTTCAACGCCGCCGACGTCACGCGCTTCCTGCAGCTGAGCACGGTCAACAGCGCGATCCCGCTGCTGACCTACGCGGCGTCGAACGGCGAGATCACGCCCACGGACCTTTATCTGCTCCTGGTGCAGGTGGCCGGGCAGCTGGCGACGTTCTCGCCCGACGTCGACCCGTCCAAGCTGCCCATCTTCCAGCACACCAACCTGCGCGCCACCTTCGAGGAGCTGTTCGCGCGCGTGACCTATCTGCTGCGCAACACCGTGCGCGAGACCTACCTGACCGTGCCGATGGACACCTCGGAGGGGCTGCACGTCGGCCACCTCGACGACGAACGCTACCTGCGCGCGCCGCACTACGTGCTGTCGGTCAGCTCCGACATCCCCACGGATCTGCTGGCGCAGCGGCTGCCCGGCCTGTGCAAGATCGCCTCGCGCACCCAGCTGCCCAGCATCATCCGCTCGGCGTCGACGCCCGGCGTGCCGATCCAGATCACCCACCGACCGCCGCAGGAGATCCCGATCCGCGCCGGCATCACCTACTTCACCGTCGGCGCACAGGGCGAGTACTGGAAGGGGATCACCGACGAGCGCACGATCGCGATCTACCTGCCGCCGCCCTACGGCCCCGACAAGGTGAAGATCGAGCTCCTGGTCGTACCGCGCACCAGCTAGGTCGCGAAGAAAAGTAGGGAGTCATGGACAACCTCAATCAGATCACCGCCGAGTGCTTCAACGCCCTCCGCCAGCTGCGCGAGATGGAGGGACCGATCCGTTCGCCCGACACCATCCACGCGCGCCTCTCCGGGTTCATCGAGGCGATGCGCGAGCGCGCGCGCGAGGGCGGCATGGCCCAGCGCGACGCCGACGACATCGCCTACGCGATCGTCGCGCTGGCCGACGAGATCGCCATGAGCAAGCCGGAGCCGCTGCGCGGCTTCTGGATGAACAAGATGCTGCAGCTGCAGTTCTTCAACGAGACGCTGGCCGGCGAGGGCTTCTTCACCCGCCTGCAGCAGCTGCGCCGCGACGCGCGCCGCCAGGACGTCCTGCGCGCCTACTACCAGTGCCTGCTGTTCGGATTCCAGGGCCAGTACAGCATCCGCGGCGGCGAGCTGGAGCTGATGCGCCTCGTCGACACCCTGCGCCCCGAGATCGAACGCCACATCGAGACGCCTGACGTGTTGTCGCCGGCCGGCGAACCGCCCGACGAGCCAATGGTGCGGCCGGGACAGAGGAACCTGTTCCTGTGGATCGCGCTCGGCGTGTTCGCCGTGGCCATCGCGGTCTTCATCGGCCTGCGCGTCAACCTGGACCGGCAGGTCTCCGACCTCGGCGAGCGCGTCGAGCAGCTGAATCACTGAGGAGACGAGACCAGATGCTGAAGTACATCTTCGCAGCCGTCTTCATCGCCCTGGCCTGGGCGCTGGTCCTGGTGTTCAGCGACACCATCCCGATGTGGCCGGCGATCGCGGTCACGGCGGTGATCCTGGTCGCGCTCATCGCCTGGGCGATCTTCCGCATGCTGGCCGCCAAGAGCGCGGCCACCAAGATCGAGCGCGGGCTGCGCGAGCAGGCGGCCCAGCACAGCGAAGGGATCCGCCCCGACATGGCGGCCGAGATCGCCGCCATGGAGTCCGAGTTCCAGAAGGGCGTCGCGGCGCTCAAGGGATCGCGGATCGGACGCACCGGGCGCGACGCGCTGAGCATCCTGCCCTGGTACGTGATGATCGGACCGTCGGCGTCCGGCAAGACCACGGCCATCCGCAGCTCGGGGCTCAAGATGCCGCCCGGCAAGGCCGGCAAGGTGCGCGGCGTCGGCGGCACGCGCAACTGCGACTGGTGGATGACCAACGAGGCCATCCTGCTCGACACCGCCGGGCGCTGGAGCACCGACGACGACGACCGCGCCGAGTGGCTGGCCTTCCTCGATCTGTTGAAGAAGACGCGGCCCAAGAAGCCAATCAACGGCATCCTGCTGGCGATCAGCGCGACCGACCTGCAGGGCAGCGAGGAGCAGATCGGCGAGCTCGCCACCACGCTGCGCGAGCGTATCGACGAGGTGACCGCGCGCCTCGAGGTGGTGGTGCCGGTCTACTTGATCGTCACCAAGTGCGACCTCATCTCGGGCTTCGTCGAGACCTTTGGCGAGCTCAAGGACCGCGAGCGCGGGCAGATCCTGGGCTTCAGCCTGCCGCTCATCAAGGACGACGACAACGTCGACCTGTTCGCGCGCAACTTCGACGATCTGACCGAGGTGCTGGAGCGCAACGCCACGCTGCGCATGGGGCAGGAACGGCGCATCGACGCGCGTGAGTGGATCTATGCCTTCCCGCAGGAGTTCGATTCGCTGCGCCAGGGGCTGGTCGACCTGGTGGCCAACCTTTTCGACAAGAGCGTCTACCAGGACGCGCCGATCATGCGCGGGGTGTACTTCACCAGCGGCACGCAGGAGGGGCGGCCCGTCGACCGCGCCATGGCCAACATGGCGGCGGCGTTCGGCGTCACCCCGCGCGTGGTCGGCGTGCCGCCCAGCAAGCCGAAGAGCTACTTCGTGCGCGACGTGTTCCAGCGCGTGGTGTTTCCCGACAAGGACGTCGCCGTACGCAGCGCGCCGCTGCTGCGCAAGGAGCGCATCATCCGCTGGGCCACGGCGGCCGCCGCGCTGGCCATCTCGGCCCTGCTGCTGTTCCTGCCCATCTCGTCGTACGTCGAGAACCAGCAGCTCATCACCGAGTCGCGGCACTTCGTCGACAAGCTGACCGCGGCGGTCGCGCCGCACAACACACCGGGGCCGTTCAACCCCTCGCCCATCGAAGCGGCCGAACCGACCGCGACGCGCCTGGCGCACTTCATAGCCAAGGGCCCTGACATCTCGCTGCGCTTCGGCCTTTACCCCGGTGAGCGCCTGATGGAGCCGCTGCACCTGGCGGTCGAACGGCTGGTGATCCGGCCGTTGCTCGACACCGACGCCGAGCTGCTGCTCGGCTACGCGCGCGGGCAGCCCACGACCGACTCGGGCGGCGCGGTCGACGGTCTGACGCTGCATTTGCTGCTGACCCAGCCCAAGGCGGCCGACGAACCGTCGCCCGCCGACGGCGACAAGTGGAAGGAGAAGGGGGCCGAGATGGCGGTCGAGCTGGCCAGCGAGCGCTGGGCCGCGATGGCCGGCGACGCGGCCACGACGCGCGCGCGCAAGGGGCTGGAGAGCGCGGTGCGCTTTTACGCGGTCGACGTCGAAAACACCGACGAGCTGCTCGAGCGCAAAGCGATCGTGGTGTCGCGCGCGCGCCAGGCGTTGCTGGGCGCCACCGAGGGCGACCCGCTGGCTGACCTGCTGCGCGACCCGCAGATGCCGCGCGACATCCGCCTCATCGACATCGTCGCCGGCGCGGTCACGGTGTTCCAGTCGGCGGGCGACCGCAAGAGCGGCCCCTCCGTACCGGGCGCGTTCACGCCGGCGGGCTGGGAGATCGTCAAGGGACGCATCCAGCGCCTGACCGCCGACCTCGAGCACGACGAGAACGCCTGGGTGCTGGCGGCGCCGCGCAAGCGCCAGGGCGCCGACGCGGACGCGCTGCGCGCCGCCTACTTCCGCCGCTACGTCGACGCCTGGAAGACCTTCCTGGTGTCGTTGCAGGTCAAGGAGCCGACCAACATCGAAGAGGTGCGCGCGCTGCTCAAGGCTTTCGTCATGGACCGCCCGCTGGACGCCATCTGGCGCAACGCCAGCAAGTCGCTGATCTTCAAGGACGAGGGTGGGTTCCTCGACAAGGTCGCCAAGCGGGGCAAGGCGTCGCTGGGCAAGCGCATCAGCGACGCCAAGAAGACGCTGCTGGGCGAGACCGGGGGCGAGCCGGGCAGCGCGCCGCCCGCCAAGGGCGAGCGCAAGGTGGTCAACGAAGAGCCGATGAGCCCCGACGACGTCGGGCGTGAGTTCGGCGCGTTTCTCAGCTTCGGCATGACCAAGCCGACCGGCCTCGAGACCTACGGCCAGATCCTGTCCGAGCTGCAGGGCGCGGTCGGCGAGGCGGGCGCGCCCGACGCCAAGGCGTTCCAGAACACGGTCAAGGCGCAGCGGGTGAAGCTGGCCAACCTGATCATGAACTACAACGAGAACGGGTGGGAGGCCGGGTTGCTGGAGAAGATCCTCATGCCGCCCCTGCGCGGCGCCGAGGTCGCGGTCAGCGGCGCCACCGGAGACTCGGCCAACCGCAAGTGGTGCGACAGCATCGTCGTGGTCTACGATCAGCTCCTTTACGGCCGCTACCCGTTCACGCGCGTCAAGGGCGCGCGCGAGGCGCACATGGAAGACGTGCAGAAGTTCTTCCAGCCCAAGAGCGGCACGCTGTGGCAGTACTTCAGCGAGTCGCTGGCCGCCGACATCGACCACCCGGCCGGTACGACGCTGTTCCGCCCGCGCGACGGCGCAGGGGTGAAGTACAAGCCGGGGTTGATGCTGTTCCTCAAGCGCGCGCAGGAGATCACCGATCTGCTGTTCGCCAAGGACCCGGCGAAGATCGCGCTCACCACGCAGGTGCGCATCCGCCCATCCGCGCCTTACACCAAGATCATGTTCGAGAGCGGCGGCAAGAAGGTCACTTATTTCAACGCCAAGGAGCGCTGGGACGACGTCCCCTGGCCGGGGCGCGGCGCGCTCTTCCATTTCTACAGCCCCAAGGGCGAGGGCGAGATCGGCTACACCGACGGTGACTGGGCGTTGCTGCGGCTGCTCGAGGACGGCAAGCTCATCACTTCGTCGGAGGGCGAGGAGTACCTGGCCGGGTCCTGGACGCCGCCGCTGGCCGAGGGCACGATCCACGCCGATGTGAAACCGGCAGCTCTGCTGCGGGCGTTCCGGGGCGTCGAGATGCCCCGGGCCGTCGTCAACGGAGCGGGAGGGTGTGGCAGATGAGCATCGAAAGCGAAGTGGCGACGACGGGTGGGGACGCCGCCGCTCCGGCGATCGGGGTCTACGGCAAGGTGCGCAGCCAGCCCGACTTCCTGCGCGCCAACGCCGGTGAGTTCTCGCAGGCCGGCCTCGACCGCTGGTTCCAGGACGCCGTCGAGATCATCCGCACCGAGAAGACCGCGCTGCCGCCCGGCCCGACCGGGTTCGTGCTGACGCCGTCTGCGTCGCGCCAGACCTTCGTGGGCGCCTTCGTCCCCGGCGTCGACGCCGCGGGGCGCACCTTTCCGTTGTCGGTGTTCCTGACCATCCCGGCGACGGCGGCGGTCGACGCGCTGCCGACGCTGCCGGCGATCTATGGGCGCTTCGTCGACGCCGCGGGCGCGATCGCCATGGCGGGCGCCGAGCTGTCCGGGCCCGACCTGGTGGCGCACGCGCAGGCCCTGAGCATCGACGCGCCTGCCCCGCCGGCCGTGGCCGACGCCGACGGCGCGGTCGCAGCGCTGGGCTCGGAGAACGCGCAGATCCTGGCCAGCTCCATGGGCGGGGCACGGCCGGCGCTGGCCTACGCGCTGCGCACCTGCGCCATGGCGTGTGACCAGGCCGCCAAGACCGGCCCCGCCGGCCAGGGTGGCGTGATCACCATCGACGCGCCCGCCCCCAGCAACGGCGCGCGTACCCTGTGGCTCGAGCTGGTGCGCCGCCGCCTCAAGTGGCGTGACGCCGCGCCGTCGCTGCTGTGGACCGGCCCCGACAGCGGCCGGCTGCTGGTGACCCTGGGCCATCCCGCGCCCACGTCCCTGGCATACCTTGCCAACCCGCGCCACCGCGCGCCGCGCTTCTGGCCGCTGCGCACCGACGTCGGCGCCGCCATCGAATCAGCGCTGAAGGCCCTCACCCCCGAGCAACGCCGCCTGGTCGAGAACCCCGCGTCGACGCTGGCCGAGCTGCTGGCGGCCTTCGGGTAACGCTGACTCACGGGCGCTCTTCCTCGTCAGCGCTCGAAGGCCGAGCCGCGGCCGGTGTGGAAGGCGACCGAGATGAACTGGTTGACCGCGAATTCGAAGGAGTCGCCCGGGTCGCTGACCACCGGGCGAGCGTAGGTGTACTCGAGCAGCAGGGCCCGCCCGCTGGCGCGCGCCAGCTCGACGCCGGCGTGCAGGGTGAGCAGACCGTCGCCGGTCCCGCTGCGGGGCGCATAGCTCTGCGCCGGGTCGCGCGTGCCGTAGCCGATGATCCAGAACGCGCCGTATCCGACCGCCGCGTACGGGGTGAACCAGGGCAGCACGGCGTGGCTAGCGCTGATGGTCACCGGGGCGTGCACCGTCCCACCGCTCGGCTGGCTGGTCGCGGAAGACTCGCCGGCGCCGCTTCCCGTGTACGCCGCCCCGAGCCCCGCCGACAGCGAGACCGCCGTCCGTCGCTCGGGCGCGAGCAGGTTCCACTTCACGTCGCCGAGCGCGCCGGCGCCGAAGAACAGCCGCACGCCCCAGTCGACCCGATCGGTGGCGCCGTGCCGCACCATCAGGTCCAGCGGGGCGAGCGGGAGAAAGCCGCGATCGCTGGTGTGCAGCACGCTGGCCGCAATCGTGGTCTGGGTCTGCCCGCGCGGCACGGTGCGGGCGGTTTGCAGGCGGGAAAGACCGCAGCCCGCGCTGGCGGCTCCCAGAACGCAGCACAGCCCCAGGGTAGGCCGGACGCCGATCACCGCGATCCGAGGGCCTGGATGATCTGGTCCTTGGTCGCATGGGCGTCGCAGATCGCGCGCAGCTCGGCGCGCGTGGGCGGGGGACGCGACCACGGCAAGCGGAGCTCGGCGGTCTCCTCGACCAGCAGGGTATAGCGATGGGGCACCAGCTGCCCGCTCCAGCAATACGTCGGCGTCACTTGCGGCTCGTGACCCGCCACGAACTCGGCACGCGCGACCAGCGCCTTGACCCCCACCACCGCCCAGTAGATGGTGTACTCGTCCGTATACGAGATGGGGACGATCACCCGCGGATCGCGGGCCACGTCGGCGTCGGCCTTCCAGCCCGCGAGCCAGCCGCGCGCGGTCATCATGGCCGTCTCGGCGTCGACGTCGGCCATCTCGCCCGCCAGCAGTCCTTCGTCGCGCGCCATGCCGATGGCGGCGGCGCTCGCGAAGTGCAGGCCGTACAGCAGCTGGATCCGCTGGCGCAGCTCGTCCCCCAGGGCCAGCGCGCCGCGATCGCCAGTCTCCTGGATGCGATGGGTGCCACCCAGAAAATCCGCTCCCAGCGCCAGGCGCAGGAAGGTTTCCAGGAAACGGTAACCGCGCGCGGTGCGCAGGTAGTAAGTCGGGAACGGCTCGACGGGCAACAGCGGGTAGACGTCGACGGGCACCAGCAGCGCCCCATTCGCCGTGGCACCCCCCAGTTGCTTGACGTGGGTCTCGCGGTTCTGGATCAGCAACGACTTGAAGGTCTCGATCAGCTTCTTCTTGTAGCCCGCGGTCAGCAGGAGGTGCTGACTCTCGGGCCCGCGCTCGGGCAACAGCATGGTCTCCAGCGCGTAGAGCTGGTAGTCGTACCAGCCGGAATCGTCCGCCGGGGTGAGATCGACGGCGCCGCTGCCCACGGCCTCGATCAGGGCATCGAGCAGGTTGATGCCGGCCGGGATACCGTCGCAGAACTGGGTGTCGAAGTAGTCGACCTCCTTGCTGCGCGATGAGGGCAGGAACGCCACCAGGGCACCGCCGCAGGCCTTGCGCCGCGGATGCGTCGCCGCGAAGGCGCTGCGGATCGCCCCCGGATCGGCCAGCGCCGCCACGCTGGCGACCGAGGGGATGAGGTCGTCGACGGTGTAGCTCTGGTACGGATTGGTCAGGCCGGCGTACAGCACGGTCACGCGCTGGTAGTCGGCCAGCAGCGCCGGGTCCTGTCCCAGCACCCAGGCCAGCGCAACGAAGGCGCCGAACGGCTCGCCGTCGACACCGTTCTGCAGAAAGCGGTCGCGGGTGAAGATGCGTCCGAGCTCCGGGGTCCAGTCGTAAAAGCCGATGGGGCGGGCACGGGCCGGGTCGCGGTTGAACGCGTCCGCCGCCGCCTCGACCCGACTCTGCAGGCCAACCTCGATGGTGACCGGGTCGCCGCCCAGCTTCTGCGCGGTGCCCACCAGCACGGCCGCATCCTCGATCGCGGGCCGCGCGCCGGTGGCGGCCGACCCCAGCAGGCTGCCCAGGCGCGCCGCCAGCGCCGCGAAGAGGCGCCGCTTGCCGTCCTCGGCCTGGACCTCGACCGCGGCGTAGAGGCCGTCGTTGAACGGCTTGAGCGCGCCATTGACCACCTCCATCGAAGGGATGGCATCGGCGTCCGCGATGGCGGTCACCGCCGCCAGCGCCTCGGTGCGACCCCGGAAGAGCCGCCCCTTGAGCGCCGCCTCGGGGGCTTCGAACGGCACGATGTCCAGCTTGGTGACCGCCGCGCTCTTGTTCATCGTGACCTCGCAACCGCCGAACGGCCGCCCGAAGGACTCGGTGACCATCCGCGCGGGGTCGAAGGCGGGGTGCTTGTCCTCGATCCGGTCGTCCTCGAGGCGCATCATCCCCTGCGGATCGCTGTGCTGGGTGACGACCTCCTCATGACCCAGGTAGTCGAGGCAGCCGGCGCCGATAGCACCGATCGCCATCATCCCCAGCACCCGGCCCCGTTCCATCGTCGTCGTCATCAGGCCGCGATAGGATTGCAAGGAATCGGCCAGACGCCAAGGGAGCCGGGCGAGCCGGCCGGACCAGCCTAGCCAGGGAGACCTGACCGCGGCAACAATGTCGCATTGGCCTTCCCCCACCTGCGGCGTCTCAGCCGTCGCGGCGGGAGGCGACCACGAAGCCCGGGACCGGAACCTTGTTCTCCTGGCGCAAGATCGCGCGGTCGATGGAGGGCGGCGCGAAGCCGGCCCCGCCCAGGGTCGTCCTCAGGTAAGCCTCGGCGTGGCTGTAACGGCCGTGCGGGTTGAGGCGGAACCCGGCCGCCGGCTCGTCGCCCGCCTGCTCGACGGTGAACACCAGCAGGCCGCCCGGGCGCAAGGCACCGGCGGCCGCCTGCAGCACCTCGACCAGCGCGCCGAAGTAGACCAGCGTATCGGCGGACACGATGAGGTCGTAGGCGCGCGGGCGCGCGCGCATGAACGCGGTGAGCTCCCCCTCGCACAGCTCGTCGTAGAGCGGGCCGGCGTCAGCCTGACGCGCGCGCGCCTTGCGCAGCATCTCGGGTGACAGGTCGACGCCGGCCAGGTGGCGCGCGTACGGGCGCAGCGACGGGCCGCACCAGCCGGTGCCCACGCCGGCGTCGAGGACGTCGAGCGCGCCGGCCGGCTCGCCGACGGCGTCCCGGACCGCGTCGGCGACCAGCACCGGCGCGCGATAGTCGAGACGGGTCAGGATCTGGTCGAACCCCTCGGCGAAGCCGCCGAAGGTCTGGCGCACGAACTCGTCGGATGCGCGCTCGGGCGCCGCCGCTGCGCCGCCCGAGCAGGCGGCGATCATGTGGCGCGCCGAGCTGCTGCCGGGCTCGACCTCCAGCCAGCGACGGTAGATAGCCAGCGCTTCGTCGATGCGCCCGTTGGCGTACAGCACGGCGCCGGCGCCGCGATAGGCCTCGCCGTCGTAGGGCCGCAGCGCCAGCGCCCGGGTGAAGGACTGCAGCGCCTCCTCGTCGCGGTCGGCGGCGCGCAGCACGTTGGCCAGGTTGTGGTGAGCCTCGGCGTGCTCGGGCGCGAGCGCGATGGCCCGCCGCAAGGCGGTCTCGGCCCCGGCGAGATCGCCGCGGCGGCGCAGCACCGAGCCCAGGTTGGCCAGCGCGTTGACGTGATCCGGACGCAGTGACAGCACCTGGCGGTAACTTTCCTCCGCCTCGGCCAGGCGTCCGTGCGCGGCCAGCATGTTGCCGAGGTTGCTGCGCGCGTCGGCGTTGTCGGGCGCCAGCGCCAGCGCCCGCTCGACCAGCACGATGCCCTCCTCGTGCTGGCCCCGGTGGTGGCGGCACAGCCCCAGGAAGTGGAGCGCGTCGACGTAGGCCGGGTCGGCGGCCAGCACCCGCCCGTAGATCTCCTCGGCGGCGTCGAGGCGTCCGCGCCGCTGCATCGACAGCGCCAGCTCGACCGCCTGCGCGAGCGTCAGCTCGCGCGGCGCCTCGCCCGCATCCGCGTCGCTTCTTCGTTCAGGATCAACCAAGGGCACCTCGCACCAGGATCGCGTCGAAGCCGCTCTTCGACGACAGCAGAATCGACGGCGGGAGAATACCCGAGCTCGCGGCCGCTCGAAAACCGGCACGACCCGCGCACAATCACGCACAACCAGACAGTATCAGCCCAGGATCTATCGGGCAGCTCAACGACGATGCGCCTTGCACCCCAAAGGTCGGGCGCGTACACCTACTTCACTGGCGCCCCTCGCGGAGTGGGCGGCCGGAACTTTTCTGTCGGCCAGCCTGACGACCTGGTGTACCCCGCCAAGGAGGACCACCATGGATCGGACTGGGCCGGACTTCGACCTCGCCAAGCAATCACTCCAGGGCGCGGAGGTCGCCCTGCGCCGGCTGCTCGCGGCGGCGTCGCCGGTCGGCGCGAGCGTCTCCGCCGACCAGATCCGAGGCGCGGGCGAGAACGTGGTGCGCGCGCTGGCCGAGGTGGACAAGGCGTTGACCGGCGACGCCGAGCCGGCGCGCATCGCCTGCCCTTCTTGCGCGCGGAAGGTCATGCCGGCCGCGACGTTGTGCGGGTTCTGCTGGCGCAGGCTCGACCCGAAGCCCAGCGTATGAGCGACTCGGAGAGCACCCTCCGCATCGCGTTCGTCGGGACGTATCCCCCACGTCGTTGCGGAATCGCGACCTTCACCCGGGACGTCGCGGCCGGCATGAAGAGCGCCAACCCCCAGGTTCGACCGATGGTCGTCGCCGTGACCAATCCGTCCGCGCAGTACGAGTATCCGGCCGAGGTCGAATACGAGGTCCGACAAGGGATCAAGCAGCACTACGCCCGCGCCGCGGAGCTGGTCAACTACAACGACGTCCGCTGGGTGTCGCTGCAGCACGAGTACGGCATCTTCGGCGGCGACGACGGCGCCTACGTGCTCGACTTCCTGACCGCGCTGCAGGTGCCGGCGATCGTCACGCTGCATACCGTGCTCGAGCATCCCTCGCCGTCGCAACGGATGATCGTGCAGCAGATCGCCAGGACCGCCACCCTGGTCGTGATGAGCGGCGTGGCGAACGATCTGCTGACCCGGCGCTACGACCTGCCGCAGGCGCGCGTCGAGATCATCCCGCACGGCATCCCCGACGTGGCCCCGCGCGAGCAAGACGCCCTCAAGGCCAGGTTTGGCGTGGCGGGCCAGCGCATGCTGCTGACCTTCGGCCTGCTCGGCCCCAACAAGGGCATCGAGACCGTGCTGCGCGCGTTGCCGGCGATGATCGCGGCCTGCCCGGACCTGGTCTACTTCGTGGTGGGCGCGACTCACCCGTCGGTCGTCAAACAGAACGGCGAGGCCTATCGAACCACGCTCGAGCGCGAGGCCGAGGCGCTCGGCGTTCGCGATCACGTGGTTTTTCGCGACCAGTACGTCACCACCGAGGAGCTGTGCAATTACCTCCAGGCCGCCGACGTCTTCATCAGCCCCTATCTCAATGAAGCGCAGGTGACCAGCGGCGCGCTCTCTTACGCGATGGGCGCGGGCGCCGCCTGCGTGTCGACGCCGTACTGGCACGCCAAGGAGCTGCTGGCCGAGGGGCGCGGCTATCTCTTCCCCTTCGCCGACCACGCCGCGCTCAGCAAGACCGTGGTCTCGCTCCTGGACTCGCCGGAGAAGCTGCGCCAGGTCCGCGAGTCCGGCTATCGCTACACGCGCGGCTTCACCTGGCCCCGGGTGGGCGCGCAGTACCTCGACCTGGCCCAGAGCCTGATCGGACAGGTCCGTGACCGCCGGCGCGTGGCACCGGTGCGCGCCAGCAGCCTGCCCGAGCTGCGGCTCGATCACCTGCTGCGCATGACCGACGACACCGGCATCATCCAGCACGCCACCTTCAGCGTACCCGCGCGCAGCAGCGGCTACTGCGTCGACGACAACGCGCGCGCGCTCATGGTCGCGGTGCAGGCCGATCGGCTCAGCACTTCGCCCGAGACCAAGCGACTGATCAACACCTACCTCGGCTTCCTGCTCGCGGCGCAGACTGACGAGGGACGGTTCCGCAACTTCATGAGCTACGATCGCTCGTTCAGCCCGGACCCCCCTTCCGAGGACTGTATCGGTCGCGCGCTGTGGGCGCTGGGCCTGACCGTCAAGCTGGCGCGCGACGAAGGGCACCGGATGCTGGCCCGGCAGATGTTCGAGCGCGGGCTGCCTTTCGCGCGAGAGATCGGACCGCGCGGCACCGCGCTCACGATGCTGGGGCTGGCTGGCTTTCTGGCCGCGCACCCCGAGGTCGGGCCGGCCGCCTCGTTGCTGGGCGCGCTCTCGCGGCGCCTGTGCGATCTGTATCGCCGTGTGGCCACCTCCGATTGGCGCTGGTTCGAACCCACCATGACCTACGACAACGCTCTGCTGCCGCTGGCGCTGTTTCGGTCCCACACGACCACCAAGGACCAGACCAGCCTCGACGTGGCCAAGCAGGCCCTGGGGTTCCTGGAAGAGACGTCCTTCCGCGACGGTCGATTGGGCCTGGTGGGCAACGACGGATGGCACCAGCGCCACGGCGCGCGCCCGGAATCGGACGAGCAGCCAGTCGACGCGGCGGCGTTCGTGCTCGGATTCCGCGGCGCCTATCTGGCCACCGGTGATCATCGCTATCTGACCCGGATGCGCGAGTCGTTCGCCTGGTTCCTGGGCAGCAACCGTCTGTCCTCGAGCGTCTACGACTCCGCCACCGCGGGCTGCCGCGATGGCCTGGGGGCGTCGGTCGCGAACTTGAACCAGGGCGCGGAGAGCACGGTCTGCTTTCTGCTATCGCTGCTCGAGATGCTGGAGCTGGCCGGCGAGGGACTTGAATACCCGGCGCCCGCCGTCGGAGAACGGCGTTGATTTCATCGTGATCAAACGAACCACTCACTGGCTGTCTCACGATACGAAACGGGTCCTCGCCAAGCCGTACTTGCCCGGCGAGGAGATCTCCCACGGGGTCAACACCCGCACCGGTCTGCTGATGGCCCGCGTGCTGGCCATCCCGGATGCGGAGGCCGCCCTCATCCTGGAACAGACCCTGGAACGATTCCGATCGCGCCACCACGGGTTCGAACAGCTGCTCGAGCGGAACTTCGCGCTGGTCGCGGCTCACGTCGGTGACGCGCCGATGTCGCGAGAGCGCCGCCTGCTCATCGGTGCCTACTTCACCCACGAGTATTCCGTCGAGGGAGCCGCCCTGTTCAATCCATCGATCGTGGCCGCACCCGATCAGACGGGCCTGGCGTCCGGCCAGCGCAGGTTCATCATGAGCGTGCGCGCGGTCGGCGAAGGGCACATCTCTTCGATCGAGTTTCGAACCGGCACGATCGACCAGCGCAGCGCCCTCACCTTCGACCCGCTGGGACCCTGCCTGGTCGCCGGCGATCGGAGGCCGCCCGTGTCCTACGACATGGCGCAGTTTCGAGCGAAGCTCATCGAGCTCGACGCGGGCAACGAGCTGGCGTGGGGAATCCTGCAGAGCCTGCCCGATCCCTTCACGGCCTTGCAGCTGGAGGAGTCGATCGTCGCCATGGAGCTGAACGGCCCGCAGCACGCCATCAGCTACGAGACCGCGCGCATCGTGCGCGTGCTGGCGGCTTCCAGCTACGTCACGACCTTCCCGCGGGATTCGGTCCTGTCGGAGCGGGTGATCTTCCCCGCCGGCCCTCACGAGACGCGCGGCATGGAGGATGCCCGCTTCGTCGAGTTCACCGAAGACGATCACAAGGTCACCTACTACGCCACCTACACCGCCTTCGACGGCTACGGCATCGTGCCGCAGCTGATCCGGACCGATGACTTCATCACGTTCCGCATCGCCACCCTCCACGGGCCCGCGGCGCAGAACAAGGGGATGGCGCTGTTCCCGCGCCGGATCGGCGGGCACTACGTCATGCTGTCGCGCCGCGATCGCGAGAACCTTCACCTGGCGACGTCGACGTCGATCGGGCGCTGGGAGGACGTGACCGAGTTGCACCGCCCGAGCCGCCCCTGGGAGCTGTCCCAGATCGGAAACTGCGGCTCCCCCATCGAGACCCCCGCCGGCTGGGTGGTCATCACCCACGGCGTGGGACCCATGCGGCGCTACGTGCTGGGCGCGCTGCTGCTCGATCTCGACGACCCGCGGCGCGTGCTGGGTCATCTGCGTGAGCCCCTGTTGTCACCCGAGGCCGCCGAGCGCGACGGCTACGTCCCCAACGTCGTCTATTCGTGCGGCGCGATGGTCAACGGAAATGATCTGATCTTGCCGTACGGCGTCTCCGACGGAGCCATCGCCGTCGCCACCGTGTCGCTGCCCGAGCTGCTCGCGGAGCTGCGCGGCCAGTCCGCCGTGTGAAAGGCTTCCCCGACGTTTGCAAGACGCCCTCGGGCAGGGACACCCTTCATTTCAAGCCAATCCCCAGGCGGCGCGCCATGGCGCGGATGGTGCCGCCCGGATCGGAAGAGGCGCCGCGACCGACCTCGCCCAGCAGGCGCGCCGCGGCGGCGGCCCGGCCGCCGGCCTGCTCCAGCGCCAGGGTCAGCGCCTGCGACTCCAGCGCCAGTCGCTCACGGCGTAGGTTGAAGGTGCCTGCCAGCAGCTGGGCCTGGATGGCGCGCGTGTCGACGATCGGGGTTGGTCCCACCGCGTTCTGCCGCGCGTCGAGCAAGGGGCGCACGTCGGACAGCAGCAACTCGGCGCTGCCGGCGCGCTTGCCCACCAGCGCCTGGTAGATCACGTTCCGCAGCTCGCGGATGTTGCCCGCCCAGCCGTGGCTGTGCAGCGCGGCCAGCGCGCGCGTCGAGACCTCGCTGACCTGGGGACGCAGCCCCTGGCTCTCGTAGAAGCGAGCGATGAAGTGGCTCACGAAGGCCGGGATGTCCTCGCGGCGCTCACGCAGCGGGGGCAACTCGATGCGCACGATCGCCAGCCGCTCGTACAGATCGAGGCCGAACTTCTCCTCCTCGACCAGCTTCAGGAGATTGCGGTTGGTGGCGGCCACCAGGCGAAAGTCAGCCGGCCGGGCCTGCGACTCGCCGACGCGTGTGACGGCGCCGTCCTCCAGCACGCGCAACAGCTTGGTCTGCACCGACAGCGGTGTATCGTCGATCTCGTCGAGAAAGACCGTGCCGCCACGTGCGCTCAGCAGCTTGCCGTCAACGGTGGCGACGGCGCCCGAGAAGGCCCCGCGCATGTGACCGAACAGCTCCGACTCCATGAGCTCGTTGGGGATCGCCGCGCAGTTGATCGGCACGTAGGGACCGGACCGACCCGACCAGCGATGGAGCAGGCCCGCCAGCACCTCCTTGCCGGTACCGGTCTCGCCGGTGAGCAGCACCGGCATCCGGGTGCGCGCCGCCTGCCAGACCCGCTGCAGCAGCTTTTGCGACACCGGGCTCTGGTTGATGATCTCGGGCGTGCGCGGCACCGGCAGCTCCACGCGCAGCAACTCGCCGAGGCGCACGACCAGGCGCGCGGCCGCCCCTGGCTCGTCGAGGCAAAACATGTCGTAGGCGCCGCGACGGGCGGCCTGATCGGCGGCCGTCGCCGGTAACGGCGCGCCGCTGACCCAGATCCAGGGCCGATCGCCCGGGCCGGACGGGACCGGACGGCTGTGCGTCGTGGCGATCACCAGCACGCCCGCGCCCGGATCGTGCGCGACCGGCGCGAGCTCGGCCGCCGCCAGCGCCGCGCGCAGGGCGCCCGTCGGCGGACTCCCGCGCCAGTAGAAGGTGGTCGCCGCCATCCGTAATAGATTACGTCAATTAGTAAATAAATACGAATTGCCGTGGACGCGCGTACCGTCCGTCGCGGGTTTGCGCCGGCACCGCTCATGCACAACCAGAGGGCCTCTCGAAAGGAGATTCCAATGTTCGCTTTCCTGTTCACGTCTGCTCCGCTCCACGCCGCCTGTGGTCTGTTCCTGCTCGCCGCGCTGTTCCTGCTCGCGGGCGGGGTCAGGATCATCGACGAGAGCCAGTCCGGCCTGGTCATCAAACGCTTCGGTCGCAGCCTGCCGCCCGGGCGGGTCGTCGCCGCCAGCGGCGAGGCCGGCTACCAGGCGCGGCTGCTGCCCCCCGGCTGGCACGTCGGTTACTGGAGCTGGCGCTATCGCGTCGAGCGCATCGAGATGGTGCTGGTGCCCGCCGGTGAGATCGCGCTCATCGTGGCCGCCGACGGCGCGGCTATCCCGGCCGAACGCATCCTGGCGCGCGAGGTGCCCTGCGACAACTTCCAGGACGCGGAGGCGTTCCTGCGCCACGGCGGCGAGCGCGGGCGGCAGATCGCCTTCTTGACCGCCGGCCGCTATCGGATCAACTCCGCGCTGTTCCAGGTGGTGACCAGGCGCAACGCCGAGAGCTACGACGTCTCGCCCGACTCGCTCTACGTCTGCGAGATTCCGACCAATAAAGTCGGCATCGTCACCACGCTCGACGGGCGTCCGATCCCGGCCGGCGACCTGGCCGGTACGCCGGTCGACGGCCACCACAGCTTCCAGCACGGGCAGGCCTTCGTCGCGAACGGCGGCTGCCGCGGCCTGCAGGAAGAGGTGCTGCTGTCCGGCTCGTGGAACCTCAACCCCTGGTTCGTGAAGATCGATCTCATCCCGCTGACCGAGATCCCCATCGGCTACGTCGGCGTGGTGGTCAGCTACGTCGGCAAGGAGCACCTCGACGTGTCGGGGGATACGTTCAAGCATGGCGACCTGGTGCTGCGCGGACACAAGGGCGTCTGGGTCGAGCCGCTGCTGCCCGGGGTGCACCCCATCAACACCTTGGTGATGAAGATCGAGCTGGTCCCGACCACCAACATCGTCCTCAACTGGGCCGCGCGCACCGAGGCGCACCAGTACGACGAACGGCTGTCGCCGATCACCGTGCGATCGAAGGACGGCTTCGCGTTCTCGCTTGACGTGTCGCAGATCATCCATATCGGCATGAAGGACGCCCCGCGGGTGATCTCGCGGGTCGGGTCGATGCAGAACCTGGTCGACCATGTGCTGCAGCCGACGGTGGCGAACTACTTCCGCAACTCGGCGCAGGAGGTCAGCGTGCTCGAGTTCCTGTCGGCGCGCAGCGAACGCCAGCGCCAGGCCTTCGCCGCCATCAAGAGCGGCATCGAGGCCTATGATGTCGAGTGCCTCGACACCCTCATCGGCGACATCGTGCCCCCGGCGGAGCTGATGAAGACCCAGACCGACCGCAAGATCGCCGAGGAGTTGCAGCGCACCTACGGGGCGCAGCGCGAATCGCAGACCAAGCGACAGGACCTGGAGCGCGAGACCGCGATCGCCAACATGCAGGGCGAGGTGGTGCGCAGCGAGCAGGAGGTGCGCATCGCCGAGCGCCGGGCGGCGGCCACCGCCGAGGCGGCCAAGGGCGACGCGGCGGCGACGCGGCTGCGCGCCGACGCCGAGGCCGACGCGACCCGCGCGGTGGGCGCCGCCAAGGCCGAATCGTATCGGCTGGGTGTGGCGGCGCTGGGCACGGGCGACTACACCGCCATCCAGCTCACCACCACGCTGGCCGAGAACAAAGTGAAGCTGGTGCCCGACATCGCCGTGGGCTCGGCGCGCGGCGGGTCGGGTCTGGGCGACGTGCTCATCGCGCGCATGCTGGGCGCCGGGCGGAGCAACGGTGTGAGCCCGGGCGCCGAGAAGAAGCCGGTCTGAGCCGGCCCAACGATCCGGATCGTGCAGGGCCCACGAGCCCGTGCACGATCTGAAATCGTCTTCGCTCGTCGTGGCGTTGTTGGAGCTCGCCGCCGTCATCCTGTCCGGTCGGGCGTTCGCGCAGATGTCGCCCGAATCGGTCTCGCCGCGGCCGGGCGCCGGGCAACGACACCCAGCATCGCCAGGAGCAGGACCGACGACCAGAATCCCTGTGCGGTGTCGCTCGGACTGGCGGTATCGCAACTGCATCCGCTCCCCCCGCCGCCACCGCCGCTGGCCGTGCCTGGCACGATGACGTCGACGGTAACTACGTCCGTGCCCGTGCGGCCATTCGAGTCGGTGACCGTGAGAGTGATTTGGTGGTGGCCCGCGCTGAGGGCGGCAGCGGTGACGCGTGGTCCCGTGCCGAGTGTGCCGTCCCTGTCTGAAGACCAGGCGTAGGCGCTATCCGCCAGGAGCTCTTCGTGGGTAGAGGCCGTGCCTTCGAGGGCGACGGGCAACAAGATATCCACCGAGGACTCGTTCTTCGGCGTGATCACATGAACCGCGGGCGACTTGGGCGCAACCACGATCCCGACCGACGCGACGGCTTGGCGCAGGCCTTCACTGACCTGCACGTAGATGGTTCCATTGGAGCTGCTGGGAAGCTCGTCTGCGCTGATGCTGAACGAAGAGCCGCTGACGTTGCGGGCCAGCGGGATCATGGTTCTGCCGCCGTCGGGCGAGTAGAGCACGAAGGCGACGAGGGGGGCTCCCACCGGGCTGGTCGCCGTCCAGCTGACGGTCTGCAGCGAGCCCGCCCCCCAGCTCGCACCGGCCGTCGGAGCGTCGATGGTGACCGCCGGCCCTGCCGCCGACGCCGTGAGGGTCGCGAGCGTCGCTCGCCCCTTCGTGAGGACCAGCTTGGCAATCGAGGCGACCAGCGGTACCGCTTCGTCGAAGGTGAAGTGCTTCGCGTAGTCGGAATCGTGGTCGTCGAGCTTCCTGGGTTCGAAGTTGTGCACGTAGAGGACGCCACCCTGCGCGTCGAGCCCGGAGAGAGTGTAGACATCGTCGGCGTCGTCCTCGGGGAACGAATCCGTAAACGGTTTGGTGGTGGTGGTCTGGAATGTCGGTTTGAGGGTGGCGCCGGCACGCGGCCCGATAGTCCCGCTCACCAGCAGCGCGGGTGGGTCTTCCGTGTCATAAGAGTCGGCGAAGGGATGGTTCCAAAGGATGTCGTAGGTGTACCAGGACACCCACTCACCCAGGTCGCAACCGGCGCCTCCGCCATAAAGCCCGCAGAGCTGGCCATAGCTCATGAAGTCATGGGCGTGGGGCGTGGAGTTGCTGCTGCTGTCACCCGGCACGATCACCTTCCAGTTGGCGATGTCGAAGCCAATGCCTCCGATGCCTCCGTGCGGAATCGGGAACACGCCGCATTCGTCGGCCGTCACGCCGTTCTCGCAGGCCCAGTGATCGAAGCCGATGTTGTGGGCCAGTTCGTGAGCGGGGTCAGCCGCCAGGTTGGCGTCAGCCCACGCACCTCGTCCTCCCACCGCGCCGTAGCCTGCGACGATCGACCCATCCGCCATCATCTCGTTGGCGGCGAAGGCTTTGTTGGGTCCCGGGAAGAGCCCGATCTTGAGCTCGTGATCGCCGGCATCCAGGTCGTCAATCAAGTCGAGCAAGTCTCCCTTGGAGATTCCGGGATCGACCGTGCGATCGACGCGCGCCCCGCGGACGATCCGGAATGGATAGAGCTCGTTCAGACTCTGGAAGATGTTGTTGACCTGGGCGTCCGTCGGCTGGACGTCCGTGAAGGTCATGCCGTTCCTGGTGCCGGTGACATGAATGTGAACCGGGGTGACGGTCAGGACCGGCGGATCCTCGAAATGAATGTGCAATTCGACCTGGTTGTTGTGAAAGCATTCGAGATCGCCGCCACCGGTGCACTCATCGGCGAATTTCTGGTTGGGCAGGGTCCCCGTGTATTGCCCATTGTTCACGTTGATCGTGACCACCAGGTCCTGTTGGGTCCAGTCACCGGGAAGCAGGAAGTTCCAGGTGCGCGTCAGGTCGGGGAAGGTGGCAGCGACCGACGCGGCCGGTGTCCCAATGGGTTCCAGCCGGATACCGGTCGTGTTGAACGTCGAGGCCGTGGCCATCGAGGGAAGCGCGAGGGCCAGCGTGCAGTCTGAGCTGCACCCATCCTTCTCGACATGAAAGGTCGCCGGGACATGGTCGATGGCCGTGGCCGTATTCGCGGCCGCACCGTACACCCGCACGACCGCAGGTTTACCGCGCGCGAGGTGGGGCGAACCTCCCACCGAGACCTTGAACCCGTCGCCCCCGAAGTTTCGGTCGATGTCCGTCAAGCGCCGCACACCCAGGTCGATGGCCTGGTTGACCTCGAACCCGATCGGCCACAGATCGACCTTGCTCGGGGGCGGTATCGGCTTGATCTGGTAGACGAAGCTCAGGGTTCCGGTGGTCGTGTTGGGCGGTGAATCGAAGTCGACCGCGTTCATGACAACCGTGTTCGCCCCGGCCACCAGCCCGTTGGTCTCGTCGAGGTAGGCGGCGGCCGAATAGTCCGTGGGATCGGTGTGAAAGAATGCCACCGGGAAGGGCGTCCCGCCGTTGACGGACAGGGTTACGTTGGCGAGCGCCGTCTCTTCGATGGCGGTCGAGACCACCAGCGAGATTGCGCCGGGGATCTGACCAACGACGGTCTGCCCTTCCATTGGGGAGACGAAGTGAATGATGGGAGGGATCGTCTCGCCGACAGTCGGGTTGAGCGGACGATCGTAGACGAGGTCATCCAAGACCAGGATGCCCTGGTTGGGGCCCGCGATGAAATTGAACGGGTCCGAACATTCGACCAGATGCAGGCGGATGTACTGCAGGCGCGAGAGAGCGTCGAAGACCCCCAGGGGGGTGGCTATGGGCGTCAGGTTCGCGCCGAGGCACGGCGCAACCGCCGTCGTGATGGGCACGCTGTCCGGCAACGCGGGGTCATCGGCGAAGCCCTCCATGACGATCGTGGTGTCGGTCATCAGCCCCGGCATACCGATTCCGGTGCGGATCGAGACGCGATACTGCGGTTCGCTGAAGGCGAGGGTCATCGAGGTGCCGCAGAACTCGCAAGCCGACAGAAAATGGCCTTGCACGGCCTGTGTTCCCGAGGAGGTTCCCGCCGCCGGCGCGACAATGGTCACCGGGTGGCTCGCGTCCAGGTTCGTCTGGTCCCCACCCACGAACAGCACGCCGGAGTACTGGTTGAAGACGGGCGTATCTACGGGCAGGTCATCGAAGCCCTGCAGGGCGGGAATGCCCGCCCAGGCCGGCGCGTGCCAAAGCGATCCGACGAGGACAACGATCAGCGCTCGCAGCCGCCGAAAGGCGCTCCCACGGGCGTACAGGCCGCTCCAGCCGGGTCCGCGGTGTCGCACCAAACGGGCCATGGCGATGGCGCGTTCGCGCAGGGCCGGAGGATCACTTTGAATATCTGACGCGAGCGAAGCACGACTCGCTCTGACGCGCGATGCCTGCGATGACGCGGTCGACTTCGACACCTGAACTGCAGCGAAGAGATCGCAGATGTCCGTGAAAGCCACTGTAGCCTCCATTCGAAGGCGGCCGGTTGCGGCCGCACATGCCTGCTAGTGAACGATTGCGGCGAGCTTTCTTCCTGTGGACAGAACCGGCCCACCATTCTCGCCTCCGCGCCCAACCTGGCTTGGATCCCCTGCGGACGTTTCTGCACCTGCGAGGTTGCTGGCGGGCGCGCCGAGCGGGGTGACGCTCGGATCACCCAGCGTGGCAGAGTTGCCGTCGCCCGCGCCACTCGGTCCGGTTCCCGGCTCCGACTCGCGAATTCCGGTGATGGGTCGCCAGAATTCGTAGAAGAACTTCGACTCCCACACCGCGATGGCGGCGTCTGAAGCATCGAGGCCCATTCCGCGGCTGCCGCGGCAGCTTCCGTTCCCCTCTGGAAGACGCGAATCCCGGGACCATCTCTTGAGCGACGCCGATCATCACGACGCCTTCTTCACTCTTGAAGCGGGCGAGGTATTTGGGGGGACGACTTCCTTGATCTGCCCTAGCGGTACCGTTCAGCGCTCGTTGCTCTCGCACGAACCGTCGTCATCGCTCGTCTTCAGCGAGACCAGGTCGGGCGGGAATCGGGGATCGATCTCGTAATCGGCTTCGAACTGACTGCTGAATCCCGTGATCTTCACCTTCTGTCCGTCCGCCAGCGACCGCACGTCGATGCCCGTCTGCAGGTTGACGAAAATCTGCAACTCGCCCGAACCATCATTGACGAACAGCTTGAAGCCAAAATCATCGTCTGCGACGGGCGCTCGCGTGATCGTGGCCCGGACGGTGACCAGCAGGCCCTCGGTTGACTCACCGACCGCCCCCGTTGCGACCCGCCGTCCCTCCGGGGGGTGCTCGTGACGCTGGCGATCGACGTCCCCGGGCGCGTCGGGGAGCAGCACCAGCAGGCCGAAGCTGTCGGCCAGCATACCGCTGACACGCACGCGATCGCCGGGGACCACGTGAACGTCGACTTGCAGGCTGACGTAAATGCCCGCCCGACCGTCTTGCATCCCGAAGCCGGCGTCGAAGAAGCTGGAGGCGAACGCGCCCGACGGTGTGCTGACGATCCCCTCGACTGTCGCCCGCGACCCGAGCGGCAAGCCTCGCGCGGCCGCGATCGAGATTGAACGGTTCGGCCGCGCCTCGGCCGCCCGGGGCGCGGCCGGCAGGAGCAGGCCGAAAGCCACGAGTGCGCCAAGAATCCAGTCGGTTGAGGCTCCGCCCTGTCTATGAACGATCATCGCTTCCCTCCTTGTTTGTGGGTGCACCAGCCATCAAGAACGGCAGAGCCCATCCTTCTTCCCGGCAGCGTGAACACTCCGGGCACGTCACGGACTCCATGAATCCCGGGCACATCCTCGAAGACCAGGTGAGATCGGTCGACTCGTTCCTGGGCACGCGGCTCAGGGATCGACCAAGCTGGTGTCGTCGATCTTTCCCACCGAGCGGACCCAGAAGCACCCGCCCGCGCAGATGCCGGCCGCGGAGGACGGACAGTACAGGCCCCCGCTGTCGCAGCGCCCGTGAGAATCGACGTTGACGGTGTGCGCCAGCTGGCCCCAGTCGTTGGAGTAGCTGCCGTTGCCCTCCACGTACCAGTACTTGCCGCTCGCCGCGTCGAAGGCGAGGAACATCTGGCTGTGCTGGCCGTCGGGGTAGCTCGTGGATTCGTTCACTGCCAGGTAGTCGCCGGGCATTCGGGTGCTGAAGTCGGCGTCGAGGCCGAAGTCCTCCCAGCTGGTACCGAAGCGCGTCTTCATCGCCGCCACCGTGGCTTCGGCGGGGGAGGCGTCGCTGGACCTGCACTGAGGCGTCTTGCTGCTGCTCACCCAGCTGCAGGGGTTGAAGTCCTTCAGGTAGGGCTCGGCGGCGTTGGAGTAGAACTCCGAGCAGTAGGCGGTGTCGTTGGCCTGGAGCTGGTAGCGGTTCTTCAGCGAGTCGTCCCAGCTGCCGAGGGAGTGGCCGCGGAAGTAGTCGAACTCGTAGAGCGCGTTGAGCACCACGTCGGCGCGCGCGTTCTTCAGCACGCCGGCGCCCGATGGCAGGGTGATCGTGTAGTAGACACCGGAGTTGGAGCAAGGGGGGGTGTTGCTCGAGTCGCCCGTGCAGGTCCCGAGCGGACGGATCCGGTTCCACACGCTGCCGACCTGGTTGAAGAAGTCGATCCGTGCCTCGTAAACCTTGAGCGGCTCCAGCCCAGTGACGGTGACGGTGGCGGTGTTGAACACCACTTTCGCCTGGATCAGCGCGGTGGTCTGGTAGGCGGACGAGGCGTGCTCCAGCTCGCGGTAGTAGACCTTCGCCCAAAGGTTGTTGGCGGTCAGCGCGGCGAGCTCTTCTCGAGAACCGCTCCGAGGTTGATTTTCCGAGAACCGCTCCGAGGTTGATTTAACCGAGAACCGCTCCGAGGTTGATTTTGACGCAACACCAGGAGGCACGTGCCGAAAAATCATGATGTCGATTGCACGCGAGGTCCTGCCGGGGCGCACGTACATGATCACGCGGCG
>DASRQZ010000036.1:0-82840 GCA_035696125.1 Polyangia bacterium
TGCTCGGCCTGGATCTGGTGGACAGCGTCCAGCACCACCATGCCCTCGGTGATGTCGGTGTCGTACTGCTTGAAGTCGCCGGCGCCGCGCTCGCCGCGCCAGATGCGAAAGGCCACCTTGGGCATGATTACTTGTTCTCCTCGACGACCTGCTTCAGATCGGCCCGCAGCGGCGGGATCGGCTCGCGGCGCAGCTGGAGCTTTCCGTCGGGTCCCTTCTTGCAGATCAGGTTGAACGACCCGAACGCCGCGTCCTTGCTGGTGTAGTCCTCGCGGAAGTGCCCGCCGCGGCTCTCCTTGCGCTCCAGCGCCGAGCGCGCGATGGCCTCGGAGCAGACCAGCAAGTTCTCGAGGTCGACCGCGGTGTGCCAGCCGGGGTTGTACTCGCGGTTGCCGACGATGGCGACCTTCTCGGCGCGCCGGCGCAGCGATTCGATCCCCTGCACGGCCTCGGCCATGTCCTTTTCGTTGCGCACGATGCCGACCTTGGTCTGCATCAGGTCCTGCAGCTCGTACTGGATCTGGTACGGCCCCTGCGCGTCGGCGGTGGCGCCGGCGGCCGCACCGCGCTCGAACGGCGCCAGCGCGGCGCGCGCCGCGGCGTCGATCTGCGCGGGCGACACCTGCGGCGCCGGATGCTCCTTTGCAAACTTGGCGGCGTACTCGCCGGCGCGCTTGCCGAACACCAGCAGGTCCGACAGCGAGTTGCCGCCCAGGCGGTTGGCGCCGTGCAGTCCGGCCGCACATTCGCCGGCGGCGAACAGCCCGGGCACGTTCGACATCTGGCTGTCGGCGTCGACGCGGATACCGCCCATGATGTAGTGGGTGGTCGGCCCGATCTCCATCGGCGTCTCGGTGATGTCCAGGTCGGCCAGCTGCTTGAACTGATGGTACATGCTGGGCAGCTTCTTCTTGATGTGCTCGGCGCCGCCCGGCACCCGGGACTTGATCCAGGCGATGTCCAGGAACACGCCGCCGTGCGGGCTGCCGCGCCCCTCGCGCACCTCGCGGTTGATGCAGCGGGCGACGTGGTCGCGGGTCAAGAGCTCCGGTGGGCGGCGCGCGTTCTTGTCGCCCTGGGTGTAGCGCCAGCCCTCTTCCTCGTTGTCGGCGGTCGACGATTTGTAGTTGTCGGGGATATCGTCGAACATGAAGCGACGGCCATCCTTGTTGCGTAGCACCCCGCCCTCGCCGCGCACGCCTTCGGTCACCAGGATGCCGCGCACGCTGGGCGGCCACACCATGCCAGTGGGGTGGAACTGCACGAACTCCATGTCCATCAGCTCGGCGCCCGCCTGGTAGGCCAGCGCCTGGCCGTCGCCGGTGTACTCCCAGCTGTTGCTGGTGATCTTGAACGCCCGCCCCACCCCGCCGGTGGCGAACACCACCGCCTTGGCGCGGAAGACGCGCAGATATCCACGCTCGCGGTCGTAGCCAAAGGCGCCGGCGATGCGATCGCCGTCCTTCAGCAGCGTGGTCACCGTGTGCTCCATATAGACCTGGATACCCTGGTGGACGCCGTGGTCCTGCAGGGTGCGGATCATCTCCAGGCCGGTGCGATCGCCGACGTGGGCCAGGCGGGGGTAGCGGTGGCCGCCAAAGTTGCGCTGCAGGATCTTGCCGTCCTTGGTGCGGTCGAAGACCGCGCCCCAAGCCTCGAGCTCGCGCACCCGATCGGGCGCCTCCTTGGCGTGCAGCTCCGCCATGCGCCAGCTATTCAGGTACTGCCCGCCCCGCATGGTGTCGGCGAAGTGCACCTGCCAGCCGTCGCGATCGTCGACGTTGGCCAGCGCGGCGGCGACGCCCCCCTCGGCCATGACGGTGTGGGCTTTGCCCAGCAGCGACTTGCACACCAGGCCGACCGACACCCCCGCGGCCGAAGCTTCGATGGCGGCGCGCAGGCCGGCGCCGCCCGCGCCGATCACCAGGACGTCGTGCTCGTGGGTCTGGTACTCGGCCATCAGATGATTCTCCAGTCGGTGATCACACCCATCGAGCACAGGCGAACGTAGACGTCGGCCAGCCCGACGCCGAACAGGCTGAACCAGGCCCACCTGGGATGGCCCCGATTGAGGCAGCTCACACAGTCATAGGCGCGCTTGCGCACCGGGTGGCGCGACAGCTGATCGAAGATCCCACCCACCAGGTGACGCAGGGAGTGGCAGCCCAGGGTGTAGCCGCCGAGCAGGACCGCGTTGGCCAGCAGGACCAGGGAGCCGACGCCGATCCCGAACCTGGCGTGACCGGTGGCCGGGTCATTGAACCAGAAACCCTTCCAGGCGTCGTGCGACAGGACGACGACGAAGAACAGCGCAAAGTACAGCGCGTAGCGATGTAGGTTCTGGATGATGAGCGGCGCCTTGGCCTCGCCGCGGTATTCGTGCCGGGGCTCGCCCACCGTGCAGGCGACCGGGTCGGCCCAGAACGCCTTGTAATAGGCGCCCCGGTAGTAGTAACAGGTCAAGCGGAAGGCCAGCGGGAAGATCAGGATCAGCATGGCCGGCGAGAACTTCACGAACGGCAACCAGGGCCAGCGCCAGGGGCCGAAGATGCTGTGCGGCGAATCCCCGAAGATTTCCGGGGAGTAGAACGGCGACAGGTAGTTACCGTAGTGGTAGTGGTCCCCCTGCAGCAGAGCCCAGGTCGTGTAAACCACGAACGAGCTGAAGACCACGAAGGTGACCAGCGAAGGGGCCCACCAGATGTCCCGGCGCTGGGTCTGACCAAAGCGCAGGCGCTGGAGCGGAACGTCTACGGACGGCATGTTGTTTTTCCTCGCGCCGTCCTCACCCCGCCATTCGAGGGGGCGGCGCGGGCGACAGTGTATGCGCGCCGGCGAAACTTTCAACGGCGGTCTTGGGACGGCCCGTCAGCGCGACCGCTCGTCATCGCGGACCACCCGACACTTTTGTGCGCGGCAGCCGATAGACCGCCTGGATAGCGCAACGCGCGACACCGGTTCTTCTTAACCTTTCCTTCACTTTAGAGTAATTTCGCATGACGTATTCCTCTTTCAGGCGGTACTAACCCCGGAAGAAGAAGATCTGATAGGGAGGACTCTATGCACCGCACGAACGCGCTCTCCAAGAGCATCCAGAGCCCGGCCGCCATTGCCCTCCTGGGTCTGGCCGCGACCGTGGGCGCCTGCACCTGGTCTCCGGAACAAAATGTGAACAATAACGGGGCTGCGGGCGGCGCCGGTCGGCGCACTGGAGGCCAGGGGGGCAGGGGAGTGGGCGTGGGGGTCGGCGGATCGAACTTGCCCACGGCGGACGCGAACTGCGGTGTCACCAACCACATGGGCAATCGGCTCCCGCCGGACCTGCTGCTGGTGTTCGATCGCTCCGGATCGATGGGCCAGGATCCTTCCGTTACTGGCAATAATCCGCCCAACTGCACGCCGGCCGCGACCTGTCCGTCAAAGTGGAACCAGGCCACGGCCGCCGTGACCCAGGCCGTGATGTCCTCCGAGGGAAGCATCCGCTGGGGGCTCAAGCTGTTCCAGAGCGGCGACCAGGCCTGCCAGGTCACCGCGGGCGCCGAGGTACCCATCGCCCTCAACAACGCGGCGGCGATCACCCAGGCGCTCACCGACGCCGATCCGAACGGCAGCACCCCCACCACCGCAGCCATCACCCGCGGCGGTGACTATCTGGACACGCTCACCACCCCGAACCCCCGCTTCATGGTCCTGGTCACCGACGGGCAGCCCACGTGCCGCCCTGGAAGTAACAACAACAACGGGGGGGACGATGCAAACGCCATCACCGCCGTGATGACCCAGGCGACCCGCGGCTTCGGCACCTTCGTGATCGGGATCGCGCAAGCTGGTAACGCGCAGGCCGACGGCACCCTCACCTCGATGTCGACCAACGGATTGCACCCGCGCGCCGGAACGCCGAACTACTACGTGGTCAACAACACCGCCGAGCTGGTGACCGCCCTCAACGCTATCGGGACCCAGGTCGCATCTTGCACCTTCACCCTGGATACGCCCCCGCCGAATCCGGCCAACGTCCGGGTCGAGGGCGACGGGCAGACCATCCCACCCAACGACGTCAACGGCTGGATCTATGAGCCGGGCATGCGGTCCATCACCCTCAAGGGCAGCTACTGCGACAGGGTCCTCAACTCGACGATCCAGAACGTCGTGGTGCTCTTCGGCTGCGGCAGCGAACCGATCCCGTAACCGCAGGGCACCTCGCGGCGCCCTCCCCCACCCTGGAGCGCTCGCCGACCCGATTCAACAAATCCTGGCGTTCACCAGCGCCAGGATCTGTGCATTCTGGGGCACGTCGTCGAGAAAGCGCCGCCGCCAGGTCGGCTCGCTGATGCGTGAGGCGCGTAGCAGCAACCAGTCCCGCGCCCGTACCAGGGCCGACGCCGACTCCGCGACAGCGCCTTGTCGGTCGAGGCATTCGATGACCACCAGCCGGACCGCCGCCTCGCCGTCCTCGATCTCGCCCAGCGCGTCCAGCTCGGCCGCGGCCTCGCGCGCCTTGGCCAGCGCCAGCTCGCCGGCACCCTGGCCCAGCAGCGCGCGCGCCACCGCGCCCAGCGCGGCCACCCGCAACGACGGCGCGACGCTGAGCAACTCGACGGCCCGTTCCGCTTCGGCACGCCCGGCCGCGTGCTCGCCGGCGGCGATCAAGATCTCCGCCAGGTAGGTGCGCGCGACTCCCTCCAGGCGCTGCTCCCCTTGTTCGACGAAGCTGTCGACCGCCTGGCGTTCGAGCCGGCGCGCTTCATCGAGGTTGCCGCGCAAGCCCAGCACCCGGCCCAGGTTGTGCAGAACGGCGGCGGCCAGCTCGCGCAGGCCCATGCGGTCGGTGGCGGCCAGCGCGTGGCGCAGCGCCACCTCGGCGCGCTCGAGGTCGCCCAGCTCGCAATAGAGGTAGCCCATGTTGCAGCGGATTGTGCAGGCGTTGCGCAGGTCGCCAGCCTGCTCGAAGGCCAGCAGCGCGGTCTCGAGACCGTTCAGGCACGCGCCGAGGTCGCCCGCGATCGACGCGCGCACCGAGCGTGCCTGGTGGACCAGCGCCACCGCCTGCAGATCGATCTCCGACAGATCGCCGGCCAGGTCGGTGACGATGGCCATGATCTCGTCGGCGACCGCGTAGCGCCCGCCGAAGATCAGGTAGTTGGCACCCCAGCACAGACAGATGATCTGCGCGCTGCGCGCCCCGAAGTCGGGCGCGACGCCGCTCACCTCGCGGACCTGCGCCTCCACCTCGTCCAGCTTGCCGAGCTTGGCCGCCGCCACCACCGCCTGGCCCTGCGCGCGCAGCCAGCCGGCGCCGCCGACGGGCAGCTCGGCGGCGGCCTCCAGCGCGCACCGCTCGGCCAGCGCCAGCTCGCCGCGCCAGACGTGACCCTCGGCCTGGATCAGGCGCAGGGCCCCGGCGCGCTCGCCGGTCGCGCCCGCGGTCATGCCCAGCTCGGCGCGCTCGATGGCGGCGCCGAGGTCGTTGGCCTTCAGCGCCTGCTCGGCGGCGCGCTGGTACCAGGCCACCGACCGGCCCGGCTCCTCGCCCAGCCGGAAGTGCTCGGCCAGCGCCATGGCGTCGCTCGATCCCATCTGTTCCAGCCACTCGCCCGCCAGGCGGTGGCCCAGCACGCGATCCTCCTCGGTCAGCATGGCGTGCGCCGCCTCGCGCACCAGCGCGTGCGCGAACATCAGCTCGACGTCCGCCGCGGCGCGCGGCCCGGTGGCCGCGGGTACCCGGGTCAGCAGCTCGCGCGCGCACAGCACATCCAGCCAGTCGCTGGCGCGCCCGCCCGCGCCCTCGCCGCCCAGCAGGTAGGTCACGCCCGCGCGCGAAAACCGCTCGCCGAAGATGCTGGCGGCGCGCAGCACGCGGCGCGCGTCCGGATCCTCGCCGTCGAGACGCGCCTGCACCAGGCCGATGACCGAATCGGGCAAGGACTCGCAGCGGCCGTCGGCGGCGGCGCGGATCAGCTCTTCGAGGCAGAAGGCGTTGCCGTCGGCGCGGTCGAGGATCTGATGGACGACCGCGCCGGCCACGTCGGCGCGCAGCGCGCCGCGCACCAGCTTCTCCGCCGCCCGGCGCGGCAACGGCGCCAGGCGGATGGTCTGCAGCTCGCGGTCGGCCCAAAGGTTGGGAAAGCCGGTGTGCACGTCGGGGCGCGCCAGCGCCAGCACCATCAGGGGTTGCTCGCGGAAGTTCCGCAGCGCTCCGTCGATGAAGCTCACCGTCCCGAGGTCGCCCCAGTGCAGGTCTTCCAGGATCAGCAGCACCGGCCCGGCGGCGCACTCGGCGGCCAGCCAGTCCTCCCAGGCGCGGCGCATGCCGTCGCCCATCAGCTGCGGGTTCTGCCGCGCCGCCTGCAGCAGCCCGTTGTCCTCCTCGCCATAGGGGATGCCGGTTATTTCGCCCAGGAAGGACGACACGCGCCCGACGGAGTCACGGTCGACGTGGCGGGCGACGCGCTGGGTGAGCTTGCTGCGCTTCTGCTCGGCCGGATCGCCGTCCTGGATCCCGGCGGTGCGCCGGATGGCCCGCGCCAGCATGCCGAAAGGCGAGCCCGCACCCTGCGAGTCACCGACGCCGAACAGGATCTCGGCCGCCTGCGGCCGGCGCTGCACCCACTCGACGAACTCCTGACGCAGGCGCGACTTGCCGATGCCGGTCGGGCCGGTGACCAGCACAGCGCTGGCGATCGACTCGGCGGCGGTGCTGTGGAACAGGTTGGTCAGCGTCGAGATCTCGCGCCCACGGCCCACGAACTCGCTGACCTTGCCCAGCAGGTTGCGCTTCACCTCCAAAAGGTCGCGCTCGCCGCGCAGAAAGCGCTGGCCGCCGTCGGAGTGAATCTCGAAGCGCGCGTCCAGCAGGCCGGCGGCCATGTCGTCGAGGCGGATGGTGCCGGGCGGCGTGCGGCGCAGCAGGCGGGTGCCGCTGTCGATCACCTCGCCCACCACCGACCAGGCCGAGAAGCGCCCCGGGCCGGTGGCGATCACCAGGGCGACGTCCGGAAAGGCCGCGCGCACGCGCAACGCGCAGCGCGCCGCGCACGCGGCCTGATCGGCCGATTTACCGGTATCGGGCATGGTCAGCACCATCGAACCATCGGGCAGCGGATGCACGCGCGCGCCGTGGACGCTGCCGAGCTCGTTCTCCAGCGCCTGGATCATCGACGCCGGGGTCTCGCGCCCGCCGTCGGCCGCCGCCGCGTCGTCGTCGTCGCCGGAGATGCTCAGGGTCAGCCCGTGCCAGCGCTTCTCCTCGTTGGCGGACGGCCCGGCCAGCACCACGCAGGCGACGCGCTGCTCGCTGGCGGTCAGCGCCGGCCGCGGCTCGGACCGACGCGGACGCGTGACGTCATCGGTCACCCGACCGACCGCGTCCAGCGCTTGGCGAACCGCCACCATGTCGGGCAGGCGCGCCGACGGCTCCTTGGCCAGCATGTGGGCCACCAGGTCGTCGAGCGCCGCCGGCAGCTGCGGCGCCAGCTCGCGCACGCGCGGCGCGTCCTGTAACAGAATCTTGGCCAGCAGCGCCGACGGCTCCTCGGCCTCGAAGACCGGCCGTCCGGTCAGACACTGGAACAGCACACAGCCCAGCGAGAAGACGTCGGCGCTGGCGGTCACCGTGCGCTCCCCGCGCACCAGCTCGGGCGCCATGTACCCGGGCGTGCCCACCACGGCGCCGGCCCGGGTCAGGGTTCGCCCGCCCGCGGTCAGCCGCGCGATGCCGAAGTCCAGCACCTTGAGGCGTTCGATCTCGCCCGACGGCAGGTACAGGTTCTCCGGCTTGATGTCGCGGTGGATGATCGCGCGCCCGTGCGCGTACTCCAACGCCTCGGCCACGCGTCGGATGGCGAACAAAGAGTCGTCGATGGTCAGGTCCTGGCGGCCGATACGCGCGGCCAGGTCCTCGCCCTCGAGCCACTCCATCGCCAGGAAAGGGTCGCCCGCTTCATCAGCGCCGTGCGCCAGGTAGCGCACGATCGCAGGATGGGACAGCGTGGCCAGGATCGCCGCCTCCTGTTCGAAGCGCCGGCGATCACGCAGCTCGCGACCGTTCAGGATCTTGAGCGCGACCGGCTGCCCGGAGGTGAGGTCGGTCGCGCGATAGACCGTCCCCATGCCGCCCGAGCCGGCCTCGTGCTCGAGGCGGAAGCGGCCCGCGACGACCCGCGTCGCGATGGGCACGAGGAAATCCGCAGTCTTTACCGGCCGGCTCATGATCCCCTGCCTAGCTTAGGCTCAGGGCAGGAAGACGGTCACGGCTTCGTCATAACGGTCGGCGCGCCAGTTGCGGCCCGACGTGCGGCACTCCGAGAAGGTGCCGAACGGGCCGCGGTCGTCGCACACCTCGTCGCACTCACCGACCACCGTCATCGGGCAGCTGGACAGCGACGGACCGCACACCCGCTCGTCCGAGGTCGCGCCCGGCGACAGGCACAGGTAGCGCGGCTGGCCGTCGGCGAAGATGTTGCCGTAGTAGGTGGCCTCGCGCTCGCGGTAGTCGGCCAGCTCGTGCCAGGTGGGGCGCAGGGCGCTGTGGTCGCCGCGGATGGAGATGAGGCGCTCGACGCCGGCCGCGTCGACCCGCGCCAGCACGCATCCGGACACCCAGCGCTGGCAGCTGCGGTCGCACGAGCCGTGCGTCCCGCCCCACTGCGGTGCGAGACCAATCGAGCCGGGGAATTCGTAGCGGTGGTCGTCGACGGTGAGCGAGACACCCGTCCCGGCCGGCAGGGCGCACGAGACCACGTACTTGAGCAGCTCGCGCCCCAGCGGATCACGCAGGCCGTTGGCGGTCAGCGCGTTGGCGGTCAGCGCGTTGGCGGTCAGCGCATTGGCGGTCAGCGCATTGGCGGTCAGCGCGTTGGCGGTCAGCGCGTTGGCGGTCAGCGCATTGGCCGTCAGTGCGTTGGCCGCGATGATTGCGGAGCGCGTGTCGACGAGGTCGGTGTCCCCCTGCACCCCACATGCCCCGAGAAGAATCGTTGCGGACGAAACGACCAGGACCCCCGAAATGCGTCTTGGCGCCATACCCGTCCTATCGACGGATAATTACAAGGCTTTAGGGACATTGGCCCAACGTATCGTATCTATTGAACAGTATTATAAATTACCTAATTGGTAACAGAAACCCTGGGGCCCAACTTCTGAGAGGCGCGCGCGAGCTCGCGGATCTCGTCGTCGAGGATGCCCTTCTTCCGGTCGGCCAGCGCCGAGAAACGCATGTAGAGGACGTCGAGCTCTTCTTTATCCAGAGACAGGCCGAGCTCCTCGCAGCGGGCTTTCAGCGCGTGGCGCCCGCTGTGCTTGCCCAGCACCAGCTTGCTCTCGGGGACACCGACGGTCCTGGGATCGATGATCTCGTAGGTGGTGCGCTCCTTGAGGAAGCCGTCCTGGTGGATGCCAGCCTCGTGGGCGAAGGCGTTCTGTCCGACGATCGCCTTGTTGGGCTGCACGCCCACGCCGATGATCTGGGTCAGAAGCTGGCTGCACGGGTAGAGCAGCTCGGTGTTGATGCCGGTGTCGTAGGGCAACCGATCGCGGCGCGTGCGGATGGCCATCACGATCTCCTCGAGCGAGCAGTTGCCAGCCCGCTCGCCGATGCCGTTGATGGTGCACTCGACCTGGCGAGCGCCCGCCTGCACGGCTGCCAGCGAATTGGCGACCGCCAGGCCCAGGTCGTCGTGACAGTGCACGCTGACCACGCCGCGGTCGCCGAGCGCGCGCGCCACGTGGCCGATCAGCGCGCCGTACTCCTCGGGGATCGAGTAACCGACGGTGTCGGGGATGTTGACCGTGCCGGCGCCGGCGTCCACGACGGCGAGCGACACCTTCTCCAGGTATCCGGGCTCGGTGCGCGCGCCGTCCTCGGCCGAGAACTCGACGTCGTCGACGTACTTGCGCGCCAGCTCGACGGCGGCGACCGCTTCGGCGAGCACCTGATCCTGGCTCTTCTTGAGCTTGTACCTGAGGTGGATCTCGCTGGTGGCGATGAAGACGTGGATGCGCGGCGCTCCGCGGCTGCCCTCGAGAGCGCGCGCCGCGCGCTCGACGTCGGCGGAGGTACAGCGCGCCAGCGCGGCGACCTTGACAGTGACCTCGCGCCCCACGGCGCGCACCGCCTCGAAGTCGCCCTCGGACGCGATGGGAAAGCCCGCCTCCAGGATGTCGACGCCGAGGTCGGCCAGCTTGTGCGCGAGGCGCACCTTCTCGCTCACGGTCATGCTGCACCCCGGGGACTGCTCGCCGTCGCGCAGGGTGGTGTCGAAGATGTAAACGCGATCCCTCTCACTCATCCGTCAATGGTGCGGGGCCGGCCGAAATAGAGCAAATTTATATTTTACGCCTTGATCATAAGTGTTCCTTATCCGATAAACGGCGCTCATGGAGCTCTACGCGCTGCAGGTGTTCGCGACGGTGGTCGGCGAGCGCAGCTTTTCGCGCGCCGCGGAGAAGCTGCTGCGTACGCAGCCGGCGGTGTCGCTGGCGCTGCAGCGCCTGGAGGCGGAGCTGGGCGGCAAGCTGATCGACCGGTCGGCCAAGGGGCTGGTGGTCACCGACGTTGGCCGCACCGTGCTCGACTTCGCGCGCCGGTTCGACAACCTGCGCCAGGAGATGGACAGCGCGCTCAGCGAGCTGCGCGACAAGGGCGCGGGCCGCCTCAGCATCGGCGCCAACGAATCCTCGACGCTGTACCTGCTGCCCCACATCGAGCGTTACCGCCGCCTTTACCCCAAGGTCAAGGTCCAGGTAAGACGCAGCCAGTCCAGCAAGATCCCCAGCGAGCTGCTCGACGGGAACCTCGAGCTCGGCGTGGTCAGCTACGACCCGGCCGACGAGCGCATCGTCTCCAAGGTGATCTACAACGACGCGCTGGCCTTCGTGGTCTCGCCCAAGCACCGCTTCGCCAGGCGCAAGACGGTGTCGATCTCCGAGCTGGGCATGGAGACCTTCATCGCCCACAACGTGGTCTCGCCTTACCGCGAGGTGGTGGTGCGCGAGTTTCGTCGCCACAAGGTCCCGCTCAACATGGACGTCGAGATGCCGACGCTGGAGAGCATTCGCAAGCTGGTGCAGAGCAACGAGGGCGTCGCCTTCCTGCCCCGGATGTGCGTGCGCCACGAGGTCGAGCGCCACGTGGTGTGCGAGGTCAAGGTCAAGGAGCTGCACGTCGAGCGCATGGTGCGGCTGCTGTTCGTGAAGGCGCGCACCTTGAGCCACGCGGCGCAGGCTTTTCTCGACGTGGTGCAAGGCCAGGCCTGAAACCTGAACGAAGGCAAGGCCCGCCCCCCGCAGCGCGACTGCGTCGCCAGGCCGACCCACGCACGCTAGAGCTGCCGTGGCCGGCGCACTGCATGGCAGCGACCGGCCCGCTTGACGTGCGAGTGATCATCGCCAGTTTTCCTGGTGAGGGACCTGAAACTACACGGAGGGAGGTCGAGATGCTCTGGACTATCGCTGTGATTCTGCTGGTGCTGTGGGCCCTGGGGTTGGTGAGCTCGTTCACGATGGGGGGATTCATTCACCTCCTGCTGGTCGCGGCGGTCGTCGTCGTCGCGGTGCGCCTGATCCAGGGACGCTCGCCGGTCTGACCAAGACCCAGGGAGATGGCGGGCGCTCGTGCGCGCAGGTGTCAGGCGCGCGCATGAGCGCGCCGCGCTCCGCTGGTCAGCGACGGAGTCGGCGAAAAACTCCGCTGCAAATTGCGAAGCGGCGCGGTAAGCTCAACCACTTTCGTGCGTCGAGTACCACCGACCGTCGACGATGTCGTCGCGTACGCCGCCCGCCGGGCAGCGGTCGCGAAACGGGCGGATGCTGACCTGGCCTTGCCACGCAGCGCCGCTTCAATGCTCCATCGCATCGAGCTCCGGCGTTTCGCCGGACCGGTTGCGTACCTGGAGCAGATTTCCCACCTTCGCATCGCGCACCTCACCGACCAGCACGTCGGTCGAGTCACGCCGATGGAGGTGCAGCGCACGGCGGTGGCGATGACCAATGCCGAAAAGCCGGACCTGGTCCTGCTCACCGGAGACTTCGTCTGTCACAGCCAGCTTTATCTCGACGAGCTCACCGAGCTGGTGCGCGGCTTCGAGGCGCCGGCCATCGCGGTGCTGGGCAACCACGATCACTGGTCGGGCGCCGACGAGGTCCAGCACGCCCTCGAGCGCGGCGGCGTCGAGGTGCTGCGCAATCGGCACACGACGATCACGCTGCGACACGAGCGGCTTCAGGTGGTGGGGCTCGACGACGCCTATACCGGGCACGCGCGCCGAGACGAGGCGGTCAAGGGACTGCGCCACGACCTGCCGTCGATCGGGCTCTCGCACATCGCCGAGGAGGCCGACGGCCTGTGGCGCCACGGCGTTCCTCTGGTGCTCTCGGGACACACGCACGGCGGTCAGGTCACATTGGCGCGCCTGCACGAGCTGGCGCTCGGCATGATCGCCGGGCACAAATATGTCCATGGCCTGTACGGCTCGCGTCGCGGTTCCGCGCGCGCGGGCGGCAGCAACGGCAAGACCCGGGCGGACGGGCCCGAGGGCGCGGTCTACGTGGGTGCCGGGATCGGCGCCGCCGTGGTGCCGTTGCGGCTCGGCGATCGCGGTCGGCGCGAAGTCACGGTCTTCGAGCTTGGATGCGAGCCTGGCGACTTCGTCGAGCACCACAGCGAGCAAGAGGCCCTGCGCGGCCGCAAGCCGACCAAGGCGCTGATGGCCAAGCGTGCGGCGGCCGTGATTCGCAAGCGACTGTCGCGCGAGCGCAAGCGGCTGCGCGCAGGCTAGTACGACGCCATTGCGCCAGAGCACCGAACGGTTCGGGCCGCCGGCGGTTTTGATCGCCGCGCCGATGCGGGTTACCATGCGCGCGTGAGACGCATGCTCGCGGCGATGGCCTTGTTCCTCGGGGTCACTGGAGCGGCGATGCCCGCGTGTGAGGACGACAGCGTCTTCCGCAGCGGCGACCCGCCACCCAGCATCGACCCCGACAGCGGGACGGTCGGAGGCGGGGCGGACGACGCCGGTGATAGCGGAGGGGCGCCGGGTACTCCCGACGCTGGCAACGACTAAGGAGACCAAGACCATGATCGCGATCCGAAAAAAGCTCTGTGCCTCCACCTTCGCCCTGGCGCTCGGCGCCTTGACCTTCACCAGCGCGGGCTGCATCGACAACAGCGGCAACAAGACCTACCCGCGCCCCGACGCCGGAACCGACGTCGCCGCTACCGACACCGAGGCCGACACGCCCACCTCCAGCGACGCGCCCGCCGGCGATATCACGCCCGGAGAAGATCTGGCCGGCGACCGCCCCGGGGACACCACCGTCGGCGGCGACGCTGGCGACGCGCTCCGCAGCGACCTCCGGGTGGACCTACCCGCCGCCGGCTAGGAGGAGAGGGCCAGGTGTCGCCAGTCGGCGGCGCGACGAGCAGGAAGCGCAGGTCTCAAGCGGCGCCCACTCCCTACTCGACGATGGGGGCGCCGTTTGCGATGGTGCCCGACGGCTTTGCCGACGGCGCGGCGGGCGGCGCGAGGATCTCGGCCGCGGGCGTGGGCGCGGCGGGCACGGATGGCGGCACCGCGTTCGGCTCCTGACGGAACAGGGTCGGCGCGATTCTGGGCGCCGGCACCACCACCACCGGCACCGAGGTCACCCGCGCCCCCGGAACGGCCAGCGGCTCGGCCGGCGCACGCGGCGCAATCTGTCGCCGTACCAGCTCGGATCCCGCCGGCACCGGCGTTGACGGCGTCACCATCGGCTCGGCCGGCGTCACGTTCTGGCTCCCAGTGGACGCTGGCGCGGTCGGGGACACCACCGCCGGCGCCGTCGGTTCGGCTTCGGGGGCGCGAGCCGTGGCCGATGACTCGCCCCGCCCCCACCGCCCATGCAGCGCCGCCGCGCTGATGGCCACGGCGATGATCACGATGCCCGCCAGCGCCACCAGGGTGACCGCGGCGGCGCGCGACCGGCGCCAGCCACCTCGAACCTGCGCGGTGGTGACATCGCGCCCACCGGTTGGAGGGCGACCCGACCCGACCGCCGCTCGCGCCATGGTGCGGGTCTCGATCTCGCTGGCCAGCGCCACCTCCCCGCCGCGCAGCTCGCCCGCCACTGCCCCCCTACCCGCCCGCGCCGCGCGCCCCGCGCCCTTGCGGGCTCCCGGGCCGCGGACCGGTGCCGGCAGATTGACCGTCGACGCGGGTCCCAGGCTGGAGCGATGGAAGAGCGTGCGCACCAGCTCGCCAAGCCCGACCCCGTCGCCGGTGTACCCGGGCAGCGCCAGCAGCGCCGACAGCGCGTCGGCGGTGGTCGAGAACCGCTCCTCGCGGCGCGCCGACAACATCTTGCGCACGAAGCCCTCGACGGGCGCCGGGATCTTGCGCTCGCGGTTGATGAGGCCGAGCGGCGGAATGTCGCAGCGCATGACCTTGCCGGCGATCTCGACCTCGTCGTTGCCGTCGAACAACGGCCGCCCCGCCAGCAGCTCCCACAGGGTGATGCCCATCGCGAACTGGTCGGTGCGATGGTCGACGCTCTCGCCGTTCAATTGTTCGGGGGACGCGTAACTGAGCTTGCCGCGAATGGTGCCGGTCTTGGTGCGCGTGCTGTGGGCCAGCGACTTGGCGATGCCGAAGTCCGACAGCTTGACCTCGCCCGAGAAACCGACCAGCACGTTGTGGGGCGAAACGTCGCGGTGGACCAGACCCAGCAGCTGTCCGTGCTCGCGCCGCTCGTGTACGTAGCGCAGCCCCTTCATCACCTCGCCGGCCAGGTACAGCGACAGCGGCACCGGAAAGACGTAGCCGGCGTGTTTGGCGGCCTCGGCGACGCGCCGGACGTCGTGGCCCTCGATGTGCTCCATCGCGATGTAGTAGCGGCCTCCGTTGCCGCGCTCCGGATCGACCACGACCTTGTCGAAGTCGAAGACGGAGACCAGGTTGGCGTGCTGCAGCTGCGCCGCGATCCGCGCCTCCTTGACGAACAGCTTTTCCAGATCGGCGTCGCCGCTGAACGACTCCAGGATGAACTTCAGCGCCACCGGCTTGACGAACCCCTCCGGACCCTCGGCGCGCGCGGCCCACACCTCAGCCATGCCTCCCACGGCGATGCGCTCGCCTAGGACGTACTTGCCGATGCGCTGGCCTGGGTGCACCAGATCTATACGCCGGCCAGCCCGCCTGAAGTCAAGCGCCACCCTTCTCCACACTTGCCTGTAACCTTTTCCTTCCCCATCGATCAAAGCAACCATGGAAACCGCCCGCCGCGCCCGCGTGGATCCCTTGTCATCGACGCTGTCGGACGAGGAGATCGTGGCGCGGGTCAGCGCGGGGCAGGTCGACCTCTTCGAGGTCCTGATGCGGCGGCACAACCAGCGCGTTTTCCGCGCGGCCCGCGCCATCGTGCGCGACGACGCCGAGGCCGAGGACGTCATGCAGGAGGCATACGTCCGGGCCTACGCCCAGCTCGGCCAGTTCGAGGGGCGGGCCCAGTGGTCGACCTGGGTGACCCGCATCGCAGTCAACGAAGCCCTGGGACGACTCCGGCGTGGCGGGCGATTCGTCCACACCGATCTCGACCGTGAACAGGAGGCCAAGGTGGATCGAAGCGACGAGGCCTGGCGGAACGCGAACGGAGGCTCGGCGCCCTTCCCGGTGGGCCCCGAAGATCAGGCCGCCGCGCGCGAGCTGGGCGGATTCCTGGAGCACGCGATGGACTCGCTGCCCGACATCTACCGGACCGTCTTCGTGCTGCGCGAAGTCGAGGAGATGTCGACCGCCGAGGCGGCCACCACCCTCGACATCAGCGAGGAGCTGGTCAAGGTGCGCCTGCACCGCGCGCGCGCCGCGCTCCGCCAGCGCCTGGACGAGCGCGTCGGCTCGGCGCTACGCGGCGTTTACGACTTCCACTTGACCCGCTGCGACCGGGTGGTCGCGGCGGTGATGGCCAGGATCGGCCCGCGACGGTAAGGGCGTGCAGTTCGGTTAAGGGCCTCGGGCCTCGGGCCTCGGGCCTCGGGCTTCAGGCCTCGGGTAAGTTGAGGATTACGAGTGCCTGCAGAGCCCCTGATCATACGGCTGTAGCCAGCCCCGCGGCGGATTTGGCTCTGCAGACCGAATCGCGCGGCGATGGGGAAACCCGCCGTCGCTCGATAAGCGTCGGGGACGAGGTCGTCTGCCAATAGCAACGTCCGTAGGCGGTACGGTTCTCTGCTCATGCCCAGACTCATCGGCCGTGGCGTCGCAAGAGTTTCCCCCGCAGTCCAGGTCCGACGCCCCCGAAGTCCGAAGTCTGAGGCCTGAGGCCTGAGGCCCGAGGGGCTTCGATCGGAGGCTTGCCTCCGCAAGGCCTCCCGCCTGACGAATCCCCGCGAATCTCGTTCGCGAGTCCGTCCTGCGCCGTCTTCCCGTCGGCGTCAGCGTCGGCGTCAGCGTGGGCGACTCGAACGGGGACAGAGCCAGAATCGCCGACGCCGACGCCGACGCTGACGCCGACGGATGAATCGTATTCGTGGGGATTCGTCAGCCTGCCCCCTGCCGGGCTCTCCCCCGCGTCCATCTCGGTGGCCGGCCCTCAGGGCATCTTGAGATACTGCTCGGGTACGTCGGCGAAACCCCACTTGGCCAGCTGACGCGCCCAGGTGCCCAGGTTCTCCTTGGTGACCCGCACCGGCTCCATCGGGATGATCGTGGGCACGTTCTTCTTGAAGTAGATCTTGTCGATCACGGTGGTGACGCCGACCTGGCCCCACAGGTAAGGCGCCTGTGCGATCAGCACCGGCGTCAGCCCCTTCTCGACGTAGGACAGCTCGGGCGCCAGCGCGTCGGCCGCGACGATCTTCACCTTCCTGGGATCGAGATCGGTGAGCAAGGTCTTGGTGTAGAGCGCCCAGCCGCCGACCATGGCCCAGCCCTTGATGTCGGGGTAGGCGTTGTTGACCCGGATGACCTCGGAGACGGCGTCCTGCGGGGTCTCGATGTGATAGAAGGTGCCGACGATCTGGATACCGGGGTGCTTGGCCGCCTCGGCCTTCACCGCATCGACGCGGCGGCGCAGGTTGGGCGCGTTCTGGTTGCCGGCCAGGATCGCGACCCGCCCGCGGCCGTCGAGCTGCTTGACCAGCTCGACCATCACGTCCTGCCCCATGCGCCGATCATCGACGCCGTAGAACGAGAAGCGCTTGGACTGAGGCGCGTCGCTGTCGAAGGTCATGACCGGCACACCGCGCGCGACCGCGTCGTCGATCGCGCCCGTCACCTTGCCGGCATCGGAGCACGACACCAGGATGGCGTTCGCGCCTTCGTTGACCGCCTGGGCGATGCGCTGCGCCTGGATCTGGCCATCCTCCTGCGGCGGCGTGAGCCAGGCGATCTCGATCGGCACGCCGAGCTTGAGCGACAGCTCCTTGGCGGTGGTCTCGGCGCCGGTGCGCGCCGAAAGGAATACCGGGTTGGTCGAGCTCTTGGCGATCATCGCGATCCGGATCGGGTGCGCCGCCTCCGGTACCGGCTCGGCGCCGCCGCCGGGCGTCGTCGGGCCGCCGCCGGGGCCGCGTCCCCGGTTGCAGGACGCGAACATCAGCGAGACCGACAGCGTGGCGGCCCAGACAACCAGGAAGTCAATGGCCGGCACGGCCATCCTCCCGCCGACTCGGCGGGGCTTGCAACCGGACCCGCGCGGGGGCGCGCCCAGTATCGTCACCCTGGCTCCCTTGCTCGCGGGCCACGCGCACCGCTCGCCGTCAGGCGGCGCGCCGCGAAGCGGGTGCTCGACTGATCCAACCTGACGGCGATGGCGATGGCGCAGCCGATGACGATCCATTCGTAGTTCTGGTCGAAGTGCAAGGTGCGGATCGATGGCGGATGAGAACGATCAGGATCGCCCCCAGCATGGCGTTGATCGCGCTCCCTCATCTCCGCTGAGGCTGCCCCCCCGCACCACGGCGGAGGCCATGACGTATAACTCATATGCGGTGGCGTCTCCACAGGGCGCCGAGCGTCGTCGCGAGCCCGACGATGACCAGCAGGAGCCCGGCCTGCTGCGAGCCGAGCAGGCGGCGGGCGCCCATGAGAGAATGTCGTTCGGATAGGGCTAACCGCCAAGACGCCATGACGCCAAGATCCGGATTATCAGTGGTCCGGGCTTGGCGTCTGCGGCGCCTTGGCGGTTAACCGACCCGCATTGGGCCATGAGACGCAGTTAGTATACGTGCGCGCCGCCGAGGAAAATGATCTGGGGCTGGGGCAGAAAACCAGTAACTCCGCGAGGTTCCCATGACGTCGCAGGCCACCTGGCTGAGCTGGTTCCTGGCCCCTCCGCTACTGCTATGGTGGCGCCGCCATAGCGACAAGCCCCCTGGAGGATGCATGACCGACTGCCCACCTGCCTGCTCGCCAGTTTCAGCCTCCGACCGAACCCGCCGCCGCCCCTTTCGCGATGACCAGGCGGCTGGCTCGAGTGGAGCCGGTCTTCCAGTTTTGTTGCTGGCGGCGATGGGGTTGGCGGCCTGTCAGGGCAGCGTTCTGTCGGCAGACGCCGGCCAGCAACCGGGAACCGGCGGCGGCAACCAGACCGGGGAGGGTCAGGGCGGATCGTCGGGCCTGGGTGGCGCCACCGGCGGTGTTGGCGGCGTGCGCGCCGGAACCGCTGGCGCGACCGGCGGTGTTGGCGGCGTGCGCGCCGGGATGGGCGGGCGCACGGGCATGGGCGGGCGCACGGGCATGGGCGGGCGCGACGGCGGTGGTCCCAGCGGCGCGGGCGGCACGCCGATCGTGGTGCCGCCAAACTGCGGGTCGACCCAGGCCAACCTCAACCCGTTCGGGTGCAGCATGGCCTGGGGGATGAACAGCCCCGGCGGAACCTTGACCGGCTACAACTACCTGCAGTTCATGTCCTACTGGATCGGGGCGGAGGCGCGCGCCGACGGAACCCTGAACGGTTGCAACGGATGCAACTGGCTGACCCGGAACGTGACGCCCACCAACCTGATCCCGGTCTACTACGGCTATATCATCGGGTTCTACGGACACGTCAACGGCCTGCCCGATGGTAACGTGGCGCCCAACGGTCCGAACCTCACTACCGGCGGCGCCAACCTGATCCGGAACAACCGCGCCAAGATCATTGCGATGTACGGCAGCTACGCGGCGCAGAGCCACGCGGTCTGGGGCAGCAAACCGCTGGTCTGGCTGCTCGAGGGCGACTTCGTGCAGTACACCGCGACCTCGCAGGCCAACCCGCTGACCTACGGTGAGCTCGCGCAGCTGGCCGAGGACATCAGTTGCGCGATCAAGGCCAACATGCCCAACGCGGTGGTGGCCATCAATCACTCGACCTGGAACCCCAACGCCGTCACCAACGCCTACTGGGCGGCGATGTCGGGGGTGAATTACGACATGGTGTGGACCAGCGGCGTCGGCGACGCCAACGGGTTCTTCGCCGCGGGCACCACGGCGACGTCGTACAACGGCGGCACCGCCACCTATGCCTACGTGCATGGCATCACCGGGCGCACCATCCTGGTCGACACCAGCTTCGGCCTGTCGGCGACGGGCGACTCCTGGTCGGACATCGGCGCGGCCAACCTCAACGCGCGCATCGCCGACGGCGTCATCGCCGTCAACGTCACCACCCAGGAGCCGGCGTATGCGGGCAACATCGCGTCGCTGGGAACCCTGTCGATGACCTGCGCGCCCTGACCAGCTCACCTTCGTCAAATACCTCGGGCGGGGTCGACCGGCCGACGCGCCGTGACCTCGGCCGCGTCGAAACGCGAGACCACATGTGGCTGCATCGCGGCAAGCAGGGGGCGACACGATGAGCTGAATCCGGGACGGGATGCTACTGTCAAAACGAGGTAGAGTCCTTGCGCGATGGGCGAAAAATCAATGGCCGCTGACCGAGGTAGAATGCCGCTTTCGGTCGTGCCGGCCGGCCCCGCGGCCGATCCCACCGACGCCGAGCTGGCGCGCGCGCTCACCGGAGGTCAGCCGTGGGCGGCGGCCGCGACCTGGAACCGATTTGCGCCCGTGGTCTACGGAATCGTGCGCCGCGCGCTGGGCAGCCAGAGTGACGCCGAGGATGTGACCCAGGAGGTCTTCTTTCACCTGTTCGCGCGCGTGGGCACGCTGCGCGACCCGGCGTCCTTCCGCAGCTTCGTGGTTTCGTTCGCGCTGCGCATCGTGAAGTGGGAGCTGCGGCGCCGCCGCGCGCGCCGCTGGTTGATGCTGTCGCCGTCCAATTTGTTACCGGACGCGCCGGGCCTCGATAGCGATCCGGAGTCCCGCGAGGTCTTGCGCCGCTTCTACGTCGTGCTCGATCAGCTCGCGGCGCGCGACCGGCTGGTGTTCGCGTTGCGCTATCTCGAGTCGATGACGCTCGAAGAGATCGCGGTCGCGCTCGACATCTCGCTGTCGACGGTCAAGCGCAACCTGAACCGCGCCTCGGCGCGGGTCTCGCGCTGGATCGCGGCCGACCGAGATCTGGTGACGTTCTTCGAAGGGAGAAGACGAGGCGATGGGGCGTACTGAGGGGGATGGGGACCCCGGATCGATGAACGGGGATCTCGATATCGTGGCCGCGCTGGCGCGCGCGGCGGCGCCGCCGATGGCGCCGCTGCAACGCATGCGCGGCCTGGAGGCGGTCGTGCGCCGGGGTGAGGCGCGCCAGCGCAAGCGCCTCGTCTTCTCGGTCGCGGCCGGGCTGGCGGCGTGCGGGCTGGTGGCGGCGGGGCTGATCGGCGTGCACGCGGTGCGCGGCTCCTCGCGCAGACCGGCCGGCGCCCCCGAGGGCAGTCCGATCTCCTACCGTGTCGAGCACGGCGAGATCGGAGACGGCGGCTATCTGCGTGCGCACGATCGAGAGCGTGATCGAGTCGGCGTCGGGTTGCGCTTTGCCGAGGGCAGCGAGCTGCGGTTGGCCGCGGGCGCGCGCGGCCGGCTGACCAGCGTCGACGCCCAGGGCGCGCGCTTCGCGATCGAACAGGGCGAAGCGCAGGTCAGCGTCACGCCGCGCCCAGCAGCGCGCTGGCTGATCGACGCCGGTCCCTTCCTGATCACCGTGCAGGGCACCCGCTTCAGCGCGGCCTGGGACGGCGCGACCGAGCGGCTGGACATCCGGATGAAGCACGGGCTGGTCTCGGTGACCGGGCCGGTCGCCGACGGCAAGATCGCGGTGCGCGCGGGCCAGCGTCTCACCATCAACGTGCAGAAGCGCGAAGTGCTGCTGCGTCCAAGCGAGGATCTGCCGCCCGACACGGCCGACGAGGAGGCCCCGCGCGCCAGATCCGGCACCGAATCCGACAACGAATCCGGCAACAAGTCTGACAAGTCTGACAAGTCTGAAATGATGTCCAGCGGCGCGACCGGGGCCAGCGCACCACCCGCCCGCGCCGCCCGTGCCACGCGCGCGACCGCCGGGGCGGTCGCCGCCCTGCGCCGGCGCGGCTGGACGGCGGCGCTGGCCGCCGGCGATTTCCAGACCGTCCTGGAGGAGGCCCAGCATCGCGGCTGGCGGCGCTCGCTGGCGGAAGCGCGCAGCGAGGATCTGGCGGCGCTGGCCGATGCGGCCCGCTATCTGCGCCGCGACGATCTGGCGCGTCAGGCGCTGATCACCCAGCGCCATCGCTTTCCCCGCACCGATCGCGCGCACGAGGCGGCCTTCCTGCTCGGGCGGTTGAGCGAGACCGGCCGCGACGGCGATCTGCCGGCGCTGTCCTGGTACGACCGCTACCTCGACGAGGTACCCCGCGGGGCCTACGCCGCGGAGGCGATGGGGCGCAAGATGACCGCGACCGAGAGGCTCAAAGGTGTGACAGCGGCGCGGGAGATCGCGCAAGAGTACCTGCGCCGGTTTCCGCATGGCACCTACGCGGGCACCGCCCGCGCTCTGGCGGGAACGCGCTAGTCCCCTGGAATGGTGAAGGCTTCCAAATGTCGGCGAAGCATCTTCGTTTCTGGCAAGGCGCGACGAGGGCGAATACTAGACGTATTTAACCGAGGAGCAACGCAGCCAGGGACGAAGAGGACCGGCGAGATTTGGAAGAATTCACCTTTCCAGGGGACTAGGAGTCTGGTGTCAAACCGGCTTCAGGCTCCGGGCTTCAGGCTTCGGGATGGACAGGGGCGCCCATTTCCGTCGAAAGAGCGTCTTTCCGTCGCTGTAAATAGTGCCCTCCTTACACCACCGGTGATCGGCGCCCCGCGCGGGTGGAGTCTGAAGCCTGAACCTGGGGCCCGAAGCCCGAAGCCCGTTTGACACCACCCTCCTAGGCACGACCGGAGCGAAACCCTGGTGACCCGAACCCATCTGGCGCTGGCGTGGGTCGTGGCGCTGCTGGGATTCTCGACGACCGCGCGCGCCGCCACGGTGGTGCTGGTGAAGAGCGCTCGGCCCAGCGCGCTGGCCAGCGAGGCGGCGGTCCGCCTGCGCGGCGAGCTGGTCGCCGAAGGGTTCCGGGTGCGGGTGGTCGAGACAGCCGCGGGCGCCGATGTGCGCGGCGCGCTCGCGGAAGCGGCGGCCGGCCCCGACGTCGACGCCGTGGTTGCCCTGCTGGCCGAAGGCCCCGACGACGCGATCGAGCTGCGGGTGATCGATCGGGTGACCGGCAAGACGCTGATCCGCAGCGTCCCGGTCGAGCCCGAGTCGGACCGTTCCGCCGAGGTGCTCTCGATCCGGGCCCTGGAGCTGCTGCGCGCCAGCTTCCTCGAGATCGCGCTCGGCACCAGCCGCGTGCCGCCCGTCCCCGAGCTGCCGCCACCACCTCCGCCCGGGGTCGCGCGCATGGCCCGGGTCGCCCAGGAGCGCGAGGTGTCCAGGACCTGGGCGGTCGAAGTCGGCGGCTGTCTGCTGCGCAGCTTCGAAGGCGTGCCGCTGTCACTCGCACCGCTGGTGCGCGTCGAGCGCGCGCTGGGCGAGCGCCTGGTGACCCGCCTGACCATGGCGGGTCTGGGCACGCACGCGCGCGTCGAGGGCGTCGCGGGCAGCGGGAACAGCGCCAGCGTGGCGCAGGACTTCGCCCTGGTCGAGCTCGGGATCAAGCTGCGGCCGGGCCGGAGCTTGCGACCCTTCTTCTCGCTGGGCGCCGGCGCGCTGCATGTCACGTCCGAGGGGCAAACCGCCTCGCCCTACCGAGGTGACAGGGTGACGCGGTGGGCGCTGACCGCCGACGCCGGGGTGGGCGCGCGTCTGGCGCTCGGTGGCCGGTTCGAGGTGGCGCTGGAAGCGCACGTCCAGGTGGCGGAGCCATATCCGACCATCCGCTTTGAAAAGGAACCGGTGGCGCGCAGCGGGCGGCCGACCATGATGGGCAGCCTGACCCTGCTGGCCTGGCTATGATGTCAGCGTGAGCGTGAGCGTGCCGACCGCACCCGGAGCCGTTCTCTTGCGTGCTGCCGCCATCCTGTTGGCGGGGCTCTCCGCCTGCACGTCAGGCCCACTGGATGTCATCGATCTCGATCCGGGCAACGCGAACGACGACCTGGTCGCACACTGGTCGTTCGATGAAGGCGCGGGGACCGTTCTGCTTGATTCGTCGGGCAATCTCCACCACGGGCAGATCCAGGGCAGCTACGCCTGGATCCCGGGCCGTTTCGGGACGGCGCTGCATTTCACGAACGGAGAGGTGCGCGTCGATGCGTTCCCCCAGCCAGGCATGGACAGCTGGAGCGTCCTGGCCTGGGTGCGAACGTCTTCCGACCTCGTGACCGGTAGCACCTACGCGACCGTCATCAGCAACGAGCTCCTGCGCAGCGGCGGCTGGCAGATGAATATTCGCACCACGGTGGCGCCGCCCGTCTACCAGTTCGCGTACTGGAAAGGCCCGTCCGAGAATGACAACGTGTTCCAGAACTACGAGCAGGTCCTTCCCGACGAGTGGGTCCACCTCGCCGGGGTGTACGACAAGAATTCACTCACCATCAGGATCTACCGCGATGGGGTGCCGGTGATGGTAGGCGGGATGGCGGTGTCCGAGCCGGCCGACCAAGCGATCAAGCAGGGCACGACCGCCCTTTACATGGCGCGCTGGCCGCCCGAATCCAGCACGGTGGCAAACAACACCAGCGAGGAGCGGCGCTTGATCGGCGACCTCGACGAGATCGCGGTGTACAACCGCGCGCTGAACGCCAAGGAGGTCGCCGCGCTGGCGCGCCGCCCCATCCCGCCGAAGCCGTAGCAGGCTTCGGGCTTCGGGCTTTCGGGCTTCGGGCTTCGGGCTTCGGGCGTCGGGCTCAGATGCGGGGATGCTTCGAGGAGATCGCCTTGCTCCCAGCTTTCACCCTCGCGCCCCCCTTGACCCTGGCCTTGCCCTTCGCGCCCGCGATCGACAGCGCCGGACGCGTGCACTGCCGCATGATCTCCGCTTGCGCGGCGGGCGGCGGTAGCGCCGGCGCCGACCAGCCGCGGCACAGTTGACCGACCGCGCCCGGATCGGCGTCCGCGCCGGCGGCGCAGTAAAGGCCGACGCCGTCGGGCCGGGCCGCGAACAGCGCGCGCGTCGTTTCGGGCCGGGCGATCGTCGGGTCGTCGAGTCGCGCGCTGAGCAGGTTCACCACCTCGATGCGGCGCGCCGCCTGCCCCGGATCGGGGAACGGGGCCGGCTGCCGGTGCATGTCGCGGATAGGCACGATCTCGATCGCGCGCAGCACCAGGCGCCCACCCGGCGCCATCCGTTTCAGATGCAGGCGCGCCAGCAGGCCGTAGTCGCGACAGCCGGCGAACTCGGGCACGGCGCCCATGTCGCGCGCGCCGCGCAGCATGAAGTTGCCCAGGCCATAGAAGATCGGCACGCCGTGGCGGATCTCGACGCCGCGCACGACGTGGGCGTGATGGCCCACCACCAGGTCGGCGCCGTAACGGTCGGCGGCGGCCCGCCATTCCGTCAGCTGGCGGTCGTCGGCGCGCACGTCTTTCTCTTCGCCGTAGTGAATCGACAGGATCCGGTAGTCGGCCTTGGTCTCGCCGAGACGGCGCGTGACCTCGCGCCAGTCCTCGTCGATGCGGTAGGCGACGGTGCCCGGCTTGTCGGCCGTCGCGCGGTGGGCGTTGATGTTGTTGGTGACGATCCCGATCGCCGAGAAGGCGACCCGCCCCACCGGCAGCAGCAGCTCGACCGGGCGGCTGGCCTGCTCGCGGTTGAGGCCGATGCCGCTGAAATGCAGGCGGCCCTCGGCGGCCAGCGCGCCGAGGTGGCGCACCGTCTCGCGCGCGCCGTCGGCGCCAAAGTCGTAGGCGTGGTTGTTCGCGGCCGACACCAGATTGAACCCCAGCGTGGTCAGCGCGCGCACGCCAGCGGGGTGCGAGCGGAAACCGAACGGCACCGCCTGCCCCTTGTCGGCGGCGTGCAGGTCGTTGCGGTCGGTGACCACGGTCTCGAGGTTCATGAAGTTGAGATCCCCGTCGATCAGCGTGGCCACCTTGGCCGACAGCTCGGTCCACGGGGTGGGCGTCGGGCCCTCGAGCACGCCGCGCGCGTCGACGGCGGTGCCGCTGCGGTTGAGCCCGACGTCACCGACCAGCACCAGCGTCAGCGTGTCAGGAACCGGCGCGACCACCACCGACGTTGGCGCGCCGACCCGGACGCCGGTGTCAGCCCCGGACACGGAGACGCCCACGCCGACGCCGCCACCGACGCCGCCACCGACAACGACGCCGACGCCGACGATCAGGATGCCGAGAGCGCGGGCGGCGCGCGCGCGGATCCGGCCCTTCACTCGGGCGTCGCCGCGACCACCGTGGTCGCGATCGGCACGGCGGCGGTGATCGACCTGGTCACCGGAGTCTTGTCGGCGATCTCGCCCAGGCGGGCGCGCTGCTCATCGGTCAGCGGCGCGCCGACGCGGATCTCGCGATCGATACGCTCGCGCCCGTCCTTGGATTTCAGCATGCGCAGGGCCACGTCGATGGTCCCCAGCGTCCAGCCCTTGCGGTCGGCGTACATACGCAGGGTGATCGACGTGCAGGCGCCCAGCGCCGACAGCAACAGCGCATAGGGAGCCGGGCCGGTGCCGGTGCCGCCGTTGGATTCCGGTTCGTCGGCGGTCAGCTGGTGCTTGCCGGCGCTGATGGTCTGGGCGTAGCCCGCGCCGCTTTGAATCTTGACCCCGGCGATCAGCTTCATCGCGTCGTCCATCAGATCCTCCTTGCTGACATTAACCGGCAGCGCGCGGCCAGCCAAGAATCAACCGTCAATCACCCGGAAAATCCCGCCGCGCACCGAGAAAATCCAGCACCGGCGCCAGCGCCTCCTCGGGCGCCTCCAGGTGCGGCGAGTGGCCGCCCGCCAGGGCCAGGTAGCGCGCCCGCGGCAGCGACGGCTGCGCGCCGGTGGCGTTGGCGGGCGGCAGGGCGGCGTCGTGCTGCCCCCAGAGCAGCAGCACCGGCAGGTCCAGCTCGCCCAGCCGCTCGCGCCGGTGAAACACCGGGCCGCGCAGGGGGCACAGCGCATCGAAGGCGCGCGCCGCCGCCGCGCGCGCCGACCGGGGAACGGTCAGCAGCTCATGCTCCAGCGCGGCGACCCGCCGGCCGAGCGGCGTCGGCGGCGACGGATTGAGCCAGCCGAAGATCCGAGCGCCCAGCACGCGCGCCAGTCGCTCGGGATGCAGCCGGAAGAACAGCCGGCCGGCCAGTGTCATCTCGGGGCCAAGGCCCATGCCGTCGATCAGCACCAGACGCCGCACCGGCAGCCGCCCGCGCAGCGCCAGCTCCAGCGCCACCAGCGCGCCCAGCGAGTGTCCCATCAACGCCAGCCCCGCGCCGCCCGGGCCGACCGCGACCTCGGCCGCGAGAAAAGCCTCGACAGGATCCGCGAAGAAGGCCAGCGCGCGCTCTGCGCCTGCGTCGGGCGCGCCGCCGGGTGGCGCCCCACGCTCGGCGGCCCCGAAGCCCGGCAGATCGACGGCAAGTATTCGATGGCGCTGCGCCAGGCCCGGCCAGCAGGGGAACCAGACCGAGGCGGCGTGGCCGCGCCCGTGCAACAGCACCAGCGTATCGCCGCCCGGCGCGCCCGCGCCGCCGCGCAGGATGCGCAGCCGCCCGCCGCTGTCCGCCAACCAGTTCCAGTGGTCGGCGCGCAACCCGCCCGGCACGTCGCGCGCCAGCTCGTCCAGGATCGCCGTCTCGACCGGCCCGGCTGCCCACGCGCCGCCGGCTGACGCCACCATCAGGCCGCGAGACCGGGCAGCGGCGTCTTGTACGCCGCCGCCAGGTCGGGATCGCCGAAGCCGCGGTAGTCGGTGATCCCCATCGCGTCGAGCACGCTGAGCAGCACCCGCTCGTGGCGGTTGGGCGCGCCGGTCTTGTCGCCGTTGGTGCTGCCCATCGCCCGCAGATCGAGATAACGCCCATTGGGATGGGTCTTGAGGTAGCCCGCCCCGCCGGCCAGCACGAAGCGCATCGACCGCTGATTGTGCAAGGTGGCGTCGCCCATGTCGCGCGCCCAGACCATCAGCGTGTTGTCGTAAAGGCTGGTCGACGGATCGGTGGGCTCGGGGCGAGCCTTGAGCTTGGTGATCAAGCCCGCGAACTGCTGCGCCAGAAAAGTCTCGAACCTGGTCAGGTTGGTGAAGTCGGTCTGGCTGCCGTGGATGAAGCTGCTGTGCTGATCGCCCTGCAGGCCCGGGAGATCGACCTCGAACTTCTGGTCGGCGCCGAATTGGATGGCCGCAATCCGGGTCACGTCGCAGGCGAAGGCGTTGACGATGATATCCATGTGCACCAGATCGTTGGCGACGCCGGGGTGGGCGCTGGTCGAGTCGGTCACGCTGCTCAGCTCGCTGCAAGCGCCGGCGACCATGCCGCTGCGGACCAGCTTGTTCTCCAGCTGCCGGATCGAGTCGAGGTGCAGGTCCAGCTTGCTGCGATCGACCGCGCCGGCGCGCGCGCGCATCGCCTGCGCCTCCTTCCTCACCAGATCGACCACGCTGCGCCGGCGCCGCAACAAGGTCGCGGGCGCGGTCCCGGTCGGCACCATGGCGCCGAACACGGTGTTGTAAGCCGAGGACGGCGAGGCGATGGGCAGGATGTTGTTGCCGCGCCAGAACATGGAATTGCCGCCCGGGGCGGTGTCCGATCCAAGCAGCAAGGTGGCGATCGGGCGGTTGATCCCGGCGGCCGCCAGGCCGTCGGAGGCAAACTGGTCCAGCGACTTGAAGATCTTCGAACCGTAGTAGACGCCGCCCGCCTCCGAGCCCATGCCGGTGATGGCGCCGGGGTCACCGTGACCGTTGTCGGGGTTCTTGCTGGGCAGCCCCTCGATGAGCACGATGCTGTCCTTGTGGGCCGCCAGCGGCGCGGTCGCGGGCGTGAAGGTGAAGCTGTTCTCGCCGACGACGTTGGTCGGGCTCCAGAGATCGGGCTTGGTGCCCATGGTGCAGAACAGCAGCAGCCGCTTGACCCGCGGTGGCGCGGCGGCGCGCAGCGGCCGGCGCTGCAGCAACGACGACACGAACGGCAGCAGGAGCCCGGCCCCGGCGCCGGCGGCGAACTGTCGGCGGGTGATGGTGCGGCTGATCTTTCGGGTGATCTTGGGCATCGTCATGGTCTCGGCTCAGGGGGCTGCACGCGCCGGGTGAAGTGGGGAGCATGGAGGATCGCCTTCAGTGTGCTGCGCAGGCCAAAGCCGACCGGCGCGGCCTCGTCTCGGATGGCGGCGTAGGTGCAGGCGTCCTCGGACCAAGTCGCGCTGCCGTAGGCGTAGAACGACCAGTAGCGCGCAAGGCAGCTCTTCACGTCGGCGTTGCCGGCCAGGTAGGTCTCGAGCGCGGCCACGCCGTCGAAGGCAACGTCGCCGTCGGTGGCGTTGGCCTGCACGACGGTGCCGGTGGCGTCGATGGGGTACGGCCCCTCGCTGTCGCGCCAGCGGCCGAAGGCATCGTAGTGCTCGAAGCCAAAGCCGATCCTGTCCATCATGCGGTGGCAGCTGGCGCATCCGCCCACCGAGTGCGAGCTCTCGTAGTGCGCGCGGGTGGTGGTGGGGTTGGTCACCGGCTTGAAGGTGGTGTCGAGCACCGCCGGGGGCGGGTCGATGTTCTGGCAGAGGAGGCGCGTGCGCACCAGGTGCCCGCGCTGGGTCGGCGACGACAGGTCGGCGCGCGCGTAGCCGGTGAGCAGGCTGGCGTGTGCCAGGATACCGCCGTCGCGCATGCGGGCGCCTGGGTAGGGCACCCGCACGAACTCGCTGCCGAGCCCGCTGGCATCGAACCCGTAGTAGGTCGCGAGCTCGGCGTTCAAGAACGAGTGATCGGCGGTCAGCAAGTCGCCGAAGCTGCCGTCGGCGCTGAAGGTGTCGAGAATCAGGCGGCGGGTTTCCTCGCTCATCGCGGCGCGCAGCGAGCTGGGCAGAACGAACACGGCATCGTCCTTGACCGTCGTGTAGAGCTTCTCCAGTCCCAGCCAGCTGGTCATGAAGTCCATGAGCGCAGGCTGGCTGCGCGGGTCGGCGAGCAGCCGGTCGGCCTGCCGATCGATCATGTCGCGCATGGCCAGCGTGCCGCCCGCGACGGAGTCGGCGGCCGCCAGCAAGTCGGCGTCGGGGGCGCGGCCGGTCAAGAGGTACGACAGGCTGGAGGCGACCTCGAACGGCGTGAGATCGACCGGCGCGCCCGCGGCGGCCGGCCCACCCGCGGCGCCGAGCTCGGAGCGATAGAGGAAGCGCGGCGACTGCAGCATGGCGGCGATCACCAGCGCGACGCCGTCATTGAACACGGGCTCGCTGTCGAACAACGCCCGGTAGTCGGCGACGACGTCGTCCGCCAGAGTCTGGCGGAACGCGCGCCGGCCGAAGCTGCGGATGAACGACTCGGGACAGCCTGCGTCGCTGCTGGCGCAGCCAGTGACCTGGGCCAGCTGGCTAGCGACCGCCCAGCCGGCGATCGCCTCGGCGTTGGTCATCAACTGATCGGCGTTGAGACCCTGGACCACCAGCGCAGTGGCGTCGGTGGAAAAGCCCAGCACCACCGGGTCGTTGAAGACCGGCGCCAGCGGGACCGCGGGATCGCCGAAGAGGTCGACGATCGACGCCACGAACTGCGCGGCGCTCAGGCGCCGGATCATCGTCGGGCCGGGGCTCCCGGAGGTGCAGGCCTGCTCGGCGGGTAGCGCCGTCGGCGGCGGCGGTAGATTGATCACCCCGCCGCCACCGCCAACCCCCGCGCCATCTCCGACAGGGCCGTTGCCGCCTGGTCCTGGCCCGCCGCTGATCGCTCCGGTGCAGGCCGGCGCGACGGCCAGCAACGGCAGTGACACAAGAAGCAACCTACGGGCAAACGAGCTAAGCGATGGGCTAGGCGAACACTGAACCATGGAGCCTTTCGTGTTGCGGGCCAGCTCGCGATGACGCTCCGATCGGGAGAGGCGGATCGGGATACGGAAAAGTAAAAGCAGCCACCCCGTTGCGGGACCACCAGCGCCGAGTGACTATTTATACTCGACGCGGGCGGCCAGGCGACCAGAAAGCTCGAGCTCTGCCCGGGTCGGTTCAGAGCACCCGTCGCGCCTCTAGCCAGCGGCGCGCGCGCCCCACCGATCCTCCGCCCAGTGTCATCGTGATCACGGCGGCGATGATCAGCGTCGCGCCGGCCAGCGCGCGCGGGGACAGCCGCTCATCCAGGAGCAGCCAGCCCAGGATCACCGCGACCACCGGGTTCACGTAGGCCGTGGTGGAGATCAGTGCCGGCGAGGTGCGCGCCACCAACCAGCCGAAGGCGCTGAAGGCGACCAGGGAACCGATCAACACCAGGTACGCGAAGGCCAGCACGCTGTGCGCGCTCATGGCCGCCCACGACACGCGCGCCGCTTCGCCACGCGCGAGCGCGACCAGCAGCAGCGCCGCGCCGCCCGACATCATCATCTGCGCGCTGGCCATGACGCTGTTGGAATGCCGGCGCCCGTAGCGCGCGCGCAGAGTCCCTATCGACCAGCCGAGCGCCGAGACCAGTATGGCGACGACACCGATGCCCCGCGGCGCCGCGAAAGCACCGCGCTCGGGTAGCACCAGCAGGAGCATGCCCGCGAAGCCGACGGTGATGCCGACCAGCACCGCGCGCTGCGGACGCGGCCCGCCCGGTCGCGCCCAGTCGAGCAACGCGGTGTAGATCGGCACCGCCGCCACCAGCAGCGCAGCCAGGTTCGAGGGAACGGTCTGCTCGGCCCAGGTCACGAGACCATTGCCGACGCCCAGCATCAGCAACCCGGCGATGGCCGCGTGGCGCCACTCGGTGGCCGTGGGCGCGGCCACCCCGCGCGCGCGCAGCAGCGCGAACAGGATCAGGCCGGCCATCAGATTTCGGCAGCCGGCCATCAGGAAAGGAGGGATAGACTCCACGGCGATGCGAATCGCGAGATAGGTCGAGCCCCAGATGAGGTAGATCGCGGCGAAGGCCAGCGCGACCAGCAGCCGGTGACGGGCCCGGCGCGATTCGCCCTCCGGGTCGCCGGCGCTGGTCCGCGCACGCTCTCGCGTTTCAACCTCTCTTCGATCTTCGGACTCGCTCACGGGGCCTCTCCTTTGCGGGGGGCCGGCGGGGGGAGTCCATCACGAACCCACCCGGTCGGCCGGGGGGTTCGTTCCTTGCGTCGGTGCTACCCGAAGTACGAACCCCCGCGTGGCGCAATGAGCTTGCGCGCGGCCGCCTGCCAGCGCGCACGCCGACGCGCCGCCCGCAAGGCGGGTGCCGAGACGGGGGCGGCGGCGATCGACGCGGGCGCGTGCGGCGTGCGGGGTTTCGGGTGCATGGAAAGTCGCGCAAACATAGGGCCGCCGCAGGACGGTGTCAAAGGTTTGGCGCGCCCGGTCTTCGGCTGCGTGGACTGGCGCCGACGATGCGCTGCGGTCAGGCTGTTTTGCGGACGCGACCCGCTTTACAGGCCGATCTCAAACGCGATAAAAACGCGGTTGCTGCGTCGGCTACATCGCCCGCGAGTCGCCCCGTCAAATGATGAAATATCGGCTCACGGAGAAGATCGGCAGCGGCGGAATGGCGGAGGTTTTCCGGGCGGTCGGCGAGGGCCCCGAAGGCTTCGAGCGTCCGTTCGTCATCAAGCGCATACACCCGCGCCTGTCGGAGTCGCCGGAGTTCGTGCGCATGTTCGTCGACGAGGCGAAGATCTCCGCGCGGCTGGTGCACCCCAACATCGTCCAGGTCTTCGACTTCGCGCCCCAGGACGGTGGCTATTACATCGTCATGGAGCCGGTCGAAGGCTTCGACATGGGCTGGCTGCTGCGCGGCCGCCTGGAGAGCCGACACGAGGTGCCGCCGCCCGCCTTCGTCGCCGAGGTCGGACGCCAGGCCTGTCGCGGGCTCGACTTCGCGCACACGCTGGCCGGTCCGGACGGCAAGCCGCTGGGCATTGTTCATCGCGACGTCACGCCGCCCAACATCATGGTGACCTGGACCGGCACCGTGAAGGTCGTGGACTTCGGCATCGCGCGCGCGGTCGAGGCGTTGCGCCGCAGCGTCACCGACGCCGGCATGGTCAAGGGCAAGATGTCGTATATCGCGCCCGAGCTGCTCGATGGCAAGACCGCGACGGCGCGCTCCGACGTCTTCTCGCTGGGCGTCGTGCTGCACGAGTTGCTGTCGGGCCGACAGCTCTTCGCCGGCTTGCACGACCTCGACACCTTGCGCCTGGTGCGCGAGATGGAGATCCCGCCGCCCTCGGCGCGCAACCCGGGCGTCAAGCGCACGCTCGACGCGGTGGTGATGCGCGCGCTCGAGCGCGATCCCGACAAGCGCTTCACCAGCGCCGGCGAGATGGGCGACGCGCTGGAGACCATCGTGATGCGCGAGCGCTACTCGACGCGCGCGCTGGCCCGCAAGGCGCGCGAGCTGGCCGACCATCACGTGCCCGGGCAATCCTCGGCGACGGGTCCCATTGTCGAGGAAACCATCGAGGTGGTCGACAGCGGCAGCCTGCTGCTGTCGCAGTCGGGATCGGTTGCGGTCCCGGCGCCAGTGGCGCGCACCGGATCGACGCCGATCGTCGACGAGGTGGCCAGAAAGCACCGCCCCACCCCGCCGCCCCGCGTGCCGGCGACGGCCAGCGCGCCGGCCCCGACCGCGGCCGCGGCGCCAGCGCGCGCTCCCCGCTGGGCCTGGATCGCGCTCGGGCTGCCGTCGGCGCTGGCGGTCGTGCTGTTGCTGCTGCTGGCGCGCCCGCCGATCGCGCCCGCCCTGCCGCCGCCGGCACCCTCGCCCACGGTGCGCGCCATGATCGATTCGGCGCCGCAAGGGGCGACGGTGGCGGCCGCCAACGCCGCGGCGGCCGGTCTCGCCGCCGGCGCGCTGGGCGAGACACCGCTGATGCTCGAACTGCCGCGCGGGCGCGCCCCCATCGAGCTGCTGCTCACCAAGACCGGCTACACGCCTCTGGTGTTCAAGGTGCTGCCGCACCAGGACCGGGAGGTGCTGGCGCACCTGGAGCCGCTGCCGCCATCGCCACCGCCGGTCGCCATCGCACCGGCCGCGTCGCTGCGCCCGGTGCGCTCGCGTCGGTCGCAGATGGGCCTGTCGACGGTGCGCCCGCCCGGCGCCGTCGTGGCGCCGGCGCGCGCCGGGGCACCGGCGCTGGTACCGGCGGGGGGACGGCCCGCAACCGGAAGCGCCCCGCTGCTGCGCCGGTAGCTAGATCGGTAGGCGTCAGCGAAGACGGCGCCGGGCTGGCCCGCGAACGGGTTGGCGAGGGCATCGCAACCGCGATCGCCTCACGGCAGGCCGGCGGCTTTGCGGGTCCGGTCCAGCTCGCGGCGGTAGCGGGCCTGGCTCTCCAGCTGGGCCTCACCGCGCAGGCCGTGGCCGCTCAGCAGCTCGGCGATGTCGTGGCCGCCCAGCATGCGCACCGCCGCCAGGATCTGCGGGCGCTGAGGGGGCGCGGCCCCGGCGTAGAGATCGATGAAGTCGGAGGTCAGACCGCCGCGCTGGCCGTCGTCGAGCGCGGCGCTGCGATCGGAGAGCGCGAGCGCGATGAAGGAGTCGATGACCACCTCCCTGGCCTTGGGGCGCGATCCCGCGAACATCAGGTCGCGCCCCTTGCGCAGCAGGTCTCCCTGCCACAGCGCCGAGACTGCGGCGACGATCTCGGGCTGTAGCGGATCCGAGGCAGGCGCCAGCGGCGAGGCATCGACCGCGGCCAGCAGCGTCGTCAGCCGCGCGCCCGGCTGCGGCAAGGCCGCCATCGCGCCCACCACCACCTGGCGCGCCGCGCGCGCCTGTGGATCGGGCGCCCAGGCGGCGAACGCGGTGACCAGTAGACCCGGGTTGGCGCGCGCGCGGCGCAACAGATCGGGCAGCTCGCCGAGGTGGGCGCCCGCGCCCGCGACGACGCTCGCCGGCGCCTCGGCCACGGCGGGTGACGCGCGCGCGCCGGCCCGCGCCGCCCTGCCCTCACGACGAGCGCGCGCGGCCACCACGACCAGCGCCAGCGCGACCACCAGCGCCAGCAGGACCGCGGCCCGCCCCGCGGCGACCACCCTCCCGCCTGCTCGACGCCTGGCATTGGCCGGCGCCGGCATCACTCCAGATCGCGGGGATTGACGAACAGCGACGTCAGCGCGATGGCGCCGTGCCCGGTCTGCGGGAACCCCCCGGCCATCGGATTGGCGGGCTGCAGGTTCGACGCCGTGTCCTCGGGCGGAAACAGCTGCAGCGTGTTCAGGAAATCGAGCAGCCACAGACGGGTCTCCGCCGTCAACGCCGCGAACCCATCGCGCGCGATCTGGGCCTCGCCGCCGTGGCGCAGGATAGCCTGCTCGATGGTGGCACTGCGCCCGTCGTGACCGTAGGGCGCTGTGCTCGCCAGGCCCCACAGCGGCGCGGTCATGAAGGTCCGGTGCAACGAACCGTCGAAGTTTCGCTCGTGATAGGCCGGGCCCAGGTCGTGTCGCTTGAAATCGGTGAACAGGTTGCGCACCAGGAAGGCATCTCCGGCCGGCGGCTGCAGCGGCGGCACTCGCGTGGACGGAGCGGGGCTTGCCCCCGCCGCGACCAGCGAGGTCACGGTGGCGAACAGCCCATTGAACGGACCGCCGTTCACGGGGTCGAACGCCGTGTCCACGTCGACCACGCGCCGATCCCGATCGATGGGCAGGTTGGCCAAGTGGCAGCCCTGGCAGCCAAGCTGCGAGAAAATCGCCCGCCCCACCATCACCTCGGGGGTGTCCGCGCGGCCCGTGCCCGGCGAAAAGCTGTTGAGCAAGAAGCTCTCCAGGTAGTCGACGATGGCCAGCGGGATCTCGTTGGCCTTGCCGTCACCGTCGCCGTCCTGCGCGGGCGTCGTCACCGGCGGCCCCGCGATCCGATCCGCGCGCCCGTCGAGCAGCATACCCGACGGCGTGGTCACCCGGCCCCCGCGTGCCGCGATGAAGAGGTCGGCGTCGGGCGCCTCGAGCCCCATCTCGGCCTTGAGCTCACCGACCACCATCTCCCGGATCGCGAACGATCCGCCCTGGGCCTGGAACGGGCGCACGCGCAGGTCGGAGTCGACACCCTCCAGCTCAGACACGTCGACGTGGCCGTTGGGAAGCGCGGTGATCGCCCCATAGCGGGGACCCTTCGAGCTATCCAGATTCACGGTTTGCGGGGTGTGGGTTCTGCGCGCCAGCGCCAGCGCGTCGGAGCGGATCGCGCGCAGCTCCGCCGTGATCTCGTCGGCCAATATCTCCTGCAGGCCGAGACCGAACAGGTGGCGCGCGTCGCGGCTGTCGGGACGGGTGAAGGTATTGCCGCCATGGCCGGGCGACCCGCGCGGGCGGCCGTGACAGCCGGCGCAGGAGTCGGCCAGCCCGGCGCCGATGTCCGGATCGGCGGCGATAGCGCCCTCGCGCCGCTCGTCCCACAGGCCCTCACGCAGCAGAAACTTGCGCTGGAACACCTGCCGGCCGCGCCGGATCGCTCGAAAGGGATCGCGACCGATGATGAACAGCGACGAGCCCGGCGTTGACACGTCGCCGCGCCCGGCGCCGATCTCCGCGATGAAGATCTTGTGGATACCTTCGTCGACCGGGTTGGGAGCCTGGAAGATGTCCTTGAGCTGCGCACGGGTCGGGCTGGCGAGCATCGCCATGGTCGCCGCACCGCACGTCAATCCGATGAAGGATCTGAAGACCCGCATGACCGCTCCTTTCGACGCCGATGTCTTCCCCGATGAACCTCCGCCGCGCCTGCTTCTCGACGGTGCGTGCGGACTTTAACCCGATTCACCGACAGCCGAAAGGACGCCGCGCACCCGCGTGGCTCGCGCACCCTCGCCGGGTCCACGACGCCTGAGCTCTCAGGTCAAATACTCAAGTTTTCAGGGGTGCCACCGAGATGCCTGTCTGGCGCTGCGTCGTCGCCCGCCCACCACTTCGAAGAGAACCCGTCGTATGCCCAAGTTACCCGACTCGCAAACCCTGGCCGGTCTGGTCTCGAACGTGACCCGCACGATGTGCGGCGTCAGCTTCGCGCCGGGCGACGCCATGGCACGCGGCGAATCGATCTGCCGGCGCATGGCGATGATCTCGCTGCGGGGCGATCCCAACGTGGTGGTGGTGGTGGCCTCGGACGCCCGGGGCAGTCGCGCCCTGGGCGCGAAGTTCTTCGGGCGCAAGCTGACCGACATCACCCAGCAGATGGCCGACGACGCCATCGCCGAGCTCCTCAACATGGTGGCGGCGCAGATCTCCAACGCGCTCGGCTCGACACACCAGCTCGGGCTGCCCTCGCAGACCACGCTACCGGAGATCACGGCCGGCGGCGGCTTCCGTCTCGACGACGCCGCACTCCTGCACAGCGAGGGCGATATCGACCTTGGCCTGTGGATCCTCGAGAGCCCGGCGGCCGATGCGCGCGCCCCCGCGCCCCGCGGCCTGCGCTCATTGTTGCATCGGTTCCGCTGACAATCAGTTCTCAGTTGTCAGTTTCAGTACTGCCGACTGATGACTGATGACTGATGACTCTTCTTCAGAGCCCGCTCCAGCCGAGGCCGACGCCCAGCAGGCGGGAGATCGAGATGCCGAGCGCGACGTGCGCGTGCTTGTCGATCACCGTCCACGCTCCCAGCGCGGGGCCGCGCTGCACCACGGCGCGCGGATACAAGTTGAAGGTCATGAAGTAGTCGTTGACGTCGGTGATCTGCACCGAGGCCAGCAGCGAATCGCGCCGGTCGAGGTACGCGCCCGCGGTCGGAGTGAATGTGACGGTGTTGGCCACTCGCCTGGTCGACTCGTTGACCAGCCGCGTGGCCGCGCTGCCGGCGGCCGCCGACAGCGAATACTCGTCGTCGATCAGGAACGACAGTCCGACTTCGGTCGCCAGGCCGAAGTAGGTGAAGAGCCGCAGCCGCGGGTAGAACGGCAGCGCCCATCTGGCGGCGAAGTTATTGCCCTGGTCGTGCAGCTCCCCGCGCGGAAAGGTGAAGGACGGTTGCAGTGACCAGTCGGACACGACCAGCACCCGACTGAAGAAGCGGTTGGGCGCGTCGAAGCTGAAAAGGATCATCGCCGCGATGTCGAAGACATAGATGTCAGCCAGCGCGTCGGTGTTGGGCCCGACCACGCCCTTGTTCTCGATGGTCTCGTTGACCAGCGCGGCCGCCAGCAGGGTCAGGCCCGACCACAGGTGCGGCAACGGAACGGCCCGATCGTCGAACCACTCTGCCAGCGCGGTGTAGGTCACGCCGCCGCCGATCAGGTGCAGGGTGTAGTTCGGCACCCAGCGCGCGCTCTGCCCGCCGAATCTGAGCGGAAAGATCTCCTCGGTGAGGAAGGGTTTCCAGCCCACCGCGGAGATGTTGGCGAAGGGGTGCGCCAGGTTATCGAGCACGTTGCCGCTGTTGACCCGGTAGCGTTGCTCGAAGATGTTGCGGCTGGCGACGTGGTCCTGCAACACGTCGTAGCCGCGGTTGAGAAAGACCCACAGCGGGCTGAACAGCGACTGGCTACCGTAGTCGAGGCCGAAGTAGAAGTAGCGCGGCCGCGTGGGCGCGACGGGCGGCGCCGTGGGCACGCTGACCACCGACGCGGGCGGGACCGGCGGCCCGGCGGCGACGGCCGCGCGCGCCGCGATCAGACAGCCGCAGAACACCGCGGTCCGCCCGCCGGCGAGGGTGCGTCCAGACCGCGTCATCTACGGCGCGTCGTCGGAACCGATCACGAACGAGAAGGTCGAACCATGGCCGGGCGCGCTCTCGACGGCGATGCGCCCGCCGTGGGCCTCGACGATGGTCTTGCAGATCGACAGGCCCAGGCCCAGCCCGCGAGGGTCCGACGCGTCGGCCTGCCAGAACCGGTCGAAGGCGCGCGCGGCGTCGGCGGCCGGCATCCCCGGGCCGTGATCGCGCACGGAGAAGCAGACGCCGTCGCGCGCGCGCGTGACCCCCAGCGTGACCCGCGGCTCGGCGCCGCCGAATTTGCCGGCGTTGGTCAACAGATTCAGGATCACCCGCACGATGCGCGTCCGGTCGATCTGGATCAAGGGCAGGTCGGCGTCGGTCTCGATGCGCAGGTCGACGCGATCGCGGCCGGCGATCGGGCGATACACCGCCACAACCTCGTCGATGACCGCGAGCGGAGGTTCGGGCGAACGTGACAGCAAGAGGCGATCGCTCTCGACGCGGGCGATGTCCATGAGGTCCTGGATCATGCGATCCATATGACCGATCGACACGCGGATCGCCTCCAGCGAATTGCGCGACGAAGCGTCGCCGCCGTTGCACAGGGCGTCGACACGCAAGAGCACTCCGTGCAGTGGATTGCGAAGGTCGTGGGCGACCACGGTCAGCACCTCATTGCGCGCGGCGATGGCGAGCTGGGTCTTCTGATCCAGCTCCCGGATGCGCGCCTCGGCGCGGCGCAGCTGCGTGACGTCGCGCAGGGCCGCGCCCAGGTACAGTCGTCCGCCGCTCTCGATGCGGGCGATCGATGTCTCGACGATCAGCTCCTCGCCATCGGCGCGCAGCCCCACCAGATCCACGCCAGGCGCGAGGCGGCGCGTGGCGTCGCCACTGGCGGCGAACCGCCGCACGTGCTGGCGATGGGGCTCCCGGTGGCGGGCCGGAATCAGGATCTCGAGGGGGCGGCCCAGCACCTCGGAGGCCGGGTAACCAAACAAACGTTCCGCCCCCTCGCTGAACAGGGCGATCAACTGATTTTCATCGATCGTGATCAGCGCGTCGGAGCTGATGCGGCACATGGCCGCCAGCAACGCCGCCGGCGGGGCCGCCGGTCCCGGGGTCACCTCGCGGGAAGTCAGCGCCTCCGGGGAAGGCGTCTTTTCGAGCTCGGCATCCGCCAAAGCCCCCCCAGTCTGCCCCCGCGTCACATCAAATCATACAAATTGCGCCTGCAAATTTTGCGCTGGGGGCCGTTGTGGGAAAGTCGCCGAACAAACCCGGCCCCGGGCTCCGATGAAGAAATTCTCGCGCGGCGCCGCGAGATCAGGAGCGGAAAATCGACCCGATGGCGATGACCGTGGCACCGCTACGCGGGCTGGCGGGGCGCCGAGTTCCTAGAAGGTCACGGAACCGCAGGACCTTGGCGTGCATGACGGCCAGGTCTTCATCGGAGACCGAGCTCCAGCCATTCTGCAAATCCTGGGCGGTGGGAAGCCGGGAGCGCAGCTCGCGCCACTCGCCGCGGGCCGCGGCGCTCACCTGATCCAGCCGCGGCTCTATCTCTCCACCGAGGCGGTTCAGATCGTTGAGCAGCTGGGCGGTCGTCTCGGTAATTCTGAAGTGCATCTTCCAGCCTCCTCGATCGATCTCGCAGGGTGGGGATAGAGCGGCAAGATTGTACCAGCATCTATCGCGACGATCACGTGACACGTGTCCGAATTTTCTGTCTCGGCCCCGAGGGGCCTCTGGCTTCGGGCCTCGGACCTCCAGTGAAGAGTCCTCCAGAGGTCCGAGGCCCGAGGCCCTCGATTGGCTGATGACGCTTCATTCAAACCGCTCGCAGCCGCTCGCAGACCGCTCGGTGTTCTAGCTGCAGCCGCGCCGCAAATGGCGTACTCTCGGCAGCGATGGGTCGGACGCCCCCGTTTTTGGCTGGCTTTTTGTCTACGCGGATCTGGTGGGTGGCGCTCGTGGCAGCCCTGGCAGCCACCGCCTGCGGGCGATCAGATTTGTTCAGCGCGCGCCGCTGTCCGCCCGGCCAGACCGGTTGCAACTCACCCGACGGCGGGATCGGACCCGGGGGATCAGCGGGCGGCGGCGGGCTCGGCGGCCCCGGCGGGTTCGGTGGCCCGGGCGGCGCCGGCGGATCCGCCGGTGCCGGAGGGCGCGGCGGCTTCGGCGGCTTCGGCGGCTTCGGCGGTATCGGCGGCCGCGGCGGCGGCGGGGGGCGCGGAGCGGGCGGATTCGGCGGCTTCGGAGGCGTCGGTGGCGCGGGCGGCGGCGTTGGCGGGCGTGGCGGCGCCGGTGGCTGCGGACCGGGCCTGCCCGAGCTCTGCTCCGACGGTGTCGATAACAACTGCAATGGTTTCGTCGACTGCGGCGATCCCGGCTGCTTCGGTAGCCGCGCCTGCATCGTCCCCGGCCGGGAGATTTGCAACAACGGCATCGACGACGATGACGATCGCCTGATCGACTGCGCCGACCCCGACTGCATGGGCAGCGTCGCGTGCATCCCGGTCATGGGCACCGAGATCTGCGACAACGGCGTCGACGACAACCGCGACAACCTGGCCGACTGCGCCGATCCCCAGTGCGTCACCTTCCCCGGCTGCCTCACGGTCGCTTGTCAAGCTGACGTCGACTTCGGCACGCTGGCAGCGCGTGGCGCCGACGTCAAACAGATCGTGAACACCAGCGGCGCCCCGAACAGCTACGCCAGCTGCGTGCCGCCGGGTGGCCGCGGCCGGGTGGGCCGCTTCCGGCTGGGGGCGTCCGCCGACGTGCGGGTCGACGTCACCAGCCAGGCCGCCGGCTCCGCCCACGGGGTCTCGGTCTTCCGGGCCGGCGTCAATCAAGCCTGTGACCAGAACCTGGTGGCCTGCTTCGACGCGGGCGATGGCTCCGCGACCCACACCTTCGCCGGCCTCACGCCGGGGACGTACTGGGTGATCGTGGAATCGCGACCGGGTCTGGCCGGCGCCGTCGTCGTCCGGCTGTCGACCGGATCGGCCACCGTGAACGAGGTATGCAACAACGGTGTCGACGATGACGGCAACGGGCTCACTGACTGTCAGGACCTGAGCTGTCAGACGTCCCCGCTGTGCTCGGTGCGGCAGTGCGTGGCCGACGTGGCGCTGGGCGCGCTGGTGATGGACGGCCCGGGGCGCACCGCCAGCCTGGACACCACCGCGGGCGCCAACCGCTATCACCCGACCTGCGTGGGCGCCTCCGACGGGGGCGACGCGACGGTCGGCTTCACCCTGCCGGAGGCGGGAGGCATCCTGCTGAACTACATGCAGACCGGAAGTGCAAGCCACGGCTTTGCGCTGTTCCCGGCGGCGGGTCCTGGCCTGCCCTGCGACACCAACGAGAACGGCTGCGTCTTCCCGGCGCCGGCGCCGGGCGGCAGCGGGGGTGGGATTGCGTTCTCCAACCGTCCCGCGGGCCGTTACATTTTGATCATCAAGGCGCGCAGCCGGGCCGGCGAGGGTGCGGTCACGGTTCAGCTGTCGGCGTTCTCCAACCGCCGGGTCGAGCTGTGCAACAACCGCATCGACGACGACGGCAACGGCCTCACCGATTGCTCCGATCCCGCCTGCTTCGGCGTGGCGGGCTGCCCGGCGACGGCGTGTGTCCCGGACATCGATCTCGGCACCATCGCTCCCGGCACCATCGTGAACCAGATGGTCGACGTCAGCGCCGGTCGTGACCTGTACCGGACCCGCTGCGGGCGCGGCAACGGCAAGGAGCAAGTGCTGCGCTTCCACGCGACGTCCCCCATGGGCCTTTTCATCTCCTGCACCGAGACCGGCTCCCAGGTCCTGCAGCTCACCCAGCAGATCGGGGTGCTCGACGCCTGCGACGCCAACCCCTTCAATTGCGCCGATCCCAGCGTGCTGAGCTTCGGGTGCAACTTCGTGATGCCGGGGCTGCAACCGGGCGACTGGAATCTGATAGTCGAAGGTTTCCAGCTCGGCAGCGAGGGCACGGTGAATCTCACGGTGGGCGGCGTCGCTCCCACGACCACCGAGATCTGCAACAACGGCGTCGACGACGACAACGACGGCGCCACCGACTGCGCCGATCGCAAGTGCGTGACCTCCCCACTGTGCACGCCGTTCGCCTGCCGGGCGGACACTCTCCTCGGCGTGCTGCCGCTCAACGGGACACCGACCGTGGCCAGCGCCACGACCACCGGCGCGGGCGATGATCAACAAGTCAGCTGCTCCTCGGCTCCAGGCGGCCAGGACCAGGTGATCGATTTCGAGCTGCCCGGGACCGCCGACCTCACCATCCGCTGGGCCCAGATCGGCACCCACGACTTCGAGCTGTTCGCCAACGACGGCGCGTTGTTCGCGTGCGACGCCGGCGCGTCGCTGGCGTGCATCGCGACCACCGACCAGCTCCCCGGAGAGCAGGTCCTGAGGCGGCTTCCGGCCGGCCGCTATCACCTGGTCATCAACGCCGACGCCGCCACACGGGAGGGCGTCGTCGGTCTGCAGCTCATCGGCGTCCTGTCGCCCTAGCTGCCAGGGCGTCCCCCTTGGAACACCGAACGGTTTGAAGTTGGGCCATCGCTGGTTAGGGGCCTCGGACCTCGGGCCTCGGACCCTCCAGTGAAGAGTTCTCCTGAGGCCTGAGGCCCGAAGCCAGAAGCCCCTTGAGCGCGATGGCCTAGCTTTCAAATCGTTCGGTGCTCTAGTTCCCCCCGCGCTTCTCCTCCCGGCTGCGTGCGAGCATCCGAAGAAATTGCGGTGGGGTCAAAATTGCTCGTGGCGAGGAATGTGCATACCTTGCCAGCGGGCATACAATGAGTCACGGACCACCCCGGCGATGGGCGAGGCGCGTCGCCGTGGGCGGGACGGGGCTGGTCTGCCTGCTGCTGCTGCTGGCGGCGCTGGCGCCGATCATCGTGCGCGGCGCGCGCTTCGGGCGGGTGGTGGGCTGGTTGATGCCGGCCACGCGCGGGGCGATCTCTGTCGCGGGCGGGAGCTGGAGCTGGAGCGGGGCGTGGGCAATCTGGCGCGGGCGTCCGGCGACCTTGAGCCTCGACGGAATCCGGATCGTGGATCCGGAAGGCGTCGATGTGCTGCGCGCCGAGCACGTCGAGGGGACCGTCGAGCTGTCGCGCGACCGCGCCCGGCTGGTGCTGCGCGACCTGCATATCCGGCATGCCTTCTGGCGCTTCGCTCAGATGAAGGCCGGACGCGACGTCGGCTTCCTGGCGGCGATGCAACCGTTGCGGCGCGTGGCTGCGCGCCCGCGCGCGCGCGGCGGCGGACTGGCTTCGCTCGCGATCGCCGGCGCGCAGCTGGACGGGGTCGACGTCATTTTCGACCTGCCGGCCTGGGGGTTGTCCCTGACCGATGTGCACGCGCGCGGGCAGCTGGCACTGACCGCCGCCGCTGGCGACGCCGGCACCGGCACCGGTACCAGCGCGGATGGGCGCGGCCGGACGGCACGAGCCGCTTTCACCTTCGAGGTCGCGGACGCCGACCTGCGCGGCGGCGGTCTGCTGCGCGTGCTGGGCGGGCAGGCGCGCAGCGAGCTGCCCTTCTCCAGCGGGCGCATCGACCGCGTGGCGACGACGGCGGCGCGACCCGACAGGCTGGAGCTGGCGGCCAGCGGCGTCGCGACCGGAGCAGCGCGGCTGACGCTGAACGCCTGGTTCGGCGGTGTCTACGGCGGCAGCGGCGATCGAGCGCACGGCTCGAAGGCCGGCGCCGGCGCCGGTCACGGCGGCGCCATCGAGCTGCACGCGCATTTCACCGATGCCGCCGACGCCGTGCGCGCCGTGCTCGCGCGCCGCTTCCGCGCGGGCGCGGCGCCGGTCACGGTCGCGGGCCCGGGCGCGGTCCTGGATCTCGGCGTGCTGGGACCCTTCGATCAGGTCCGCGTCGAATCGTCGCTGCGCGGCTTCGATCTTGGCGCGCGCGGGCTATCGTTCGCCGGCGTCGCCGGCACGCTGACGGTCGAGCCGGCGGCCGGCCGCGCGCGCCTGGTCGGCCTCACCTTCGCCTCGCCCGCCGGCGGGCGGCTCGCGCTCGACGCCGAGGTGGATCGCCTGCTGATACAGGGCACGCTCGCCCTCGACCACTTCGCGACCGCCCCCTACCTGCCGCCGTTCCTGCGCCCGCTGGCGGGCGGCGCGCTCGACGGACGGGTGCGCGCCGCGCTCGACCTGGTGGGACGCACCGCCTCGCTCGAGCGGGTGGACCTCACCTTCACGCCGCCCACGCGCGCGCCCGGGGCGCGATTGCCGGGCCACCCGCTGCGCCTGGTCGCTGGCGCCGGTACGCGCGTCGCCCGCGCGCCGAAATCCAGGGCCCAGATCGTACAGCTCGACGGAGCGCGCTTCGCGCGCGGGACGTTGGTGCTGCCCGAGGTCGCCTTCGAGCTGGCCGGCGGCCGCGTCAGCGGGCGCGCGCGCCTGACGCTGACCGACGACCAGGGACACCTGCGACCGCCGATCATCGACGTCGACGCGCGCGCGCGGCGCATCTCCTTTACCCAGCTGGCCGGCGCCACCTTCGCCACCGGCGATCTCGACTTTCGCGCGCGCGCGAAAGGCGCGCTCGACGATCTGACGCTCACGATCGACGTGCCGGCGGACCAGTCGCTGCGGGTCTTCGGCGAGGTATGCCAGCTGCCAGCGTCGACCACCCTGCGCTTCGATGGTCGCGCGCTCACGCTGCCCGATTTTCGCCTGCGCGGTCGCAGCGGCTCCGAGCTGGCATTCGACGGGCGCATCCAACGCGATGGCGAAGTCGCCGTCACCCTGGAGGTGCGCGGCTTTCCGCTCGGGAAGTTACCCGGCGTCGCCGACGCCGAGCTGCCCATCTCGGGGACGCTGTCGGGGCGGCTGCGCGCGTCGGGCCCCGCGCGCGAGCCGCGGCTCGAGGGTCAGATCACCATCGCGCACACCCAACTTCAGGGCCGCCCCATCGGAGGTGGAATGCTGACGATCCGCCCTGGCCCGGGCGGCGCCGGCGCAATTTCGGGCACCGGTCAGGTCATGGAAGGCGTCGCGTTCGACGGGACGATGGCGCCCGCCGGCGGCAGCGTGCGAGGAACGGCGAAGCTGCAGCTCCGCGCGGTGCGGCTCGATCCGTTCCTGGCGCTGCTGTTGCCTGGCGGGGCGCGCGCGTCCGGCGTGGTGTCCGGGACGCTCGAGGCGCGCGTCGCGCCGCACGCGCCGCCCGAGGTCGAAGGCCGGATCAGCGAGCTGGCGCTCACGGTGACCGGCGCGACGCCGCACGCGTCGCGTCCGGGCGGGCCGGCGGCGCCGCCGCCCACGCTCGAGCTGCACGCCCTGGACGAGGTGCGCCTGTCGGCGCGCGCGGGAGGCGGACCGATCCGGATCGAGGCGGCGCGCTTCGCGGGTACGGCCGGCTCCGTCGAGCTCGCGGGCGAGAGCGTGGCCGGGAACGCGCGCGCCTGGGTGCGCGGCCGGCTCGCGCTGGGCGCGATCGCGCCGGTGGTGATGCCGTGGAGCCGCGGAACGCTGACGCGGCTGGCAGGAGACCTGGACTTCGACATCGCCGCCCAGGCCGCGCGCGATGCCGTCCCGGTCGTCACTGGTACGGTCAGGGTCGCCACTCCCGTCTCGCTGCGGGTGGCCGGCCTGCCCTTCGACGCCAGGCTGGCCTCGGGGTCGCTGCGACTCGACGGCGATGGAACCACCCACCTGGATCTGCCGGTGACCCTGGGCGCGGGCACGTTGCGGCTCACCGGCGTCGTGACCTCCCCGATGGACGGCGACCCGCGCGTCACGGTCGATCTCGACGGCGATCTCGACGCGGGCTTGCTGGCGCTGGCCGCGCCAACCACCGTCGCCTGGGCCACGGGCGGCGCGCGCCTTCACGCCCACGTCGAGGGACGGCCGCTGTTCGCCGGCGCCGCCGCCGGCGACGACCTCCGGGTTCGCGCGCGCCTCTCGCCGGCGCCGCTCACCCTGGCGCTGCGCGCCTGGCCCGGGGTCGCCATCCAGGTCGCGGGCGGACCGATCGACCTCGATCAACACTCATTGTCGGCGCGCGCGCTGCGCCTGACGGTCGCGGGCACGGCCGACCTGACCATCGGCGCCCCGGTCGACGGCGCGGCGGTCGTCGAGCTCGGGTCGCTGCAGCGGCCGCGCCCCGGACGCGTCACCCTGCCGGTGCGCGGCCGCGTCACCGCGTCGCCGGTCGCGCCGCTGGTCGTCGACGACGCCAGCCTGGCGCTGCGCCTGGACGGCGACCTCACGCGCCGCGCCCGCCTGACCGGCGAGGTGACGGTGACGGCCGCGCACGTTCCCCCTGGCAAGGCGCGACGCAAGGCCACGCCCGCGGCCGGCAAGGCCACCGGCATCAGATCGGCCGCGACCTCGTCCTGGCTGCGCCGTCCCGAGCTCGCGCGCATCGACCTGGACGTGCGGGCGCGCGCGCGGCGCGGCGCGGTCACCGTCGAGCTCGACAACCTGCCCGACGTGCACGTCGGCGTGGACTACCGGGTGCGGGGCACCCCGCTCGCACCGCAGATCTCGGGCGACCTGCAAGGCGCCGATCTGTTCAGCTCGTTCGCGCTGTTCTTGCGGCGGATTTTTCAGTAACCGGGCTCGGCCCGCGTACATGCCCGAACATCGCGGCGCAAAGCCGTGCAGGCGCCGGCCCGGTAGCGCTCGTGCAAATTGCCCCCATACTTCCATCCATAAATGGAGAAGCTTCGTAAACGCCAGTTCACTTTCTCGACCTGGTACCTGCTGCTGGCGTTCGCCATCTTCTGGGCGGTCAACGCCTACCTGGCCCACGAGAACGCCCCGCGCCGCGTCCCCTACAGCGAGCTCATGACCTTGATCGAGTCGGGCCGGGTCAAGGAGGCGAACGTGCGCGCCGACGAGATCGTCGCGCAGCTCAAAGGCGCCAAGCCCGGCGATCCGGACGAGGCGGTGGCGGCGACGCGCCTGCCCGGCATCGACGACAACGCGCTGCCAGAGAAGATGCGCGCCAGGGGCATCGTCGTGTCAGGCAAGATCGAGAAGACGTCCTGGATCAACACCGTGCTGGTCGGCTGGCTGTTGCCTTTCATGCTGCTGTTCGGCCTGTGGAGCTTTGCGATGCGGCGCATGGGCAAGGGCGCCGGGCCGCTCAACGTCGGCAAGGCCAACGCGAAGATCTACGATCTCAACGAGAAGGAGCGCGTCACCTTCGAAGACGTCGCCGGCGTCGACGAGGCCGAGGCCGAGCTGGTCGAGATCGTGGGCTACCTGAAAGAGCCGGCGAAGTACCAGGCCATCGGCGCGCGCGCGCCGCGCGGCGTCCTGCTGGTCGGCCCGCCCGGGACCGGCAAGACCCTGCTGGCGCGCGCGGTCGCCGGCGAGGCGGGCGTGCCCTTCTTCTCGATGTCGGGCTCGGAGTTCGTGCAGATGTTCGTGGGCGTGGGCGCCGCGCGCGTGCGCGACCTGTTCGAGGAGGCCAAGCGGCGCGCGCCCTGCATCGTCTTCATCGACGAGCTGGACGCCATCGGCCGGTCACGCGCCGGCGTCGCGGGCGGCTTTGGCGTGCATGAAGAGCGCGAGCAGACGCTGAACCAGCTGCTGGTCGAGATGGACGGCTTCGATTCATCCAAGGGTGTGGTGATCCTGGCGGCCACCAACCGGCCCGAGGTGCTGGATCAAGCGCTGCTGCGCGCCGGGCGCTTCGACCGTCAGGTCCTTGTGGACCGTCCCGACGTGCGTGGGAGGGAGGCGATCCTGGCCGTGCACGTACGCAAGGTGCAGCTCGGCCCCGACGCCGATCTGCACGTGGTCGCGCAGCGCACGCCGGGCATGGCGGGCGCCGACCTGGCCAACGTGGTCAACGAAGCGGCGCTGGCGGCGGCACGCGCCGGCCGCACGCGCATCGAGCTGCGCGACTTCGAGGAGGCGGTCGACCGCATCCAGCTCGGGCTCAAGAAGCAGGGGCGGGTCATGACCAGGGAGGAGCGTCGCCGCGTCGCCTACCACGAGTCGGGCCACGCGCTGGTGGCGCTGTCGGTCGAGCACGCCGACCCCGTGCACCGGGTCACCATCATCCCGCGCTCGATCGGCGCGCTGGGCGCGACGCTGCAGTTACCGGCCGAGGAGCGTTATTTGATGACGCGCGGCGAGCTGCGCGACCGCATCTGCGTGATGATGGGCGGCCGCGCCGCCGAGGAGATCGCCTGCCAGGACATCTCGACCGGCGCGCAGAACGACCTCGAGCGCGCCAGCGAGACCGCGCGCCAGATGGTGTCGCGCTTCGGCATGAGCGAGAAGCTCGGCCCGCTGACCTACGGCCCACCGTCGTCGTCCCGCCACCTCGAGGGGGCGGTCGTGTTCCCCGACGCGCGCAACTTCAGCGAGGAGACGGCGCGCTCCATCGACGAGGAGGTGCGCGGCATCGTCGAGGCGGAGCGCGCGCGCGCGCGACGCATCCTGGAGAGCCGGCGCGAGGTGCTGGAGACCATCGCTCAGCGCCTGCTGGTCGACGAGACCATCGAGCGGGCGACGCTGGAGGAGCTGACCCGCAAGGCCGCGTAGACCCAAGGCGGTCTGGTTAACGCCAAGACGCCAAGACGGGATCCGGATCATGGCGTCCTTGGCATCTTGGCGTTTGACTTTGTCTGGCACTGGCACCCTCCCAGGTTGACAGCGCGCCCCGCTGCCTCTAGTAAAGCGGCAAGCGCACGCGCGGTGAACGGAGGTCATGGAACGTTTCGGGCTCAAGCAGGTCGCTGGCGGACAGTTTCGGATCGAGTGTCCTTATCGAGGGCTGGTCTTGCTGCGCCACGCGATGTACTCGAAGGGATCGGCGTTCTCCCGGCAGGAGCGCGCGACGTTCGGAATGGAGGGGCTGCTGCCCGCCCACGTCACCACGCTGGACCAGCAAGCGCGCCGCGCCTACCGCGCCATCCAGCGCAAGACCGACGCGCTGGAGAAGTACATCGGCCTCGCGGCACTGCAAGACCGCAACGAGTACCTCTTTCATCGTGTGCTGCTCGACCACCTGGACGAGCTGCTGCCCGTGGTGTACACGCCCACGGTCGGGCGCGCCTGCCAGGAGTTCAGCCACATCTTCCGGCGCGCGCGCGGCCTGTGGATCACGCCCGAGCATCGCGGGCGCGTCCACGACGTGCTGGGCGGCGCGCCCTTCGAAGACGTGCGCCTGATCGTGGTCACCGACAACGAGCGCATCCTGGGCCTGGGTGACCAGGGCGCTGGCGGCATGAGCATCCCGGTCGGCAAGCTCGCGCTCTACACCACGGCGGCCGGCATCCCCCCCTGGCAAACGCTGCCGATCAGTCTGGACGTCGGCACCGACAACCGCCAGCTGCTCGACGACGAGCTCTACCTCGGCTATCGCGCGCCGCGGCTGCGCGGCTCGGAGTACGCGTCGCTGGTTGATGAGCTGGTGCAAGCGATCAAGCGCCGCTTTCCGCGCGCCCTGCTGCAGTGGGAGGACTTCAAGAAGAGCAACGCCTTCCGGCTGCTGGACCGCTACCGCCACCAGCTGCCCTCGTTCAACGACGACATCCAGGGCACCGCGGCCGTCGCGGTGGCGGGGATCATGGCGGGCACGCGGGTCAGCGGCGTGCCGTTGACCGAGCAGCGCGTGGTGCTGCTGGGCGCGGGCGCCGCCGGCATCGGCATCGCGCGCCTGCTACGCCGCACGCTGGCGCGCGCCGGCCTCGCGGGTGATTCGCTGCTGCAGGCGATCGCCTGCTTTGACAGCAAGGGGCTGCTGGTCGACGACGAGCCGATCACCGACGATCACAAGCGTGACTTCACCTGGCCGGCGGGGCTGGCGGCCCGCCTGGGCCTGGGCGCGGGGCGGCCGCGCGACCTTTTGACCGTGGTGCGCGCGCTCAAGCCGACGGTGCTGCTGGGAACCACCGGCGAGCCCGGCGCCTTCAGCGAAGAGGTGGTGCGCGAGATGGCGCGGCACGCGCGCCGGCCGCTGGTGCTGCCGATGTCGAACCCGACCAGCAGCTCGGAGGCGCGGCCCTCCGACGTCATCGCCTGGAGCGAGGGACGCGCGCTGGTGGCGACCGGCAGCCCCTTTGATCCGGTCGAGTTCGACGGACGGCGCATCGCGATCGGCCAGGGCAACAACGTCTTCGTCTTTCCCGGCGTCGGTCTGGGCGCGATCGTCGCCGAGGCGAGCGAGGTCACCGACGAGATGTTCGTGGCCGCCGCCGATCGCCTGGCGGCCGAGGTCAGCGCCGACGACCTGGCCAGCGGCAGCATCTTCCCCTCGGTGTCGCGCATCCGCGGCGTCACGGCGCGCATCGCCGAGGGGGTCGTGCGCGAGGCGCGGGAGGCCGGCGTCGCGCGGCGCCCGCTCAGCGACGCGGACATCCCGGGCGCGATCGCCGCGGCGATGTGGGAGCCGGTCTACCTGCCGATGGACCCGGCGCCCTGACCCGGGGCGCGCGGCGTGCGCCGGGGCTCTGCCCGGACCGGGTGCGAGCGGGTAGGAAATCAGCAGCTCACGAACCGTCGCACTTGCCCGAGACGCAACCACGGGGTCACGGGGCTGTTTCCTCACGGCAGTTGCGCGCAACCGCAGGCGGAGGGCGGCCTCGCAGGCGCGCTCGTCCGCGCCGCTACGGCAGCGTGATTCGCCCGGGGGCTCCGTTGGTGCCGTTCTGGGTGTGGCAGCTGTTGCAGGCGCCGTTGGTCTGGGCGACGGGCATGATGCGTTCCCGGCCCTGGTAGGTCACCTTGGCGCGATAAGGAGGGGTGATCCCCGTCGAGCTCGTGAAGTTGCCGGCGGCGTTGGGGGTCAGGGTGATGGTGCGGTTGGCGGCGTCGACGATCACCACGCGCGCGCCGGTCGAGCCGTTCACGCCGTTGCACAGGTTGGGCTCGTGCCCGGTGGGATAAAGCGTGCCCGCGATCGTGAAGCGAGGCGCGTCCTCCTCGCCGGCGTGGCAGCCGATGCAGTCCCGTCCCGGGTTCATCGACGAGCTGCCGTTGTTGCCGCCGGTCCACATCGTGCCGCTGGTGCAGCGGGCGGTCGCGTTCAGCGGGTCGGCGGTGCCGCCGCCTCCGCCCGTGCCACAGGTCGTGGTGCCGGCGGGATAACCGGCCAGGATCCAGTTGTTGACCGTGGTGATCTCGGCCGTGGTCGCGCGCGTCCCCGGCGCCGGCGGCATCGGGTTGGTCGTGCTCTGCATACGCACCACCGTGCGCTGCGCGAACGTCTGCGCCGCATCGACAATCGACTTTGCCATGAGGTTCGCGCGCGTCACCAGCGGCATGGGCGCGCCGTTGACCGGCATCGCCGCGTGGCAGGTGGTGCACTTCGACTGATACACCGACTGCACGTCGCAAGGAACACTGCCGGTGGTGCTCACGCCGCCCGCGCCACCGGTGCCGGTGCCGGTGCGGCCGCCCACGCCCGAGGCGCCGCCCACGCCGCCTGCCGTCGCGCAGGTGGTCGCCGGATAGCCAGCGCCGATCCAGTTGTTGAGGCCCTGGATCTCGGCCGCGCTGGCGCGGGCCGCGGGCGCCGGCGGCATCTGACCCGCGGTCAGCTGGACGCGGGCCAGCGCGCGCTGGGCGAAGGTCTGTCCTGGATAGGCGGCGGACAGCGCCGTGAGATTTGCGCGCGTCACCAGCGGCATGGGCGCGCCGTTCAACGGCGTGGCGGCGTGGCAGCCCTGGCAGCGGCCCTGCACCAGTCCCTGCACGTCACACGGCAGACCGCTCGAGGGAAGCGTGACCGACCCTCCGCCGCCACCCGTGCCGCCGGTTCCGCGGCCGCCCGTGCCCGTCCCCGAGGAGCCGCCGCTTGAGCTGCCGAAGCTGCCGCCGTTCCCGACCGGGTCGGGACCACCACCCGCGTCAAAACCGTCGACCTCGCCGAGGATCCCGGTACAACCGGTGAAAAGGAAAGACCAAAGCAATGCCCGGGGATGGAGGCGAGACGCAACCTTCATGTATGTGGGGAGTACCCGCGCGTATCCCGGAGCAGGCAGGACAATCACTCTCTTCTCGCGAGCCGGGCGGCGCAGCCCTTCTCCCAACGCTGCGCGTGACACCGACGCTCAGGGACGCCGGCATGCTGACGCGGGCCAACACGATCACGTCACGATCACGTCGTCTGCCGCGGCCTCACACGACCAGATGCTGTCGGACCAGATCGTCGTCGAGCTCGGAGATGGCGCCGGTCGCCACCGTGCGCCCGCGGTCCATCATGCAGAAGGTGCGGGCCACCCGGCGTGCGAAGGGCAGCTTCTGCTCGACCAGCAAGACCGCGATCCCCTCGCCGTTGAGCCGGGTGATCACGTCGCCGATCTCATGCACGATGTTGGGCTGGATCCCCTCGCACGGCTCGTCGAGGATGATCAGCTTGGGGTCGCTGGCCAGCGCGCGCCCGATGGCCAGCTGCTGCTGCTGGCCGCCGGAGAGGTCGCCGCCGCGCCGGCCCAGCATCTTCTTCAGCACCGGAAACAGCGCGAAAATTTTCTCGGGCAGGCCGCGCGCTCCCCCGGCCGCCAGGCCCACGCGCAGGTTCTCCTCGACGGTGAGGTCGGCGAAGATCTCGCGCCCCTGCGGCACGTAGCCGATGCCGAGGCGCGCGCGCCGCTCCGGCTTCCACCCCGCCATCTCCTGCCCGCCGAACTTGATGCTGCCCGACCGGCTAGGCAAAAGGCCCATGATCACCTTGAGCAGGGTGGTCTTGCCGACGCCGTTGCGCCCCATGAGGCAGACGCAGCCGGCGTCGGGCACCGAGAGCTCGGCGTCCCACAGGGTGTGGCTGCCACCGTAGAACTGATTGACCTGCGCGATCTCCAGCACGTCGTCAGCTGTCCTTCCTGCTTGCTGCTCAGGCCCCCAGGTAGACTTCTCGTACCCGCGGGTGCGCCTGGACCTCGTCCATCGACCCCTCGAACAGCACGGCGCCCTCGTGCAGCACCGTCACCTGGCGCGCGATGCTGCGCACGAACCCCATGTCGTGCTCGACCACCACCACCGTGTGCTGCCCCGCCAACCCGCGCAGCAACTCCGCGGTGTGCTCCATCTCGGGCTGGGTCATGCCCGCCACCGGCTCGTCGATCAACAAGACCTGAGGCTCCTGCGCCAGCAGCATCCCGATCTCCAGCCACTGCTTTTGCCCGTGCGCCAGCAGGCCCGCCGGCCGGTGCCGGTGCTCGCCGAGGCCGACGATCTCCAGGACCTCGTCGATGCGCGCGCGCTGGGCGCCGGACATGCGGGTGAACAAGTTGCGCCAGACCCCCTTGGGGGCGCGCAACGCCAGCTCGCAGTTCTCGAACACCGTGTGCCCCTGAAAGACCGTGGGCCGCTGGAACTTGCGACCCACGCCCATCTGGGCAATCTGGCACTCGGCCAGCGTGGTCAGATCATTGAGGCGGCTGCCCAGGTAGACGTTGCCGACCGTGGGCCGGGTCTTGCCGGTGATCACGTCCATCAGCGTGGTCTTGCCGGCCCCGTTGGGCCCGATGATGCAGCGAAGCTCGCCACGGTCCAGCATGAGGGTGATGTCGTTCAACGCCTTGAACCCGTCGAAGCTGACGGTGACATTCTCGACCCACAACGCCAGATCGCGCGGGCCGGGCACCGCCGTGGCTTCCGCTGCGTCGTTCTCCATCACCATCGCCGTCACGGGTGGGCCACGGGCACCGTCGAAGGATCCCCCTCCCCGCGCGCCGTCGTCGATCGCAGCGACGGAGCGGTCGACGGAGGAGGCGACGCCGACGCCGACGCTGACGCCGCGCGCCGGTGCCTGCCTGCGCCGCTCACCAGGCGCGCCAGCCCCACCAGCCCGCGCGGCAAGAACAGCGTCACGATCACGAACAGCGCGCCCAGCACATACAGCCAGGCCGACGGGATGGCCGCCGTGAGCCAGCTCTTGGCGCCGTTGATGAACCAGGCGCCGACCAGCGCGCCGACCAGCGTGCCGCGCCCGCCGACCGCGACCCAGATCGCCATCTCGATCGAATTGGACGGCTGCATCTCGCTGGGATTGATGATGCCGACCTGCGGGACGTAGAGCGCGCCCGCCAGCGCGCACATCACCGCTGACAGCGTCCAGACGAATGCCTTGTAGTTGATCGACTCGAATCCACAGAAGCGGGTCTTGAGCTCGGCGTCGCGGATCGCGGCCAGCACCCGCCCGAGCTTGCTGGTCACCACGAACCGGCACGCCAGGTACACACCGAGCAGCGCGATCGCCGACACCACGTAAAGGGCCAGCTTGGTCGACGGCGCCTGCAGCGGGTATCCGATGATGCGCTTGAAGTCGGTCAGGCCGTTGTTACCGCCGAACCCGGTGGCGTTCTGGAAGAACAGCAGCATCGCCGCGTACGTCAACGCCTGGGTCACGATCGACAGGTAGACGCCCTTGATGCGCGAGCGAAACGCGAAGTAACCGAAGACAAACGCCAGGAACCCCGGCGCGGCCAGCGCCATGAACACGGCGAACGGAAAGCTCTGGAAGCCGTGCCAGTACCAGGGCAGCTCTTTCCAGTCGAGGAACACCATGAAGTCGGGCAGCGAGCTCCGGTACACACCCTCGCCCGCGATCGAGCGCATGAGATACATGCCCATCCCGTAGCCGCCCATGGCGAAGAACAGCGCGTGGCCCAGGCTGAGGATACCGGCGTAGCCCCACACCAGGTCCATGGCCAGCGCCGCGATGCCAAAGCAGATGAACTTGCCGAACAGCGGCACCAGGTAGTCGGGAAAGTGCAGCGCCGACGACTCCGGCAACACGTTGAGCGCCGGGATCAGCACCCCGCCAGCCAGAAAAGCCACCGCGACCGCCAGCCAGGCGCGCCGCGAGTGAATCTGACCCAGCCGTTCTCGCAGCGCGCTCACGCCTCCACCCGCCCCTTGATCGCGAACAGCCCCTGCGGGCGTCGCTGGATGAAGATGATGATGATCCCCAGCACCGCGATCTTGCCCAGCACCGCGCCCGCGACCGGTTCGAGGATCTTGTTGACCACGCCCAGCCCCAGCGCCGCCGCCACCGCGCCCGCCAGCCGCCCGACGCCGCCCAGCACGACGACCATGAACGAGTCGATGATGTAGCCCTGGCCCAGCTCCGGGCCGACGTTGCCCAGCTGGGAGAGCGCAACTCCACCCAGCCCCGCAATCCCCGAACCGAGCCCGAACATCCAGGCGTCGATGCGCGCGGTGGGGATCCCGCAGCAGGCCGCCATGCCGCGGTTCTGGGTCACGGCGCGTACATACAGGCCCAGGCGCGTGCGCTGCAGCAGGAACCAGACGCTGGCCGCTACCAGCACCACGAACACCACCACCCCGATGCGGTTGTAGGGCAGCACCAGCCCCTGCGCCAGCAGGACGCCGCCCGCCAGCCAGTCCGGGTTGGCGACCGCGACGTTCTGCGCGCCGAAGATCAGGCGAACGGTCTGGATCAGGATCAGGCTGATGCCCCAGGTGGCCAGCAGGGTCTCGAGCGGGCGCCCGTACAGGTGGCGGATGACGGTGCGCTCCAGCAGCACGCCGACCAGGAAGGTGACCGCGAAGGCGACCGGGATCGCCACCAGCGGGTAAAGCCACAACGCCCCCGGAGCCACGCTCTGGAACACGGTCTGCACACTGTACGTGGCGTAGGCGCCCAGCATCAACATCTCGCCGTGCGCCATGTTGATCACACCCAGCAGGCCGAAGGTCACGGCCAGTCCCAGCGCCGCGAACAGGAGGACGCTGGCCAGGCTGATCCCGTAGATCAAGCTACCCGCGGCGCTGATCAGCCGCTGCTTCGACACCACCGCGTCGACCGCGTGGGAGGCCGCCGCGCGCACCCGCGGGTCCGGCTCGGCGAAGCTGCCGTCGCTGTTGCGGCCCGTCAGGCGCTGCAGCTCGGACAGGAAGGTGTCGCTGCTGGTCTTGTTGATGAGCTCGATGGCCGCCAGCCGGTCGTCGGCGTTGGCGCTCTGCAGATCCGCGTGCGCCACGGCCAGCGCCAGCGCCTTGCGCACCGACTCGACCTGCTCCTTGCGCAGGGCCTGGCGCAGCAGCGCCGTCGCCTCGGGGGAGCCGCGCTTGGCCAGCTCCTCGGCCGCCGCCAAACGCAGCGCCTGGTCGGGTGAGCCGAGCTGCAGCTGCGCCACCACCGGCAGCGCCAGCCGCCGGATCGAGTTGCTCGACTCGACCTCGTGCAGTCCCGCGGGCCGCGGGTGCAGCGGCTGCAGGGTCAGCGGGTCGCACACCTCGCGCTGCTTGCTATCGTAGACATACACTTGCCCGTCGGCGCCCGCGCGCAGGCGGTCGTCGGTCAGCGCCTCCAGCGCCGGCACCGCGCGCGCGTCACCCAGCACGGCCAGCTTGTGGATGCTCTCCTCGACGCGCTCCTCGGCCGGCGCCGCCAGCCCGCGCAGGGCATCCTCGAGCTCGCCGCCCCGCGCGACGGCGGCGCCGAGGACGGTCGTCACGACGACCGCCCCCAGCGCCCACTTCTTCTGATTGAACCGCCCGGTCTTCACTGCTTGGCCGCCACCTCGCCCGCCGCGCCGAACTTCGGCGCCGTGCAGTTGCCGCACACCCAGGGATAGGTCCAGTCGGCCACCTTCTTGGCGCTGTCCGGGATGAACGGGCTCCAGGCCTGGGCGCGGATCGGCGCGTCGGTCTTCCAGACGACGTGGAACTGACCGTCGGCCTTGACCTCGCCGATGTAAACCGGCTTGTGCAGGTGGTGGTTCTTGGCGTCCATCTGGATGTCGAAGCCCGACGGCCCCTTGAAATGCTGGTAGCCGATGGCCTGGCGGACGGCGTCGACGTTGGTCGACTTGGCCTGCTCGACCGCCTGCGCCCACATGTGAATGCCGATGTACGTCGCTTCCATCGGGTCGTTGGTGACCCGCTTGTCGCCGCCCGGCAGGTTGTTCTTCTTCACGTACGCCATCCACTTGTCGATGAAGGCCTTGTTGACCGGGTTGTCGATCGACTCGAAGTAGTTCCAGGCCGCCAGGTGACCGACCAGCGGCTTGGTGTCGATGCCGCGCAGCTCCTCCTCGCCGACCGAGAAGGCGACGACCGGGATGTCCTCGGCCTTGAGGCCCTGGTTGGCGAGCTCCTTGTAGAAAGGAACGTTCGAATCGCCGTTGATGGTCGAGATGACCGCGGTGCGCTTGCCGGTCGCGAACTTCTTGATGTCGGCGACGATGGTCTGATAGTCGCTGTGACCGAAGGGCGTGTACTTCTCCATGATGTCGGCGTCGGCGACCCCCTTCGAGTGGAGGAAGTAGTTGAGGATCTTGTTGGTGGTGCGCGGGTAGACGTAGTCGGTGCCCAGCAGCACGAAGCGCTTGGCGCCGCCGCCCTTCTTGCCCATCAGGTACTCGACGGCGGGGATGGCCTGCTGGTTGGGCGCCGCGCCGGTGTAAAAGACGTTGAACGACGACTCTTCACCCTCGTACTGCACCGGGTAGAAGAGCAGGCCGTTCAGCGACTCGAAGACCGGCAGCACCGACTTGCGCGACACGGAGGTCCAGCAGCCGAAGGTCACGGCGACCTTCTTGTTCTGGATCAGGTCGCGGGCCTTCTCGGCGAACAGCGGCCAGTTCGACGCCGGGTCGACCACCTCGGCCTCCAGCTTGCGGCCAAGCACGCCGCCCGCGTCGTTGATCTCCTCGATGGTCATGAGCGCGACGTCCTTGAGCGAGGTCTCGCTGATGGCCATGGTGCCCGACAGCGAGTGCAGGATGCCGACCTTGATCGGGCCCTTGTCGTCGGCCGGCGCCGCCGCCGGCGCCGCGGGCGCGCTCGCGGCCGGCGCCGCCGCCGGCGCCTCCGCGGGCTTCTGACAGGCCACGAGCGTCCCCAGTGACGTCATGGCCAAGGAAACGTTGAGAACAACGTTGATTGAAATTCGCATCATCTTCACCTCTCTGCGTGTGTTTGTTGAAAAACGTTTCATGACCGCGCTCGTCGCTTGTTAGAAGAAGATCGCCTGCGCGCCGAGCTGAATGGAGTTGGCGCTGGTGACCGTGCCGGCCATGAAGGCCGTGGTCAGGTCGGTATGGCTGTACGTGGCGATGACCCGCAGCGCAGGGCCCTTCACGAGGTAAGACACCCCCACGTCGAGGTTCCAGGGCTTGGTGCCCCCCGGACCTTTGATCTTTTCCCACTGGTAGCGAACCATGGGTTGAATGCTGCCGACGCCGATGGTGGGCGTCGCGTAGGCCGCGAGCAGATAGAATGTGTCACTGAACCCGCCGTCGAGGACGTTGTAGTGGTAATAGGCGCCCTCTCCGGTGACGAAGCTGCCACGACCGAGCTTCTTCTCGACCAGGACATCGACGTTGATGTCCGTCCAGTCCTTGTCGGCGGTCATGCTAGCGCTGCCGTGCTTCTGGAACTGCGCGCCCACGCCGACGGAAAGGATGTCCTTGTCGCCGAAGAAGCTGGCATTGCCCCAGAACCCGCCCTCGGGATCCCAGAGGTCCAGCCGCAGCCGCCCCGAGAAAAGCGGGCTCGAGGCGACGTTGGCGTTGTCGAAGGCCCCGGCCAGGTAGGTGAGCTTGCCGCCCATGAGATCGCCCCAGATCACCACGCCGTTGTTGCGCCCGAATGGCCCCTCGAGCGGCGCCGAGACACCGGAACCATTCGGTTGGGCCGTGAAGAAGCCCGGGTAGTTCCAAGGAATCATGAAGAAGGGACCCGACGCGTTGGCGCGGTCGACGGGAACCAGCAGGTGGCCGCCCCATACGTGGAACTCGTCCATGAAGTCGAAGGAGATGATGGCGTCCTCGACGGCGACGTAACTCCCGCCCTCAGCCGGGTCGTTGCCGGGCTGATTGAAGAGGCTCAGCATGTTCGAGACCAGGTTCAGGGTGACGCCGACGTTCTTGTGGATCTTGCCGCCGGCATGCAGCTCCACGAGAGCGTTGTCCATGTGCCAGTCGTTCATCTTGCTGGGATCGGTGCCACTCTTGAAGATGCCGCCCACGCGTGTCCAGGCGCCGACGTCGATCGGCGGGAGCACGTCAGGACGGCTGGCCGGCATGGCCTCGGCCGAGGTCGGCGGCTTGGCCTCGGTGGCGACCGCCGCTGGCGGGGCCATGGGGGGCGCGGCGGCGGCGGGCGGAGGTGGGGGCGGCGGCGGGGGGGGCGGCGCCGCGCTGTCTTGAGCCAGGGCCGAAGTGGGCGCTGCCCACAGGGCCAGGGCCATCACCATGCTAGTTGTCAGCGTTGTCCAACGGATATTTGCACCTGCACCTGCACCTGCTCTGCCGTCTCTCATGCTCTTCCTGTCTCGTGATTGCCGGGACACACGACGGCCGTATAATCGACGCCCTCCCGGTTGGCCGGCGTGCCTCCCTCACCACCGGCCCACGGCAATCACGTCATCGTCTGGCCGGCGAATCGTCTTCCGACGTCTGTCTGACTGCGGTCTGTCTGACTTGCGGCGACGATATCCGACCCGTGTAGCCGAAATGTTTCCGCCTCAACTGGGTTTTGTTAAATCGACAGTCGAGCTATTTTTACCCCTTGCGAACCGCGCCGTCGAAGTTACGCACAATTCTCGCCCGCGAAAAGTTCAGGAAACGCGCGCGACCCTATAAGGGGCGGCATGATGAGACCCACTCTCCGTCGTGCCGCACCTCAGCTCCGATCTCGCTCGTTTCGCTTTCCCCTGCTCGCCGCGTTCGCCCTGGCGGCGACCGCCGTGCCCTCGGCCGCGCTGGCCCCGCGCGCGGAGGCCGGACCACCCATCACCGTTGGCTTCATCTATGTCGGGCCCAAGACCGACTACGGCTACAACCAGGCGCACGCCGAAGGAGCGGCCGCGCTGGCCAAGCTGCCGGGCGTGAAGATCCGCGAGGAGGAGAAGGTTCCCGAGACCGTCGCCGTCCAGAAGACCATGGAGAGCATGATCAACCTCGACGGCGCCTCGCTGCTGTTCCCGACTTCGTTCGGCTACTTCGATCCGCACATCCTGAAAGAGGCGCAGAAGAACAAGAAGGTCACCTTCCTCCACTGCGGCGGCCTCTACACTGAGGGCAAGCATCCCGAGAACGTCGGCAGCTACTTCGGCTACATCGACGAGGCCCAGTACGTGTCCGGGATCGTGGCCGGTCTCACCACCAAGTCGAACAAGCTCGGCTTCGTCGCCGCCAAACCGATCCCCCAGGTTCTGCGCAACATCAATTCGTACACCCTGGGCGCGCGCTCGGTGAACCCCAAGGCGACCACCACGGTGATCTTCACCGGTGACTGGGCGCTGCCGGTCAAGGAGGCGGAGGCGGCCAACAGCCTGATCGACCAGGGCGTCGACGTGCTGACCTCGCACGTGGATTCGCCCAAGGTGATCGTCGAGCTGGCCGAGCGGCGCGGGGCCTTCGTCACCGGTTATCACGCCAACCAGAGCGCGCTCGCCCCCAAGGGCTACCTCACGGGCGCCGAGTGGAACTGGGGCAAGGTCTACAAGGACTACATCGAGTGGATCCAGGCCGGAAAGAGCTACCCGCACCTCCTGCGCGGCGGCCTCAAGGAAGGCTTCGTCAAGGTCTCGCCCTACGGCAAGGCGGTCTCGGCCGAGGCCAAGAAGAAGGCCGACGAAGCCAAGGCCAAGTTCATGGCCGGTACAATGGTCATCTACAAGGGGCCGCTCAAGGACAACACCGGCAAGACTGTCATCGCCGCCGGCAGCGAGGAGAAGCAGACCGACGTCGCGCTGGAAAAAATGGACTACCTGGTAGAAGGCGTGGTCGGAAAAACGCACTGAACGCCCCGGGAGACTGCCCATGGGGGTTGGCGTCAGCATGAAGTCCGGCGCCGAGATGACCTCGGCGTCGCCGGCCGTAGCTCCGGTATCGCCCGGGCGACCACAGGTCGTGGGCGCGCACCGCCGTGACGGGTTCGTCGCGGCCGTGCGCGCCGCGCTGGCGTCACTGGTGGTGCCGGGGGCTGCGTTCACGGTCGCGCTGATCCTGTTCGGGATCTTCATCGCGCTGACCGGGCACAACCCGCTGGCGGTCTACTATCAGATGTACCGCGGGTCGTTCGGGACCGCCTTCTCGTTCCAGAACACCCTGGTGCGCGCGGCCCCGCTGATGCTGACCGCGCTCGCCACCGCGCTGCCGCTGCGCCTGGGCCTGGTGGGCCTGGGCGGCGAAGGCGCCATGGTGCTGGGCGGGTTGGGCGCGGCGGCGACGGCCACGGCGCTGGGTGGGCACGGACCGATGGCGATCAAGACCTGGATGCTGATCGCGGGCGGTCTGGTCGGCGGCGGCTGGATCGCGCTCGCCGGCGCGCTGCGCGCCTACCGCGGCGTCAACGAGACCATCAGCACCCTGCTGCTCAACTACATCGCGATCGCGCTGCTCAACCACCTGGTCGAGGGTCCGCTGCGCGATCCCAGCAGCCTCAACAAGCCGTCGACGCTGCCCATCGGCGACGACAACATGATCGGCAACCTGCCGGGCATCGACGTGCACTGGGGGCTGGCGTTCGGCGTGGGCGCGTGCCTGCTGACCTGGGTGCTGATGGATCGCACCACCTTCGGGTTTGCGGCGCGCATGGTGGGCGGCAATGTGCGCGCGGCGCTGCTCAACGGCCTGCCCGTCGGACGCCTGATCGTCATCGCCACCTTCATCGGCGGCGTGTGCGCCGGGCTGGCCGGATCGATCGAGGTGGCGGCTATCCACGGCACCGCCAACGCGTCGCTCATCACCGGCTACGGCTACACGGGCGTGCTGGTGGCCTTTCTGGCGCGCAGCAACCCGCTGGCGGTGATACCGGTGTCGTTGATCCTGGGCGGCATCGGCGCCAGCGGCGGACTCTTGCAGCGTATCTTCGACCTGCCCGACGCCACGGTGAACGTGCTGCAGGGCATCCTGTTCATCTCGATCCTGTTCTCCGAGACCTTCTACGGCCAATCGCCGCGTCAGCTGTGGCGCGGGTTGCGCTCGTTCAGGCGGGGGGCGGCCGGGTGAGCGCCGGCACCGACATGGCGGTCAGCACGGGAGCGGCCGGCGTGGCGCTGGCGGTGCTGGGCGGCGCCATCCGCATCAGCACGCCGTTCCTCTTCGTCAGCCTGGGCGAGTGCCTGACCGAGAAGAGCGGCCGGGTGAACCTGGGCCTCGAGGGGACGCTGGTGATGGGCGCGATGGGCGGGTACGGCGTCTCGTACCTCACCCAGTCGGCCTGGCTGGGCGTGCTGGCCGCCGGCCTCCTCGGCGTGCTGCTGGGCGCGCTGCACGCCTGGCTGTGCGGCCGCCCGCGCGTCAACGACATCGCGGTCGGCATCGCGCTGATGCTGTTCGGCGTCGGGCTGGCCTTCTTCCTGGGCAAGCCGCTCATCGGTCCCTCGGCCCCGCACCTGCCGTCGATCGCGCTCGGCTGGTGGAGCCGCTCGGCGCAGGTGCGCTCGGCGCTGCAGATCAACGTGCTGTTCGTGGTCGGCATCGGCATGGCCTGGGCGGTGCTTTACTTGTTGAACCGCACGCGCTGGGGCCTGGTGATCCGCACCGTGGGCGAGAGCGCCGACGCCGCGCGCGCCATGGGCTACCAGGTCGGGCGGGTACGCATGCTGGCCACGATGGCGGGTGGATTCCTGGCCGGCGTGGGTGGATCCTTCCTGTCGCTGTTCTACCCGGGCAGCTGGAACGAGGGGCTGTCGAGCGGCCAGGGTCTGATGGCGGTCGCGCTGGTGATCTTCGCGCGCTGGGATCCGATCCGCTGCCTTTTCGCCTCGCTGTTGTTCGGCGGCGCCAGCGCGCTCGGCCCGGCGCTGCAGTCAGTGGGCATCACCTCCGGCTACTACCTGTTCAACGCCGCGCCGTACGCGCTGACCCTGGGCATCATCATCGCCACCAGCTCGCGCGATCGCGCGCTGGCCGGTCAACCGGCGGAGCTGAGAATCGCGCGCTAACGGAGGGATGAAACGCCATGACGCCAAGGACGCCAAGATCGGGATTCCCAAAAATCCAGATCCGGACTCCAACTCATCTTGGCGCCTTGGCCTCTTGGCGTTTTCAACACTCCGGTCGCGGGAACGAACTACCATCCGTCGCGCTAGCGCCGTCTGAGAAGGGAGTCTGCACATGACCATCCCCACCATCGCGCCGAAGTACGTGCCCGCCGATCCCTACCGGTGGCCGTGGAACGGAGATCTGAAACCCGCCAACACGGTGCTGATCGTGATCGACATGCAGACCGACTTCTGCGGCAAGGGCGGCTACATCGATCAGCTGGGCTACGACATCAGCCTGACCCGCGCTTGTATCCAGCCGATCCAGCGCGTGCTGGAGAAGATGCGCGCGCTCGGCTACCCGATCATGCACACCCGCGAGGGCCACCGGCCCGATCTGTCGGACCTGCCCGCCAACAAGCGCTGGCGATCGCGGCAGACGAAAGGCAACCAGGGGGTGGGGATCGGTGATGTCGGGCCGTGCGGGCGCATCCTGGTGCGCGGTGCGCCGGGCTGGGACATCATCCCCGAGCTGGCGCCGCGCGCGGGCGAGACCATCATCGACAAGCCGGGCAAGGGTTCGTTCTGCGCGACCGACCTCGACCTCATCCTGCGCCAGCGCGGGATCGCCAACATCATCCTGACCGGCATCACCACCGACGTGTGCGTGCACACGACGATGCGAGAGGCCAACGACCGCGGCTATGAATGCCTGCTGCTGGAAGATTGCTGCGCGGCCACCGACGCCGGCAACCACGCGGCGGCGCTGAAGATGGTCAAGATGCAGAACGGCGTGTTCGGCGCGGTCACCAGGTCGAGCGCGCTGCTGGAGGCGCTGGCGTGAGCGAGGACCAGGCCAGCGCGGCCCCGCCGCTGGCGCTGGAGGCCAGCGGCGTCACCAAGCGCTTTGGCCCGCTGACCGCCCTCGACGCGGTGTCGCTGCAGCTGCGCCCCGGCACGGTGCACGCGCTGCTGGGCGAGAACGGCGCCGGCAAGAGCACGCTGGTGAAGTGCATCATGGGCTACTACCAGGCCGACGAGGGCGCGGTGCGGGTGGCCGGCGCCGACGCCGCGATCAAGAGCCCGCGCGACGCGGCGGCGCTGGGCATCGGCATGGTCTACCAGCACTGCACGCTGGTCGACAACATGACGGTCGCCGAGAACCTGGTCCTGGCGCGCCGCCAGCTGCCCTTTGTCTTCGACTGGAAGTCCGAGCACCAGGCGGTCGGCGACTTCATGGACCGCATGCCTTTCAGCCTAGACCCGGGTCGGCCGGTGCGCATGCTGGCCGCGGGCGAGAAACAAAAGCTGGAGATCTTGAAGCAGCTCTACCTCGGCAGCCGCATCGTGATCCTCGACGAACCGACGTCGGTGCTGACGCCCGACGAGGCCGACGAGGTCCTCGGGTTGCTGAAGGCCATGACGCGGGAAGGGAAGATCACGATTCTGATGATCTCGCACAAGTTCCGCGAGGTGATGAAGTTCGCCGACGAGGTGACCGTGCTACGGCGCGGGCGCTGGGTCGGCGGCGGGCGGGTGGCCGACCTCACACCCGAGGCCATGGCGCGCATGATGGTGGGCGACGACCCGCCGCGCGCCAACCAGAAGCGTGTCGACCGCGCCGCGGGTGACGTGGTGCTGGACATCCGCGGTCTGCGCGCGCACGACGACCTGGGCACGCCGGCCGTCGTCGACTTCGACCTGCGCGTGCACGCCGGCGAGATCGTCGGTATCGCCGGCGTGTCCGGCAACGGCCAGGAAGAGCTGCTCGAGGTGCTGGCCGGACAGCGCATCGCGCGCGCCGGCCTGGTGGTGGTGAACGGCAACCGCTACCGCGCGCGCCGCGACGAGGCGCGCGCCCAGCGGGTACGCTGCCTGCCCGACGAGCCCCTGCGCAACGCCTGCGTGGGCGCGATGTCGGTGGCGGAGAACATCGGTTTTCGCCTGTTCGACCGCAGGCCCTTCGCGCTTGGCCGCGCGCTGGTCAGCGGTCGGGCGTTGCGCGAGAACGCGCGCGCGCTGATCGCCGAGTACGGGATCCGGGCGCCCGGCCCCGACGCGCCCATCAGCGCGCTGTCGGGCGGCAACGTGCAGCGCGCCGTGCTGGCGCGCGAGCTGCGCGACGACGTCGCGCTGCTGGTGGCCAGCAACCCATGCTTCGGCCTGGACTTCGCCGCCGTCGCCGAGATCCGCTCGCGCCTCATGGAGGCGCGCAACCGCGGCGCCGCCGTGTTGCTGATCAGCGCCGACCTCGACGAGGTCTTCGCGCTGTCCGACCGCATCGTGGTGATGAGCGATGGCCGCGCCGTCCACGAGACCCCCATCGCCACCGCCGACCTGCACGTCATCGGCCGCCACATGGCCGGGCATGAATAGTCGCGCGACCGACTGCTCAGGGGTTCACTCCCGAATACGGACGCCGACGCCGAAGCCGATGCCGACGGGTCCGGATCCGGATCTGACGTCGGCGTCGGCGTCGGCGTGGGCGTCGGCGTGGGCGTCCGGGATCAGGTGCCCCGGGTGAAAGGCCTCGGGGCTGTGATATCAAGTAGTCCACCGTGTTGCCCGAACCTCTGGTCATCCGCGATCTCATCGAGCGCGCTCTCCGTGGTGACTTCGCCTTCCAGCCGTACTTTCCTGGCGTCGAGATCCATCGCATCTACGGCGACGAGAGCGCGGGGCCGAGCGCGATCCTGCTGCGTTATCAACCCGGCGGGCGCGCTCACCAGCACACCCATCCCGGATACGAGCACATCTACGTGCTCAGCGGCGAACAGTCCGACGAGCGCGGCAGCTACCCGGCCGGCACGCTGGTCATCAACCCGCCGGGCAGCCACCACGAGGTTCACAGCGCGCGCGGTTGCCTGGTCCTGGTCATCAAGGAACAGCCCGTTGTCTTCACTGGGCCTGCCGTCGGCTGACGACGCCGACGCCGACGCCGGCGCCGGCCCGCGCGGCTGGGAGGCGGCGCTGGACATCGCTTTCACCGCGGCCGACGGCGGCGCCACGCTGCTGGCGCGCCACCGCCAGCTGGGACCGCTGGCGGTGCAGCGTGCCTTCGCGCCCGAGGGTCCCTCGGTCGCGCACGTCACCGTGCTGCACCCGCCCGGCGGCCTGGTGGGCGGCGACCAGCTGCGCATCACAGTCTCCGTCGAGCGCGGCGCCCACGGCCTGTGCACCACGCCGGCCGCCGCCAAGCACTATCGCAGCGCCGGAGCCACGGCGCGCCAGCAGCAGCACCTGACGGTGGCGGCGGGTGGCACGCTGGAGTGGCTGCCACACGAGAACATCTTGTTCGAAGGCGCGATCTCCGAGCTCAGCACCCGCGTCGATCTCGAGGCCGGGGCGCGCTTCATCGGCGTCGACCTCATCTGCTTCGGCCTGCCGGCGCGCGACGAGCGGTTCACGCGCGGCCGCTGCCGGCAACGCCTGGAGCTGTGGCGCGTCGGCGCCGGCGCCGGCGCCACCGCCCGCCCGTTGCTGATCGAACGGGGCTGCTTCGACGGCGGCGCAGCCGTACATCGGGCGCGCTGGGGCCTGGCTGACGCGCCGGTGCTGGGGACGCTGGTAGCGACGCCGGGCCTGCAGGCCGATCACCCCGCGCTGGCCGCGATTCGCGCGCGCGCCGGCGATCTGCCCGACGGCGACCTCGCGGTGGTCACGCGCCTGCAACCCGAGCCCGGCGATTCGCTGCTGTGCGCCCGCTACCTCGGCGCCAGCGCCGAGCGCGGCCTGGCCTTCCTGCGTGACGCCTGGCGCCTGTTGCGCCCGCCGATCCTGGGCCGCGAGGCCGTGACCCCGCGAATATGGGCGACCTAGATGGCTAGCCCCCAGTGCCAGATGGACCTGGACGCTCACGCGAAGGGTTGTCAGTCATCAGTCATCAGTCATCAGGAACAGGGGGCCTGACCCAATGCCTGCCCGATTCCACCTGAAGTCGAAGTCCGAGTCTGAAGTCCGAACTGAAGACTGAAAACTGACGACTGAAAACAGTCCGCTTCACAGCCATGCACCAGATCTCCACCAACGGTCGGTTAGAAGCTGAAGGAGCAACAACGAGATGGAGCTGACCCCGCGAGAAAAGGACAAGCTGCTGATCTTCACCGCGGCGCTGGTCGCCGAACGCCGCAAGGCGCGCGGCCTCAAGCTCAACTACCCGGAGGCCATCGCCTACATCTCGGCGGCCCTGCTCGAGGGCGCGCGCGACGGGCGCACCGTGGCCGAGCTGATGACCGCCGGCACCAAGCTGCTGGGCGCCGACGACGTCATGGACGGCGTCGCCGAGCTCATCACCGAGGTGCAGGTCGAGGCCACCTTCCCCGACGGCACCAAGCTGGTCACCGTCCATCAACCCATCCCGGTGCCGCGCGCCGCCGGCATCGGCGAGGTGCGCGTCGCGGCCGGCGTCCTGGTCCTGAACCAGGGGCGGCCCACGCTGCGCCTGGAGGTATCCAACACCGGCGACCGCCCCATCCAGGTCGGATCGCACTACCACTTCTACGAGACCAACCCGGCCCTGCGCTTCGACCGCGAGGCGGCGCGCGGCTTCCGCCTGGACATCGCCGCGGGCACCGCCGTGCGCTTCGAGCCGGGGCAGACCCGCACCGTCGACCTGTGCGCCTACGCCGGCGACCGGGTGGTGCAGGGTTTCCGCGGCGCGGTCATGGGTGCGCTGGGCGCGCCGGCGGGCGGCAAGGGAGCGGCGCCATGAAGACCATCGACCGCCGCGCCTACGCCGAGATGTACGGTCCCACCACCGGTGACCGGGTGCGCCTGGGCGACACCGATCTGCTGATCGAGATCGAGCGCGACTACACCGTCTACGGCGAGGAGGTGAAGTTCGGCGGCGGCAAGGTGATCCGCGACGGCATGGGGCAGAGCCAGCGCTCGGGGGCCGAGGTGGCCGACACGGTGATCACCAACGCGGTGATCGTCGACGCCACCGGCATCATCAAGGCCGATATCGCCATCAAGGACGGCCGCATCGCCGGCATCGGCAAGGCCGGCAACCCCGACGTCCAGCCCGGCGTCGGCATCGTCATCGGCCCGGGCACCGAGATCATCGCTGGCGAGGGATGCATCGCCACCGCGGGCGCGATCGACAGCCACATCCATTTCATCTCGCCGCAGCAGTGCGAGGAGGCGCTGTGCTCGGGGGTGACCACCATGATCGGCGGTGGCACCGGACCGGCGGCCGGGACCAACGCCACCACCTGCACGCCCGGCACCTGGAACATCGCGCGCATGTTGCAGGCCGCCGACGCCATCCCCCTGAACCTGGGCTTCCTCGGCAAGGGCAACGCCAGCCGCCCCGAGGCGCTGGTCGAACAGATCGAAGCTGGCTGCCTCGGGTTGAAGCTGCACGAGGACTGGGGCACCACGCCGGCCGCGATCGACTGCTGCCTGTCGGTGGCCGAGCAGCACGACGTCCAGGTCGCGATCCACACCGACACCCTCAACGAATCGGGCTTCGTCGAAGATACTCTGGCCGCGTTCAAGGGCCGGACCATCCACACCTACCACACCGAGGGCGCCGGCGGCGGCCACGCGCCCGACATCATCAAGGCGTGCGGCGTGCCGCACGTGCTGCCGTCGTCGACCAACCCGACGCGGCCGTACACCGTGAACACCGTCGACGAGCACCTGGACATGCTGATGGTGTGCCACCACCTGGACCCGGGCATCGCCGAGGACGTGGCCTTCGCCGAGTCGCGCATCCGGCGCGAGACCATCGCGGCCGAGGACATCCTGCACGACCTGGGCGCGTTCAGCATGCTGTCCAGCGATTCCCAGGCCATGGGCCGCGTCGGCGAGGTGGTGACCCGCACCTGGCAGACCGCGCACAAGATGAAGCAGCAGCGCGGCCCGCTGCCGCAGGACGCGTCGTTGGGAGGCACGCACGACAACTTCCGGGTCAAGCGCTACATCGCCAAGTACACCATCAACCCGGCCATCACCCACGGCATCGGCCACGAGGTCGGCTCGCTCACCGTCGGCAAGCTGGCCGACATCGTGCTGTGGCGCCCGGCCTTCTTCGGCGCCAAGCCGGCGGTGATCATCAAGGGCGGCCTCATCGCCATGGCGCCCATGGGAGACCCCAACGCGTCGATCCCCACACCGCAGCCGGTGCACTACCGGCCCATGTGGGGCGCGCTGGGCGGCGCGCGCCACGCCACCAGCGTGACCTTCGTGTCGCGCGCCGCGGTCGCCGCCAGCGTGGGCGAGCGCCTGCGTCTGCAAAAGCGCCTGGTCGCCGTGCGCGACACCCGCAACATCGGCAAGCGCGATCTGGTCCACAACGACGCGCTGCCGGTCATGGAGGTCGACCCGCAGACCTACCAGGTGCGCGCCGACGGCCAGCTCCTGACCTGCGCGCCCGCGACCGTGCTGCCGCTGGCCCAGCGTTACTACCTGTTCTGATTGCTGTTCCCAGCGAGGAGGACGAAGGCATGTTGCACCTCAACGAGTTACTGGGCCCCGACCCAGGGGCGCGCGCCACTTCCGGGCGTGCCCGTGACGCTGTGTTGACCCTCAGCTACGACGAGCGGCGGCGCAGCCGGCTGCTGGCCACGCTGGACGACGGGCGCGAGGTCGCGCTCATGCTGCCGCGCGGGACCATCCTGCGCCACGGCGACCAGCTGCGCGGCGATGGCGGTCTCACCGTCGAGGTGCGCGCCGCCGCCGAGAGCCTGTCGATCGCCGCCACCGGCGACCCGCATCTGCTCACGCGCGCCGCCTACCACCTGGGCAACCGTCACGTGCCGCTGGAGATCGGCGGCGGCTGGGTCGCTTACGCGCACGATCACGTGCTGGACACCATGGTGCGCGGCCTGGGCCTGGAGGTCTCGCCGCGCGTCGCCCCCTTCGAGCCGGAGGCGGGCGCCTTCCAGCACGACGGCGGTGGCGGGCACTCGCACGGCGGCGGACGCGCGCACCACCACGACCACGACCACGACCGCGACAGCGACCGCGGTCCCGACCACGGCCGCGGGCCATGAGCGATCCGGTCGCGTCCCTGCGCCTGTTGCAGCTGGTCAGCCCGGCGCTGCCGATCGGCACCTTCGCCTATTCGCAGGCGCTCGAGGCCGCCGTCGCCGCCGGCTGGATCGATGGCGAGCCCGGCGCGCGCGACTGGATCGGCGGCTTGCTGGCGGGCACGGTGGGCGGCCTCGACCTGCCGGTGCTGCTGCGCCTGCACGGCGCCTGGACGCGCGACGACCAGGACGCCGTCGCCGCCTGGTCGCGCTTCCTGCTCGCCGCGCGCGCCGCGGGCGAGCTGCAGACCGAGGAGCGCCAGCTGGGCGGCAATCTGGCGCGGCTGCTGGGCGGCCTTGGCGTCGGGGAAGCGCCGGCGTGGATCGCGCGCGCCGACGTCAGCTACGCCGCGATGTTCGCGCTCGCCGCCGTGCGCTGGCAGATCCCGCTCGCCAGCGCCTTGCAGGGTCATGCCTTCGCCTGGGTCGAGGCCCAGACCAGCGCCGCCGTGCGCCTGGTCCCGCTGGGCCAGACCGCGGGCCAGCGCATCTTGCTCGAGCTCGGCGCGCTCATCCCCGCCGTGGTCGCGCGCGCGCTGGCCGTGGCCGACGACGACATCGCCGCCGCCGCCCCCTCGCACGCCATCGCCAGCGCGCGGCACGAAACCCAGTACTCGCGCCTGTTCCGATCCTGAGCGCACCCCGAGCCAGGAGCACCACCACCATGAACCACAGTCCCCACCCTCTGCGCCTCGGCATCGCCGGCCCGGTCGGATCAGGCAAGACCGCGCTGGTCGACGCCCTGTGCAAGCGCCTGCGCGACCAGATCCGCATCGCCGTGGTGACCAATGACATCTACACCAAGGAAGACCAGCAGTTCCTGATCCGCAGCGGCGCGCTGTCCGAGGACCGCATCGCCGGCGTCGAGACCGGCGGCTGCCCCCACACCGCGATCCGCGAGGACGCCTCGATCAACCTGCAAGCCGTCGACGAGATGATCCGCCGCTTCCCCGACCTGGATCTGGTGATCATCGAGAGCGGCGGCGACAACCTGGCCGCCACCTTCAGCCCCGAGCTGGCCGACCTGTGCATCTACGTCATCGACGTCGCCGCCGGCGACAAGATCCCGCGCAAGGGCGGCCCCGGCATCACCAGGTCGGACCTGCTGGTCATCAACAAGATCGACCTGGCGCCCGCGGTGGGGGCGTCGCTGGAGGTGATGGACCGCGACGCCAGGAAGATGCGCGGGGAGCGCCCGTTCCTGTTCACCAATCTCAAGACCAAGCAGGGCCTGGAAGAGGTCGCGGCGTTCGTGCTGAAGCGGGGCCTGCTGCAGGGGTAGTCACAATGCCGGTCACCTGGCGGAATCTTCCTATCTGTCTTTAGGGTCCTTGCGGGTCCTTGCGGGTCCTTGCGAGCGCCGGCGCGCGTCGTTAACGTCCGGGCATGATCCAGGGCCACTGTTTTTGTGGGTTCGTTCGCTATGAAGCGGATGGGCCGCTCTCGAACGAAACACTCTGCCACTGCTCGATCTGCCGGCGGGTGAGCGGCGCGCCGGTGGTGGCGTGGGCGACGGTTCCGCGCGCGGGCTTTCGTATTGTGTCGGGGGCACCGGCCAGCCTCCGCTCCTCGGATCACGGCACCCGCGCTTTCTGCCCGCGGTGCGGGACGGCGCTCACCTTCCAGTCCGCCCGACTGCCCGACGAGATCGACGTCACCATCTGTTCGCTGGACGATCCGGCGGCGGTGGCGCCGCGCGATCAGACCCGCGTGAGCTCGCGCCTACCGTGGATGCGGGCCGCCGATGCGCTGCCGGCTTTTGCCGAAGCACGAACGCCGGAGCCGGGCCAGAAGCGCTAGCCCACGGCGTCCAGCGCGACGACGTGCTCTTGCACCAGATAGAGTGGCGACCAGGGTGCGGCGACGAAGGCGCGGCGCAGGCGGGCGTCGCGGTAGGGATGCGGGCCGGGCGCTGGGGGATCGGGATTGGCTTCGTAGCTGGCGCGACCGTAAACCGTGAGGATCTCGCCAGGCACCACGGTCAGCTCGCGGTACTCGAGCTCGAGGTCGGCGCTGGGCGTCTGGTTGGTGCGTGGCGCCAGGAACTGGGTGCGGTTGGCCGACAGCGACACCCTCCAGTTGCCCAGCAGCGACAGGTGGGCGTGCGCGATGCGCACGCGCGCGCGGCCGGTGCCGTCGTCCAGGATAAGGTCGCGGCCACCGGTCTCGCGCGCCAGATCCGTCGACGGCCAGTCGGGCCAAAGGTAGCTCCGGTCGTCTCGGTGCCATTCTTCCGACGGGGCACGCTGCAGCGGGATCCAGCTCAGAGCGCGGCGCACCAGCTTGGCGTCGACACTGTAGACCGCGCACGGCGCGCCGGTCACCGGGGCCGCCACGGGCGGGCGGTCCAGCGCCACGAAGCCGCGCACCTTGACCAGCGCGTCGGCCTGCACGGCGCGGATGGGCGTACGCGCGATGCGTCTCAGCTCCAGGCGGAGGCTGGTCGCTTCCTTGTCGTCCATCAACGACGGAGCGTCGGCCATCCCTGACAGTGTGCCACGCCAACCGGCCCGCCGCCGACGGCTCAGGGGATGTAAATCGCGCACTCCCAGAGCAGCGACCCGTCGCTCTGCATGAGGCAGCGCGACATATTGGTTCCACCCCGCCGGAGAGGCAACGCTGAGGCGACACGGTCGCTCAGCGGCGCGCCGGAGGAGCCGAGGAGGCACCGGGCTCCGATTCCTCGGCTCTCCGTGCACCGAAATGCGGGGCGTTTCTATGGCGTGGAGTTGTTCCCCGACGCCGCGCCCGAGCCCGTTCGGCCGGCGCCGGACTTCTCCATGCTTCCGGTGCTGTCCGTGCCCTGGCGCTGGGTATCCGCGCCGCTTCCTGACTGGCTGCGCCGGCTCTTGCCTTTGCGGTTCGACGAGGACGAGCTGCCGGACCCCGTAGTGGAATCGCCACGCTCGGAGCCGGTTGCGCGTGAACCGCTGGTGTCGGTGCCGGTGGCGTTGCCGGTCGTCGAGCCGCTGCTGCCGGTCCCGATACCGGTCGGGTCCGAGGCACTGCCGGCATTCAAGCCAGTGGTCGAGCCGCTGTTGCCGGCGCCGGTCCTGCTACTCCCCGCGCTGGTGCCACTGCTTCCAATCGTCGAGCCGCTGGTGCCGGACCCGGTGGTCCCGGTCCCGTCGCTGCCGGCACCTACGCTGGGCACCGTCGACCCGCTGCCGCTACCGCCGGTGCGGGTGGGATTGTTGGTGTCGTAGATGTCGGAACCCGGACCGCCGTACGGATCGGAAGCTTTCGGGGCGGGCGTCAGGCCGGCGCCCGGGGTCGAAGGAGCCGAAGCTGTGGTTCCGGGCGCGCTGCTGCCCGTGCCGCTGGGGGTGGCCGCGGATGCCTGAGCCAGTACACGCTGCGGAACGGCGCGCGCGCCCGACGACTGAACCGGAGTCGGCAAGGTTGCCAACGTAAACGTCAAGAACAGCGTAGTCATCATGAGCGTAATCCTCCCTGGGGGAGCAACTTGAGACCACCCTCGAGACAGTCCAGGGGGAGACGCTGGAATCGGGTTCACCCCAAATTTTGCGGAAACTCGCAGCGCCAGCCCTTGCGCGCCAAGGTCCAGTTGTCCGCGCACCTCAGCGGTGCCATTGGCTCCTGGCCTCCAGATGACAATCTCCGCAAACCCGTCCGAATGCACCGCGGCGGCAAGAATATCCGGTCACGCTGCAGCCGGTTCACGCGGGGGTCGCGCCGCCGCCCGTGCTATCCCGACCCGGCCCGGCCTGTGACCTGAACTCTACAAAGGTTGGTCGGATCCCAGCTTGCCACGTGTAGGGTAGTTCGGGAGAATGCGGCTTGTGGGGACCGCTCGCCCCCCACAAGGCGTTCTCAATCTTGGGGGATATCACATGAAGGCATTTCTCTGCATCGTCTCGGTAGTTCCCCTGTTCATCGCTGGCGCCTGCGCGCCAACGACGAGCGCTCCTCCAACGGATAGCGCCGTCTCGGGTACAGGTGGAACAGCCGAAACGGGCACCGGTGGTGCGGTCGGCACCGGTGGTGCGATCGGCACTGGTGGTGCGATCGGCAGCACCGGCGGCGCAAACGGCGACGCTGGCATGGTCGGCATCGGTGGTGCGAACGGGACCGGTGGTGCGGTCGGCACGGGTGGTGCTGGCGTCACTATCGCCTCCATCGCTGGCATTCCGAACACCTTTGGGGAGCGTTTGATGGATTCCTTCATCATGTTCCCGTGCTTGAGCACGGCAAACCAGGACTGCGTCACTGCCGTCCAGTGTCCAAATCAGAACACCTCGTTGCCGTTTGAACAGCAAGGCCTGATCACAAATGAGGTCTTCACGATCGGCGGCACACCCGGTGCAATGTACAGGCTTACAGTCAGGGTGAACGGCATAGCCGAGGCGAAGTACTACACTGGTGGCACCAGGTTTGCCGGGAACGGGATCCTGCCAAACTCCGACCCCATCGGTGGCGTCGACACATTCTACACGGGCGGCACGCCAGTGAACGTCGAGAACTACAACGTCTACAAGTTCATCGTCAAGAACGCCGCGGGGACCGAGTTGCAGCACTACTACCTGAACTCTTTCCCCCAGGTCGCCACCCCGTACGAGAACCACCAGACGTTCCCGATTGCGTTCACCCACGACATTCCCGTCGTCGGCGGCGGAACGTTCACCTTCTTCTCTTCGGATCGTAATTGCCGCGCCATCGACAATTGCGGAATCGGATTCCGGGCCACTTCATGCGCGGTTAGTGACGGACGGCCGGTTCCGAACGAGCCGAACCTGGTGATCCCGACCATGTATATGGGCCAGTCGGTGGCCTCGATAAACACGCGCAACCAAAACGCCCAGCCGTTCCACTCGCAGATCTTCCATATCGTAGTGACCGCAGTAACACCGATGTAAGCGGGGCGGCGCTCCGCGTGCGAGAGGCGACGGAGAGGCGCTGAGACCGAGGGCTCCAGGCCGGGTCTGTTGCCAACCTGCATCGGGAGGTCGTCTGTTGTTGTGGCGTGGTGGAGGACCGCTGTTGATGAGCTGCCCCGCAGGGCCGCTATTCTGGAAACCCTTCACCGCACGGAAAGGGAGCGAAACGTGAGGCACATCCACTCAATCAAATCGTCCCGACCAAAAATCGGCTTGGTCGCCCTCACGCTTGCGACTGGCTTGCTCGCGACCCACATGGCGCATGCGGAAGTGTCAATCGCGAAATCCGACACCTGGGAGGTCTATGCCGATGGGCGCGTGAACGCGTTTCTCAGCTACGCCCAGGGCGACGGGAATCCCATCCCGCTCGTGATGGGTGAGAGCATTCCACTCGGAGGGGGGCTCAACGCAGGAATCGAGCAGAACCCGGGGCCAGTCGGGCCTGATGGGACGAACCTCCAAGGCACGATCCAGATGTTGCGTGTTCGAAGTGGATTCGTGCCCAACACCCTGGGCTTCGGACTGCGCAAGCAGCTGTCCCAGACGACATTGTTGCGCGTATATGTTTCGTTCTGGGGGCTGATCGAACCCGCCAATCTGCGGAAGACAGACACGCTGCCCGCGCAAATGCAAGAAGGGTACTCCAAGGTCGAAGGGCCGTGGGGAAGCTTCCTGGCCGGCCGCGCCATCAGTCTGTATTCACGTGGTTCGACCGAAAACGACTTCCTCTACGGCCACGGATACGCCCTCGGCTTTCCGGGGAACATCGACAACCACGGCAACACCGCCGGTATGATCGGGTTCGGCGTTTTGGCCGTGTTCTTTTCGCCCGGTTTGGTCTACGCAACGCCGAAGGCGGGCGGTCTGCAACTGAGCGTGGGAGTCTACGACCCGAGCGCGCTTGGAGGAGGTTTCGATAAGAACAAATGGCCCCGACCCGAGGCCGAGCTCACGTTTGATGCTCAGGTGAGCATCCTGAAGGTGCACCTGTTCGCGAACGGCGAGACTCAGGACCTTTATCGAGCCGGCTCGAACACGGCGACAAGGTCGACCGGCGGCGGCGCCGGTGGCCGATTCGAGGTCGGACCGTGGCACCTTGGAGTCGCCGGTCACTACGGCAAGGGTCTGGGACTCGGCTACGCGCTCGAAGCCGGCGCGGTCAGCGTTTCGAACAATTTCGAGTTGCGAACCTTTCGAGGTTTTTCTGCCCTTGCGCAGTACGCCGCCCCGCGTTTCGACGTCAACCTCGGCTATGGTTTCTCGGAGACCTTCATGCTCGCTTCCGACAAGATCCCCGCGCCCGGCCTTCCGAACGGGACCTTCAGTCTTCCGAAGCAGACGGCTTATTCGGCGGTGTTCGTCTTTCATGCGTCGGAGCACTACCACCTCACCCTTGATTTCATGCACGTCGACGCGAGGTGGTCTTTGGGCGAAAAGCAGGTCATGAACTTCCTGAGCACGGGCGCGGTCGCGACCTGGTAGGGGAGATTCCCAGCGTTCCGGCCGCGATCAGATCGCCGCTCCCTGACCTTTCCCGCGCCTTCGGAGCGCCCCCGGGCTGATGCCCACGCGCTGGCGGAAAACCGCCCGGTACCACCGCGATACAGGTGCACCAGTAGCAATGGCAACCCAGATGGCCCGGGCAGCGACGGCGCCGCGGCCCACGGCTCTGCGGATGCCCGGTTCATCCGGGTGGCACCGCGCTGTCCATTGTTGACAGCGGCGGCCATGGGGTTCTTTGAATCGGTCCAAGGAGGGCTCGTGCTCGGGCGCCGAACTCTCCTACCTGATGATCCTCAGTCGCGACCTTGGCTTCGTGGAGCTGGAACTTGCGCGCGTGCTTCTCGCCGAGACCGACCAGATCCTGCGAATGCTCTACGCGCCCCGCCAGGCTATGGATAGCCAGGTGAACCTGGAAGCGCGGACGAAGGGTCATCAGCTGTCAGCTATCAGTCTTCAGGAGATAGTGGGCGGCGTTCAGCTTTCTGGCGGAGCGCGACAAAGGTCTGGATAGCCGCTGCGATCAACTCGGCATTCGAGCCGCCGTCTGAGTCCGTCACCTTTTTCCTGTCGACTGAAAACTGATGACACCTCGCCCAGCTATGCCCACCGACCAACCACGGTGCACCGAATCCCCAGAATCGGTCGGTTAGAAGCTATGGGCAATTGATGGGCGCCGTCGAGGTCACGAAAGTGGGCAAGCTGGCCGGACTGGTGGCCATGAGAGTCCCAGGATGTGCCGTGTGTCCGGTCGTCATCGTCGAATCGGTCGCGGTGGTTCCCGTGGTCTCGTCGAACTTCCAGTAGCCGACCAGGCCAGCTTCCATGCCCGTGAGCGTCTGGTGCATGGTGGAGGTGATCTCCGGCGCGGTCCGCGCGACGTTCCAGATGCGGAACTCGTCGATCTGACCGTTGAAGTACGCCGGGTCGTAGCCGCCGATGGTCACCGGCGTCCGGCCGGTCATCAGCATCTGCGTCCCGGTCGCCATCTTGGTCGCCTTTTCCACGCCGTTGACGAACGCGCGCACCGCCGTCTGGTCCCAGGTCATGGCAAAGTGCACCCACTGGTCCGTCGTCGCCACGACGCCGCTCGGCTGGTTGTCGTTGTCGAAGATCGCGTTGGTGAACGGGTCGATGGTGGCGGAGACCCCGCCGAAATCCAGTCCGAACCCGTCGGCCACCCGGTTGTTCGTCCCGTAGAAGAACATCGTGTTCGCGTCCCCCGCCCAGCTCGAGGCACGAACGAAGGCCCAGAACTCGATCGTTCGGCGCGCGTTCCCGACTGGCAGGTCAGCGCTGGCACCAAAGTCGACGATGACGCGCGCCTTCGCCGGATCGTTGTTGCCAGGGACGTTCGCGCCGAAGTTGACGGCGCGCCCGGCACAACTCTGCGCGCCGCCCGCGCCGCCGGTGCCGGCCGCATCGGCTTGACCGCCGGCGTCGCGGGCGTCGACATTTCCGGGCCCGGTGTCGACGCTCGCGTCGGTTCCAGTGGCCCCGCCCGTGCCGGTGCTACCGCCGACGCCACTACCCCCGGTGCCCGATCCACTGGCGCCGCCCGACGCCTGCGAACCGGCGCTGCCGCCCGCACCGGAGACGGGTCCGCCGTTCGACCCAGAACAGCCGCTGCCCAACGCCAGGCCCAGAACGACCGTGATTGAAAGCAACCATGTGCGCGCGAACGAGTCAGAGCTCATGGCCTTACACCTAACACAAAGTGTTTCGAACGAAAAACGCAATGAATAGCGCGAAGGGCGGTTTGCGCGCCCTCCGCTTGTTCAGTTTTTCTCCGCGTCCTTTCACGGCATCCGTCAGTTTGCCGAATAGAAATTCGAAAACCCTTGGTCATCATTGCCGTTCGGGCGCGAGGAGATCTTTCGTGGACCGATTGACGCCTGGAGGAATCGCGCCTATCTTTGTAGTTAATCGACTCCGCCGCTCATCGCGCCCGTGGAAATCGCGTAATGTCGATCAGCGTGCGACGTCCGCCTGTAAGAGTTTCTCGGTCGCTCGGCCGGAAGAAGGTCGCGCTGATCATCGAGACCTCGCTGGCGCCCGGCCGGGAGATCCTGCGCGGCATCGCGGGCTACCTGCGCGAGGAGGGTCCGTGGTCGATCGCGCACGAGCCGCGCGCCCTGGAGCAATCGGCGCCACGCTGGCTCAGGAGCTGGCGCGGCGACGGGATCATCGCGCGCGTCCAGAGCCAGCGCGTCGCCGAGGCGATCGCCGCGGTGGGCGTTCCGACCATCGACGTGCTGGGCGTCGTCGATGGTCTACCCTTCCCGCTGATCCATGTCGATGACGACGCGATCGGCCGCGAAGGCGCGGAGCACCTGCTGGATCAGGGCTACCGCCACTTCGCGTTCATCAGCATCCGTGGAGAAAACTGGTCACACCGGCGCGCGCAGGCGTTTGCCAGCCGGGTCCAGACGGCTGGCTTCCCCTGCCTGCACCACGTCGTGTCCCGGCAGACCGCGCGACAGCAGAGCTGGAAGGACAGCGGACCGGAGCTGGCGAGCTGGCTCGTCGCCCTGCCAAAACCGACCGGTCTCATGATCGCGTCGGATCAACTCGGCCCCCACACGCTCGAGGCGTGCCGCAGCAACGGCGTCGTCGTCCCGGACGATCTGGGCGTGCTCGGCGTCGACAACGACGAGCCCCTGTGCGAGGTCAGCGATCCGCCGCTGTCCAGCGTGTGGCCCGATCATCGCCAGGTCGGGTACGAGGCCGCCCGCCTGCTGGACTCGCTGATGCGCAACGGTGCGCACCCGACAGCGCCGATGCTGCTGGCACCGAAGGGAGTGCTGGCGCGCATGTCGACCGGGGCGCTGGCCGTCGACGATCGCAACGTCGCCCAGTCTCTTCGCTACATCCGCGAGCATGCTTGCGAGGCGATCGACGTCGACGATGTCGTGCACCGCGTGCCGCTTTCCCGCAGCGTTCTACAGCGCCGCTTCCGTGACGTGCTCGGACGCAGCATTCACGACGAGCTGATCCGCGTTCGCCTGGCGCGCGCGCGCGAGCTGCTGGAGGACACCGACCTGCCGCTGGTCGAGATCGCCGAGCGGACCGGGTTTCGTCACCAGGAATACATGGGGGCGGTCTTTCGCCAGCGTCTCAACACAACGCCCGGACAGTTGCGTCGGCGGCGCAAAGCGCCATCCTGACCTGCCGGCGTCGTCTCCCGGGCCGGGCGGGGGTGATGGTAAGATTCGGTGGCAAGAACACCCGCCTGCGTGGGGGCACCTTCCTCAAGGTCACCGGCGGGCCGCTGCAGGCGCAGACCGGCGTCGGCACGTCGGGGGGAACCGGCGACCGCCCCTTCAACGACCTCTGGCTGGCGCTGGCGCCGATCTTCGGCGTCAACCTCACCTCTCTCGGCAGCGCCAATCAGTTCACCGGTCCGCTGCCGGGCGTGTTCACCTGGAGCAGCGGAAGCCGCCAGCGTTGAGGCGCCCGCCCTGCCCAGGGAGCCGCGCGTCTATTGACCTCCGGGAGCGCCGCTCAAGCTCCGGTCGGAAAATGCCGATTTCGTGACGGCCACCGCCGCGCCGGCGGCTGCGATCGATGACGGCAGCTCCTCATATTGACTGGCTGCGCGAGCGCCTGGCTCGGCGGCCGGACTTGCTCGAGCTGGCGAGCCGCCAGCCGGGCATCCTGCACCGCGCCGCGAACATTCTCGAAGCCAGCCCTCCCTTCGGCGAGCTGCTGATCGGGCAGCCGGAGCTGCTGCGCGCGCTGGCGACCACGGAGGCGCTGGCCCCCTGGGCCGACGTCGAAGCCGAGCGAGCGCGCCTGGCGTCGCTGCTGGATCGCGCGCCGGACGAGGAGCGGCGTCTGGTGGGTCTGCGCACCTTCAGGTGGACGAGAGCTCTGCAGATCCTGGCCGCCGATCTCGAAGGGCGAATGTCGCTTGACCAGGTCAGCCACGGACTGAGCGATCTGGCCGACCTGCTGCTGAGCACGGTGGCGTCGCGGGTGAGCGTCGAGATGGGGCTCGGCCCCGACTCACCCATCGGTATCGTCTGCTACGGGAAGCTGGGGTCGCGTGAAATGAGCTACGCCTCCGACACCGATATCGTCTTCATCTACGACGATCGTCGGGGCGCCGCGACCGAGGACCTGACCCGGTTGGCGGCGACGGTAAACCGCTGGATCACCGCGCACACCGAGATAGGGTCGCTTTACGCCACCGACTTCCGCCTGCGCCCCCACGGCGAGGGCGGTCTGCTGATCAGCTCGCTGGCCGCCTTCCGCAAGTATCAGACGAGCTTGGCCTGGACCTGGGAGCACCAAGCGCTGACCCGCGCGCGCTGGATCGCCTGCACCGCCGAGCTGGACTGCGCGCTCCACGACGTCCGCCTCGAGGTGCTGCGCCGGCCGCGCGATCCCGATCAGCTGCGCGCCGATGTGCTATCGATGCGCGAGCGCATACACCGGCAGATCCCCGGCGCCGCGCACGACTTCGACGTGAAACATAGCCGCGGCGGCATCATCGACGTCGAGTTCATCGCCCAGCTCCTGATCTTGCGCCACGCCGCCGCGCACCCCGAGCTGTGCGCGGTGACCGACGTCTCCGGCGCGCTGGCCCGCGCGGCGGCGCTGCGCCTGGTCTCCGAGCACGCGGCGCGCGCCGCGGCCGCGGCCTATCGACAGTATCGAGTCTGGATGCATCGCGAGCGGCTGCGCGGCAACGAGGTCGTCCGGATCCCGACTCAGCTGGCCGAATCGCATCGCAGGGCGGTGATCTTGCTCTGGGATCAGGTCTTGATCGGGTGAGGACACAGACTAAATGACTGTCGCCAAAGTGCCGATGTCATCGGCCCACCAGGGACCACATGCCTGAAAGAATCGTCGAGCTCGCCAAGACAGTAGGTGTCATCGCGAATCAGAAGGTCGCGGGCATCAAGCGGATCAACGCGCACGCCCATCTGCTGGCGTTGAACGCGCAGATCGAATCAGCGCGCGCCGGCGCGGCCGGCGCGGGCTTCGGAGTGGTCGCCAAGGAGGTAAAGACAATCTCGCGCGAGATCGAGGGGCTGACCACCGAGCTGACCGAGCAGCTGCAGCCGCGGCTGGTCGAGCTGCACCAGCACGGGCAGCGCCTGGTCGCCACCGTGCGCGGCACGCGGCTGGCCGACCTGGCGCTGAACCTGATCGAGATCATCGATCGCAACCTCTACGAGCGCTCTTGCGATGTGCGCTGGTGGGCGACCGACTCGGCCGTGGTGGCGGCGTGCGCCGATCCCAGCGCGCAATCCGGCGAGTTCGCCAGCAGACGGCTGGGCGTGATCCTCGACAGCTACACGGTCTATGCGGACCTGGTCGTGTGCAACCTGGCCGGCGAGGTGATGGCCCACGGCCGGCCCGGCAAGTATCCGCAGATGGACCACGCGATGCTGGCCGGGATGAGCTGGTTCCGCGATGCGCTCGCCACCGAAGACGGCACCGGCTTCACCGTCGCCGACATCGCGCCGGCCAGGGAGCTCGGCGGCCAGCTGGTCGCCACCTACGCGACCGCGATCCGCGAGCGTGGCGAGAACAAGGGCCGGCCCATCGGCGTGCTGGGTATCATGTTCGACTGGGACACCCAGGCGCAGGCGGTTGTCGACGGCGTGCGGCTGTCGCCCGAGGAGCGCGGCCTGACGCGCGCGCTGATCGTCGACGCCCAGCATCGGGTGCTGGCTGCCTCCGACCGCGTCGGCGTGCTGAAGGAAATCCTCGCCGTCGAGACCCGCGAGCACCAGTTGGGACACTACGAAACCAAGGACGGCAACGTCATCGGCTTCGCGCTCACCCCGGGGTACGAGACCTACCGCGGCCTCGGCTGGTTCGGCGTGCTGGTCCAGAAGCGCGACCGTATCAACGGCGCCGGGCCGTAAGGTCATGCCGTTCGGTTAAGGGCCCTCGGGCCTCGGGCTTCGGGCTTCGGGCCTCGGAGTTGAGAGAAGTTACGAAATGCAGGTAGTCGCGTTCCGAGCGCCGAGCGCAGCCCTCCACGAGGTTCGCCCGAACGGACACAGCCCCACGGCGGATTTGACTCTACAGACCGAATCGCTCGGCGATGGGGAAACCCGCCTTCGCTCGATAAGCGTCGGGGACGAGGTCGTCTGCCAATACGAATGCCCGTAGGCGGTACGGTTCTCTGGCGTCGCAGGAGTTTCCCCCGCAGTCCAGGTCCGACCTCCCCGAAGTCCAAAGTCCGAAGTCTGACGCCTCCAGGCCTGAGGCCTGAGGCCTGAGGCCCGAGGGAGTACCCCTTAACCGAACTGCGTTGGTCGTAAGGTTACCGAAACCGGGAGCGGGTCGGCCCGACGTACCGTTCGGTAACCGGGACCCGCGAGAAAGCGGGGCCGAGCGCGGGCACCGCGGTTGCAACCCCATGCGGGGACGCACCCGGCGAGCGGGGGCGCTCAACCGTAGCCTGATGGGG
>DASRQZ010000037.1:0-10030 GCA_035696125.1 Polyangia bacterium
CGGGCGTCGGCGGAGCGGGCGTCGGTGGAGCGACCGGTACAGACGCCGGCGTCGACGCGGCCCCCGCGACGCTGACTCAGATCTGGAACGCGGTGCTCGGCGACCAGGGCGACGGAACCTCACCCAGTTGTCGTACCTGTCACAACGGCAGAGCCGGCATTCCGAACTTCACTTCCACTTTGACTTCGTTCACGACGCTGGTGGGTGTGGCATCGGAGAGTTGCCGGCCCGGCATCCGCGTGATCGCGGGTAACGCCGAGTCCAGCATCCTGGTGAATAAGCTCCGCGCAGGATCCGGCTTCATGCTGGCCACGGTCTGCGGGGGCGATCCGATGCCCCGCGGAGATCGGCTCATCACGCTCGATCAGCTGCACATGATCGAGTCCTGGATCAACGCCGGCGCGCTGAACAACTAGGAGCGCGGCGCTTCGTTCACGGCGCCGGGCGCGCGAACTGGCCGGCCGCGAGCTGCAAATACAACCGGCGTAACGTGGCCTGAAAGTACGGCATGTCGTCCATGGGTGTCTCCAGCCAGGAGCTGACGTAGCTGTCGAGCTTGCTCTGACCGAGGGGCATCGCGCTGAGCGCGAAGGCGCCCAGGAAGGCGCTGTTCTTGTCGAAGGGGACTCCGGACACGCCGCCTTGGCCGTCGACGTAGGTGCTCACGTTCTGCAGGAACGTGCGCGCCTCGGCCGTGCAGTACCAGAAGTAGTCGGTGGCGATGCGCCAGGGCGTGCGGCAGGCGTTGTAGCCGTAGGGGCTACCGTCGGTGCGTCCGTCGACGAAGCCCCATTCGGACACCAGGCCGCCCATGGTCGCCTGGTACTGCGCAAGCAGGGTGTACGAATCTGCGGCCAGCTTGGTCCAGAAGGCGGCGTTGGCGGTGTCGACGCTGGCGAAGACCCGATAGTAACCCGGCGCGAAGTAGGACGGGTTGACCTTGCCGGCGTTGCCGGGATTGGTGTCGCCGCACCCGCCGAAGCGATCGCCCGGCGCCAGCACGTTCAACCCGCTGCAGCTGCCGGTCTCGAACTGCCTGATCTTGCCGATCAGATCCGCCGCCATGGCGGCGTAGCTGCCGCCCCAGCGCAGGTTGGCCTGGACCAGCGCCATCGCCGCATCGAGATCTCCGTCGGTGGCCGAGTTGGCGCGGTTGTCTGCCACCGGGTCGCACGGCGCCACGCGCCAGTTCATCAGCCCGCGCGCGTCGACGTGGTCGGTGTAGAATTTCCAGAGCTTGTCGAACAGCGCGCGGTCGTCGTTGGCGGCCGACAGCAACATGCCATAGCCAATTCCCTCGGACACCACCGTGCCCGAATCCATGAGCACTTCAGCGCTGCTGGTGTCGGCGCACTCGCGCACGTAGGCGGTCTTCCAGGTCTGGTACTCCGCGGCCAGGCGCCCACGGGCGTTGGCCGACAGCGCGGCGGTCGCGCAGGTGCCGGGCGGCGCGCCGCCCGCCCCGCCGACGCCGGAGCCACCTCCGCCGCCCGCTCCAGTTTTGCCGCCGGTTCCACCCGGCGCGCCGCCGCTGTTGCTGCTGCCACCGCCAACGCCACCGTTGTTTCCGCCCGGCCCGTGGCCACCGCTTCCGCGCGCGCCGGCGCCGCCGAGCGTGCCGCCCAGCCCGCGCCCGCTGCTGCCACCCACGCCTCCCGAGCTGCCACTGCTGCTGCAGCCGGCGCCGCCCACCACGCTCCCCGTCCCCGACGACAAGAGACAGACCATCGCGAAGATGAGCGGACGATGACGCATGAAGCTCCTTCTAAGTAAGAAAACCTGGCAAAGAAGTGAGTATGCCAGAACGGCGGGCCCGGCTGCAGCGCCCTTCGCTCACCCCTTGTGCGGACGGTCGCGCCCCGCGGTACCCCCCTCGGCGGCCCGGTCCCGCGGCGCGCGTCCGGTCTCGGTCGCCAGCCTCGCCAGGCGCTCGGCGTGGGCGGTCTCGTTCTCCAGCTCCTCGACGCTGCGATCGATGCGGTAGCTCCAGTTGGCGGCGTCGACGGTGCCCGGGCGATTGATGCGCTCGCGCGTGCCGATGGCGTCCTGGTACAGGATCAGCGCCAGCGCCGACGGCGCGCCGTACACGGTGGCCAGCAGCCGATCGCGCACCCCGTCGTCGAACGGCTTGTCGGGGTCGAGGTCGCCGAGCCTGGGCAGCTTGCGCAGCGCTTCGCGTTGCTCCTTGCCAAGCGCGTCGTACCACTCGGCGGTGCTATCGGTGTCGTGGGTGGCGTTGGCGGCCACCGACAGCGCCGGCCAGGTCGCCGGATCGCGGAACTCTTCCCCTTCCTTTTCCCAGCGCAGCACCCGGTAGCCCGCGATGCCCAGCCGCTCCAGCGACGGGCGCAGGAACGGCGGCTGGGTGCCCAGATCCTCGGCCACCACCTCGCCCCAGTGACTCATCATGCGCATGATCCGCTCGCCGAGCTCGACCTGCGTGCCCTCGTCGGTGGGTGTGAAGCCGTGGCTCTTGCCGTCGACCGATCGGAAGTAGGTGCGATAAAAGCCAATGGCGTGGTCCACGCGGTAAAGACCGAACAGCTCGCCGGCGCGCTGCGCGCGCGCCTTGATCCAGGCGAAATCATCGTGGCGGTGGGCGCGCCAGTCGTAGATCGGCAACCCCCAGTCCTGTCCGTCGGGTGAGCCCTCCTCGGGCGGCGTACCCACGTGCAGGTCGGTGCGAAACAGCGCGCGGCGCGACCAGACGTCGGCGGAGTCGATGCCGACCATGAACGGCAAGTCGCCCATCAGCTCGACCCCGGCGGCGCTCGCCTCGCGGCGTGCCTTGCGCCACTGCATGTCGAGCTGCCACTGCGTCCACTTGGCGCGCAGGATCTCGTGCTGATGCCGCTCGCGCGCGGCGGCGATGGTGCCCGGATCGCGGTCGCGTTCGCCCGCCGGCCAGTCGAGCCAGCTCTTCTGGTGCTCGTCGTGCCAGGCCACGAACAGCGCGTAGTCGTCCAGCCAGGCGCGCTGGTCGCTCATGAACATCGCCAGCTGGCGCGCGCGCGAGGTGTGCTTGGTCCACTCGTCGCGCAAGAAGCGTCGGAAGCTGCGCTCGATGCCGGCCTGCTTGAGCGCGCGCGCCGCGGCCCAATCGACCAGCGGCGCGTCGCCGACCGCGTCGAGCTGGGCGCGCGTGGCCGGGTCCAGCTCGCGTCGCCCGCCGGCCGCCTGGAAGTCCTCGCAGGCGTCGAGCGACAGGTAAACCGGATCGAGCGCGAACGCCGACAGCGCGGCGTAGGGGCTGGGATCGAAGCCCTGCGCGTGGTTGACCGGCAGGAGCTGCAGCACCGAGAACCCGGCGCGCCCCGCCCACCTGGCGAAGCGGGGCAGGTCGGGGATCTCGCCCAGCCCCCAGCCCGTGCCCGACCGGATCGAGAACAGGGGCACCACGACCCCGGCGCGCCGCCGCCGCCGTTGCGCCTCTTTCCTGGCCGCGCGGGCCGGCGCCGTGGCGGCCGCGCGCTTGACCTGCTCGTCCAGCGGCTGGCGGAAGACCGCGAGCGATCGGCCCGGCAGCGTGTAGGTCTTCCTGCAGCGGGTGCCGGTCGCTTTTTGCGGGTCGCTGGTGTCGATCTCCAGCAGCCATTCGGGCAGGGCCTCGGCCGGCAGCGCGAACTCGATCGGTTCGTGGTGGGCGTTCATCAGCACCAGCACGCCGTCGTCTATGAGGCGCCGGCCGCGTTCATCGACGGCCTGGATGGCGTCGCCGCCCAGCATGAATCCCACCGACGCGATCCAGGGCCGGCGCCAGTCGTCGGTGTTCATCTCCTCGCCGTCGGGTCGTAACCAGGAGACGTCCTTGAACTGTGATTCCCAGACGTAGTCGCCGATCAGGAAGCGGCGCCGCTGCAGCACCGGATGGCGCCGGCGCACCTCGATGAGGCGGCGGGTGAACTCGATCAGGCTGCGCCGTCGATCGTCCAGCTTCCAGTCGAACCAGGAGATCTCGTTGTCCTGGCAGTAGGCGTTGTTGTTGCCGCGCTGGGTGCGGCTCATCTCGTCGCCGCCCAGCAGCATGGGCACGCCCTGCGACAGGAACAGCGTGGCCAGCAGATTGCGCTTTTGCCGCTCGCGCAGCTCGACGATCTCGGGGTCGTCGGTCTCGCCCTCGACGCCGTGGTTCCACGACTTGTTGTCGTCGGCGCCGTCCTGGTTGGCCTCGCCGTTGGACTCGTTGTGCTTCTGCCCGTAGCTGACCAGGTCGTGCAGGGTGAAGCCGTCGTGCGCCGTGATGAAGTTGATGCTCGCCTGGGGCTGGCGGCGTTCGCCCTGGTAGAGATCGGCCGAGCCGGCCAGCCGGTAGCAGACCTCCGACGCCAGGTTCGAGTCACCCTTCCAGTAGCTGCGGATGGCGTCGCGGAACTTGCCGTTCCACTCGCGAAACGGCGCCGGGAAGTTGCCGACCTGGTAGCCGCCCAGGCCGGCGTCCCAGGGCTCGGCGATGAGCTTGACCCGAGACAGCGCCGGGTCCTGGTTGATGATCTGGAAGATGGGCGCGTGGCGGTCGAAGTGCCCGCGGTCGACGCGGCCGAGCGTGCTCGCCAGGTCGAAGCGGAACCCGTCGACGTGCATCTCCCCGACCCAGTAGCGCAGAGAATCGACGATCAGGCGCGCGGCATCCGGGTTGGAGGCGTTCAGGCTGTTGCCGGTGCCGGTGAAATCGAGGTAGTAGCGCGCCTCGGGCATCAGCCAGTAGTAGGTGGCGTTGTCGATGCCGCGCAGGAACAGGGTCGGTCCGTGGTGATTGCCCTCGCAGGTGTGGTTGTAGACGACGTCCAGGATCACCTCGATGCCGGCGGCATGCAGCGCCTTGACCATCGCCTTGAACTCGGCGACCTGGGCGCCCGGCTGGCGGCGGCTGGCGTAGCGTTGCTCGGGCGCGAAGTAACCGAGCGTGCTGTAGCCCCAGTAGTTGAACAGGCCACGGTCGATCAGGAAGCCGTCGTCGGCGGACTCCTGCACGGGCAAGAGCTCGACCGCGCTCACGCCCAGGCGCTGCAGGTGGCCGATGGCCGCAGGGTGGGCCAGGCCGGCGTAGGTGCCGCGCAGCTCCTCGGGGATCTCGGGGTGCAGCTTGGTGAAGCCGCGGACATGGACTTCATAGATGACGGTCTGGCGCCAGGGCGTGTCGGGCGGCTCGTCGCCCGACCAGTCGAAATCGTCGCTGACCACCACCCCCTTGGGGACGCCGGCGGCGCTGTCACGGTCGTCGATCTTCAGATCCGCGTCGTCGCCCCCCGGCCGGTAGCCGGCGACCGGATGCTTGAAGTCGACCTCGCCCCACAGCGCCTTGGCGTGGGGGTCGACCAGAAGCTTGTGCGGGTTGCAGCGGTGACCCTCGTTGGGCGCATAGGGTCCATGAACCCGCAGTCCGTAGAGCGTCCCTACCTCCAGGCCCGGGGCATACCCGTGCCAGGTATGGCCCGACACCTCGGGCAGGTCGAATCGATCAATCTCGCGCGTGGGGTCGTCGCCGTCGAAGAGGCAGACCTCGACCCGGGTCGCCACGCGGGAGAAGACCGCGAAGTTGACCCCGTTGCCGTCATGGGTCGCGCCCCGCGGATACGGTCGGCCTGGCCAGAGTGCTCGCATAAGCGGGACAGGGGCAAGCTAACCATCGCTCCTTCATGCGCCATGACCGGCGATTCTGGCAGGCGCCGCCCACCGGTTTTCCGTTGCGGTTTCCGTTGCTCGTCATGAGCGACGTGACTACCTTCCCGGCGTGGCTCAGGCATGGCGTCGATTCCCCCTCGGAGTGGAGATTGGCCGGGACCGCGTGGCGCACGCCCGGGTGTGGGCCCCGATGCGCCAGCGCGTGGATCTGGTGGTGGGCGGGGCGGCGGGCGGCGGCGCGCCCGGCCACCGCGCCATCGCGCTGGCCCGCGAGCCCGACGGCTACTTCTCGGGCCCGGCGCCCGGGCTGAACGCCGGTGATCGTTACTGGTTTCGCCTCGACGGGCAAAAGGGCGACGGCGACGGCGACGGCGAACGGCTGTACCCCGATCCGGCGTCGCGCTTCCAGCCCGATGGCCCGCACGGCCCCTCGCTGGTGGTCGACCCGGGCGCCTTTCGCTGGAGCGACGCCGACTGGCGCGGCGTCGGCACCCAGGGCCAGGTGATCTACGAGCTGCACGTCGGGACCTTCACCCAGGAGGGGACCTACGCCGCCGCGGCGCGCGAGCTGCCCCGCCTGCGCGAGCTGGGCGTCACGGTGCTGGAGCTGATGCCGCTCGCCGAGTTTCCCGGGCGGTTCGGCTGGGGCTATGACGGGGTCGGGCTGTGGGCGCCGAGCCACCTCTACGGGACCCCCGACGATCTGCGTCGGCTGATCGACGCCGCCCACCGCGAGGGGCTGGGCGTGATCCTGGACGTGGTCTACAACCACCTCGGCCCCGACGGAAATTACCTGCCGGCCTTCTCGCCACACTTCTTTACCAAGAAGTACGCCAACGAGTGGGGCGAGTCGCTCAACTTCGACGGCGAGGGTGCGGGGCCGGTGCGCGAGTACTTCATCGAGAACGCCGGCTACTGGATCGAGGAGCTGCACTTCGACGGCCTGCGCCTGGACGCGACCCAGAGCATCCACGACGACGGCGCCTTCGGCGAACACCTGGTGGCGGCTGTGGCGCGCCGGGTGCGCGCCGCGGGCCGCGAGCGCGCCACACTGATCGTCGCCGAGAACGAGGAGCAAGACACCCGCCTGGCGCGCGCCCGCGACGCGGGCGGCTATGGCGTGGACGCGCTGTGGAACGACGACTTTCACCACACGGCGGTGGTGGCGCTCACCGGGCACAACGAGGCGTACTACAGCGATTACCTCGGCCGCCCGCAGGAGCTGATCTCCGCCCTCAAGTGGGGCTACCTGTTCCAGGGTCAGTGGTACCGCTGGCAGAAGCAGCGGCGCGGCACCAGCGCGCGCGGGCTGCCCGCGCGCGCGTTCGTGACCTACCTCGAGAACCACGACCAGGTGGCGAACTCGGGCAGTGGCCAGCGCCTGGCGACGCTGGCGTCGCCGGGGAAGCTGCGCGCGATGACCGCGCTGCTCCTGCTGGCGCCGGGCACGCCGATGCTGTTCCAGGGCCAGGAGTTTGGCTCGACCCGGCCGTTTCTTTACTTCGCCGACCACGGCGGCGATCTGGGGGCCGCGGTGGCCAAGGGGCGACGCCAGTTCCTGAGTCAGTTCCCCTCGCTGGCGTCGCCGGAGGCGCAGGCCCGCCTCCCTGATCCGTCGGCGCCCGAGACCTTCGCGCGCTGCAAGCTGGACGCCGACGAGCGCGCGGCCCATGGCGCCGTGGAGGCGCTGCACCGGGATCTGCTGCGCTTGCGGCGCAGCGAGGCGGCCTTCCGCGACCAGCGCGCCGACAACCTGAACGGCGCCGTGCTGGCGCCCGAGGCGCTGGCGCTGCGGTTCTTCGCGGATCGCGATGGCGCCGGCGATCGCCTGCTGCTGGTCAACCTGGGGCGCGATCTGCCGCTGTCGCCGATCCCGGAGCCGCTGCTGGCCCCGCCCGCCGGCGCGCGCTGGCGCCTGGTGTGGTGCAGCGAGTCGGTGGCCTACGGTGGCGAGGGCGAGCCGGCCGCGCTGTCCAGCTTCGACGCGGCGTGGAAGTTGCCAGGCGGAGCGGCGGCGGTGTTCGCGCCGGTGGAGATCGGGGAAGATGACGTGATGACCGACAAAGTGGAAGCGGCTGCGGGGGCTGGGTCGTGAACGTGGCGAGCGAGATCGCGACCAGCGCGTCGCCACCGGCGGCGCCTGTCGAGGCGCCGGTGCGCGTGGTCTGGCGGCGCGGGGATCTGGTGGAGGATCTGATGGCGCGCGAGTGGCTGGTGACCAACGGCCTGGGCGGGTACGCGTCCGGGACGTTGGCCGGCGCCCCCAGCCGGCGTTTTCACGGCCTGCTGATCGCGGCGCTGCCGGCGCCACTCGGCCGCACCATGATGCTCAACCACCTGGTCGAGGAGCTGCGCGTCGCGGGCGCGCCGGCGATGGTGCTGAGCGGGCTCGAGCCGCACCCCGGTCCGCTCACGCTGCCGGAAGCGCTGGCCGAAGTCCGTCTGGTCAATGGCCGGCCACACTGGCGTTTCCAGCGCGACGGGGTGGTGCTGGAGCGGTCGATCGTCGTCCCGTACGGGCGCAACACCACCCACGTGATCTATCGGTTGATCGAAGCGCCGGGTCCGGTGACGCTGGTGCTGGAACCGCTGCTGGACGTTCGCCCCCACGAGGCGCCGTTGGCCGGCCGCGGCGGCGGCTACGAGGCGCGCGCCAGCGCGCGCGGCCTGGCGCTGGTGCCGCCCGGCGCTGACTATCCGGTGCTCCACCTCGACGCGCGCGCGGAGGCGCAGGCGGCCACCTTCGTCGCCGAGGCGCGCGAGCTGGAGGTCATGTACCGGATCGAGCAGGCACGCGGGTACGACAGCCAGGGGCCGCTTCACGGCGTCGGACGTCTGGAGCTGACGCTGGCGCCGGGCCAGGAGGCGACGTTGACCGTGTCGACGGAGGGTCCCGAGGAGGCGGCTACGTTGCCGCCGGCCGACGCGCGCGCGCTCGACGACCAGCGCCGGCTGCGGCTGATCGCGGACGCCGACGCGACCCTGCGGCGCGGGGTCGGCGCCGAGCTGGTGCTGGCCGCTGACGCCTTCGTGATCTCGCCGCGCACGCGCCCGGGCGACGAGGCGCGCCTGCGCGCGGTCGGCGACGACGCGCGCACGGTGATCGCGGGCTACCACTGGTTCACCGACTGGGGACGCGACACCATGATCAGCCTCGAAGGGTTGACGTTGCTCACCGGGCGCCACGCCGAAGCGCGCGACATCCTCCAGACCTTTGCCCACCACATGCGCGATGGGCTCATCCCCAACCTCTTCCCGGAGGGTGAGAGCGAGGGCCTGTATCACACCGCGGACGCCACGCTGTGGTTCTTTCACGCGCTCGAACGCTACGAGCGGGCGGCCGGCGAGATCGAGACCCGGCGCGCGCTGCTGCCCAAGCTGGTCGGCATCATCGAGAAGCACCTCGGCGGCACGCGCTATGGTATCGGTGTCGATCCGGCCGACGGCCTGCTTCACCAGGGCGCCCCCGGTTACCAGCTGACCTGGATGGACGCCAAGGTCGGCGACTGGGTCGTGACGCCGAGGCGCGGGAAGGCGGTCGAGATCAACGCGCTCTTTTACAACGCGCTGTGCCTGCTCGAGCGCTGGCTGCGCGAGGAAGAGGCGATGATCGCTCGCCGTGAGCCGGAGTCAGAGCCGGGCGAGGGGGGCGGCGCGCGTGCCGCGCTCGGGCTCAGCGCCGCCGACGTGGCCAACCTGGCCGTGAACACCCGGCGCTCGTTCAACGAACGCTTCTGGTACGCCGAGGGTGGCTATCTGTATGACGTGATCGACGGCGAGGCGGCGGGCGAGCAAGAGGGGCCGGTGGCGCCAGACGCCAGGCTGCGACCCAACCAGTTATTGGCGATCTCGCTGCCCCACCCGGTGCTGGACCGCGGCCGCTGGGAGTCGGTGCTGCATACAGTTCGGGAAGAGCTGCTGACTCCCTTCGGCCTGCGCTCGCTGGCGCGCCGTCACCCGGACTACAAGGCCAACTACGATGGCGACCTGCGTGCGCGCGACGCCGCCTACCATCAGGGCACGGTGTGGACCTGGCTCATCGGCCCCTTCGTGGACGCCTGGCTCAAAGCTTTTCCCGGCGACCGCGATGGCGCGCGCGGTTTTCTGGCCGCCCTGGGCGACGGCCTCGGCCGCGCCGGCGTCGGCACCCTGTCCGAGATCTGCGACGCCGAGCCCCCTTATCAATCCCGCGGCTGCATCGCCCAGGCCTGGAGCGTCGCCGAGGCGTTGCGGGTGCTGCATCTGGTGACCGAGGGGTAGGGCGACGCCGGGCGCAGCCGAGCGAGGAAAGCGGACGCCGACGCAGGCGGGTCAGATCCGTGATCGTGGTCGGACCCCTGATCGTGGCCGTGCACGTGCACGGGAACGCCACCGGTGAGCGGTGATCGACCACGTCCACGGTAGCGTT
>DASRQZ010000038.1:0-18893 GCA_035696125.1 Polyangia bacterium
GCGGCAGCGGCACCGGCGGCAGCGGCACCGGCGGCAGCGGCACCGGCGGCAGCGGCACCGGCGGCAGCGGCACCGGCGGCAGCGGCACCGGCGGTAGCGGCACCGGCGGCAGCGGCACCGGCGGCAGCGGCACCGGCGGCAGCGGCACCGGCGGCAGCGGCACCGGCGGTAGCGGCACCGGCGGCAGCGGCACCGGCGGTAGCGGCGTCGACGGGGGCACCGACGCGCCGGCCGAAAGCGCCAACGACGCTCCGGTATCCGGCGTCGGGGGTGCGGGCGGCGCGGGCGGGCTAGGCGGCGCCGCCGACGCGGGCGGCGATGCCGGTTGCGGCGCGGGCTGCCCTAGCAGTGTCCGACTGGCCGCGCTGGCGATCTGGCTGGCAGCCGATACCGGCGTGGAATGCGACCAGACCACCATGCGGGTCACGAGCTGGATCAACAACGGCTCGAGGCGCGGCGCCTTGACGCCCCTGGCGGGCAAGATGGGTCCGCGGTGCGCCGGCGCGACGACGCTGTCGGGCCGGAACGTGATCTCCTTCGATGCGCCGACCACCGACGAAGCCAACGGAGTGCTCAGGGTGCAGCTCGGGCCGCTGCTCTCGATGGACGGCTACACGGTCTTTGTCGTGGAGCGACGGCAATCGAGCGACGAGGGTTACTTCCTCGGCACCTCACTCAATCCGCTGGTGCCGGCGATCGACTGCCCTCAGCACGCGAACCATGCCTATCGTTTTGGCTATGGATCGGTGAACTCAGTGGCACCTGACCCGAAGTACCTGTTCTACGGGGGGTATGTCGTGGACCCGAATACCGACGACTGTTTCGTTCCCCAGATGGCGCCGCCGGTTTTTTCCAGCAGCAACCCCCAGGCGGCGCTCGACGTCGAGGTTTTCGATCCGACCATGGGCCACAAGGTGTTCGGCAACGGCACGATGCTGGCCTCCGACCTCAGTACCGGACCGATCGAGGATCTCGTCGACGGCTGGGTCGGACGAGCCTACCAGCAGGTCGATTCACCGCCGCGCCACTCGCGCTTTCACGGCGACATCGCCGAGATCGTCATATACGAAGCGGCGCTGATCCCTACAGAGGTCCAGGACGTTTCCAACTACCTCGCAGCGCGCTGGGGCATCACCCTCAATCACTGAGCCGCGGCGCGCGCACGCTGCACGAACGCGCCGGGCGCGGGATCGCGGCCAGGTGCCAGCGCGGGCGCGGCTGTCTTGCGCGCCTTGCGCGGCCGCAGCAGCGTGACGGAGTGCCGGGCAAAGGGTAACACCCGCTGGTGGGCGGCCGGCGCCGCGGCCTCGGCGATCTCCTCCTCCAGGATCGCGCGCAGCTGGCGGCGCGCGCGCAGGATGCGCGTCCCCACGGTGCGCGCAGGGATGCCGAGCCGCTCGGCGATCTCGCCGTAGGAGCGGTTCTCCTGCAGGCGCAGCTCCAGCACCTGGCGGAAGATCGGCGTCAGACGCGAGATCGCCTCGGGTAACCGCGCCAGAATCTCTTCGTCGCGGCGCTCGCTGGCGTTCGGCTCCGGATCAGGGCCGGCCATGTCGATGGTCGGCAGGCTGCAGATCTTCGCCGCCACCTGGCGCCGTCGCCAGCCGTCGATCCAGACGCTGTTCATGATGGTGCGCAGCCAGGCCCAGACCGCGGTGCCGGGGCGGAAGCCATGGAAGGTGCGCAGCGCGCGCTCCAGGGTTTCCTGCACCAGGTCGCGGGCGTCGGCCTCGCTGCCGACCAGTCGGCGGCCGCGCCGGAGCAGGGCCTGCTCGTGGGGCAGCACGGTCAGAGCGAAGATCACGTTGACGTTGGTAGGTCGAGAACGTCCGACCTTTGGGGCTCCTGCCGGGGAATCATCCGTGTCCATGTCCATTTCGGCCTCTGATCCCTGACGCCGCCGGCCGGAGGTGCTTGCACAAAAAGTTCGCCGAAAAATCAGGAACGCGCATTCGGGGAGACTCCCCAGGCGCAAATCTCGACCTTATCCTGTAAGATGCCGAGCCCAGGATGTGTGGGATTGTTGGATACGTCGGTCCGAGGGAGGCCACCCCTCTCCTCGTCAACGGGTTGAAGAAACTCGAATACCGCGGCTACGACTCCGCGGGCCTGGCCGTCGCGGGCAACGACAGCCTCCAGGTTGTCCGCTGCCGCGGCAAGCTGGCCGGCCTGGAGAGCATGGTAGAGCGCGATCCCCCGCACGGCACCTGCGGGATCGGGCATACCCGCTGGGCCACCCACGGCCGCCCGTCGGAGGCCAACGCCCACCCGCACCGGGTCGGATCGGTGGCGGTTGTCCACAACGGCATCATCGAGAACTACCTGGCACTGCGCGCCCGGCTGGAGGTCGCGGGGCGCAAGTTCTCCTCGGAGACCGACACCGAGATCGTCGCCCATTTGATCGACGAGGCGCTGCAGGAAGGGGCACCGTCGCTGGTGGGCGCGCTGCGCATGGCGCTGCGCCAGGTGCACGGCGCGTACGCGCTGGCGGTGGTGTCCGACCAGCACCCCGGGCAGATCGTCGCCGCCAAGGTCGCCTCGCCGCTGGTGATCGGGCTCGGTAAGGGCGAGACCTTCCTGGCCTCCGACGTGCCCGCCTTCCTCGAGCACACCCGCGAGGTGGTGTTTCTGGATGAAGGAGACATCGCCGAGGTCACCACCGCGGGCGTCAAGGTCACCGACATCGAGGGCAACCCGATCGCGCGCCCGTCGAAGACCATCACCTGGGACGCCGCGCAGGCCGAGAAGGGGGGTTACCCCCACTTCATGCTCAAGGAGATCCACGAGCAGCCGCGGGCGATCGCCGACACGCTGCGCGCGCGCCTGCGCCTCGAGACCAGCGACGCCGACCTGGAAGGGTTCGAGGTCGACGCGACCAAGTTGCGCCGGGTGGTGTTGATCGCCTGCGGCACCTCGTACCACGCGGGCCTGGTCGGCAAGTTCCTGATCGAAGGCGCGTCGCGCCTGCCTTGCGAGGTCGACCTGGCCAGCGAGTTCCGCTACCGCGACCCGGTGGTCGGGCCCAACGACCTCATCATCGCCATCTCCCAGAGCGGCGAGACCGCGGACACCCTGGCCGCGGTCAAGGAGGCGCGCCTGCGCGGTTCGCAGGTGCTGGCCATCTCCAACGTCGTCGACTCGGCGATCCCGCGCGCGTCGCAGGGCTCGCTTTACACCCACGCCGGCCCCGAGATCGGCGTCGCGTCGACCAAGTGCTTCACCGCCCAGCTGGCGGCGCTGTCGCTGGTGGCGATCCATCTCGGGCGCCGCACCGGCACGCTGGCCGCCGAGGCGGCCAACTGGATGGTGCAAGAGCTGTCGGGCATCCCGCAGAAGATGACCGAAGCCCTGGAGTCGCTGGGCGACATGGCGGACGTGGCGCAGGAATACAAGGACGCGCGCGATTTTCTTTTCCTGGGCCGCGGCACCAACTACCCGATCGCGCTGGAAGGCGCGCTCAAGCTGAAAGAGATCTCCTACATCCACGCCGAGGGCTACGCCGCTGGCGAGATGAAGCACGGCCCCATCGCGCTGGTCGACGACGGCGTCCCGGTGGTGGTGCTGGCGCCGCGCGGCCCCGGCTACGAGAAGGTGCTGTCCAACCTGCAAGAGGTGCGGGCGCGCAACGGTCACATCATCGCGATCGCCACCAAGGGTGACAAGCAGATCGCCAGCCTGTGCGACCGCGTGCTCTTCGTTCCCGACGCGCCGCCGATCTTGCAGCCGTTCTTGACCGTGCTGCCCTTGCAGCTCCTCAGCTACGCGGTGGCGCTGGCCAAGGGCAACGACGTCGACCAGCCGCGCAACCTCGCCAAGAGCGTCACCGTAGAGTAAGGTCGCGCGATGAGCTCATCGTGCCTGGTGACCGGAGGCGCCGGCTTCATCGGTTCGTCGATCGTGCGCGCGCTCCTGTCGCGCGGCGACCGCGTGCGGGTCATCGACAACTTCTTCTCGGGCAAGCGCGAGAACCTGACCGAGGTCGCGGGCGACATCGAGCTCATCGAGGGCGACGTGCGCTCCGAGGACGACCTGGCGCGCGCGCTGGCCGGCGTGGAGATCGTCTTTCACCAGGCGGCCATCCCGTCGGTGCCGCGCTCGCTGGTCGATCCGATCGCCAGCCACGACGCCAACGCGACCGCGACGCTGAAGCTGCTGCACACCGCCAAGAAGGCCGGCGTGCGGCGCGTGGTCTACGCCGCGTCGTCGTCGGCGTATGGCGACACGCCGACCCTGCCCAAGATCGAGACCATGCGGCCCGCGCCGCTGTCGCCCTACGCGGTGTCCAAGCTCGCGGGCGAGCACTACCTGCAGGTCTTCGCGGGCGCTTACGGCCTGGAGACGGTCAGCCTGCGCTACTTCAACGTCTTCGGTCCGCGCCAGGATCCGAAGTCGGAGTACGCGGCGGTGATCCCACGCTTCGTGACCGCGGGCCTGACCGGCAAGGGCGTCACGATCTACGGCGACGGCACGCAGTCGCGCGACTTCTGCTTCATCGAGAACACCGTCGAGGCCAACCTGGGCGCGGCCTCGGCGCCAGCGGCCGAGGTGTCGGGGCGGGTCTTCAACGTCGCCTGCGGCGCCGCCACCACCCTCAACGACGTCGTCGGCCTGCTCGGCGAGCTGCTCGGCAAGCGCATCGAGATCACCTACTCCCCAGGCCGCGTCGGCGACGTCAAGCACTCCCTGGCCGACATCGGCGAGGCGCGCGCCCGGCTCGGCTACCGCGCGGCGGTGTCGTTCCACGAAGGATTGAAGCGCACGGTGGCCTGGTACGCCGAGCGGCGGTAGGGCCGGCACGGCCCCTCCGATCCCGTGGCCGTGATCGCGATCGTGGCCGGACCCGTATTCGTTGACGTGCAGGTGAACGTGGCCACCGTGGACGTGGTCGACCGTGCTCGATCACGTCCACGGGTAGCGGTGGCGTTCCCGTGCACGTGCACGGCCACGATCAGGGTCGGACTACGATCGCGATCACGGCCACGATCACTGCCACGGGGTTGAAGTCTTGACGGCCCGCGCTTGGACGAGTCCTCTACGCGTCGAGCAGCACGACGGCGGCGACCGGGGCGGGGGCGACCTGGTCGAGGGCGCGTCGCAGGTTGCGTGCTTCCGAGCGCCCGCGGCGCGTCGCGATGACGATGGCGTCGGCGGTGTCCTGGATCAGGTTGACGTCGCCGCTGGCCAGCACCGGGGGAGCGTCGACGACGATATAGTCGAAGGCGGTTCGGAAGCGCTTGATGGCCATCGAGAAGGTCACCGCGTCCAGCGACGCGGCGGCGCTACCGGCGACGTCCTTGCCGCACATGCCACAGAACCGGGCCTCGATCGCGATCACCGCCGAGCAGTGCGGGCAGACCCGCGGCTCGACGGCCAGCACGAAGAGCGGCGCCTGGCCGACCTGCACGACCACCCAGGGCTCCATCGGACGGGCGCGGTGACGGGCCAGCTGCAGCGCGAAGCCCTTGGGCGGCTTGAAGCCGAACACCTCGGCCAGCGCGGCGCGACGGAAGCTGGCCTCGATCAGCAGCACGCGGTACTTGCCGAGCTCGGCGAAGGCCAGCGCAAGATTCGCGGCCAGCGTCGTCGTGCCCTCGCCGCGCACGGCGCTGGTGCACAGCATCGAGCGCGGGTCGCCACGCTCGATCAGGCGCTGGCGCAGCAGGCGGAAGCTGGCAGCGGTCTCCGAGGCGCTCTGCTGCCAGAACACCAGGCGCTGGTCGAACGGCGGCGTCGGCGAAAAGCGGACAAAGGCGATGCCACCGTCCTCTTCCTGAGTGACGAGCGCAGTCGAATCGCCGTTCGAGCCCGCGCTGCGACCCGAGTTGTTGCCCGAATTGTTACCCACTTTTCCCTGTGAGCTTGGGTATCACGACCACGATCCCGTCCTTGACGATGCGATTGACGTCGCGCTCTCCATACAACCTATCGTCGAACGCCGCAAAGAGGATGATGGTCAGCACCGATAACATCACCGATATCGCCAGCCCGACCGCCGCGATCTTGAACCGACCCCCGGTGATGGGCATGACCGGCCGGAAGGGCGGGTCGATGACGACCAGGCGCCCCCCCTGCCCTCCCCCTGCCAGCGTCGCCATCAGCTCGGCCTGAAACTGTTTCCCCTCCAGCTGGACCTGCCGATCGCGCGCCTCGGAGACGTCGCGGTTGAGGCGGGTCCACTCGGTGTCGATCGCGACCACCGAGCTGACCTGTTCCGGCACCTCGACGCGCGTGCTGGCGCGGCTCTTGACCGCCGCGATCTGCGAACGCACCGCCGACAGCGCGTGCTTGAGCGCGGCGGTCTTGCCGGTCGCCTGGGGATCATTTTCCCCGCCGGTCGCCGGCGTGTCGGGCAGCTTTTCAGATGGCTTGTTCGCGCGATCCGCCTCGAGCGCCGCGTCGGCCCGGCGCAGCGCCGCCTCGGCGACCGCGACGTGGCGTAAAGCCGCCTTGACGTCGGGGTGTTCGTTGGTGAAATGCGCCTGCTTCTCGATCAGATCGCGCTGCGCGGTCTGCACCTCGGCCAGCGCGCGCACGCGGGCGCCAACCAGCGCGGGATCGCCCGGGTTCGGGTTGCCGGGTGCAGGCGGCACGCGGATACCCGCGGCGGCCAGCGACTCTTCCAGCTGGGCAGCCTGCAGCTCCAGGGTGGCGATCTCCCCGGATCCCGACGGCGATGCCCGCCCGGCGGCGCGGATCAGGCCGCCCGTGGCCGCGCTGCCGCCGCCGGTCTCGGTAGCCAGCGACGGGTGCTTGGCGAGAAATCCCGCCAGCGCGGTCTCGCGCGCCTTGAGCTCCTCGTCGGCGTGCTTGCGTTCGACGTCGAGAAATCGCTTGGTATCTTCGGCCTCCCGGACGCGGCGCTGGCCGTCCTCGTCGATGACGCCCTTGATCAAAGTCTCCAGAACGCGCTGCGCCAGCTCGCGACCGTTGGCGTCGTACGACACCCGGTAGGCGTACTCCTCCCGCCCACTGATGTTGAGGTGCTTGCGCATCTCGTCGATCGCCGCGCCCTGACCCTGGTGCTCGGCGATGCGTCGATAAAGATTGAGCTCCTCGATGACCCGCTCGAGCCGTTGGCGCGAGAACAGCATGTCGCGCAGGCGGGCCGAGATCTCGCGCGGCGAATCGTGCTCGCCGCTCAGGGTGCCGGTGCGCACCCCGTGCTCGAAGGCGATCACCGCCTCGGATCGATAGAGGTGCGCCGTCGACAGGGTCCAGGCGACCGTGCCGCCCAGCCCGATGGCCAGAGCGATGCCGCCGATCCATACCGCCCGGATCGCACGCGGCGCGAGCGACAGGAGCGCCGACAAATGCTCCCGCGGAGAGGGGGAAGAGGATTCGTCGCTCATCTTGGTCGACTATACACGTGGTCGCTTCCGGCCGCCCTCCCCCGCCCCGTCTCCGGCGGAGACGGCGGATGAGGAGGGCAACCGAGCTGGCAGCAATGGTAACTGACCGAGGACGGAAAAGCCGACCATCTCGACGTCGTCGGCGTAAAGCACCCGCGGATCGAAGGCCCCGGCCAGCAGCCAGCCCGCCAGGATGGTAGCCAGGAACGACACGATGAACCGGGTCACCAGGGGTTCCGGGTCCTTCTGGTCCTCGGGCTTACGGCCGGGGTCGACCAGGTCGAGTCGCAGGGTCTGTTGTGCAGCGGCCGCGTGCACCGCCATCTCGGTTCCCGCCGCCGCCGCCTGGGCCTTGCGCCAGCGCTCGCGGGCCGCGCGCACCCGGGGATCGTTGCCGGTCGGATCGTCGAGCACCGCCCGGCTGAGATCATCCTGGGCGCGTCGCAGCGAATCGGCCGCTGCGGCGGCCTCGCGCTCGACGTCGGCGCGCTGGCCGGCCAGCGCCGAGCCGATCAGCAGGTCGTCCAGCTCGTGGGCGATGGTCCAGGCGGCGCCGGGGGTGCGCGCCCGGAAGGTCACCGCGATGCGGGCCGACCGGGGCGGGTCACCCGGCCCGCGATCCTCGACGAAGCCGTTCTCCGAGAACGACACGTCCATTGCGGAGCGAAACCCGATCAGCGCCAGTTCCGGGTCGACCGCCAGGCCGCCGAACCATTCGGGGTGTCGCTTCATGATCTCGGTCAGGTGCTCCGACCTGAAGGCCCGCTCGTTGACGTACGCGCGCAGCGCGCCACCATTCAGGTTGCTGCCGCTGGCGTCCAGCGCGCCCTCGGAGACGCGCAGCACCGTGGTGACCTCGTAGCGCGTCGGGGCCCAGGCGCGGCGCGCGGTCAGGCCGGCGCTGATCAGCAGCGCCGCACCCAGCCATAGCGGCCAGGAGGCGCGCGAGCGCCGGGCGAGGCGCCGAATGGCGCGCCAGCCCGCCGGGCCCAGCGCGGGCTCGTGGTCGAACCAGGTGCGGGGCTCGGGCGGCGGAGCGACGCGCGTCCGGGCCGTATCGGTGCCGGCGCCTCTCGGTCGGGCGGCTCCCGCGGGCGCGCGACCCTCGGCCGGCGCCATGCTACTCGGTGAGCTGCAGCCCCAGCAGCGCGACGTCGTCGCGACCGTTGGTCGTGGAATCGCCGGTGCTGAGGATACGGCGATGGATCTCGGCCAGGTCGTGAGGCGCCTTACGGAGCACGTCGACGAGCTGGCACTGGCCCATGGTCGAGCACATGTCGCGCGGTCCCCCCGACAGCATCTCCAGCACCCCGTCGGTCGCCAGCAGGACGATGTCCTGCGACTCCAGCGGGAAGACCTCGTCGCGGTATTCGGGCATGGGGATCATGCCAATGGGCGGGTTCAGCGAGTAGGCCAGCCCGGACACGCCGCCCCCGCGCCGGCGCAGCAACGGCACGACGTGGCCGCCGTTGGCCACCACCCAGCGCCGGTTGGGCACGTCGAGCAGCACGCACACCACGGTGACGAAGCGGTCGTCCTGCATGCCGCGCAGCGAGCGGTTGAGGCGGGTCAAGATCTCGGCCGGACCCGAGGTCTCGTAGGCCAGCCGGCGCAGCTCTGAAGTTACCCGCGACATCATCAGCGCGGCGCTCACGCCCTTGCCCGAGACGTCTCCGATGGTGGCCAGCAGCCTGCCGCCCCCCAGATCGACGAAATCGTAGAAATCCCCGCCGACCGCGAAGGCCGGAATGTACTCGGCCAGCACGCGCACGTGCGCGGAGTTGGTCTCCAGCGGTCGCGGCAGAAACATGCGCTGCATGTCGCGCGCCGACGCCAGGTCGCGCTGCAGCCAGGCGGTCACCGAGCGCCCACCGCGCGCGCGCACGCGCGGCAGCAGCTCACCGATCCCGCGCGCGAGCTGGATCAGCGCCTCGAGATCGCGGGTCGTGAAGCTCGGCGCGCCGAGTCGGCGCTGCACGACGACGAAGCTCTCCAGGGCGCCGTCGCAAATCACCGGGACCGACATGCTGGCGCCACGATCGTTGGTGACGTCGCCCGGCACCAGCGTCGGTGTCACAGGTATGACACGGACGCTCGACTCGTTGCCGTACTGCGATCCGACGGCGCTCAGCAGCGCGACACCACCGTGCGCGTCACGTACGCCGCGCAGCTCGCCCGAGCCTCCCTGGGGCAGGAACATATCGGCGCCCGCGATGTCAGACCAGAGCATGGCCACCGTCGCGTACAGACGCTGGGCCAGGTCGACGGTCGTGTCCGGCTCGCCGATCGCCGACAGCGCCTGCTGCACCGGAATCGGTGCCGGCGCGGGCGCTGAGACGGTGAGCGGTCGCGCCATCGGTGTGAAATCAGAGATGGATTTGATCGTGGATTCCATGACACGCCTCCCCCCGGAGGTCACGTAAGATAGCCCGGGAATAACGCTCGAGCACAGCGACGAGATATTGCCTTGGGCGACGGTGTGTTACAACACAATTCAGCCGTACTGTGTAACGGGTTTGCGACATTGCCAAGCCGATGACATCGCGCCGGGAATTGCACCCCCGATGCGGGCGCCGCGCACCGGCGGGCATCCAGAATCGGCGCCGGATCCGGTCGCGGATCAGGACGAATGCTTCAAGACCGGCGACGGCGTGGGGGCCTTGAGCTCCGCGCCCACCATCACCCGATCGAGACGAAGCAGCCGAAAGATCGCCAACGGCTGGTCGCGCAACCCCAGCACCACCACCTCGCCACCCCGCGCGCGCACCTGCTTGTACAGCGATACCAGCGCCCCGACACCCGAGCTGTCCAGCATGCGCAGCTGCGCCAGGTCGACCTCGACCCGCCCGATCTGGCGCATGAGCAGCTTCTCGATCTCGGCGCGCAAGTCCGAGACGGTCACCGCGTCGAGCTCGCCCTCGATCGACAGACGAATGACACCGGCCTCGTTGATCGATATCGAGAAGGTCATGACTCTCCTTCGGACGTATTGCCCCGCCCGCCCGCATGGCGGGGCTCGGGCACCAGGCTCTTGGACAGCGTGAGAACATTAGGCCGACCGGGGCGGTATCTGATACTCATAAACGCTCTCATGATGAATATTCCCAACCCCGACTCGGGAAGAAGGTCCAGGTCGGGCGTTGCTACAGCGTCGAGGTCGAAGCTCTCTCCGTAATCCCGCAGCTCGATGGTGATCTGGTCGGGGTCAGTCTTGATCTCCATCTCGATCACGCCCTCGTTTTTGCCCGCGTACCCGTGGAGGACGATGTTGTTGAACGCCTCACCGACGGCGGACACCACGTGCATCCGGAACTCGTTCCATTCGGGGCGCTGGGGGCGCCGGGTGACGAGCTTGCAAGCGGCGGACACCGCGCGCAGGGCCACATCCCGATGTTCCAGCAGACCTAGCATTTGCATCCGTATCAAGGTCCTGGAACATCATGCCACTTCTTCGCCGAGCGCGCGATGGCCGAGATCCGCTGTTTCGTTGTAGGGTATTACGCCGTGCATCGCTCCGTCCGGATCGTCAAGCGAGTCTTCGACCTCATCGGCTCTTCGGTGGGCCTGGCGCTGACCCTGCCGCTCTATCCGGTGATCGCGGCGGCCATCTACATCGAATCGCCGGGGCCGATCTTCATCCGGCAGCGCCGCGCCGGGCAGCTACGCCCGGCGCCGACGGGCGCGCCGCAGCCGATGTTTCACGAGTTCGTCATGATGAAATTCCGGTCGATGCGGCCCGACGCCGAGAAGATGACCGGTCCGGTGCTGGCGACCGAGAACGACCCGCGCATCACCAGGTGCGGCAAGTTCCTGCGCAAGACCCGGCTCGACGAGATCCCGCAGTTCATGAACGTTCTGCTCGGCGACATGAGCATCGTCGGCCCGCGCCCCGAGCGGCCCGAGCTGGCCGAGCAGCTGGCCATGGCCATCCCCTACTTCGAGGAGCGCATGCGCGACGTCAAGCCGGGCATCACCGGCCTGGCGCAGATCTCGCTGTCGTACTCGGGCAAGCCGCACCCCGACAGCGACGTCGCCAAGTTCGAGGCCGACCTGACCAACCCATTCAAGATGGAGGGCGCCGAGGATGCGCTGGCCGACCACATGCGCGTCAAGCTGCTCTACGACCTGGCCTACAGCGCCGCGACAGAAGACCTGCGGCACTTCTTGCCTGTCGAGCTTGGCATCATTTTCAAAACCCCGCTGGTGATGTTGCGGGCGCTCGGAACCTGAGCGCGGGATGGTCATCGCCCACGTGCTCTCGTCGCTGCGTCTCGGCGGACAAGAGCGGGTCGCGCTGGAGCTGGGGTCGGGACAGGTCGCCGCCGGGCATCAGGTACAGGTGGTCAGCCTGGCGCCGCCGCCCGACGGGCCGCTGGCCGACGCCTTTCGCGCGCGCGGAATGACGGTCCAGCGCGTGCCCAAGGGTTCGGGGATCGACCTCACCCTGACGCTGCGCCTGGTGCTGGCGTTCCGGCGCCAGCGCCTGGACGTCGTGCACACCCACAACCGCATGCCGCTGATATACGGCGCCGCCGCCGGCAGGCTGGCGGGCGCCACGGTGGTGCACACCCGCCACGGCCCGGGCCGCGGCACCCGGCGCGAGCAGTGGCTGCGCGCAGGCGCGGGCCGGCTGGTCGACGCCTACGTCGCGGTCTCGCCCGAGCTGCGCGACCTGGCGCGCGCGCTGGGCGATTGCCCGTCGGACAAGCTGCGGGTGATCGACAACGGCATCGACCTTCAGCGCTTCGGCGGCGCGGCCGGCGAGCGCGGCGCGGCGCGCGCAGCGCTGGGCATTCCCGATGACGCCTGGGTGGTGGGGTCGGTGGGTCGCCTCGCCGTCGAGAAAGACTACCCGCTGCTGGTGCGCGCGCTGGCGCCGATGCTGGGTCCGCGCGCGTGGCTGCTGCTGGTCGGCGACGGCGCCGAGGCGGGCGCGATCGCCGCCGAAGCCTCGGCGCGCGGCGTGCGCGACTTCGTGGCGCTGCCGGGCGCGCGCGACGACATTCCGCGTCTGCTGGCGGCGATGGATGTCTTCGCGCTGTCGTCGCGCATGGAGGGGCTGCCGCTGTGCGCGCTGGAGGCCATGGCGGCCGGGCTGCCGGTGGTGGCCACCGCGGTGGGTGGGTTGCCGGGACTGATCGCCGACGGCGTCAACGGCTACCTGGTGCCGCCGCAGGACGAGGAGGCGCTGCGCCGGCGCCTGGGCGCGCTGCGCGCCGAGCCCGAGACCGCGCGCGCCGTCGGGGCGCGCGGCCGGACCCACGTGCGCGACAAGCACTCGCGCGAGGCCATGGTGCGCAACTACCTGGAGCTCTACACCGAGATGGGAGCGGGATCGTGAGGGCCGGCTGCACCTGTCTCGTCGTCCGATCCGTCGGCGTCGGCGTCGCCGTCGGCGTCGGGAAAGATGCGGGGGCGTGATCCGCTGCGCGCTCCTGGCGGTGGCTTTGCTGGCGTACACCTACGTCGGCTATCCGATCGTGATCGGCGTGCTGGCGCGATTGTTTCCGCGCAAGCGCGCGGTCAGCGACGACGCGGAGCTGCCGACGGTCACGGTGTGCTTGCCGGTCTTCAACGCCGCCTCCTACTTGCCGGCCAAGATCGAGAGCCTGCTGGCGCAGGACTATCCGGCCGAGCGCGTGCAGATCCTGATCACCTGCGACGGCTGCACCGACAGCAGCGAGGCGGTGGCGCGCGAGCTGGCGGCCAGCCCGGCAGCAGGCGGGCGCATCCGGGTGCTGGTCGCGCCCGGGCGCAGCGGCAAGCCGACCGCGCTCAACAGCATGAGCGCCCAGGCGACCGGGGACCTCCTGCTGCTCAACGACGTGCGCCAACCGCTGGCGCGCACGGCGATGCGCGCGCTGGCCCGCGAGCTGTCCGACCCGGCGGTCGGTGTCGCGACCGGCAACCTGGTCCTGGCGGGCGCCGCGGGCAGCGGGGTCTACTGGCGCTACGAAAACTGGATCCGCGAGCAGGAATCCCGCTTTCGCGGCGTGGTCGGCATGACCGGCCCCATCGCCATGATGAGGCGCGCCGACTTCGCACCCCTGCCGCCCGACATCATTCTCGACGACGTCTGGATCCCGATGCAGCTCGGCCTGGCGGGCAAGCGGGTCGCCTTCGTCGCCGAGGCCGAGGCCCGCGACGCCGCGTTCGAGGACGACCGCGAGTTCAAGCGCAAGGCGCGCACGCTGGCCGGCAACTACCAGCTCTTCGCGCGTCTGCCGGCGCTGCTCAGCCCGCTCGCCAACCGGATCTGGTTCGAAACCTTCTCGCACAAGATCATGCGTCTGCTCGCGCCCTGGATCTTGCTCTGGCTCGCGGCCGTGTCGGTGCTGGGCGCGACCTCGGCCACTGCCCCGACGGCGACGGTCGTGTTGCTGCGGGCGCTGCTGATCGCGCAGGCGCTGTTCTACCTGGCGGCGGCCGCCGGGCGGCGTGCCGGGCGCCTGGGCGGACTGGCGCGCACCTTCGTCGTGCTCAACTCGGCGGCGCTGGTCGGCCTGTGGCGCTACCTCAGCGGGCGCCAGCGCATCACCTGGTAGGACCTGCCCGTCAGAACCCACACCCCCGTGATCGTGATCGTGGCCGTGGCCGTGGGCGTGGCCGCACCCCTGATCGTGAGCGTGCACGTGAACCAGAACGCCACCGTGGGCGTGGCCGACGATCGCGTTGGCGCCCACGATCACGGTAGCGTTCCCGTTCACGTGCTCGGCCACGATCAGGGGTTCGATCACGGCCACGAGTACGGCCACGACCACGGGGGTGCCCCCCTCTCAGATGCCCTTGAGGCGCAGGTAGGCCGCGACGCCGGCGATGACCATGGTGTCGATCCCGACGACGACCACCAGGTCGCGCCAACCGAACCCGAGCCGCCAGTCGGGTCGGTGCGCGCGCGCGGCCGCGTAGAGCGCGCCGACCAGTCCCAGGAACGCCCACAGGATCGTGTGGTAGGCGATCGACAGGAAGAACGACGACAACAGCATGCCGGCCATCGACGCGGTCAGCGCCGCGGCCCAGCTGCGCGCGGGCGCGGCGTCCGCCCTGCCCGCGAAGTCGATCTGGATCCGGATCGCGATCTTGAACGCGAAGTACATCGCCGAGCTCCACAGCAACAGGCCGAGGGGGCCAAGCTCGGCCAGCGTCAGCAGGAACGAGTTGTGCGCGGTCAGGTAGTGGTGCTCGGTGAACTGCCCCTGGCCCACCCCCATGAGCGGGTTCTCCCGCCACAGCGACAGCGCCTCGGACCAGCACTCGAGCCGCTCCTCGGACGACGACTGCGCCTCCTCGCCCGCGCGACCGCCCAGGACCAGGATCGGCACCCCCGCGACCGCGGTCGCCAGCGCGCCCAGCCGCCAGCCGAAGCGGCGCACGAAGTAGGCGCCCAGCACCGCCGCCAGCGACAGCGCCCCCGAGCGCGACTTGGTCAGCACGACGCAGATCGAGCCCAGCACCACGGTCGCGATCAGCGCGCCCAGGCGCAAGCTCGACCGGCGCCGCTCGTGGAGCGCGAACGCCAGCGGGACACCCATGGCGATGGCCCACGACAGCTCGTTGGGATCCTCGAGCAGCCCGCGGAAGCGCACCCTCCTGCCGATCGAGTGGGTGTCGAACCAACCGGGCTTCTCGCAGAAGTACTCGCGCCCAGGTAGGCCGCCTTCCGTGCAGTCCGCGGTCGTCGCGCACGGCCGGCCGTCGAAGGTCTCGTCGGCAGGGGCGTCGGGCAGGCCACCGATGAGGTAACAGGAGGGCGGCGACGCGCCCTGGTGGATGCCGACCACCGACAGGATCAGGGTCAAGATCATGAGGATGCCGGCGGTGACGCCGATCGCGCGCAGGCTCTGCGCGCCCAGCGACACGAAAGTGTAGGCCATCAACGCCGGCACCAGCTGCACCAGGCGCTCGGAGATCCGCGTCGGTGCCTTGATGCCGATGGTGAGCAAGCACAGCACGAACAGGGCCAGCAGCAAGCTGAGCAGCGGCGAGCCGCGTAGCCGCGAGACCCCGAGGCGCACGTCCAGCACCAGGCCCAGGGCCACGACACCGATGACCCAGGCCAGCGACACCGGACGCAGCAGCTCGAAGACCTCATGGGGTCTGAGGTACATGAAAACGAAAAGTGCGCCGACCCCCGGAATGAGGAACATGGATTGAGCGGCCGATATGATACTAAATAGCGCGGTGCCACACCGGGGAATGATGGTCTCGAGGTCGACATCAACGGGGTTCGCGCGCGCCGTCGCGGTCGTGTGGGCAGGCGTCTTTTCCTTTTCGGTCGCCCTGTCTGTTCTGGGCGCCGGCGGCTGTGCCAGCGCGCAGTCTTCGTTCAATTACGCGGGCGAGCCCGATCCGCGCAAACAGGAGTACGTCCTCGGTCCGTCGGACGTGCTCAAGATCAACGTGTGGCGCAACGCCGAGCTGTCCGGCGACGCGACCGTTCGTCCCGACGGGACGATCTCGCTGCCGCTGGTCGGTGACCTGCGCGTCACCGGCCGCACCCCCGGCCAGGTCCAGGCCGAGCTGGTGCAGCGGATGGCGACCTTCATCAAGGATGAATCGGCGATCGTCACCGTGGCGGTCTCGGCCATCAACAGCTACCGCTTCGTGGTAAGCGGCAACGTCGAGCACCCGGGCGCCTACGCCACCAACCATTACGTGACCGTGATCGAGGCGCTGGCGCTGGCTGGCGGCCCCAACCGCTACGGCAGCCCGGAGAGCACCGTGATCATCCGCCTCGACGCCGCCAAGGGCGTCCGGCGCATCCCGATCAACTACACCGCCATCCTCAGCGGCGAGCGGCCCGAGCAAAACCTCCCGTTACTGCCGGGCGACACGATCTACGTGCCGTGATCTGGTCCGGTTCGCGCGCCGGGGGAAAGGGATCGCCCGCGCTGACGCCGACGCCGACGCCGACGGTCGGATCCGGATCTGTCCGTCGGCGTCGGCGTCGGCGTCAGCGTCGCCGATCCCTTTCCGCCCCGGCGCCAGCGGATCGGAAAGAGGCAGACGGCGGCGCGCCCCGCCTCCGCGCCCTGCCCGCAACCAGGCGCCACAGCAGCAACGCCACCACCACGAACGCCAGCCCTGCGCCCGCCGCCAGTGCCCTCTTGTGCGGCAGGTGTCGCGCCCGGCGCAGCAGCTGCCGCCAGCCCTCGCGGCCCTGGTGCGCGCCCCGCGCGGCGGGCAGGTCGCGCTTCATGGAAGCGTTGCCACCCGACATCGGCGCGGCTGGGTCCTCGGTCACCGCGCACCCGCCGCCGGCCGCGGGCGCCAGCGTGAAGACCACCGGCCGGCCCGCCATCGGCTGCGCGCCGCCGGCGTGCAGCACCACCCGGCAGCGCCCATCGCCCGCCGGCGTGGCCGCGACGGACGCTCGCCCCCGCGCGTCCTCGGGCGCGTCGAAGACCACCTGGCGGGTGGGACCCGCGACCGGCACCACGTAGGCCAGCGCCGACGAGTCCCCGGTGGCGCGGGCGCCGGCGGACGTCACCACGAACGTGGTGCGCCCGTCGCGGGTCACGGCCGCGCCCACCACAGCGCGGTTCCCATCCGGAACGCCGGCGATTGTCGGATCGTTGAGCGACTTCACCCCCGCGGGCGGGGCAGCGGCGGCCAGGCCGTCGATCACCTGGATGGCCAGCGCCTCGGGGCCGGACAGGTCGACGGCGTACTCGGTGACGGCGAAGCGCGCCACCTTGCACGCTCCGAAGCGCTCGTCGTCGCAATTCCCACCGGCGGGGATGGCCGCCAGCGCAGGCGACGCCGGCGGGGAGAACAGCACCGGGTGGATGGCCAGACCAGAGGCGCCCACCCGGCCGCGCGCGATGCCGTCGGTCAGCTTCAGCGGCGCCGGCGTGCGCAGGCGCAGATGCAGGCGGTGGCTGCGGTCGGCGGTGCGGGCCCGATCGATGGTTATCAGCTCACCCTCGGGCAGGAACACCCAGTCGCGGCGCGCGAGCCCGATGTCGCTCGGCTGGCTGGCGAAGGCGAACGCGCCCGCGACGTCGGCGCGCGCGGCGATCACCCCCGACGCCGTGGCGCGCGCCCAGGGCATGTCGGCGTCGCTCCAGGGCGTCTGGCTGGGCTGATACTTGGGACCGACGACGTCCGAGTCCACCGTCAGCGCGTTGCCGGTCAGCGACGAGCGCGATCCGTAGGGGCTGGGATCGACGATCAGGGCGTCGGCGCCGCGCGAAAAGACGAAGTTCGACGCGTCCATGTGCTGGTGATCGTCCACCTGGCGCGGTGACGAGGTGAACACGGCCCAGAAGGCCCCGCGCCCCCAGTCGCTGCGCGCGTACAGCGTCCGCGTGCCCAGCGCCAGGAATGCGCGCGGCGGCGAGCCCCCATGAGGATCGACGGCGACCGCGCCGCGCGCCTCGGCCAGCGCGTCGAAGACCGGCACGCCGTAGCGCGCCAGCGCCGGGCGGTGGCGCAGGGCGGCGGCCCAGCCGGCGGCACGCGCGCTGCTGGGGCCGAGGAGCACCGCGGTCGGTGGTCCCGGGTTGGCGCCGATGGTCGGGCCGTCGTTCTCGACGTCGCCGCCGACGTACATCTGATCGCCGGCCGGGGTCAGGCCGTGCAGGTAGCGCAGCATCAGGTCGTCGTGCCAGGCGCGCACCTCCGGGAAAATGACCCCCTGCTGCTCGAGCGCGCGCGCCGCCAGCGCGTACTCGATCACGCTGAGCGGGCCGTACTGCCAGCCCTCGGGCCAATCGCCGCCGACCAGCACCCCGTGGTGTGGCCCCTGGGGCACGCCGCCCTGGTCGCCCGCCAGCCCATTACCGACGATCTGGCGCGCGAAGACCTCGTCGACCACCTCGCGCCAGTGGCGCGTGCCCGTGTCGTCGCCCGCCGCGGCGCCGCCGGGCTCGCCCGCCGTCGCGATGGCCGCCAGCGTCTTGGCCAGCACGAAGCCGGCGTGGTAGTTGGCGCCCGGCTGGGTGCGCAGGTAACCCTGCCGGGTGTACCAGTCGATCCAGGCGCGCAGGCAGTCGCGCGATTGCTTGCGCAACGCTTCGGTCATGCCGGGAGCGTCGTACAACCAGTCGTAGGCCAGCGCGGCGTGCGGCCCGATGAAGCGGATGGCGTACCCGGTGTCGCGCTCGATGGCGGCGATGGCCCGTTCGGGCGGCGCTCCCGCGACGCAGGCCTTGCCGTCTCCGATCTGGCGCACGTCCTCGAGCAGGGCGCGCAGCAGCGCGATCCCGCGCGTGGCGTGCGCGGGTGCCCGCGTCACCTGATAGGCCAGCGCGCAAGCCGATGCGGGAAACGCCCAGGCGTCGCCCTGATATCCGCTCGGCGCACCCGCCTTGGTCTCGGCCTTCTCGCAGGTCGCGACCGCCTCGCTCACCGCCGACCCCGCCGTCCTGGCCTGGGCTCTCATGGCGGCGAGCGCCGGCGCGTCGAGCGCGATGCGCGGATGCGGCCCGGAGGGCGCGGGCGGGGCGGCGAAGGCGGGCGCCGCGAAAGCACCCACGAGCACGACGACGAGCACCGCTTGGCGAGGAAGGTCCACGGCGCACGATAGTGACACAGGTCGGC
>DASRQZ010000039.1:0-14945 GCA_035696125.1 Polyangia bacterium
CATCGGACGGGATCGCCGGCGCCCGCGACGGCCGCGACGGCTCCACGGCATCATCGAAGCCGGGCTGTTCCGTTACCAGCGGCTCCCACCTCAGGGCAGGGCCGGCTTCAGCCGGAAACGACCGGACCACGTCAGCGACGACGCCGGCGCGAGCCGCCTCGGCGTCGGCTCCCGCGGCGACTTTCCCTGGATCATCCAAGCGGGACCTCCTGCGCACGCGATTGATAGGTCCAGCAGCGTTTCGCCAGCCGGACGACCAGATCGAGATTCGTTGGGTTCTCGGTTCGTATTGCAGACATCTAAAAAATCTCAAAAGCTCGCTGAAGCAGACCCGGAAAAGACCTGGGAGATACCTGTAACCATCATTTCAAACAAAGCTGTGCCAATCGTGCAGACATCCGACGGTGATCAGATTTTTCAGCGAGCGGCATCCTGGCTCATGCGGGCGGCGGCGCACCCGCTCTCACTTCATACGACCAGGCGATTCAGACCGGCGCGCGAGACACTGCGCGAGCCCAGGCCAATCCAGCCGAGGACCAGCACGCTCACCACCGCCCAGAGCGCGAACGCTGTGAGCGCCGTCGCGTCGGTCGCCACGACGCTCTGTCCGCGCAGTGCTTGCCACAGCAGAAGGAAGAACAGCGACACATAGCTTGCCGCGGCGGCCAGCAATGCCCGGAGGCGAGCGGTTTCAGGCCGGCGCCAACGCCGCAGGCCGACAGCGATCAGCGCCAGCGCCTGGACCGCGTGCAGGCCGATGAAGTGCGGGACGCGCAGATCGCCGTGCTCCCGGCTCCACCCGGTCCCCGGCAAACCGGGACCGCCGTCGGCGGCGCCGACCGTGTGCGCGCCGGCCGTCGTGATGTGGCCGCGCGCGCGCGCGTCTGCAAGCTGCGCCGCCGTGGGGCGGGTCATCAGCGGCCCGACCAGCGCGCCGACGATGGTCAGCGTCATGCCGAGACGCAGCGCCCATCCCAGCGCCCGGTCATCGAATCGCTGCCGCCACAGCGCGACGGCGGCCGCCACGCTGACCAGCGTCTGGGTCAGGATGGCGCCGCCCATGATGAAGAACAGCGTCGCGTTGAGCGGCGTCGACACGTTGAAATGGCTGGTGGTTCCGCGCCAGGCCTGGGTGTCGATGATCGCCACCTCCAGCACGAACACGATCGCGGTCGTCCAGCCCACGGCGCGGCGGGCGCGGGGCCAGCTCGACAGGTATCCGAAGATCCACGCGAGGGTGAGGCTGTAGATCGCGGTGGAGATCGCAAACTTGAAGGGCTTGAGCCAGGCGGGCGCCCCGGTGATCACGCGCGGATCCAGCAGCATCCCCACCAGGGAAGCGCCGGCGACGACGAGCATCAGCGCTCCCACCGCCGTCAGCGGGGGGCTCGCACGCCACAGGCTTTGAAGTACGGCGGCGGATCGCGCCCGCGCAGAAGACCTCACGGAAGGTTGTGTCGAGTTCATGAGCAGCTCCTTGATGTTGACATCGTAAACATCAAGATAACGCCGATGTTTACGATGTCAACAAAATTGAAGGACGAGGTCCACGCCCTCGACGAGCCATGCGTCTAACTAGACAAAATTACTTCGCTCTATCGGGATCTATCAGTTGGGGCCACCCCGTCGGGCGGCGCGGTTCTTGGGCGAGGCGTTTCGATTCACGACGGTCATTCGCAGGGTGGCGTCGGTCTTGATGTGGGCCGGGCTCTTGCGGCTCGACTTGCGCGACGGACGCGCCGAGGCGCTGACTTCGTGCTCATAGGTGCTGTGCGGCCCTTTGCGCCGCGGCTGCTTGCCTGGCGCCGGACCGGGCAATGTCTTGGCATCCACCGGCGCCGCCTGTGCCGCACGCTGCTGCTCTGCCTTGAATCGTTCGCTCTTGGTTGCCATCAGGCCCTCCTCTCACAACATGAGCACCCGACGGGGGGCGGGAAAGGTCGACACGGCCGGACCGAGCTAAAGCAATCGGCGTCCTCCGCCGAAGAGCGGAGGTAGACCGACGGCCACCCCTACCCCCTGACACGGAGAGACTGAACATGCCGAGCTTTAGCCGACGATTTCTCGTGATGGTGCTATCGCTGTGCGGATTGGCGCTCAACGGTTGCTCCAATCGCGGCTCAGGTCAGGGGACGCCCACCGATGCGCGCGGTGCCGACGGAACCACCGACGGCACGCCCGGCTCGGGCGGCACGGGCGTGGTGTGCACGGTCGTGGACGACGCGTGCACCAGCAACGGCCAGTGCTGCTCGAACATCTGCGACCCGGTGACCAGCAAGTGCAAGTCGTCGGTCACGGTGTGCAGCGGGGCCGGCAGCTCATGCCGCCTGGCAACCGATTGCTGCAACCTCCAGTGCGATACCGCGCGCGGCGTCTGCGCCAGCGCGGCGAGCTGCGTGGCCGACAACCAGAGCTGCACCAGCTCCGCCGGCTGCTGCAGTCAGAACTGCGCCGGTGGAAAGTGCGTGCCGCTCACCACCACCTGCCTCACCGCCGGAAACCCATGCACCGACAGCGGCGCGCCCTCGGCCGACGGCGGCACGTCGCGATGCTGCTCCGGGTTGTGCACCAACAACAAGTGCGTGCTCGGCGCCTCCTTCTGCATCCAGCCCAACGACGCCTGCTCGCGCGACACCGACTGCTGCGGCGGCTGGTGCAACAAGGCCACGGGCGCGACCCTGGGTGTGTGCCAGGACGTTCAGACCACCGGGGCCGGCAGCTGCACACACGACGGCGTCCTGTGCGACGGATGCGGCAGCTGCTGCAGCCGGAACTGCGGGCCCTGGGCGCTCACCGGCGTGAATGTCTGCCAGCCCGGCCTCGGCTGCAAGATTCTCAACAGCCTGTGCACCACCGACCAGGAATGCTGCGGCGGTGATACCGGTGACGTCACCTGCATGCCGGCGACAGGCCCGGTGGGGATCACCATCGGGGTCTGCACCCAGAACCACAGCTTGCAGGTCGCCGGTGGCATCTGTGGCTTGCCGGGAGGCAACGCGTGCGGGAACGCCCAGCACGACTGCGAATGCCCGGTCAGCCCCAAGATCCAGTGCTGCGCCTTCGACACCCTGGGCTTGCCTCGCTGCCTGGGCTTCGGACAGTGTGGCGGCGACGGGGGAACCGGCATCTTCAAGGGCACCGATCCCGCATGCTGCCGGAAGGGCGGCGAGACCTGCCACACCGCCTCCGAGTGCTGCAACCTCAGCCCGTGCGTGCCCGACTCGACCGGCACGCTGCGCTGCCTGGGCACGACCCCGAACGACGGCGGCATCGTCTGCCTGCCCAGCGGCGGCCGATGCACCGCGACCGGGGACTGCTGCACGGGGTTGGTCTGCAACATCACGCCCGGCGCCGCGAGCGGAACCTGCGGGACGCCACCCAGCGCCACCGACGGAGGCACCCCTACCTGCGCGCTGTACGGTCAGGGGTGCAACGGCGTGGTCACCTGCTGCAACAACCAGCCATGCACCTACTCGGCCGACGGCACTGCGTGCAACGGCCGCACGGGTTGCACCTGCTTCAATTCGCTGGTCATCCCCTGACACCGTTCCCGGGTCGCCAGGTCAACCGTCGCAGCAGGGCATCGGCGCGGTGCTGGTCGCGCTGCTGGCGAGGTGACCTGGGCTGATCAGTCGGCGCCCTTGAGATAAAGCTGGTGACAGGCGATGCAGCTCCTGGTCAGCTCGCCGAAGGCGCTGGTCAGCGTGACACTGTCCCGCCGAGCGGCCGCGCCGACGACCAGCCGCGCTTGCGCCCGCAGGTCGTTTTGCAGGACAAAGAACCGCTCGGGCAGCAAGCCGTTGAGCTCGTCGCCCGTGACCGGTCGGGACAGCTCCGGCTCGTCGAAGATCTCGCCGGCGCTGCGCGCCACCGCGTCGTAGTCCAGCACGATGACGCTGGTGACCAGCGCGGATAGCTGTCCGGCGTGGCGGTGCATCTTGCTGCGGATCACGGCCCGCGCGGCGGGCGGAATGCGCTCCGGGGCGGCCAGCTCGGGTCCCGGCGCTATGGAGTGGGTCGGACGAAGGATGAGCGCGACCGCGATCGCCCCCGCGACCAAGGTGGACGACGCGATGACGACGTGATGTTTCATGGGCCCTCCGGATTGCCGGCTCGTAGGTGCGGCCTGCTAGCCTTTGAAGAAGTCGTAGCCTTCGGCGCGGGCGGCGATTCGCTGTTCCAGCGCACGCTGGTCGGCCTCGGGCATCGGGGTGAAGTCGCGGGCCACCGCCAGGTTGGCGCGCACCTCGTCGACGGTGGAGCAGCCGATGATCACCGTGTCGGCGTGCGCGGCGGCGTACCGGATCAGATCGGCGGGCGGCGCCTCGCGCACCAGCCGGCCGGCGGCCAGCACCTTCATGCCGACCACGCCCACGCCCCGGCGGCGCGCCTCGGCGACCACCGTCGGGATGAAGGGGCGGTAGCGCGGGTCGGCGGGGTTGATGGCGCACAGGACGCTGTCGAAGGGGAAACGCCGCATCGCCTCGACCAGCACCGCCGGATCGTGGTGTCCGGTCAGGCCGACGAATCGCACGCGGCCGTCGGCGCGCGCCTCTTCGGCGGCGCGCAGCGCGCCGCCCGGGGCGCCGATGGCGTCGAGCTCGTCCATCTCCCGCAGGTCGTGCATCTGCCACAGGTCCAGCCGATCGGTGCCCAGGCGGCGCAGCGAATCGTCGAGCAGGCGCAGCGCGCGATCGCGGCTCCGCTCGTGGGTCTTCGATGCCAGAAAGACACCGTCGCGCGCGCCCTTGCCGGCGGCGCGGAACGCCTCACCGTAGTAGTCCTGGCTTTGCTGGTAGGCGGGGGCGGTGTCGCAGTAACGCACCCCCAGCCGCAAGGCCTCCAGGATCACCGGCACCGCCTCGCGCGCGCGCCCGGTGGTGCGCAGGATGCCCTCGCCGCCCAGCGAGACGGGCAGCACGCGCGCTCCGGTTCGACCCAGGGTTCTTTCCAGCGTCATCGCCGTCCGATAGTAACCTCTCCTGGTCGCGATGCGGCAAGGTAAGCCTTGACGCGGGCTCGACCACAATCTATCGTCACATCTAGATACACGGATACCATGCCATGGAACTGTCTCGTTACGTGGACTCCTTGAACCTGATCGGCGACGAGAGCCGGTTGCGGCTGTGCGCGCTGCTGCGCGAGCGGGAGCTGTGCGTGACCGACCTGGTACGGGTGACCGGCATCGCGCAGCCGCGGGTGTCGACCCACCTCGGGCGGCTGCGGGAGGCGGGGTTCGTCCGCGACCGGCGCAAGGGAGCGCAGTCGTTCTATGCGCTGGCGACCGACAGATTGCCGGGCGCCGTGCGCGCCTGCCTGGATGAAGCGGCGAGCTCGAACGACGCGACCCTCGAGGGCGACCAGAAGCGGCTCATCGCGCTGGACGCCGAACGCCGGGGCAGCGTGCCCGAGCACCTGGTCGACGAGCTGGAGCGCGATTACTCGCCCGGACGCACCTGGCAGTCGCTGGCGGCCGGAATCGCGGCGCTGCTGCGTCTCGGCGACGTGCTGGACGTGGGCTCGGGCGACGGCGCGGCGGCCAGCGCGCTGGCCCCCTACTGCCGCTCGCTGACCTGCATCGACACCAACCCGCGCCTCATCGGCGCCGCGCGCGAGCGCCTGCGGCGCTTTGACGGCGTGGCCACCCAGGTGGCTGACGTGCACGCCTTGCCCTTCCGCGACGGCAGCTTCGACTCGGTGCTGATGTTCCACACCCTGACCTACGCGGAGCGGCCGGCGCGCGCGCTGGCCGAGTGCGCGCGCGTGCTCCGCCCCGGCGGCCGGCTGGTGCTGCTGTGCCTGGACGAGCACCGCCAGTCAGAGGTGACGTCGCGCTACGGCGAGCGGCACCCGGGGTTTTCGCCGCGCGCCGTGCGCGGCTTCATGACGCGCGCCGGCCTCACGGTACAGTCGGCCGAGGTCGCGTCGCGCGAGATCAAGAAACCGCACTTGCAAGTGGTGCTGGCCATCGGCGACAAGCCCAGGGCGCACACGGGGAACGGACGATGAGTCAGGACGACCACGACCACGACCACAACCACGACCACAACCACGACCACGGCCACAACCATGGCCGCGACCCTCACCACGACCATCCGCTCCGGCGGCTGCTGGGGCAACGCATCGCCATCATCGACGGCGCGATGGGCACCACGGTCCGCACCTACGGCATGACCGAGGCCGACATCCGCGGTGATCGCTTCCGGAATTCGAAGAAGGACTTGCTCAACAACGGCGAGCTCTTCTCGCTGACCCAGCCGCAGATGATCTGCGACATCCACCGCCGCTTCCTGGAGGCCGGAGCCGACATCATCGAGACCAACACTTTCGGCGCCACCAGCATCACCCAGAGCGAGTTCTTCGTCGACGACCCGCGCGAGCACGGCGGGCGCAAGGACCCCGCGTTCTATCAGAAGATCATCGAAGACCCATTCCTGCAGTCGCTGGCCTGGGAGATCAACCAGCAGTCGGCGCAGCAGTGCCGCACCTGGGCCGACCGGGTCGGCAACGCCGATGGGCGCCAGCGCTTCGTCGCGGGCGCCATCGGACCGCTCACGGTGTCGCTGTCCAACTCGCCTGACGCCGATGACGCGGGCTTCCGGGTCGTGACCTTCGACCAGGTGAAGGCGGCCTACATCGAACAGGTGCGCGCCCTGATGGCGGGCGGCTGCGACCTGCTGCTGGTCGAGACCATCTTCGACTCGCTCAACGCCAAGGCGGCGCTGGTGGCCATCCGCGAGGTCTTCGACCAGGACGGCAAGGAGCTGCCGGTGATGATCTCGGCGGCGGTCGGACGCGGCGGCGAGACCATGATCTCGGCGCAGACGATCGAGGCGCTGTGGAACGCGGTCGCGCACGTGCGGCCGATCAGCGTCGGCCTCAACTGCTCGCTGGGGCCGGACCTCATGTACCCGTTCCTGGCCGAGCTGGCGGAAAAGGCCAGCGCCGCGGTCTCCTGCTACCCCAACGCCGGGTTGCCCAACCCGCTGTCGCCGACCGGCTTCGATCTGGATCCGGCCGACATGGCCCGCTACCTGCGCCAGTTCGCGGAGGCTGGCCTCATCAACATCGCCGGCGGCTGCTGCGGCAATACGCCCGATCACATCGAGGCCATCGCGCGCGCGCTGTCCGAACAGCCGCCGCGCGGGCTGGTCGCGGTCCCGGCGGCGTCGCCGGGCGCGGGCACGGCGCCGACCTCCGCCAGCGGGGTGGCGGCAGACGTGGCACCGCCCGCGCCCGAGCCGACGCGACCGCTGCGCCTGTCGGGCTCGCAGCCCTTCACCCAGCAGCCCGGCGTGTTCATGATGATCGGCGAGCGCACCAACGTCGCCGGCTCGCCCAGGTTCGCCAAGCTGATCAAGGAGGGCAAGTTCGAGGAAGGCGTGGCCATCGCGCGCCAGCAGGTCGAGAGCGGCGCCAACGTCATCGACGTGTGCATGGACGAGGGGATGATCGACGGCGTCGCCGCCATGAGCCGGTTCCTGTCGCTGCTGGCCAGCGAGCCCGAGGTGGCCAAGGTGCCGTTCATGATCGACTCCTCGAAGTGGGAGGTGATCGAGGCCGGCCTGCGCGGGCTGCAGGGCAAGGGCATCGTCAACTCGATCTCGATGAAGGAAGGCGAGGACAAGTTCCGCCAGAACGCCCGCACCGTGCTCAAGTTCGGCGCCGCCGTCGTGGTGATGGCCTTCGACGAGCAGGGCCAGGCCGCGACGCTCGCCGACAAGATCCGGATCTGCGCGCGCGCCTACCGCATCCTGGTCGACGAGGTGGGCTTTCCGCCCGAGGACATCATCTTCGATCCCAACGTGCTGACCGTCGCCACCGGCATCGAGGAGCACAACAACTACGCGGTCGATTTCATCGAGGCCACGCGCTGGATCAAGGCCAACCTGCCCCACGCCAAGGTCAGCGGCGGCGTGTCCAACGTGTCGTTCAGCTTCCGCGGCAACAACCGCGTGCGCGAGGCCATGCACGCCGCGTTCCTGTACCACGCCATCGCCGCCGGCATGGACATGGGCATCGTCAACGCCGGCATGCTGGAGGTTTACGAAGAGATCGCGCCCGAGCTGCGCGATCTCATCGAGGACGTGCTGCTCAACCGGCGTGCCGACGCCACCGAGCGCCTGGTCGAATACGGCGAACGACTCAAGAGCGAGGCCGCCGGTCCGGCCGCGGCCGACAAGAAAAAAGAGGACGAGTGGCGGCGCGGCACGGTCGAGGAGCGGCTGTCGCACGCGCTGGTGCGGGGCATCGACGCCTTCATTGACGCCGACACCGAGGAGGCTCGCCAGAAGCTGGGGCGCCCGCTGCTGGTGATCGAAGGCCCGCTGATGGCCGGCATGAGCGTGGTCGGCGATCTCTTCGGCTCGGGCAAGATGTTCCTGCCCCAGGTGGTGAAGTCGGCGCGCGTGATGAAGAAGGCGGTGGCCTACCTCACGCCGTTCATGGAGGCCGAGAAGGCCCAGCGCGTCGCCGCCGGCGAGGCGGTGCGCACCCAGGGCAAGATCGTGCTCGCCACCGTGAAGGGCGACGTGCATGACATCGGCAAGAACATCGTCGGCGTGGTGCTGGCTTGTAACAACTACGAGGTCGTCGACATGGGCGTCATGGTCCCGTGCGAGAAGATCCTCGAACGGGCGCGCGCCGAGAAGGCCGATCTGATCGGTCTGTCGGGCCTCATCACCCCCTCGCTCGACGAGATGGCCCACGTGGCGCGCGAGATGGAGCGCCAGGGCTTCAAGCTGCCGCTCCTGATCGGCGGCGCGACCACCAGCCGCGCTCACACCGCGGTCAAGATCGCCCCCCACTACAGCGAGCCGGTGGTGCACGTGCTGGACGCCAGCCGCGCCGTGCCGGTCACCACCAGCCTGCTCAGCGACGACGGCAAGGCGGCCTTCGTGGCCCAGCACCGCGCCGATTACGAAGACCTGCGCCGGATCCACGGCACGCCCCGGCACAAGCTGGTGACGCTGGAGGCGGCGCGCGCCAACCGCACGCCGATCCAGTGGCGCGCCGAGGACATCGCCACGCCCGACTTCCTGGGGGTGCGGGTGCTCGAAGACGTGCCGCTCGGCACCCTGCGCGAGTACATCGACTGGACGCCGTTCTTCCACACCTGGGAGTTGAAGGGTGTCTACCCGCGCATCCTCACCCACGAGAAGTACGGCGACCAGGCCCAGCAGCTGTTCGCCGAGGGTAACGCCCTGCTCGATACCATCATCGAGCAGAAGCTGATCAAGGCGCGCGGCGTGTACGGGATGTTCCGCGCCAACAGCGTCGGTGACGACGTCGAGCTCTACGACGACGCGACCGGCGCGCGCGCGCTGGCGCGCTTTCACTTCCTGCGCCAGCAGGCGGCCAAGACCGGGACCAGGACCGGGACCAAGACCGGGGCCAAGACCGGGACAACGACCGGCAAATCGGCGGAGGGGGATGACGGCGGTCCGGCGCGCTGCCTGGCCGATTTCGTCGCGCCCCGGGACACGGGCCTGCCCGACTACCTGGGCGGGTTTGCCGTCACCACCGGCATCGGGCTCAAGGAGGTGTGCGAGCGCTTCAAGGCGCAGCACGACGATTACAACGCGATCATGGCCGAGGCGCTGGCCGACCGGCTGGCCGAGGCCTTCGCCGAGTACCTGCACAAGCGCGTCCGCGACCACTGGGGTTACGGCAAGCGCGAGGATCTGACCAAGGAGCAGCTGATCCACGAGGACTACCGCGGCATCCGGCCCGCCGCCGGCTACCCCGCTTGCCCCGACCACACCGAGAAGGACACGCTGTGGCGCCTGCTCGACGTCGAGCGCAACACCGGCATGCTCCTCACCGAGTCGTTCGCGATGTGGCCCGGGTCGAGCGTGAGCGGCCTTTACTTCGCGCACCCCGAGTCGCGTTACTTCAGCGTCGGCAAGATCGGCCGCGATCAGGTCGTCGACTACCATCAGCGCAAGGGCATGACCATCGCCGAGGTGGAACGCTGGCTGGGCCCCAACCTGGGATACGACCCGGCGCGCGAGGGCCAGGTGCGCGCGGCGTAGGCGGCGACGGGATACCCCTCTTCACCAGCCGCCGCCGCCGCCCCTCGGGCGCTCTACCTGGCAGCTCGACCGGAAAAGTACTATCTCTGGGCGTATTCCTACCGCGCGGCCGCTGGCCATTCAGGCTCTCGGGGTGTTCACATCCTCGGGCGTGCGTAGCGCGACCGCGTTCGGATCGGCGCGCCTCAACCTCAAGTTCTTCGAAGAGCTGCCCTGGCGCGACGCCGCCGGCGCGCCGGTGGTCGGGGCGCGCACTCCGCTGGATCTGAGCGAGATCTCCGGCGACGATCGGCTGGCGACCATGGCGGCGCGCGCGCTGATCGAGTGCACCGCCTCGCCGCGCGTGGGGGCCGGGGAATCGGCCGTCGGACCGCCCGCGCCGCTGCTGCTCTGCCTGCCGGCGCCCGAGCCCGACCTGCCGCGGCGTCCGGCGCAGGAGATGCTGTCGGCCATCGCCGCCCAGGTCGGCGCGCCGATCGACCTTCCGGCCAGCCAGGCTTTCGCCTCGGGGCGGGGCGCGATCTTCGACGCGCTGGAAGAGGCCGACCGCCTGCTGACCAGCCGATCGGCCGCCACCGTTTATCTGGGGGGCGTCGACTCGCTGGTTGACCGCCAGGTTCTCGACCGCTGGTTACGCGCCGGACGGCTCAAGACCTCGACCACCGAGGGCGTGATCCCGGGTGAGGGTGCCGCCTTCCTGCGTCTCGGCCGCGACGGCGCGCCCGGCGCGCTGGCCGCCATCGCCGGGGTCGCGCGCGCGCAGGAGCCGCGCACCCGGAACGACGGTGAGCCCAACATCGGGGCCGGCCTGGCGGCGGCGGCGCGCGACGCGCTGGCGGCGGCGGTGCTGGCGCCCGCCGAGGTGAGCACGTTCATCCACGACGCCGCCGGCGATCGCTTCGGTTTCCGCGAGGTCACGCTGGCGATCGCGCGCCTGCAGGCGCGTGCCGAACCGCGGCCGCTGATCGCCAGCACGGCGTCGTGCGCCGGCGAGCTGGGCGCGGCCACCGGTCCCTTCGCGCTGGGCCTGGCCGCGTTCTTCCTGCGCCACGGCGTGACCGACGGTCCCGCCACCCTGGTGCTGGGCACCAGCGAGGGCGCCGAGCGCGGCGCGGCGGTGGTGACCCACGCCCGGACCGCGCGCGCAGGCCGCTGAACCTGCGACGGCGGTCCGCGTGCGGTTCGGTTAAGGGCCTCGGGCCTCGGGCTTCGGGCCTCGGGTAAGTTGAGAGAAGTTACGGGTGCCTGTACTCATCGGCCGTGGCGTCGCAAGAGTTTCCCCCGCAGTCCAGTCCCACGAGTCCGAAGTCCAAAGTCTGACGCCTGAGGCCGGAGGCCGGAGGCCTGAGGCCCGAGGGAGGACCAGTTAACCGAACTGCATTGGACGGGCGGTCCGCGTGCGGGGATTGTCCGTTCAGACGGGCAACGCCGGCACGGGCTTGCCCGCACGCAGCGCCTGCCGTTGCTCGGCGGCGAGCGGGCCCAGGAACGCGGTGGCCAGCGCCTGGACGTCCTGGGGGGTGTGAACGGCGCGCGCCACCAGCGTCAGACGCTGCTCCATCGGCTCGGCGACGACGGTGTCGACCCGCGACGGGACCTCGATGATGGTGCGCGCGTCGACCACCGTCACGAGGGGCGCCCACTCGGGCAGCACGAACCACTCGCGCCGCCGCGGAGTGAAGCCGGTGAGGCGCACCTCCGCGCCGGGTTGATAGCGCTCCAGCTGCTGATCGCGCGGCGCCACGTTCAGGAAGGCGCGATCGAAGTCGAGGGGCAACAAGGGAAAGCGTTCCGCTTGCCAGCGGGCGTCGTAGGTGCCGGCCAGCTCGCTGCGCGATTGCCAGTGGGGCGCGATCGGTCCCCACCCCACCGGCGCTTGCGGCTTGTGCGCGTCCAGGATCGGCGCGGCCGGGTCTTCGAAGTTGGGCACCGGGTGACCCTCCAGCGTGGCGACCCGCCGCCGCACGCCGCGGCCGATGGGGTTGCGGCGATCCAGGCAGCTCGGGTCGTCGGGGTCGGCGCCTCCGAAGCTGCGCTGCCATTCGATCGGCATGCGCACGAACGGCCGCGGCCGCGAGGGCACCATCGAGCCGCCGGCGCCGTGCCGCCAGTGCCGATCGCCGAAGACCCGGACCGACTTCACCAGGCGGTTGCCGATCTCCAGCGTGCAGTCGACCTGCTCGGTCGGGGTGTCCCGCACGATCTCGCCCTGGATCAGGAAGTCGACGCGCGGCTTGGGCAGCGTCTGCTCGCCGGCGACCAGCAGGCCCGAAGTCGCGGGCGGACCGGCGAAGAGGTCGGTGCTGACCACCGGAGGCGCGGGCTCGATCGGCTGCAGCGAACCGTCCGGCTGCCAGCGGAAGCTGGCCTTCGCCACCACCAGAAAGACTTCGCGCCCGTCGGTGTCCATGAGGACAGCCTCCGCCGCGGCGTACCCGGTGTTGTTCACCAGCACACCGGCGACGATACCACCGGAGCGCGCCGGCGCGCCCGCGGTCCGCCGCGGGTGAGGGCTATCGTCAACTGGTGGCACGATGGGTCGCTGATTTTGCCGGCCACGCGGACTTGGCTTGACAGCCGCCGCGGCCCCGGACGACCATCCGCTGGCGGTGGGCGATACGGTGTTCGTCAACAAGCGGTCGGTGGTGCACGCGGGGAGCGCGGGGCAGTCCACGGCCTTTCCCGACGTCTGCCTGTGCCCGCCCACACCGCCCGCCGGTCCGATCCCCACGCCGCTACCCAACCTGGCGATGGCGGCCGACCTGCAGGGTGGCGCCACATCCGTGGTGGTCGAGGGCAACCCGATGGGCAAGAAGTCGTCCTTCTTCGCCAAGTCGACCGGCAACGAGGTCGCGCAGGCCACGGGGGGCGGCGTGGTGAGCCACATCGTGCAGGGCAAGGCCTACTTCACCAGCTACTCGATCGATGTCACCGTCGAGGGCGAGGAGACGCCGCGCCACCTGGACATGATGACCCAGAATCACCTGGCGCCGAGCCCGCCCAACGCCGCGGTGGGAACTTATCTGGCCATGATGGACCCCGGCGCGATGCCCCCCGCCGAGGAAGAGCCGGAGGAGCGCGAGGAAGAGGACCACCTGGTCGAGGTGTTCGTCGATCAGCTCGACGGCAAGCCCGCCGGCGGCGTCGACGCCGTGCTGCTGGTCAGCGCCGATCAGGAGTACGACAAAGAGCTGCCGCTCAGCGCCGCGACCCCCAAAGGCGGCCTGCTATCGCTGAAGTTCGAGAAGGTGCTGCCCCACAAGTTCTACTCGATGTACTGGATCGTGGGCGGCGAGAGGATCCCCTTCTTCGAGGACGTACCCTTCGCCCGCATCCGCGCGCACGCGCCCGGCACCGAGCGCGCGCCGATGGCCTCCGAGGAAGAGGAGACCAGCGACACCGCCGCGGCCGCCGACAGACCCCGCTACTGGGACGCCGAGGCCGGCACCGAGGGCGACGGCGCCGCCGAGGAGCACGTCCCCGTCGATCCGCTGCCCGAGGACCACCCTGAGGACTGGTACCCGGGCCGCTTCCGCCCACCGACGTGAGCCCGGGCGTGGAGGAAGAACTCGCCGGCACTGCGGGCGCGCAGGAAGAGCGCTTTGGGTCGGTTGTGCGGGTCGTCGCCGATCGCCAGCACGTCTACACCACCGTGGTCACGGGTACGCGCTGGTTCGGCGCCATCATCTCCGCCGGTTGCTTTGCGGCGACAGCCTGGGTCATGTACACGCTCTTGCAGCCGGACTTCGATGGTGAATCGGTCTTCCGAGGCGTGGGCGCGACGCTGTCCGGCCTGGGCGGTCTGGCGATCTTGTGGGCGGTGTTCGTGCTTCTTTACGCCCGCGCTCGCCTGATCATCTCGCCGGACGGCATCATCTTGCGCCGGCGTGGCCTGGTCTTCGGCCGGCCCGCCCTCCGGACCTGGAGGCTCGAGGAACTGGAGTCCGCCGGGGTCGGTAGCATGCAGACGTTCCACATCGGCGGCCAGACGCCGCAATTCCACCTGGTGCTGGGCTTCACCAGCGGCGAAAGCGTGCGGTTCGGTGGCGCTTTCGACGACATGCCTTCGACCGAGCGCGCCGCGCGCGCCATCGCCGAATCGGTGCGCCTGGTTCGGGCGTCGGCCTGACGACATGGCGGCGCCGGTGACGTCGGACGCGGGCGACAACTTCGACCCCATCGCGCGGGTGGTGACCGAGCGGGAGCACGTCTACACCACGGTGGTCACCGCGACGCGGTGGTTCGGAGCCCTGGTCTGTGCCGGAGGCGCAGGCGCCATGGGCTGGATCTTCAATGATGCGCTTCGTTGGGATGCCAGCGATCCGTCTCGCTGGGTATTCGCGCCGATCTTCGGCCTCTTGTGCTTGTCGACGCTGGCGATGTTGTTCGTGGTCCTCTACGCGCGCGCGCGCCTGATCATATCAACCGACGGCATCGTCTTGCGCCGCCGTGGACTGGTCTTCGGACGGCCCGCCGTCCGGACCTGGAGGCTCGACGAGCTTGAGTCGGTGGGGGTAGGCACCATGCAGACCTTTCACATCGGCGGCCAGACGCCCCAGTTCCACCTGGTCCTGGGATTCGTCAACGGCGAGAGCGTACGCTTCGGCGGCGCCTTCGACGACGTACCATCGACCGAGCGGGCCGCGCGCGCCATCGCCGAATCGGCGCGCCTCCTGAGCACGTCCGCCTGACCACAAGGCGGTCCGAATGGTCTGTTACATCGGCATTCCGGGCTGGACCTCCTCTTGCCCGTCGCGCTTTTCGGCTTTCTCCTCGTGCTCCTCGGGACCTACTGTCAGGCTATCGACCTCTTCCATGTGTCCCATGCCCCACGAGCTGTCGCGAATCAGGTATTCGCACGGCCGCGCGATCGGGATCAGCCCACCGTCGGGCTTTCCGCCCTTGCCCGGG
>DASRQZ010000040.1:0-51462 GCA_035696125.1 Polyangia bacterium
GTATCCGCGACGTGGATGTGGCCGAGGAGACCTCGAACATGAGCCGCACGCAGATCCTGATGCAGGCCGGCGTGTCGGTGTTGGCCCAGGCCAACCAGATGCCGCAGGTCGCCCTCAAGCTGCTCGGCTGATAACCGACTCGTCGCTCAGTAGTTCCATCGACGCCTGGTCCCGTTCACACGGGGGCCAGGCGTTTTTCTTTTCTCGATCGGTAACATTTCTCATCCGTGCCTCTTGCCTCGCGCGGAATCTTTCCTATTGATATCAGCCGTGACCACACGCGAAACAAAGGCCACAACGTGATGGTGCACGGTCGATCGCCCTCGGTAGGACGTGTGCCGGAGCGCAAACCGGCTCCCGCGGTCGAGCAGCTGTCGGCCTGCCCCGCCGACCGCACGGTGCTGGTGCTGGACGACGACAGCGACGTCTCCGAGATGGTCAAGGAGCTGGTGGAAGAGCAGGGCTTTCGCGCCATCTGCGCCGGCAATGGGCGGGAGGCGCTGGCCTTGCTGGAGCGCGAACGCCCCTGCCTGATGCTGATCGACGTCTTCATGCCCGTGATGAACGGCGTCGAGTTCCTGCGTGCGATCAAGAGCAACGCGGCGCTGTGCGACATCCCGCGGGTGATCATGACCGCGGCCAACGACCAGATGATCGGCGTCAAGGAGGACGTGTCGGTGCTCTACAAGCCGGTCGACTTCGAGTCGCTGAAGCGTATTCTTCAAAAGTATTGCGCCCCCACCCCGACGCGCCACCGCTAGCCGAGCCGCTCTCCCCCGTCATCCGCAACGGTAGCGGTACATCGTGTCGCCCGCGCGGCAGCCTTCGCCGCCGCATCGCCTGGATCGCTCTCATCGCTGGCGCGCCGGCATGCTGGTCATCGGGGGCGGAGCCGATGGGGCTGCCCGACGGCTACCTGTTGCTGGCGCCCACCTACGACAGCGCGGGGCACACCCGGCGCGGACCGAGCGGCCTGCCGATCGTGGAGACGCTGGCGCTGGATGACGTCCGCGCCGTGCCGCTGCACAAGCTGTTCGCGGTCGGGTTCGACGCCGAGCTGCTGCGCACCGATTACCTGCGCAAGCAGTTCGTGCGCGAGGCCAAGACGGCAGGGGGTGGCGGCAAAGCCTTTCCCGCGCACGCTCGGGCGGCGGCGGCCGAGCCGACAGTGTTCGTGCTCGGGGGCGACCCCGCCGCCGCCCGGGAAGTGACCGGCGGCCGGGGCCTCGCGACCACCGGGTTCTTTGGTGGCGCCACGGAGCGGCCGGGCGTGAGCTGGATTGCCGTGCCCGCGGCGCCCGAGAACGACCCCGCGCTGGCGCAGACCGTGAGCGCGCGCCTCGGCCGCAGCATCGCGGTCGCGCTGGCCTCGGGCGGGCTGGTGCCGAGCCCGCCCGCGGCGCCGGCGCCGGCGCCGTCGCCGGGGGAACCGAGGCCGGCTGCGCAGGTGAATACCGCGGAGCCGTTGATCGCCGGCTTCGCTTCGGCGATGGAGGTCATCGCGCGCGAGTGGCGCGTCGGCGATGGACCGCGCGGAACGCTGGCCCCGGACGCCGGCACCGCAGCCCAGCGCGCGCTGTTCGCCGACGTGCGCCAGAACCGCTTCGTGATGCGGCCCAGTGACGGCGGTCCGCCGCAGCTACGTTCGGGTGCGGAGATGCTGCGCGATCCGGGGGTGGCCGCGACGGTGCTCTACCGCATGGCCCAGTCCAAGGGTATCGGCCACCGTGTCGCCCCCGCCGAGGTCTACGCCCCGTTCGTCAGCGAACGAGTGCCAGCCGGCATCAGCCCCGCCGCCGTGCTGGGCCCATTCCGAAACTTCCAGGCCAAGCTGATCTCTGCCTGGAGCCGGGCGGTGCTGCGCGGCGCGCCGCCACGCGACATCGCAGACCTGGTCGAGGCCTACGCCGCCGAGCTACCCGGCGAACGCGCCGAGGTGATCCGGCTGTTCGTGGTCACGACCTTCGGCGCCACCGTGAAACCCGGCGGCGTGGCCATGGGCACGGGCCCGGGTGGGGCAGGGGCGGGCGCCAGCAGCAAGGGCGACGGGGGCAGCGACCCGCTGCCGGTGCTGACAGCGCTGGCCGCCGAGGTGGCCGCCGGCCGGCGATCGTTGCGCGCCGCCGTCGATACCGACAACCCCCCAGCCCCCCTGCCGTGAGCCAGCTCTACGCGGTAAGACCGTTTCCTTATAATCTGCACGCACCCCATGCAAAGTTTCTGGCAATCGAGACGGGTCGTCGTCACCGGTGGCGCCGGTTTTCTGGGTAGCTTCGTCGTCGAGCGTTTGCGTGCGGCCGGCGCCCTGGTCTTCGTGCCGCGCTCGGCGGAGTACGACCTCGTGCAACGGTCGGCTTGCGCCCGACTGCTGCAGGACGGGCGACCCGACATGGTGATTCACCTGGCCGCCCAGGTCGGGGGCATCGGCGCCAACCGCGACAACCCGGGTCGCTTCCTGTTCGACAATCTCATGATGGGCGCGCAGCTGATCGAAGAGTGCCGGCTGGCGCGCATCCCCAAGATGGTCGGCCTGGGCACGATCTGCGCGTATCCCAAGTTCGCGCCCATCCCGTTTCGCGAGGACGACCTGTGGAACGGCTACCCGGAGGAGACCAACGCCCCCTACGGCCTGGCCAAGAAGATGATGCTCGCGCAGTCGCAGGCGTATCGCGAGCAGTACGACTTCCACAGCGTGGTGCTCTTTCCGGTCAATCTGTACGGCCCGCGCGACAACTTCGACCTGCACACCTCGCACGTGATCCCGGCCATGATCCGCAAGTGCGTCACGGCGCGCCAGCGCGGCCAGGCCGAGGTGGTTCTGTGGGGCGACGGTTCGCCGACGCGTGAGTTCCTGTACGTCGAGGACGCCGCCGAGGGGATTCTGCTGGCCGCCGAGAAGTACGACTCGAGCGACCCGGTCAACCTGGGCAGCGGCGAGGAGATCGCTGTGCGCGATCTGGCGGCGTTCGTCGCGCACGCCACCGGCTATCAGGGACGCTTTGTCTGGGACACCAGCAAACCCAACGGCCAGCCGCGCCGCACCCTCGACGTATCGCGCGCCAAGGCTCGCTTCGGGTTCGTGGCGCGCACGCCGTTTTCGCTAGGTATCGCAGCGACGGTGAAGTATTACGAGGCGCACCAAGAGGAGATCGACAGGAAGGCCCCCGCATGAAGCGCGCCCTGATCACGGGAATCACCGGACAAGACGGCTCGTATCTCGCCGAGCTCCTGCTCGCCAAGGGATACGAAGTCCATGGCGTGCTGCGCCGCGCGAGCACGTTCAACACCGAACGTCTGGATCCCATCTATCAGGATCCCCACGCCGCCAATTACCGCCTGCGCCTGCACTACGGCGATCTCGACGACGGCAGCTCGCTGCGCCGGATCCTGGACGCGGCGCAGCCCGACGAGATCTACAACCTGGGCGCGCAGAGCCACGTGCGCGTCAGCTTCGATGTGCCCGAGTACACGGCGTCGGCGGTCGCCATGGGCACGCTGCGCCTGCTCGAGGCGATCCGAGGGACCGGCAGCGAGCGGTCGATCCGCTTTTACCAGGCGTCGTCGAGCGAGATGTTCGGGGCGGCCGCGCCCCCGCAGGACGAGACCACCCCCTTCTTGCCGCGCAGCCCGTACGCCTGCGCCAAGGTGTTCGCCCACCAGTTGTGCCAGAACTACCGCGACGCCTACGGCATCTTCATCAGCTGCGGCATCCTGTTCAACCACGAGTCCCCGCGGCGCGGGATCCCGTTCGTGACCCGCAAGGTGACGCGGGCCGCGGCGCGCATCCGCCACCACCTGGACAGCAAGCTCTATCTCGGCAACCTGGAGGCGCGGCGCGATTGGGGCTTCGCTGGCGACTACGTCGAGGCCATGTGGACCATGCTGCAGCAGCCGAAGGCCGACGACTACGTGATCGCGACCGGCGAGTCGCACTCGGTGCGCGAGTTGTGCGAGGTCGCCTTCGCCGAGCTGGACCTCGACTGGAAGAAGTACGTCGAGATCGATCCGCGCTACTTCCGCCCGACCGAGGTCGACCATCTGCACGGCAACGCTGCCAAGGCGCGGCAGGCGCTGGGCTGGGCGCCCAAGGTCACCTTCCGGCAACTGGTGCAGATGATGGTGCGCGCCGACGAGGAGGACGTGCGCTCGTCTCTCGCCGGCCGCGCGCCCACCTCCTGACCGCCATGCGAGCGATCGTCTTCGGCGCCAGAGGAACCCTGGGCCAGGCACTGGTGGCGGCCCTGCCGCGCGCCGGGTATCAGCTGGCGGCGGCGCTGGATCGCGCGTCCTGCGACATCTGCGACCCGGGCGCGGTGCGCGCCGCCTTCGAACGGTTCGCGCCCGACGTCGCCTTCAACGCGGCCGCCTACACCGACGTCGACGGTGCCGAGGCCGAGCCCGACCGCGCCTACGCCGCCAACGCCATCGCGCCCGAGACCCTGGCGCGCGCTGCCGACGCGGCCGGCGCCGCGCTGGTCCACTACTCGACCGACTTCGTCTACGACGGGGAGCGCGAGCGGTCCTACGACGAGTTCGACCCGCCCTCGCCGCAGGGGCTGTACGCGCGCTCCAAGGTCGCGGGCGAGGTGCTGGCCGCGGCGGCGACGCAGCGGCTGTTCGTCGTGCGCGTCGGCTGTCTGTATGGCAGGGGAGGGCGCAACTTCCCGTCGACCATCTTGCGCCGATTGAAGGCCGGCGAGGTGGTGCGCGCCGATCGCGACCGACTGGGCTCGCCCACCTGGGTCGCCGAGGTGGCCCAGGTGTCGGCGGCGCTGGCGCGCACGCCCTGGTTTGGCCTTTACCACTGCACCTCGGCGGGCGAGACCAGCTGGGCCGCGTTCGCGCATTTTCTGGCCGGCGAGCTCGGCTTGCCGGACAGCCGGATCGATGCGTTGCCGACCTCGGCGTTGCCGATGAAGGCGCCGCGCCCGCGGCGCGCGATCCTGGACAACCGCATGCTGCGCCTGCGCGGGCTGGACACCATGTCATCGTGGCAAGAGGCGGCGCGCGGGTTCATGAAGTCCGAGAGCGAAGCGACCTAGGCACCAGGAGATCCATGTCCGACCAGATCATCGCCGGCATCCATATCGTTCCCTTCCGATCCTTCGGTGACGACCGCGGCTACTTCTTCGAGAGCTACCGGCGCGGCTGGATCCCCGAGGCGCGGGAGATGATCCAGGGCAACTGCTCGTTCTCGAAGCGGGGCGTGCTGCGCGGGCTGCACTACCACCGCAAGCAGGCCGACTTCTGGGCTGTGCCCAGCGGGCTGGTGCGCGCGGCGCTCTACGATTTCCGCGCCGACTCGGCGACCTTCGGCAGGTCGCAGACCCTGGAGATGGGCCAGGGTCACCCGGTCGGCCTTTACATCCCCAGGGGGGTCGCGCACGGCTTCTACGCCATCGAGGACTCGTTCATGACCTACCTGGTCGACGAGTACTACGACAACAGCGACGAGCTGGGCATCCTGTGGAGCGACCCCGCGCTCGGTCTGGACTGGGGCGCCGCCGATCCGATCCTGTCCAGGCGCGACCAGGAAAACCTACCCCTGGCCGCCATCCCCGAAGCCCTGCGCCCGCGCTGACGCGAGCGCGTCTCGAGCGTCCGGGGATCGAAAAAAGGGGATCCGGACGGCGGACAGCGCTCAGTCGCCTGCGCCTTGCAGGGCCAGGTCGTTCGCCACCTTGAGTGAATCGAAGGTCCCGGCGTCGGTCCACCAGCCGGGCAGGGTGTCGAACGTCAGGTCGCCGCGCGCGAGGTAGGCGTTATTGACGTCGGTGATCTCGAGCTCGCCGCGCGCCGAGGGTTTGAGCCCGGCGATCACCTCGAACACGGTCTCGTCGTAAAAATAGATGCCGGTGACCGCGAGCGCGCTCGGTGGGTCCTGGGGCTTCTCGATGATGCGCACCACGCGCCCGGCCTGGGTCACGGCGACGCCGTAGCGGCCGGGGTCGGGCACCTCCTTGACCAGGATCTTGGCGCCGCTCTTCTGCTCGCGGAACGAGTCGGCGAAGCCGGCGATCGATCCGCTGAAGATGTTGTCGCCCAGGATCACCGCCAGGCGCCCGCCGCGCCCGAAGCGCTGCGCAAGCCCCAGCGCCTGCGCGATGCCGCCGGCCTGGTCCTGGACGCGGTAAGTGAACTCGCAGCCGAAGTCGGTGCCGCTGCCCAGCAGGCCGACCACGTCGCCCATGTGTTCGGTGCCGGTGACGATCAGGATCTCGCGGATGCGCGCCTCGACCAGCTTGCGCACCGGATGGAAGATCATGGGCTCGCGCCCGACCGGCAAGAGGTGCTTGTTGGTGACCTTGGTGAGCGGAAACAGCCGCGATCCTGTCCCGCCGGCCAGGACCACGCCGCGCAGCTCCAGCGTCTGGGTACCGCTGCTCATGCCCTGTCTCCTCCCTGTCGCAGACGCGCGCCGTACTGGCGCTCATAGTAATCGCGGTAGGCCCCGCTGCGCACGCGCTCGCACCACGGCTGGTTCTCTACGTACCAGGCGACGGTGTCGGCCAGCCCTCGCTCGAAGTCGTGGCGCGGTGTCCAGCCCAGCTCTTCACGGATCTGGCGCGCGTTCATCGCGTAGCGGCGGTCGTGCCCGGGACGGTCGGGGACGTAGCGGATCAGCGATTCGTCGCGTCCGGTGTGGCGCAGGATGGCGCGCACGACGTCCAGGTTGGGGCGCTCGTTCTCGGCGCCGACGTTGTAGACGGCGCCGGCCCGACCGCGGGTCAGGACGGCGTCGATCGCCTCGCAGTGGTCCTCGACGTGGATCCAGTCGCGCACGTACAGGCCGTCGCCGTAGACCGGCAGCGGCTTGCCGTCCATCGCGTTCAGGATCATGAGCGGGATCAGCTTCTCGGGGAACTGAAAAGGCCCGTAGTTGTTCGAGCAGCGGGTGATCACGGTGTCGAGCCCGTGAGTGTGATGGAACGCCATCACGAAGTGGTCGGCGGCCGCCTTGCTGGCCGAGTAGGGGCTGCGCGGCGACAGCGGCGTGGACTCCTCGAATGCGCCGGTCGTGCCCAGCGAGCCGTAGACCTCGTCGGTGGAGATCTGCAGGAAGCGCCGCACGTCGGTCGCGCGCGCCGCCTCGAGCAGGCGTAGCGTGCCGGTGACGTTGGTGTCCAGGAACGGCTCGGCTGACAGGATGCTGCGGTCGACGTGGCTCTCGGCGGCGAAGTTCACCACGGCTTCGATCCGGTGCGCGCGCAGCAGCGCGACGACGCCGTCCTTGTCGCGGATGTCGGCCTTGACGAAGACGTGGCGTCGGTCGGCCTCGAGGTCGCGCAGGTTCTCGAGATTCCCGGCGTAGGTCAGCGCGTCGATGTTCACCACCACAGCGTCGGGGCGCCGGCGACGCGCGAGGCGGGCGAAGCACGATCCTATGAAGCCGGCGCCGCCGGTGATTAGCAGGTTCACGCCCCAGAGTGTCGTGTATAACCCCAGAAACTCCAAATGGCGCGCACCCTGATCGTCATCCCGACTTACAATGAACGGGAGTGCCTTCCGCAGATCGTTCCGGCCGTACGCGCCGCGGTTCCCGATGCGACCGTGCTGGTGGTCGACGACGATTCGCCCGACGGGACCGGGGTGCTCGCCGATCAGCTGGCCGCCGCCGATGTCCGCGTCCGGGTGTTGCACCGCACGGGAAAGGGCGGCCTCGGCGCCGCTTACCTGGCGGCCTTCCGGCACGTGCTGGCGGCCAGCGAGGAAGAAGGCCCCTGGGAACGCATCGTCCAGATGGACGCTGACTTCTCACACGATCCCCAGGATGTCCCGCGGCTGCTGGCGGCGCTGGATGCGGGCGCGGACCTGGCCATCGGTTCGCGCTATGTCGCCGGCGGCGGGACCGAGAACTGGGGCCTGGGCCGCCGCATCGTCAGCCGGGGCGGCGGGCTGTACGCGCGCCGCGTGCTGGGCATCGGGATCCAGGACCCGACGGCGGGCTTCAAAGCCTGGCGCGCGAGCACCCTGCGCGGGCTGCACCTCGGCGCGGTCTCGGCCCGCGGCTACGGGTTTCAGATCGAGATGACCTTGCGAGCGCTGCGCAACGACTTCCGGGTGGTCGAGGTTCCGATCCGCTTCATCGACCGCCGCGTCGGTCAGTCCAAGATGTCGGGCTCGATCTTCTTCGAGGCGCTGACCCTGGTCTGGCAACTGCGCACGCGCATCGGCCGCGGCCAGGGCTGAGCGAGGCCGGAGGTTCCCGGAGGTTCCGGCGGGCCACGCGCCCCGGGACGGACAAGTCCGATAAGATATATTATGTAAACTTACCGCCGCGCATGACCCCTATGCCGTTCGGTTAAGGGGCCTCGGGCCTCGGGCCTCGGGCCTCGGGCCTCGGGCTTCGGGCCTCGGGTAAGTTGAAGAAGGTACGACGCCCCCGAAGTCCGAAGTCCGAAGTCCGAGGCCTCTGATCCGCCCGTCCGGGCCATGGCATGGAGCGCCGTGTTCGAGTTACCAGCCCTTGCCCCGTCGCTACGGTCCGGTAACACAACATCGCGGCAGGCCCCGATTTGGTTCAGCTTCCGGCGGGCACGGACCTTGAAAGAGCCTTGAAAGAGATCGGGTCCAACGGTCTGTAACTCAACTCATCAAGGAGTCCTGTCATGCATCTCATCTGGTCTCTGATTGTCGGTCTCATCGTGGGCGCGATCGCCAAGCTGCTGATGCCTGGTCGCGATCCCGGTGGCTGGATCATCACCATGCTGCTCGGCATCGCGGGCTCGGTCGTCGCCGGCTTCCTGGGCGGTGCGCTGGGCATCTACCACGCGGGTGACGCGGGTCCCGGACTGATCGCCTCGGTGATCGGCGCCGTCATCCTGCTGGCCCTGTACCGAGTCGCCGTTCGTCGCCGGGTCGCGTGAGCGGCTCGGAACGTCTCCGGCTGGAGGCAGCGCACGATCGCGAGCGGGTCGATATTCATCTTCATCTGCCGACTGCGACGCTGCTCAAGATCGTACTGACCCTGCTGCTGGTCTGGGCGGGGCTGCGGCTCTGGCCGGAGTTCGTTTTTCTTTTCATCTCGCTGTTGCTGGCGGTCGCGTTGCATCCGGTGATCACGACACTGGAGCGGCGCGGTCTGTCTCGCGGCATGGTGGTCTCGCTGCTGACGTTAATGATGGTCGGCTTGACCGTCTTGCTGGTGAGCGTGGTCCTGACCTCGCTGGCCGAACAGCTGTCGAAGCTGGCGCAGGATTTTCCGGCGCTGCGCGACCGGGTCCAGGAGCGATTGCCGCCCCAGTATCCGATGCTCAAGCGCGCCGTCGGCGAGATCTTCGCGCTGCCCGGCTCGCCCGAGGTCGCCGCGCACTTGAAGCGGCCGCTGGCGCTGGGCACCACGGCCCTGTCGGGCGCGGTCTCGGTCTTCTTCACGTTGATCGTCACGATCTATCTGCTGCTGGACGGCAAGCGCCTTTACGCGTGGCTGATCGCCTACGTGCCGCGCCGCCACCGCGAGCGCATGGCGGTGACCGCCGAGGAGGTGTCACTGGTGGTCTACGCGTACGTGCGCGGGCAGGCCATCACCTCGCTGCTGTTCACGGTGTACTCCGCCATCGTGCTTTACGCGCTGGGCGTCCCGGCGGCGATGCCGCTCGCGGTCCTGGCCGGGCTTTGCGACGTCATTCCGGTGGTCGGGATCATCATCGCCACCCTGCCCGCCGTGCTCCTGGCGGTCACCGTGTCGCCCGCGGCCGCCGGCATGGTGTTCGTGCTCTATGTCTTCTATCACGTGGTCGAGAGCTACTTCATCGTGCCGCACGTCTACGGGCAGCGCCTGCGCCTGTCGACCCTGGCGGTGTTGCTGGCGCTGCTGGCGGGCGCGACGCTGCAGGGGCTGCTCGGCGCGGTGATCGTGCTGCCGCTGGTCGCCGCCTACCCGATCATCGAACGGATCTGGCTGGCGTCGTACCTCGGGCCCGAGGTGGTCAAGGATCACCGCGCGCTGTCCAAGGCGCGCGAGACCGGCAGTGAGGATGCGGTCGAGGCCGTGCTGCAGGGCGAGCGACACCCCTGGGAAGGCACGGGAACCGGGAGCGTCGGCGAAGAGGGCCTGGCTGCGGCGCGGCGCCGGGGCCGATCCCCCGAAGGGTAGCTCGGGACCAAAAATAGCCAGGTGAACCGGGAGTGAGATGTTTCGCGACGGCGAATGTCGTCGAATTCTCACTTGCCGCGGCCAAGACATCCCCGCTTGCCGCTCTGCGGTTTATGCTACTCTTGGTCGGTAGCTCATGGACTTCGATGAGTTCGAACAGCTGGTCTTGAAGGTGCTGTTCGAGACCGACGTCCCGATCACTGCGGCCCATGTCGCCTATCTGGGACGGGTCTCGGTGCGGACCGCCGAGCGCCACCTGGCCCGCATGGTCGAGCACGGAACGTTGAACGTGCGCACATCCGCCGCGGGAATCATCGAGTACGTCTACCCGGGCCGGAAGCCCATCCTGGCCAACGGCGTCGCCAGCACGGCGATCGGGCCTCCGCCCATCAGCATCGGGGAGTCGTTCTTCCTGACCGCGCGCCCCAAGCATAGCCCGGTCACGGCCGTGATGCTGTCAATGTTGATCCCGGGCGCGGGTCACATCTACTCCGGACGCCCTGGCGCCGGCGTCGCCTGGATGGCGACCACGCTCATGGGGTACGCCTGCTGCTTCCTGCCCGGACTGTTCCTGCACGGCCTGTGTCTGGTCAGCGCCGCGCAGACCCGCCAATCCTGAGAAGTCATCGCGGAAGTTTTCAGCCATCAGTTTTCAGTTCTCGGTCCTGATGACTGACGACTGACGACTGACGACTGACGACTCTTTTTAGTGGCCCGAGCTCTTGAGCAGGTCGGGGTTCTCGCCGCCCTCCAGGCTCTCCTCCTTGCGCTTGCGCAGCTGGCGCAGCTCTTCCAGCGTGCGCTGCATCGGTGATGAGCGGTCGCGGGCGGCGTCAGGGACGGCTTCCAGCACCGACACGGCGTTGGTGAGCACGCGGACGTCCTCCTCGACACGTGCGCGGAGAGCTGTGTGCATCTCGCGATAGGCGGAATAGAACTCTTGCAGCTCGTCGCCCTTGCGCAGGCTCGACGGCGCGAGCCCCATGCGATTTTCGCGCACGCGCGCGAACAGGGAGGCGATCTTGTGCAACGGACCGGCGACCTTGTGAGTGATCAGGATCCCGACCGTGCCGATCGAGAACACCAGCACCACGCCAAATCCGACGATGCCCCACAGGACCACCCGGTCGCTGTTGGAGAACTGCGCTTGCAGCTCCTCGGCGCTTGACGGGTCGACCAGGCTGGTCCAGAGGATCACCTTCGATACGTCGCGCGTCGCCTGGTACATCTTGAACCCCAGGCCCGCCGTCAGGAACACCGCGACGATCACGATGGTCGCCGTGTAGCGGAGCTGGAGCCCGACGTCGAGCAAGTAGTTCCGAACCTTGCGCTTGTAAGGCGGACGTGCGGACGGCCCGGGATCGATGTTGTTCATTTTGTCCTCCACGTGCGCGGTCTCATGTTCGTCACCACTATCCACCTTGCGACTTCAGAAACTTGGTCAAATCCTCGGCCAGCTGCACCGCCGACGCTTCCAGGCAGTCGTGGCGCGCATTTTCCTTGTCGCGCGGGCGCGATCCCGATTGCACGCTGGCGCCGGCGTTGGTCCAGGAGATCAGGCTCTTCGACGGCCAGCGCAGCACCTGTGCCTTGACGTCGCACGAGGTCTCCGAGCTCCCGCCGGACACCGTATCGTCGAGGCGGGTGACCACACCGTCGATCAAGAAGCCCAGCAACCCACTCTTGGCGAAGTTCTTCTGGTCGGCGGGATTGAGGGTCAAGGTCACGGTCGACAGCTTGCCCAGCTCGCGTTGCAGGACGTCGTGGACCAGCTTGGCCGCCTCCGGGCCGATGGCCTTCGCGGTGCCGGTGAACGGACCGAAGCTCAGGTAGATCCTGGCTTTCTTGTTGGCGGCCGCCAGCCCGCCTGGAGCGGCCGCATGCAGCGCCGCCAGGGCCTTGTCAGCCTGCGCCTTGACGAAGGGATCGGCCTCGGTCTGCAGCAGCGCGCGCAGCGGGTCCGCGGCGCGCGCCTCGCCGATCTGTCCCAGCGCCTGCGCGGCGATACCGCGCACGGTCTTGTTGGGATCGCTCAGCGCCTTGATCAGGCACCCCACCCCGGTGTCGTCGCCCAGGCGGCCGAGCACGATCGCCGCCTGCACCCGCACCTTGTAGTTCGAGTCGCCTTCGAGCGCCGTGCACAGCTCCTCGACCTTGACCCTGGGAGCGGGCGGCGCCGCGCGCGCCGGCGCGGCGCCGAGGCCGGTCACCAGCGCGACCCCCAGCGCGAGCGCGACTCGGCCGAATGCCCTGCCACTCCCCAGGAGCGCGGGCATCCTAGTCGTGTCCCCTGGCGGCGTCTCCGGCCGGGGCCGCGGCGGCCGATCGCCGGCGCGCGCTGGACGCCGGACGGTCGGAGCGGAGCTCGAAGACGAACGCCGATCCGCCCTGGGGGTTTTCCTCGACCCATATCTTCCCGCCGTGCATCTCGACCACCGCACGCGCCAGCGCCAGGCCCAGCCCGTACCCCACGGTGTGGGCGCCGAGCTGTCCGTAAGGCTCGAAGATCTCCGTGCGGGCACCGATCGGGACGGTCTCACCCGGGCTGGTGACAGAGAACCGCACGCCCTGATCGGTGTCGACGACCTGTATGGCGATCTCGGCGCGCGCCGTGCTCCGCCGGATGGCGTTGGTCACCAGATTTCGCATCACCCGCTTGATGAGATCCCTGTCGCCCTTGAGCGCCGGTTCTTGACCGGCGTCGCCGGCGGTCAGGCTCAGCGATACCCCCGCGCTCTTGGCCTGGCCGCGCAGATCGGCGGTGACCTCGGCCGCCAGCTGGCGCAACCTGAGAGGAGCCTCCTGCAGGACCATCTGGCCGGTCTCGAAGCGATCGAAGTCGATCACGGTCCGCACGCTCTGCATCAGCTGGTCGAAGACTGTGCGCGCGTCCTCGACGCTGCCGTCGAAGTCGGCGCGCCGGCGATCGTCGTTGGCGGGTCCGAAGCGGGCCATGAAGTTGACGTTGGCCTCCAGCGCCGTCACCGAGCCCTGCAGGTCGTGGAGCAAGTGGCTCACCCAGCGCCGCCGCTCGATCAGCTCCGAGCCCTGCGAGCGCTGTTTCCGTTCGAACCGGGTGAACAGAGCGCGCGTACGCAGGAGCGCCCACAGGCGGGTGCGCCGCTCCTGGGCGTCGGTCGTGGGCGAAAAGACTGCGTCCGCGCCGGCCGCGGTGGCGCGCAGGCGAAATTGCCGCAGGTCATTCAGCGGAAAGACGATCGTCGGCACGAAGTGCGTGCGGATGTTGGCCTTCAGACGTTGGCAAAGCTCGATCCCGCCGGCGGGCAGGATGCGGTCGTCGATGAGGATCACGTCGGGAGGGTGCAGGAGCGCCTCCTCGAAGGCGCCGTCGGCGTCACCGGCGGTCTGGACGCTGATGCCTTGCGAGCGAAGGAACGTGATGAGCGGCCGCGCGACCCCCCGCCCGGGGGCGGCCACCAACGCCTCGACGTCGCTGGGCAGCCCCAGCTTGTTGCTCAGCGTGGTTCTCTCGTCGGGGAGCATCTTCAGTTTTTGCTCCGTCCCATCATAAGGCAGACGCGAATTTTCATCCATCGCATCGCGACCAGCGCCAGCGAGCCCAGCGCCGCGCCGAGCGCGTCGGCCACGACGTCGTGCCAGTCGGGCGTGCGATTGGGCGTCCAGCGCTGGTGGATCTCGTCGCTCACACCGTAAAGGGTGGTCAGCGCGATGGCGACCGCGAAATCACGCGCGCGCAGGGCTCTCTGTCCCGTTGCCGTTGCCTTTGCCGTTGCCTTTGCCTTGGCCTCTGCCTCTCCCTCTGCCGGCGGTGGGCGGCGGCGGTCGACCCCGTGCAGGACCAGCGCGCCCAGGACGGCGTAGACCACCAGATGCGCCAGCTTGTCGGCGGCAGGCAGGTCGACCGCAGGCAACTGGGCGCCCGAGATTGACGACAGACCGAAGATGACCGCGGCCCAGAGGACGGCCGGCACCCACGCCACAAACCAAAGCCGCACCCACCGCACGTTAATCGCACGCCCCTCCGCCCGACAAGGGGGCGGCCGCCCCTGAGCGGCCTCCGCCGGTCGCCAACCGACCCCTCTTGACCGGGCCGCCGGAACTTATATGTCCTACATGTAGGATTTTTGACTTCACTGCAGTACACCATAGGATGACCTCAATGCGAACCCCCGACCTGTCCCCCTCCCTCACCTCCTTCCCCGAGCAGCGGCAGCACCTCCGCTTTGACAAGATGTTCGCCGTCCGGATCGAATCGCTGCTCTTCGGCGACTGCGTTTGCGTGGCGCGCAACGTCTCGGCCGGGGGCATCTTCGTCGAGCTGTCCGACCCGCTACCCCTGGGAGCCACCGTCCGGGTCTGCTTCCCGGTGCCCGATGGAACGGGCGAGGTGGTGGCGACCGGCGAGGTCAAGAACCACTACTTCATCAACTTCACCCAGAACGGCGTCAATCGAGCCGTCGCCGGGATGGCGATCCGCTTCATCGCCTTCGAGAACGAGAGCCATCACGTGCTGCGCGACTGCCTGGGCCGCCTGCGCGTCCTGCACTGATCTGCCCCGCAGCGCTGCGGTCGCAAGGTTCGCCCCCTCCCTGGCCCCCTCCCCCGCGGCGGACCGCAGTTCGGTTAAGGGCCCTCGGGCCTCGGGCCTCGGGCCTCGGGCCTCGGGCCTCGGGCCTCAGGCCTCCGGCCTCAGGCGTCAGACTTCGGACTTCGGACTTCGGGGGCGTCGGACCTGGACTGCGGGGGAAACTCTTGCGACGCCACCGCCGATGAGTCTGGGCATGAGCAGAGAACCGTACCGCCTACCGGCGTTCGTATTGGCAGACGACCTCGTCCCTGACGCTTATCGAGCGACGGCGGGTTTTCCCCATCGCGGAGCGATTCGGTCTGTAGAGCCAAATCCGCCGTGGGGCTGTGTCCGTTCCGGCGAACCTCATGGAGGGCTGCGCTCGGCGCTCGGAACGCGACTACCTGCATTTCGTCGGCATCGCGATCGGCTCGGCTTCCGAGGTGCGCCTCGGATTCGCCACCGAAACCGATGGCGGGCGGAGGCCCGAGGCCCGAGGCCTGAGGCCCGAGGCCATTAACCGAACTGCATTGGGGAGAGTGGACCGGGGCCGCCGGCATCACTCCTCGGATTGCGCGCGCACGACGATCGGCTCCGGCAGGTCGACGGTGGTCCCGGCCTCGATCGGAACCTCGACCTCGCGCGGGCCGCGGGTGATGGGCAAGGTCCGCGGCCCGATGCGGATGCTCAGCTCGTAGCGCCCCGGCAGCAGGCCCGAGACCACGAACGCGCCCTCGCGGTCGATCTCGCCCAGCGCCTTGCGCGGCAGCGCCAGCGGCGATCGCCCCACCAGGACCGCGCGCGCGTCCCCCTCGGGAGCCGTGCCGGCGACGGTCGTGACCTTGCCGCGCACGCGAGCGCCCCGGTGCGACAGCTTGAGCTCGATCTCCGCGTCCAGGTTCTGATCGTCGAGCTCGATCTTCTCCGGCGGGTAGGCCAGCATCTCGCCGTGGCGGGCCCACAAGTAGTAGACGCCGAGCGGGAAGCGGTCCTGCGCGAACTCCCCGGCGCTATCGACGGTCCAGATGATCGGCGAGGAGCCCCCTGGGCCGGCGTTGGATCCGCCGCTCGACTGCAGCGCGACCACCGTGGCGTTGGACCGACCCTCGCCGTCGGCGTCGAGCACCACGCCCTTTATCACGGTCGTACGCAGCATCTTGATGGCGACCCGCGTCGCCGGTTGCGTGGCCGTCCACTTCACCGTCGTCGGTAGCCAGCCCAGCTTGGATGCGCGCAGGAAGTAACGCCGCGTATCCAGGCCGCCCAGCACGAAGGTGCCGTCGTCGGCAGTCTGCGCCTCGCCCGACTCGATTGGCTCGTCGGGGTTGCGCAGCGCGTGGATGATGACGCCGCCGATCGGGCTGCCCTTGCCGTCGGTGACCTTGCCGCGCGCCGTGCTCTCGGGACCGAGGCGGAACGAGCGGTTGACGGTGACCGCCCTTTCGTTGGGCTTGAAGTCGCTGATCTCGGTCGCCAGACCAGGGTGGCCAATGCGCAGAAAGTAACTGCCGGGGCCCGCGCGCAGGCGCAGGCGGTAGCTGCCGTCCTTGCCCGAGACGTCGTCGAGGATCGCCGTGCCCTGGAACCAGACTCGGATCTTTGCGCCCTCGACCCGCTTGCCGGCGTCGTCGGTGACCTTGCCTTGCAGCACGGCCTCGGGGCGGTCGGCGGTGTCGCGCCGGAACAGCTCGCGCCGAAAGTCGGGCTCGGAGGCCAGCAGGCAGCTCGGTCCCGAACGCCAGGGCAAGGCGCAGTCGGGGGCGAGGCGGGAGCAGAAGTCGACGCAGTTGCCCGGATCCTTGGGGTCGCACAGAGAGGGCGGCAGCGCGTCGGACGACTCGACCAGCGGCGCGGCCGGACCCTTGCCGACGCACCAGATGCATCCCTCCGGTCGCTCCACGCAGCGGACGTCGCGCGGATCGCTCTGCGCCACGGAGGCGTTGGCCGCCGGTGCGTGCTCGTGTGAGCGCCGACAGGCAGGGGCGCTGGCCCCGCAAACCGCGGCGGCGAGCGCGAGGCGCAGGATCGTGCGCCGGCAATCGGGGCTGGTGGTCAAGGACGAGTCCGTGTAGATCGCGTGGGGTTCTACGCGCCGGCCGAGCGGGCTGGCCAAATTTTGAAACGCAGCGTCTCAAGGTGCCACTTGCCAGGAAAAAATGAAATCGGCGGCGGGCTGTTGATCGCGCTCGAGGGGATCGACGGCTCGGGGACCACGACGCAGCTCGGCCGTCTGGCCGCGCGGCTCGCGGCGCAAGGACGCCGCGTCCATGCCACCCGCGAGCCCAGCGATGGACCGGTCGGCCGCCTGTTGCGGGAGATCCTTCTCGGCGGGCACCGCGGCCCCGACGGCGCCCCCGTGGACGGACGGGCCATGGCGCTGCTCTTCGCGGCCGACCGGCGCGACCACCTGCGCCGCGAGATCGAACCCGCGCTGGCAGCCGGAATGGATGTGATCACCGATCGCTACTTGCTGTCCTCGCTCGCCTACCAGTCCGAGGAAGCGGCGCGCGACTGGGTCGAGGGGCTGGGGCGCGACCTGCGCCCCACCGACCTCACTGTGCTGCTCGACGTTCCGGTCTCGGTTGCCGCCGCGCGCCGGCGCGCCGCGGGTCGATCCACCGAGCGTTACGACGAGGACGGGCTGCAGGCGCGCGTCGCGGCGAATTACCGGCGCCTGGCGACCGGCGGCGCGCCGGCGTCGCGACGGCCGGTGGTGATCCTCGACGGATCGCGCCCAATCGACGACGTGACCGACGCGATCGCCCGAGAGGTTGCGAGCTTGATAGCCGCCCCGGCGTGCTAGTTTCTTCCAGTGCGCGAGGGGATGTTCGCCGCGATAAGTCTTGCGGTCGGGGTTGCGGTCGGCGGTTCGGGGCTGGGGTGGTTCGGCTGCGCGACGTCCCCGGAGACGCGCGCGGCCTCGCTGCCGGCGGCGGAGGCCAGCGCCGTGCCGATGGCCGACGCGCCGCCGGTGGTCCCGCCACCGCCGCCGCGCAGCTGCGAAGCGCGCATCGGCGCCGATCGCCTGCGCCGCTCCGCGCTCAAGCGCACGGTCGATGCCGGCCTGGGACGCTGGCTGCAGACCGTCTCGGTCGATCCCCTGCTGGCCCGCGGGCGCTTCAAGGGTTGGATCATCCGTTCGTTCAACCCCGGCAGTCCCGGCGACAGCTGCTACGCGGGCGTCGATCTGCGCACGGGAGACGTCGTGACCCGGGTCAACGGACGCGGCGTGGAACGCCCCGAGGAGGCGCTCGAGGTCTGGACGGCGCTGCCGGCGTCGCCCGAGCTGGTCATCGATTTCGTGCGCGACGGCCAGCCGCGCACCATGCGCTTCGGAATCGTCGATCAATGAGGAGGCCCCATGCGTCCTGAGAGCGCCGCCGCCGCGATCGTTCACGCGACGCTCACCCACCAGATCCCGGCGCGCGTGATCGGACGCGGCGCCGACGCGCTCGCCATCACCGAGGAGGGTCCCCTTCCGGTGGGCAGCCGGGTCTTCGTGCCCGGCCGCATTCCCTGCGGCGAGTGCGCGGTGTGCCGGCGCGCGCTGTGCAGCTCCTGCCTGCACCTGCGTGCCCTGCAGGCCGGTCCCGGAAGCCGCCGCATCGATGTACCCGAGCGGTTCGTGGTCCCGATCGCCGCCGAGATCTCCGCCACCCGCCTCATCGCCGCCGGTCTGGTCGCCGAGGTCATCGGCGCCAGCGCGCGCGCCGGGCTGGGGCCCGGTGACACCGCCATCTGGATGGGCCGCCGCCCGTGGGCGCGGGTCGGGGCCTCCTGGACCGCCGGCCGTGGCTGTCGCACCTTCCTGCTGTCGGGCGGCACGACGCCGGCCACGGCTCCCGATCGCGGGGGCGTGGTCGCGCTCCCCGTCGGACTGGGTCCGGCCGGCTGGCGCGACCTGATCGGCGAGGCCGAGGCGGCGGGCGGACCGGAGGGCGGCCGGCCCGAACGCCGCATCTTCGTGTGCGGCGACGGCGCCGCGATCGGACGCGCGGCCATGGAGCTCACCACGCCGGGCTCGACGCTGTCATTCCTCCTCGGGGCCCCGCCGCTCATCGCCGGGCTCGAGGCGTTGCCGCCGCTGCGCATCTTCACCGGGGGCTTTGGCCACCCCGACCTCATCGCCGAGGCGCTGGCGGCGATCGTGCGTAACGACGTCGATGTCGACGGCGCGTTCCTGGAGGTGCCTGCCTCCGGCGAGACCGCGGCCATGGCGGCCTTCCGTGCCGCCGTCGAGCCGCCGATCCCGGTGATCGCCTTCGGAGCTTGATCGTCGTGCCGGCCCCGCCGGCCCGCGGGCCTTAACGCTTCTTCTTGCCCTGCGTGCGCTTGGCCGGCTTCTTCTTGGCGGCGCGCGCCTTGGTGGGCGCGCCGCCGGGAGCGCCGTCCTTCACCCGCGCCGGCGGCGATTCCTCGCCGGCCGCGGCGCCGGGGGCCGCGGCCTCACCAGCCCTGGCGGCAGGCGCCGGCGCCGCCGGCTCGACCGGCGGCGGCGCGACCGCGGCCGCCGAGGGTGGCGCTGCCGGTTTTTCGCTGCCCTTGCCGCGCAGCGTGAAGAACAACGCTGCCACCACGACGACTACCGCCACCACCGCGATGGCGATGACCTTGATCTTCTTGCCGCCGTCGATCTCGCTGAGCATCTCGTGCGCGCTCATCCGATCACCGGTCGGAAGGCTGCTCGCGGCCGGCCTCGGGGCCGAGGTTCGCCCGCTGCTGAGCGAGAACTTGTTGCGGTCCTCGACCGTGAGCGAACCGTCGTCGACGTAGCGATCCTCGAGCGGCTTGCCGTCCTCGGCCAGCAGCTCGTGGCCAGCGCTGGGCGTTTCGCGGTGCTTGGCGCCGGCCGCGGCGACCTTGGCCTTGGCCTCGGCCACCATCTGCTCGACGTCGCCCTTCTTGAACCACAGCGTTTCGCGGAAGTTGCCGGTCTGCCCGCCCTGCGCACCAGCATCAGCCGCCGGTGCCGCGTTTCGCGCCACCGGCGCTTCGGCCGGGCGCACCACCGCGACTGGCGGCGGCGTGGGCTGGCTATGAGCATCGACCGCGGCCGGTCCGCGACCATCTGGGATGGGAACGCCGAGGACCGCCGGCGCAGCCGCCGGCATCGCCACCATGGTGGCCGCGACCGCCGCGCCGTGATTGCGATGCGCCACCGGCGGAGGTGTCGGCTGCGCCGCCGGCTCTGGCGACGGTCTGCTGGCGACGGGCGCGGGCGACGCTTCGACCCGGGGGGCGACTGGAGCCGCCGCCGCGGCCACGGCGGCGGCTGGCGCGGCGCTCACCGGGCTATAGGCGACCACCGGTCCCGAACCGTTGGCCTCGGCACGCGCGGCGGTCGCCTCGGCGACCAGACGGCGGACCTCGGGCGCGCCGCCGGCATAGGCGATGGTGCGGTTCAGCGCCGGCCTGGCGACGGCTGGCGCGGGCGCGCCCGCGAGGTGCATGGCCGCCACCTCGCCCAGGAACTGCCGCAGGGTCAGCGGACGCCGGCTGGAGTTTCGATCCATGGCGCGCAGCAAGATCCGGTCGATGTCGGGCGTCAGCTCGGCGGCGCGCTGGCTGGGCGGCGTCACCTCGCCGCGCAGCACCTGTTCCAGAACCGCCTCGGGGCTGGCGCCGGAGAATGGCGGCGCGCCGGTGAGCAGAAAGACCGCGATCGCGCCCAGGCTGTAAGTGTTCGAGCGCTGGTCGGCCGGCTTGCCCTCGGCCTGTTCGGGCGATACGAACTCGGGGACGCCAAAGACGCGATCGGTGACCGGCTGGGCGACGCTGAAGTTGATGACCTTGACCTGATCCTGGGCGTCGACGAGGACGTTCTTCGGCGACAGGTCGTGGTGAACCACGCCCACCTTCTGGCCTTCGAGCAACGCCTCGCCGATCTGCGCGATGATCTTCTTGGCCCGATCCAGTGGCAGGGCTCCGCCCTTGGCGACCAGGGTGTCCAGCGATTCGCCGGCGCACAGCTCGCTGGCGACGAACAACCGGCCATCCGCGGTCTTGCCGCAATCGATGACCCGGGCGATGCGCGGGCTCTGAGACCGTTGCAGCTGTTTCAGCTCGCGCTGGGCGCGTTCCAGCACCGGCGGGGTCGGCAACGCGGCGGGAGCAACCAGCTTGTAGGCGACGGTCTCGCCGGTCTGCGCATCTTGCGCCTGCCAGACCTCGCCGGTACGCCCGCCACCAATCCGGGTGGCCGGCGCGAACCGAGCGGCAGCCTCATCTTCGACGGGCACCAGCCGGGAAGGACCCACGGCGCTGGCGCATCCCTCGCGAGGGCAAAAGTTAGCGTCGTCGGGATACTTGTTCTGACAGTTCGGGCAGAATTTCATCCGGCTCCTGGCAGTCATGACCCGATGGAACCACCACCGAGTCGGCTCGTGTCGCCATGTTAGCCGATGTTAACGCAAAACCCCCATTCCTGTCCCCGAAAGAAAATCCACCCGACCGGTGCGGACCTGACCCACATCTACCCGCCTCGCCCCGCCTGTACGCCGGGCCGAGACAGCTGAACGGTCAGTGCCGGCGCCAATCGCGACCTGACCCTATTTGCCGGGCTCGCCGAGCTCGGCAAACAGGTCTGCCGCCGGCACGGTCGAGCGCTTGCTGTCCTTGGCCTTGCGCTTTTTTCCCATGTTGCTGTGCTTGCGCACCCGGCGTTTCCAGGTGCTTCGTGTGTTGGAAGCCATTTCGCCTGGGCTTTTACCAGGGCGGGCCGCCCAGGTCAACGCTGCCGCCGAGGCTCCTCGAGCGTTTCGCTCCCGGCAGCTCGCCCGGCAGCTCGCCCGACAGCTCGCCGTCAGATGCGGGTGGCGGCCACCACGCCTTCGATCTGCTGCAGGCTGCGCAGCACGGTCTTGAGCTGCTCGAGGTGGCCGACCGTGACCTGGAAAGTGTTCACCGCCCGCCCGTCCTCGGTGGTCCGGCACTTGGCCTGCGAGATGTTGACCCCATGCTCGGTGAACGACTTGGAGATCGACGCCAGCAGGCCAGGGCGATCCTCGCAGCTGACCTGGATGGCAACCGGCCGCAGGGTCTTGGATTCGTCGTCCCAGGTGACGTCGACCCGGCGGACGGGGTCCAGATCCAGCGCCTTCGGGCAGTCGCGGGTATGGATCACCACGCCGTGCCCGCGGCTGATGAAACCGACGATGCTGTCGCCGGGGACCGGGCTGCAGCACTTGGCGAACTTGACCACGATGTCGGCCTCGCCCTGGACCCGGATACCGCCGATCGATCGTTTGGGTCGTTTGATGGGCTGCGGGGCAGTGTCGGGCTCGGCCGGGAGCTGCGCCCCCTCGGTCGCCGGTTGGTCCGGCAACACGGCGTTCGCGGCCTGCTCGACGCTGAGTTTGCCGTAACCCAGCGCCACCAGCAGGTCGTCGGCGTTGCCGACGCGCAACCGCGTCGCCGCCTCGTCGAGCAACCCCTCGCGCTCCGCGGTCCCGAGCGCGTAGTTACGCTTGCGCAGCTCGCGCGCCAGCAGATCGCGGCCCATCTGGCGGCTGCGCTCCTGCTGCTCCATCCGGATGTGGTGGCGGATCTTGGTCTTGGCGCGGCTGGTGATGACGAACTTGAGCCAGTCCTTGGACGGCTTCTGGTTGGCGGAGGTCAGGATCTCGACGTTGTCGCCGTTGCGGAGCGCGTAGCGCAGCGGCACGATGAGGCCGTTGACCCGCGCGCCCGAGCAGTGCTCGCCCACCTGGGAGTGCACCGCGTACGCGAGATCGATGGGCGTCGATCCCTTGGGCAGCGCCTTGACGTCGCCCTTGGGGGTGAAGACGAAGACCTCGTCCTGGAAGAGGTCGATCTTGACCGTCTCGATGAACTCGGTCGGGTCCTTGAGGTCGCGCTGCCATTCCATCAGCTGACGTAACCACGCGAAGGCCTTACCGTCGGCGTTGCTCATCGGGCCGCCGGCTCCGCTCGGCGCGCCGTTCTGTTCCTTGTATTTCCAGTGCGCCGCGATGCCTTGCTCGGCGGTGCGGTGCATGTCCTGGGTGCGGATCTGGACCTCCATGCGGTCAGAGCGCGGCCCGATCACCGTGGTGTGCAGCGACTGGTAAAGGTTCGGCTTGGGCAGCGCGATGAAGTCCTTGAAGCGGCCCGGTACCGGCGTCCAGTTCGAGTGCACGACTCCCAGCACGGCGTAGCAGTCTCGCACCGATTCGGTCAGGACCCGGAAGGCGATGAGGTCGAAGATCTGGTCCAGGTCGCGGCCGCTCTTCTTGATTTTCTGGAAGATCGACCACAGGTGCTTGGCGCGGCCGGACAGCTGGGCCCTGATGTCCGCCTCGGCCAGCACCGCGTGCAGCTTGGCGCAAACCTCGTCGATGTACGCCTGGCGCGATTCGGCGGTCTCGGCCATGCGTCCCGACAGCGCGCGGAAGTCGTCGGGTTCGAGGTACTTGAAGCACAGATCCTCGAGCTCGACCTTCATCCACTGGATACCGAGCCGGTTGGCGAGCGGCGCGTAGATCTCGCGCGTCTCGCGGCTGATGCGCTCCTGCTTGTCACGCGGCATGTACTGCAGCGTGCGCATGTTGTCGACGCGATCGGCGAGCTTGATCAGGATGACGCGGATATCGCGCGCCATGGCCAGCAGCATCTTGCGGAAGTTCTCGGCCTGGCGCTCCTCGCGGGTGTTCCAGGGGATCTGGCCCAGCTTGGTCACCCCCTCGACCAGGAACTGGATCTCGGTGCCGAACAGGCGCCCGATGTCCTCGGCGGTCGCGCTGGTATCCTCGACACAGTCGTGCAGCAGACCGGCGCAGATCGACGGCACGTCCAGGCGCAGCTGCGAGATCACGCGCGCGACGCCCACCGGGTGGACGACGTAGGGCTCACCGGAGCGCCGGCGCTGGCCGGCGTGACGCTCGGCGGCGAATTCGTAGCTGCGCTGGATCAGCGCGAGGTCGGCGGCTGGGTCATAGCCGGAGACAGAGGCGCATATTTCCTGGACATCGATCATTGCGTGGGGTGCGGCTTCCCTTCGTGGGATCTACCTTCGGGGGGACGCGCCTCGGCGCACAGCGCCACGCCCAGGTGGCCGCTGCGCGACAGCGCGCATCGGGCTGCTATGTAGATAGATGTCAGCTCCTTGAGCGCGGTCTCGAAGTTATCGTTGACGATGAGGTAGTCGTACTCGTCGAAGTGCTCGAGCTCGCCGCGCGCCATTGCCAGGCGCCGCTCGATGGCTTCGTGCGAGTCGGTCGCGCGGCGGCGCAGGCGGCGCTCGAGCTCAGCCATGGACGGCGGCAGGATGAAGCAGAGCACGCTCTCGGCCGGCCACTGCTTGCGGATCTGGGCCCCGCCCTGGTAGTCGATGTCGAAGAGGTAGTCCTTGCCGTCCTCGAGCGCGCGGTTGACGGTGTGCACCGCGGTGCCGTAACGCTGGCCGTGAACCACAGCCCACTCGGCGAACTCCTGGCGCTCGATCATCTCGCTGAACTCCTCGTCAGTGACGAACTTGTAATCGACGCCGTCGCGCTCACCGGCGCGCGGCGCGCGCGTGGTGTACGAGACCGAGAACTCGAGCTTCTCGGTCTGCGCCAGCGCCCGGGCCAGCGTGGTCTTGCCCGCGCCGGACGGTGACGAGATGACCAGGAGGATGCCGCGTCGGTGGCCAGAATCGGGTGCCGTCATCATTCGATATTTTGCGCTTGCTCACGGATCTTTTCGAGTTCCACCTTGCCGTCGATCACCAGGCCGGCGACCTGCGCGTCCTGCGCCTTGGATCCGATGGTGTTGAGCTCGCGCCCGATCTCCTGGATCACGAAGTCGAGCTTGCGCCCGACCGCCCCCGGTTCACCCAGGATCTGCTCGACGTGGTCCAGGTGGGTGTGCAGGCGGGTGATCTCCTCGCTGACGTCGAGCCGCTCCGCCATCAACGCCGCCTCCTGCGCCATCCGTCCCGGCTCGAACCCGGGCAGCTCGCGCACCGAGGCCAGCCGCTCTTCCAGTCGGCGCGCGAAGCGTTCGGGCAGCGCGGCGGCGCCGTCGGCGATGGCGCGGGCCGCGGCGCGCAGCTTGGCGGCCCGGGCCGCAAGGTCGGCGGCCAGCGCGGCCCCCTCGCGCGCGCGGGTGGCCCGCAGCTCGGCCAGCGCGTGTTCCACCCCGGGCCGCAGCATCTCCCACAGGGCCTCGCCGGCCAGCTCGGCGCCGGCGGGCGAGGTGCCCATGAAGGCCGCCACCGTGATCAGCGTGGTCGGGTCGGGCAAGGCCAGGTCGCGGCGCAGCCGTTCCAGCGCGGCAAAGACTTCGCGGGCGCGCCGCTCGTCGACCGCGCCGGCGACCCGGTCAGGCAGCGGGCCCGCCAGCTCTTCGCGGATCGAAACGGTGATGGCGCCGCGCTCGGCGGCGGCGCGCACGGCACGCCCGATCTCGGAGTCGCAGTAGCTGTCCGGTGACTGCGACCGGATCTTGAGATCCAGGCCGCGGTGGTTCACCGACCGAACCTCGATGCGCAGCCGTTTCTCGCCACACTCGACCGTCGCGCGGCCGAACCCGGTCATGCTCAGCAAAGGCCGTCGCTCACCGGTCGGTTCTAGCACGGGAGCGCCCCGGCTCCCACCGTCGCTGGTGAAACGGCAAGACGCCCAGACACCAGGATCCGGACCATCAACGCTCCGGCCTTGGCGGCCTGGCGTCTTGGCGTTTTCCCTCTTATCCGACTCGCTCGGATCGGTACCAGTCGAGGGTGCGGCGCAGCCCGTCGGCGAACGACACCGACGCGGTATAGCCCAGGCGCTGCCGCGCCTTGCTGATATCGGCGTAGGAGTGCTTGATGTCCCCGGCTCGCTCGGCCTCGTGGCGCGGCTCGATCTTCTTGCCCAGGATGTCACCGATGACCGCGACCACCTGATTGAGGTCGGTGGCGACGCCACAGGCGATGTTGAACACCTGCCCCGAGACCTGTACGGCGGGCGCCGAGGCGGCTTTGAAGTTGGCCTCGATGATGTTGTCGATATGGCAGAAGTCGCGCGACTGGGTGCCGTCGCCGAAGATGCGCGGGGTCTGGCCGGCCAGCGCGGCGGTGATGAACTTGGGGATCACCGCCGCGTACTCCGACCTGGGATCCTGGCGCGGACCGAACACGTTGAAGTAGCGCAGCGATACGGTCTCGAGGCCGAAGGCCTGCGCGTAAACTTGCAGGTAGTACTCGCCGGCCAGCTTGGAGGCGCCGTAGGGCGAGATCGGCGCCGGCGGCTGGGTCTCGAGCTTGGGCAACTCGGGCGCGTCGCCGTAGGCGGCTGAGGAGGCGGCGTAGACCAGGCGGCGCACGCCGGCCTCGCGCGCGGCGTGCAGCACGCGCAGCGTCCCGCTGGCGTTGGCCTCGTGGTTCTCGATCGGTTCGGCCATCGACTTCGGCACCGACGGGATCGCGGCCTCGTGATAGACCACCTCGACGCCCTGCAGAGCGCGGCGGAGCGCGGTCGGATCCAGGATGTCGGCCTCGATGAGCTCGACCTCGCGCGCGAAGTCCGCGAAGTTCTCGCGCCGGCCGGAGGAGAAGTTGTCGATGATGCGCACCTGGTCGCCGCGCTTGACCAGCGCGCGCGCAATCGAAGATCCGATGAAACCGGCTCCGCCGGTCACGAGATAGAGCGCCATGTCACGGCTCCTTGCGGGGGTGGATCGGGCGCCACGGCGCTGCTAGGGTGCGCCTGTGCCGCGCCCGTTCTGCGCGCGCGCCGAGTCGGCGAAGCGACCGATCAGCGCGCGCAACGAGGGATCTCCGATCTCCGCGCCGGAGGAGGCGGCGAGCGTCGCGGGGACGATCGCGGGGGGCGGGGTCGCCAGCCGGCTCGTCGCGAGCCGCGATGCAAAGAACAGGGCGAGCGTGGAAGCGAGAGCGACGACCGGTATCGACCAGATCATTTTGGAACGCGCCTTGGCTGACGACATGGGACCACGGTATCTCACTCGAGGTGACCGGCAAGTTTTCTGGCCGGCCCGCGCCGCGGGGGTCGACGTCTCGCTCTGGCTCCTCGTTCATGTCCATGTAAAAGGTTCGCTGGCTCCGTGCCGGGCCAATCTAATCCGTCTTCATGGGATGGAAAGGCCGGACAGACCGGCGCCGAAACGGGGACGCAGGACCAGCGGCGTGCTCTGCTCGCCACGCACGGCGGGCCGGATCTCGATGGTCGCGATTCCGTTGCCGGCGCGCCCGGGCCGCACCACCAGCGGGCACACCTGGTCGCCCGGGAGCGCGCGCGGCGGACCGGCGGTCACTCCGGCGCTGGTCAGCACCACCAGGCGGGCGGCCGACGCCGCGCGTCTCTGGTCGGGACGGCGGGTCGGGACCAGACGGGTGCCGGCGCCGTCGAGCATGAAGCCACCGGTCAGCTTGTCGCCCTCGAGGTCGAACGCGAAACCGGTGCCCAGCGGCACGATCGCCAGGCGGTTCAAGTCGCCGTCGATCGAGACCGGCGTGCCGGCGGTCATGGTGGACAGCACCAGCGTGTGCAGTGCGACGCCGCGCAGCGCCGACGGCCCGTTCGTGCGCCGCACCAGCTTCTCCGCGGTGACGTACAGTAGCCGGTTGCGGTCGAGCGACGGCGCAAACGCCAGCACGCGCCCGTCTTCGGCAGTGAGCTGGCGGTAGCGCCCGGTGGCCGGGGACCAGGCGAACACCTCCTGGTGCAGCCCCAGGACCAGGACAACCGAGCCGGCGCCCGGGGGCGCGGGCGGTAACTTCAGCGGCTCGCGCTGGCGCGCGACGAAGAGCAGATCGCTCTGCAGCCCCGCGCCCCAGCGGCGCGCGCCGTCGACCAGCGCCTGGCGGATCTGCTCCATCTGTGGCTGCGCCTTGAGGGCGCCCAGGTCGGCGGCGATGAGCACTTCGCGTGACCAGGGCAGGAAAGCCCGGTCCAGCAGGCGCAGCACCTCGCGGGTGGCCTCGGCGAAGCGCTCCTGACGCACGAAGGAGCAAGCGATGTTCAGCGCCGGAGCCAGGAACTCCGGATCCGCGGCCTCGGCGGCGCGATAGCGCGCGCGCGCTTCGTCCCAGCGGCCCTGACGGTAGAGCGTCTTGCCCTCGGCATTGAGCGCGGTCGCCCTGGGATCGGGGGGCCGGAACGGATCGATCGCGCCGGGGCCGGGCTTGGGCTCGGCAATGGGACAGGCCGGCGCGGGTCCGGCCACGACGGCGGGGGCGGCCAGCGCGAGCAGGGCCAGCGCGCCGAGCAGGGACCGGATCGGCCGCGCCGACGCCGACGCTGACGCTGACGCCGACGGGAAGGATCTTGTGCTCACGGCAGGACCCAGGCGCGACGCAGGTCGAAGCGGTCGCCGAGCGCGGTCAGATCCTGAACCCGATTCGAGATCAGCGCGGGAACATCGTGCCGATACAGGAAAATCACCGGCTGATCCTCGGCGATTAAATGGGCGAGGCGCGCCAGCAGCGGCTGTCGCGCCGCCGGACCCGCGGCGTGGCGGAGCTCGTCGAGCAACGCCTCGACCGCGGTCGAGCGGTAGCCGCCGAAGTTGTACAGGCCCTCGGCGCCGAACAGCGGCGTCGGGTCTTCGTCGGGGCGGCCCTCCCACACCATGGGCGCCAGGTCGAAGTCGCCCTTCTTGAGGCGGGCGAGGATGGTCATCGCATCGGCCGGCACGATGTCGAGCAGGATGCCCGCCTTGCGCAGCTCGAGAGTGAAGGCGTGGGCCTCGATCGCCAGCGATCGGCTTCCGATCGTCTGCAGCAGCGAGAGTCGGATGGGGCGGCCCGCGCGGTCGCGAACGCCGTCGGCGTCGTTGTCGCGGTAGCCGGCGTCTTCCAGCAACGCCAGCGCGCGCGGCCGGTCGAAGGGCTGCGCGGGCTCGACCCCGAACGCCGGGCCGCCCGCGGGGTGCGCCAGGTCCTTGTGCAGCTCGTGCGCGAAGCGCGGGCGATCCCAGAGCAGGGCCAGCGCGCGGCGGAAGTGCGGGTCGCCCAGGGGAAAGCGGCGGTGGTTGGCGACCAGGAACGACGACCGTTCGGGGGTCAAGCGGTACAAAGTCACCGCGCCGTGCAGGGTCGCCGGTTCCACCTGATCGGGATAGTGCGCTTCCAGCACGCGCGGCAGCAGGTCCAGGTCGCCGCGCCGGGTGCGATTGAGCGCGCGCACGGCGTCGGGCTCGAGATCGAAGACGATCTCGTCGAGCAGTGGCGCGGGCCGCCAGCCCTCGTGAAAGCGACCGAGCCGGATGCGCTTGCCGCGGTCCCAGCCCAGGAACCGGAACGGGCCGGTGCCGACCGGTTGCTTGGCCAGCGTGGCCGACTCCGCCGAGCCGGTCTTCATGAGGTGGTCGGGCAGGATCGGCACGTCGCACAGCGCACGGAAGATCAGATCCGACGGTTCGCGCAGGCCGAGGCGCACCACGTGATCGGCCGCGATCTCGACGCTGGCGACGTCGGACAGGTCGGCGCGGTTGAGCGGCAGCCCGCTGGTGCTGCGCATGACCCTTTCCAGCGAGGCCTGAACATCGATGGGGCTGAAGGCGTGGTGATCGTGCCAGCGCACCCCCTGCCGCACGTGCAGCACGATGCGCAGGCCGTCGGACGAGACCGTCCAGCGATCGGCGAGCGCTGGCTCGTAACCACCGGGCGAGCACTCGATCAGGGGTTCGTAAACCAGCCCCGAGACCACGCTGGCGATCGACGCGTCGCCGTCGACCAGAGGGTTGAGGTGGGGCGGCTCGCTGTCCAGGTGGACCCGCAGCGTTCCGCCCGCGCGGGGCGCGGCGGCGCCCGCGGGGCGCGGCGTCCAGGGCTCCGGCAAGGCGGCCATTTCCAGGGGCGGCGGCGTGGGCAAGCGCGGAACGCCCGAGGTCTTGTCGCCCTTGCTATCGCCCTTGGCGGTCGCGCTGGCAGCCTCCCCGCCCGCGGATTTCTTCGCGCTCGAGCGGCAGCCGGCAGCGCTGAGCGACAGCAGGAGCAAGGTCGCAAACCCGCGCCGCCATGCCGTCCAGCGTCGCCCGCCTTTGTCTTGCTCCTCAAAAAACCACGTGTTATTCAGGGGTCCACCCCAACCGTTGGCGAGGAGAAGTCTGTCATGAAGCGACTCCGGTCCGTATATCACCTGATGGTGCCGTTGGCATTGGCGCTTCTGATCCCCTTGCAGCCTGCGCCGGCGCTGGGACAGGGGCAGGCGCTGCCGCCCATCAAGGTCGATCTTCCGCCGTCGCCGAACTTCAACGTGCAGAACGCGCCCGAACAGTACCCTTCGGGCGAGCTTTCGGTGTACGGGCTGCGCAAGCGCATGGCCAAATATCTGGACAAGGACGTTCAGGTGAAAGCCTACCTGCTGCAGATCTATGAATGTCCCCCCGAGCTGCGCAAGTGCAACGACGAGCTGGCGGCCAAGTCGAAGAAGGAAAAGAAGAAAGAGATGAAGGCGCTCAAGGGCGGCGCGCCGTCCAAGACGCCCGCCTCTCCCTCGCCCGAACAGATGAAGGGCGGCTGCCGCCCCTGCGACCAGCCCCACTTCTTCGTCGCCGACACGCCCACCACCAAGATCGACCACGCGCTGCTGATCGCCGACTACCCCATCAAGGACTGGAACACCGGCAAGCCGAAGGCGCTGGTCGCCAAGACGGGCGCCGAGGGTGGCCAGTACATCATCACCGGGACCTTCGCCATCAACTCGATCGGCGGGTTTGCGGCTTCGGATGGGCTCATCATTCACAAGAAGCTCCAGGACTCGACCGGCAAGGTGATCACCGAGGGCAACGCCGTGCTGCCCCCCGACGCCCAGGAGATCAAGCTCGAGGGCAAGGCGGCCGAGAAGGTCGGCGGCGCGCGCATCGACGCCAAGATCCCCGAGTCCGGCGGCGCCCCCGGCAAGAAGAAGAAGGGCGAGCTCTAGCCGCCAGGGCCCCGGCGACTGGTGTCAGGCGGGAGGAGGCCTGCTACTTCGTCCGCGTCAGTTGCAGCATCGCGGCGCGCAGGGCCTGGCAAGCATCGGACGTCAGGACGAACACCGGAACGCCGGTCAGGCGCGCGCGGCACTGCCCGTCAATCTCCAGCTGCACCTTCGTCGAGTCCGCTCCGCGCCGAGTGGCGATCTCGAGTATGTCGCGGGCGATGAATGGCCGCGCGTCGAGCGCGAAGCGCTCGGCCGCCAGGCGCGCCAGCGGCGCCAGCAATCGCTCGACCGTCAGCACGTCGGCGCTGGCCAGATCGACCCAGCGATCGGCGTCGCGCCTGAGCCGGCGCTGGCCGACCGGCGTCCGGATGTCGATCGCGTCGACGTCGAAGCGAGCGAGCTCCAGCACCAGGCGCGATCGAAAGCGCAGCGGGTCAGGTTCGAGCTTCGCGAACAGGTTCGCAGGCGCGCTGGCGGCGCCGAGCTCGCCGCTGCGTTCGACGCGAACCTTTCCCGCGTGCGGCGGCGCGGCGACGATCTCGGCGCGCCGCGCCCCTTCCAGGACCAGCCGTCGCGCACCGGACGGCGCGGGACGCGGCGCGGAAAGCGGCGCGGAAAGCGGCGTGGATGCACCCTGGTCGGACAGGGCGACCAGCGCCAGGCCCGCGAGCCACTCGTCGATCTGCTCGCCGTCCGCGGTGTAGCCGACGGCCGGTTCGGTGATCTTCCAACCGGCGGTCGGATCACGTCGCAGGTGGACCTGTCGATCGCCCTCGGACAGCACGACGCCGTCGACCTCGGCGGGGTCGACGGGCAGCAACGAAGGCTCGGCGCGATCGGCGGCGGCCAGCTGGCGCCAGAGCCGATCGACGGTGTCTCCGGCCAGGCAGATGATGCTGCTGGTCTGTCCACCGTCGACTGTCGCCAGCCACTGCGGAGGATCGCCGCCGCGCACGCAGGGCCACCGCCAGACGCGCAGGGTCGGGGCCTCGTCGCCTTCGCCCAGGGCCAGGGTCCAGCGCTGCGGGCTCACAGGCGGCACAAGGCCCACGGGAAACCCGCTGGCCTCGAGGCCTGCCAGCTCACGCACGACCTCGGCCACCGCCGCGCGCCCGGCAAAGAACCCGGCCGTGGTCAGCCACAGGCCAGCGCGCTTTCGCAAGGTCCGCCACGATCCGGGCCCGTTCCCATAGCCGATCGCCTGGGCCGCCTCGACCACGCCGGGCGCGAATAGCCGCCGCTCGCGAAACACCGCCGGATCGCGATCGACCAGATCGCGCAGGCGACGGCCGACGACCAGGGTGCGCGCCTCGCCGGCGCGGCGAACGAAGGCGCCGCGCCCGGTCGCGTCGAGCGCTCCCACCTGCAGCGCGTGGCGGGATGGCGTGGCGCCGCCGCCCGCGCCGGTCACGGTCAGCAAGGCTGTCGGAGGTTCCAATCCAGCCAGGTGTGTGTCCGCTGTCGCCTCGCGATCGATCTCGAGCGCGTCGATCGCGTCCAGCAGGTCGGCGACGGCACCCGCCGCGGCCGGCAGGTCGTCCGGCATGACCCGCCACTGCACGCCGCCGCGCGCGTCGGTGCCCCGTATCAGCATCAACGTGCCGCGCGCGCCGCGGTCGATCTCGATCTGGCTGAGGTCGGCGCGCGACAGGTCCGGGAAGACCCGCAGGCGCTCGGCGCGCGCCCGGTCGGTGCCGGCGGTGCGGAGTTCGACGATGCCGATATACCCGGCCAGCGCGACGGCGATGATCGCGAGCACCAGCGGCGTGCGGTTGGCAATCCTCACGACCGGCGCCGATACCAGACCAGCACCGCCAGCGCCAGGCAGCCGAGCGGCAAGGCGACCACGAACAGCTGGAACGCGCGCGCCACCGTGCTTGCCTCCAGCGTCAACCGGACCTGCTCCGGCACCTTGGGCGCGATCCCCGCGCGCTCTTCGCGATCGGTGAGCCAGGCGATCACCGACAGCACCAGGTCGCGGTCGTAGTCGCGGACCAGCGGCCCGGCCAGGCGGTAGTTCATGACCAGCCGCCCGGTCCCCAGCACCACCAGCCGGCTCTGGGCGCCACCGGCTGGCGGGCGCCTTACCGCCCCCGCCGCCGGCGCCACGGGAGCGGCGATTGCGGCCGCCACCGACACCGGACCCTTACGGTCGCGGCCAGGGTCGAAGGCCAGGTCGGCCTCGCCGCGGATGGTGGGCAGGTCGACCTCGGCCCAGCCCTGGTCGCTGCAGCGGACCAGCTCGCGCCCCCAGCGGGCGCCCGACCCCGCCGAGACCTCGCCGGTGCCGGCGCCGGCAGCGGCCAGACGCACCTGCCGCGTGCGCGGCCACACCGTGGCGCGACCGGCGAGCCGGGCGAGCACTCCGCCCGGCCCGGCGCTGCCGGCGCCGGTCGCGCCGCCGCCGTAGTCGCTGGTCACCCACACCGACGGCCCCTCGACGTCGCTGGCGTGCGCGGGATCGACCACCAGGTCGTCGCCGATCGCGATACCCCAGCGTTGCGCGAGCGCCTCCAGGCCGATCTTGGCGAAACCGGCGCCGTCGTGGGTGAAGACCGGCCCCAGCATGAGCAACATCCGCCCGCCCCGCGCCAGGTACTCATCCAGCGCCGCGATCTCGGCATCGGAGTAGGCGCGCTGCGGTTCGACGATCGCCAGCGCGTCGCAGTCGGCGGGCGGCCCCTGCCCGCCCAGCCGTTCGACGGCGCGGATCTGGTAGGCGTCGCGGCGGATCTCCTCGGCAAAGGTGGCGTAGCCGCCGTCGGCGAGCGATTCGATGTCAGGTTCGCCGTGTCCTTGCGCAAAGCAGATGGTGGGCGGGCGGTCACGGGTCACGGTCAGCAACGCCGACACGAAGGCCGCCTCGCCCTTCCAGGCCTTGAGGTGGCCGCCGGGGGCGCCGCTGATCTCGGCCTCGAGGTCGTAGTCGACCAGATCGTCGCGGGTCAGGAACCTGGACTGGCCGCCGGCCACGAAGATCACCACCCCCTCCCCCATCTCGTAGGCGCCGATGCCGTACTTCTTCTGCATCGCCTCGGCGCGCGCCGGATTGCGGTCGGGATCGATGATCTCGACGTGAAAGCGTTCGGGCGCGTAGCGGGTAAAACGATCGCAAAGCTCGCGCACCATGCCGCCCAGCGCGCGCGCCCGCTCGCTGTCGCGCCTGGGATAGAGGAAGACGTAGGCGTCGACGGGCCGCGGCAGCGTACGCAACACGCTGACGGTCTTGCCGGACAACGCGTACAGGCGCGCGCGTGTCCAGTCGCCGCGCAGGTAGTGTCGTCCGGCCAGGTAATTGACCATCACCGCGATGACCAGCGACAAGAGCGGCGTGGCGATGCCGGGCCGCGCGCGCAGCGCCGCCACCGCGCGTACGGCGGCCAGCAGCGCCAGCACGCCCAGTGACGCCAGCAACACCACGTGCCGCGAATCGACGATGCCGTGCCCGAAGTCCTCCATCATGCGGAACAGGCTCAGGCGGCGCAGCACAGCGCCGGCGCGCGGATCGCCCACCTGCCCTTCCAGCACGCCCAGCAGCAACAGCACGAAGAAGGACACGAAGGCCAGCGTGGCGGCGACGATCTGATTGCGCGTCAACGAGGACGCCATCAGGCCCAGCGCCAGCGCCGCGGCGCCGATCAGCACGGTGCCGAGGTAACCGGAGGCGATCGGCCCCGGATCCAGGGGCGCGCCGATCGCCCGCAGGTAGACCAGGTAGAGCAACGTCGGTGCCCACAGCGCCAGGTAGAACGCCAGGGCCGCCACCCACTTGCCGAGCACGACGTCGATCGCCGTCACCGGCGCGGTCAGCAGCGGCTCGATCGTGCCGGTGCGCCGCTCTTCGGCGATGAGCCGCATCGGGATGACCGTCGCCAGCAGCGCGACCGCGATCCAGTAAAGGATCGTGCCGCCGAAGAAGAACTCCATCACGCCGCCCGGGGGCGCGTCCGGGCGGCCCAGGAACTGGATGAACATCCAGATCACCAGGCCCTGCAGCGTCAGGAACAAAGCCGCGATGGCCAGGCCGGCCGGCGAGTGAAAGTAGGCGGCGAAGTCTCGCCGCGCGATGGCGGCGGCGCTACGCATCGCGGTCGTCCGCGGGCGCGTCGGCACGGCCGGTGGTGATGCGGGAGAAGATCTCCTCCAGCGACGAGGCTTCGCGCCGCAGCTCGCGCAGGGTGAGGCCGGCGGTGGCCATGGCGCGGAAGATCTCCTCACCCAGGTCTCCGGGCGCGCCCACGCCGCCGCCGGGCGCCGCGCTCACGGCCAGCCGGCCGTCGGCCAGCTCGTCGACCGCGGCGACCACCGGCAACGCGCGCAGCAAGCCCAGGGCGCGGGCGCGCTCGGCGGCGCGCAGCTCGACCACCACGCGCGCCGGCTCACCCAGTCTGGCCCCACCCCCGCCGGCCCGCGCGCCGACGCCTGTGCCCGCGCCCGCCGCAACCCGCCCGCGGTGCAGGATGATCACGCGCGCGTCCAGCGCCTCGACCTCGGACAGGATGTGCGTCGACAGCAGCACGGTGGCTTCGCGCGCCAGCGCCCGGATCAGCGCGCGCACCTCCCGGATCTGGTTGGGATCGAGTCCGACCGTCGGCTCATCGAGGATCAGGATCGGGGGCCGCGCCAGGATCGCGTCCGCCAGCCCGACGCGCTGCCGGAAGCCGCGCGACAGCGTGCCGATGATCTGGCGCCGCCGTTCGCCGAGGCCGCACTCCACCAGCGCGCGGTCGATCTGGCGCGCGCGCTGGGCGCCCGCCAGGCCGCGCAGGCGCGCGCGATGGACCAGGTACTCGTCGACCCGCATGTCGGGATAAAGCGGGACCCCTTCGGGCAGATAGCCGACCTGGCGCCGTACCGCCAGGCTCTGATCGTGAATAGAGAATCCCGCGAGCGCGGCGTCGCCGCTGGTGGGCGCCAGGAAGCCGCTGAGGATGCGCATCAGCGTGGTCTTGCCGGCGCCGTTCGGTCCCAGCAGCGCCACGATCTCGCCGCGCCCGACTTCGAACGAGACGTCGTCGAGCGCGCGCGAGTTGGCGTCAGTGCCGTAGCTCATCGAGAGATGAGAGGCGCGGATCATGCGTCGAGAGACTAACAGCTCGAGGCGCGTTGTCAGCGGCGCGAGCGGGACCGAAGCTATTCCAGGCCGCGGTCGCGGAGGGAGCCGTCGTCTTCGCCGCGCAGGTGGCCGACCTCGTGCAACAGGGTGCGGATGATGGCGCGGTCGAGCTCGGCGTCGTCGCCGACGGTGCGCAGGAGGTTGCGGCGGTAAAGGACGATGGCCCGGTCGGGGACGTTACAGCGCACCCCGTCGGCGCGGCCGCCGCCGCCGACGCCGCCAACGCCGGCGCCCTCTTCGGCCTTGTCGGTGCCCAGCGGCCGGCGCGCCTTCTTGCCGCGTCCGCTCTGCCCCACGCGACCGGCTTGTGTCGGGGGGGCGGTCTCCGCCTTCCAGTCGAGCGGCAGGCCGCGGAACAGCCCCAGGATGGTGGGCGACAGCGGCGGCTTCTCGGCCGTGAGGTCGTCCAGCGCCGGTAGCTCGGCCGCCTGCACCTGGATCCCGGACAGGTCGGCGGCCACGTCGGGCGGCAAGCTGGCGACGGCGTGCCGCACCCGCTCCTGGAACTCCTCCGGCGAGATCGAGGGCGGCGCCGGGAAAGCCTTGGGATCGTGCGCGGTCGCCTCGGCCAGGCGTTGCGCGGCCAAGCTATCGTTGCCGATGCGCTCTTCTATCAAGCCCAGGTGGTAAAGCGCGTGTCCGTGGTCGGGCGTCGTCGCCAGCACCTTCTGGAACATGTGGCGCGCTTCGTGAAAACGACACAGCTCGAACAGCGCCACGCCGCGCTCGTACTGCGCGGCGGTCATCTTGGGCATCGCCGTCAGCGCCGTGTCGATCCGGTGCAGCCCTTCCAGCGAGCGTCCGAGGTCGACCAGCGCCTGGCCCTCGAGCAGCGCCAGGCGCGCCACCCGTTCGTTGTCGTGGCGCGAGACGTGCCGGCTGCCACGGCGCGCATACTCGAGACCGATCTGGGATCGGTCGGCCGACGGGGCGAGCTGGTTGATGTTGAGGTCGGCCGCCGCCTCCAGCGTCTCTGGATCGTCGGGCGCCAACGCCAGCGCCAGGGTCAGCGCGTCGCGCGCGTCATCCAGGCGATCCAGGTGCAGCAGCGCGACCGCGCGGTTGTGATGCGCCTCCACCGAGCGCGGCGCTTGCCGGGCCGCCTCCTCGGCGCAGGCCAGCGCCCCCTCGTAGTCGGAGGCGTCGAACATCTCTGCCGCGCGATCGAGCAGCGCCGCCACCGGGGCGTCGACCCAGCTCGGCGTGTCCGGGAAGCAGCGACGCAGCGGCCGCGGCGGTGCCTCGACTGCGGCCGACCGGGCCGGCGCGGTCGAGGTCACCTCCGACGTTGCCCCGGATGACGGCGCTTCCGGCTCCGGAGGCGCGGCTCGCGTCGTGGCCGTCGGGTCCGAGGCCACGCTGGGCCCCGGCGGCGGCGCGGGCAAGGCCGCGGCCGGGGCACCGGACGTTGTCTGCGCCTGCGACTCGTGAGCCGCTCTTCCGTCCAGGGCGAAGCCCGGACGGTGACACGCGGAGCTGGGCAGGGAGGTGACCAACACAACTCCCCCCAAGAACGCCGTCAAATCGAAGACGGACAACCGACGCATTGAGCGACCTCATCATACTTCACCTGCGCCCGTTAAGGATCGCCGGTGTGTATTTTCCGTCGTCGGCAACGCCAACGCGGGTAACGCCCGTGGGTAACGCCAAGTGGGTAACGCCCCCGTGGGGTAGGGGTAACGCCAAGTGGGTAACGCCCCCGTGGGGTAACGCCAAGTGGGTAACGCCCGTGGGTAACGCCCCCGTGGGGTGACGCGATGTGGGTGAAGGATGTGGGTGACGCAGATGCAACCGCGGCGTCAGTGGGCGTCGCCCCACGTCGGTCCCGCTCCCACATCCACGATCAGCGGGACCTTGAGCGTGTAGACCGATTCCATCTCGTGCTTCACCCATTGCTTGAAGGTGTCGACGTCGCCCTCCGGGACCTCGAACACCAGCTCGTCGTGGACGGTCAGCAGCAGCTCGGGGCCGGGACCTGGGCCCCGTTGCCGCTCGAGGCCAGCGTCGACCCGGATCATCGCCAGCTTGAGCAGATCGGCCGCCGATCCCTGGATCGGCGTGTTACGCGCCATGCGCTCGCCGTAACTCCGGTCCTGCGCGCGCGCCGCGCGGATCTCGGGTAGCGGGCGGCGTCGCCCCAGCAACGTCGTCACCTCGCCGCTGTCGCGCGCGTCGGCGATGGCGCGCTCCATGTAGCGCCGCACGCCGACGTAGCGCGCGAAGTAGCTGTCGATGTACTGCCGTGCCTGGGCGCGCGGGATGCGCAACACCTGCGACAGGCCGAAGTCGCTCTGTCCGAACACCAGCCCGAAGTTGATCGCCTTGGCGACGCGGCGATGTTCGGCGGTCACCGATTCGGGCGGGACGCCGAACACCTCGGCCGCGGTGCGCAGGTGGATGTCCTGCCCGGAGCGGAAGGCGTCGAGGAAGGCCGTGTCCTCGGAGAAGTGGGCCAGGATGCGCAGCTCGATCTGCGAATAGTCGGCCGAGACGATGACGTGGCCTGGCTTGGCCAGGAAGGCGCCGCGGATGCGGCGACCGACCTCGCTGCGGATGGGGATGTTCTGCAGATTCGGGTCACTCGACGACAGCCGTCCGGTCGCCGCCACGGCCTGGTTGAACGAGGTGTGCAGTCGGGAAGTCGCGGGGTCGACCAGCGCGGGCAACGCATCGATGTACGTTCCCTTGAGCTTGGCCAGCGCGCGAAACTCGACGATCTTCGCCGGTACCGGGTGCAATACCGCCAGCTCTTCCAGCGTGTCGGCGTCGGTCGACGCCCCGGTTTTCGTGCGGCGGATCACCGGCAACCCGAGCTTGCCGAACAGAACATCGGCCAGCTGCTTGTTCGAGTTGATGTTGAAGGGCTGGCCCGCCATGGCGTGAATCTCGCCCTCGAGCGCGGCCAGCGACACGCCGACTTCCTGCCCCAGCCTGCGCAGGTAATCGACGTCCAGCTGGATGCCACGGCACTCGATGCGCGCCAGCACGTGCGCCAGCGGCAACTCGAGATCGTGGTAAAGGCCGTCCAGCTTGGCGGCCGTCAGCTTGACCTCCTGGGGCGCCGCCAGGGCCAGCGCCGCGGCCGCCTCGGCCGCCACCCGCGTCCCCACCTCCTCGACCGGCAGGTCGCTGGCCGGGTGGGCGTTGCGCCCGGTGCCCATCCAGGCGCTGCGCGCCACCACCTCGCCCTTGTCCTCGTGGGCCGCGACGAACTCCAGATCGTACCGGGTGCGGGATGCGTCGAGCAGGTAGGCCGCGATCATCGAGTCGGAGGCGACGCCGTCGAGCACGATGCCACGCCGGCGCAGCAGCACCTCGGGCGTCTTGCCGTCGTGCGCGTGCTTGCGCACCGCCGGCAGCGCCAGCACCGGCGCCAGGATGGCCAGCGCCTCGGTCTCGGCGAGGCAGGCCGGCGCGCCCAGGTAACGGTGGCGCAGCGGCACATACACGCGTGGACCCAGCGGCGCGGCCGGCGTGGGCGGCAGCGCGAACCCGATCCCCACCAGGTCGGCCCGCACGTTGAAAGGCCCCTCGGCGATCACGGCCAGGCCGACCTCGCCTGCGGCGGTGATGGCCGCCGCCAGCTGCGCCAGCGCCGGCGCGTCCAGGATCACCTGCGCCGGCGGCGGCGGCGGGCGCGGCACGGGCGCAGCGGCCTCCGCGTCCGACGCCGCCGGCGAGCCGCCGGTGGCAGCCGACCCGCCCCGCCCCGCCTCGCCCACACCGGCGCGCGCCAGCCATTCCGGCCGCGGCGATGTCAACGTCGGCGCCGAGTTGATCTGCTCGGCGAGGCGCGAGAACTCCAGCTCGAGAAACAGACTGGTCAGCCGATCGCGGTCCGGCTCGACCCGGTGCAGATCGGTGATCGTCTTGGGTAGCGGGACGTCGTCGCGCAGCGCGACCAGCGAGCGCGAGGTCATGACCAGGTCGTGGGCCGCCGCGATGGCCTCTCCCTTCTTGCCCTTGACCTCGCCGATGTGCTCATAGAGCCCGGCCAGCGACCCGAACCGACTGATCAGCTCCGACGCGGTCTTGGGGCCGATGCCGTCGACCCCCGGCACGTTGTCGATGCCGTCGCCCATCAGCGCCAGCACATCGCCCACTTGCGACGGCTCGACCCCGAACTTCTCCTTGACCTCGACCGGTCCCAGACGGCGGTTCTTCATGGTGTCGAGCACGGCGACGTCTTCCCGGCACAGCTGCATGAGGTCCTTGTCCGAGGAGCAGATCACCACCTCCATGCCCTGGCCCAGGGCCAGACGGGTCACGGTGGCGATCACGTCGTCGGCCTCGAACCCGGGCACGACCAGGGTCTGGATGCCGAAGGCGTCGATGACCCGGTTGACCAGCGGCATCTGGCTGTGCAGCTCGGCCGGCATCGGGGGCCGGTCGGCCTTGTAGGCGGCGTAGATGTCGTACCGGAAGTTCTTGCCGGGGCCGTCGAAGACCACGCACAGGTGGGTGGGTGACTGCTCGCGCTCGATCCGCAGCAGCATCTGGGCGAAGCCGAGGACCGCGTTGGTATTCAGCCCCGTGGTGGTGGTCAGGGGCGGCAGCGCGTGGAAGGCGCGGAAGATGAAGTTCAACGCGTCGACGATGTACAAGCTCGGCTTGCGCGCGCCCGTGTCGCTGTCGCTCATGAGACCCGCGTACCCTACCCTAAAATTCGCGCCGCGCCGGGGGCCCTGTGGCACATTGTCAATTGCCCGTGTCTCGGCCTCACCTCCTGACAGTGATCCGTCGCATCGTCGCAATCACGCTGGTGGCGGTGGTTGGTCTCGTGACCCTGGTGGTGCTGGCGGCGTCCGTCATCTTGCAGGGGCCGCGCCTGGGGCGGCTCATCGAAACGTCGCTGCCCGAGAACCGCGGCAAGCTGGAGATCGGCGGCGTGACCTGGAGCTTGCGCGCGCTCGGCGACATCCTGACCGACGCGCCCAGCCCGATCACCGTCGACGGCCTGCGCATCATCGACCCCGAGGGCACGGTGGTGCTCGACGTCCCGCACCTGGAGGCGCGGGTCAAGCTCAAGACCCTGATCGGCGGCAGCTTCTCGATCCACGATCTGAAGGCGGCAAAGGCCACCTGGCGCTTCGCGCAGATGGGCAACGAACCCAGCATCGGGTTCCTGGCCGCGCTGGCGCCGCGCACCACGCCGCCGCTCCCGCCCCCGCCACCTGCGGGCAAGGGCGAGCCGGTGCACGGCAGCTTCTTTCAGATCGTCAATGCCGAGCTCGGGGATCTGACCGCCACCTTCGATTTCCCTGGATCGTGGGGCCTGGAGCTGCGCCACGCTCACGCGAACGCGTCGTTGATCCAGTCGGCGGTCGATCCCGCGCACCCGATCTTCGGTTTCGACGCAGGTCCGGTGGTCGCCGAGGGCGGCGGCTGGCTGCGCATCCTGGACGACAACCAGCTGCCCTTCGATCGGGTCTCGATCAACCGCGTCGCCACCACCCAGGATCGCCCCGACGACATCTTCCTCGACCTGGAAAACGCCGACACCGGGCATTCGCGTCTGGTGGGCAAGGGGTTCTTCACCGGCATCTATGGCCCGACCTCGACGCCGGGGATCGATCTGCGCGCGCGCATCGACGACGCCGGTGACGCGCTGGGCGCGGTGGCCGCCAGCAAGAAGATCGAAGGGCTGACCGTGAGCGGCCGGGACACCACGGTGCGCCTCCAGCTGACGGAGACGTTCGAGAAGCTCAAAGTCGCGGCCGCCTTCCGGGGCATCGACGTGCAGTACACCGACTACCGCGCCGAGAAGATCGGCTTCGACCTGGCCTTCGACGCCGGCGCCGGGCTGGTCGACCTCAAGCGCTTCCAGCTGGAAGCACCCGAAGGTGGGCGCCTGGATCTGGACGCGCGGCTGCACACCGACACCCTCAAGCTGGAGCTGGACCTGCGGCTGCGCGACCTGGCCACCGCCGGCTTCCTGCCGCGCGGCGTGCGCGCGCTGGGTGCGGGGCGGCTGGCGGGACGGCTGGTGGCGCGCGGCGATCTGGCCGCCAGGTCGGTCCAGATCAAGGAGCTGGATTTTCGCCTGGCGCGCACGCGCGCCGCCGGGTTGCCGCAGTCGGTGCGCGTGCACGGCGACGCGCGCATCTCGCCGGTGCACGTCGACACCTCCGCCCTGGTGGTCGAGGTGCCGGGCGCCAGCGTCACCGCCAGGGGCGAGATGGATCTCGACCGCCAGCTGATCAAGGCCGGCCTCACCGTGGTCGCCTTCGATCTGGCGCGCGTGCTGCGCGACCTGGGGTTGCCGCCGCTGGCCAAGGACGCCCGCCTCGAGGTCGCGGTCGGCGGCACGCCGGCCAGGCCGTCGGCGGGCGGCGAGGCGGTCGTCCACGGCCTGGGCGCCGCCGGGCGATTCCTCCCCGAGCTCAAGGCCAAGTTCTCGCTGCGCGACGGGACCGCGTACATCGACTCGCTGTCGGGCGCCGCCTTCGGCGGCACGCTGCACGCCCGGGGCCAGCTGCGCCTTTACGAGCGCACCACCCGCCACATGCTGCGTGCCCCGCTGGTGGATCTGGAGATCGGCGCCCGCGACCTGGATCTGGCCGCCCTGGTGGGCAACTCGGGCAGCCCCGGATCCTCGGAACCCGCGCTGGGCGGACGCGTGTCGTTCGAGGCGCGGGCGCGCGGTCCGGTCGACGCCCTCGCCGCCGAGCTGCACGTCCCGGCCGGCACGCGCGTCAGCGCGCTCGGTGAGGAATTCGAGGTCGGACCCATCGACGTCGGGCTCGGCAGCCAGACCGTCGAGATCAAGCGCCTGCACCTGGGGCGCAAGCAAGGCGGCGCCCTCGACGTCACCGGCACCTTCGCGCTGGCAAAGCGCGAGCTGGCCGTCGACGTGACGCTGGACCGCCTGCCGCTGCCGGCGATCGCCGCGCTGGCCGCGGGCGGCGGCGGCGACCGGCCAGGCCCGCTCGCCGCCCTCGGGCTGGCGGGCACGGTGAGCGCCCGGCTGCACGTCACCGGGCAACCCGAGCACCCGCGCCTGGCCGGCGAGGTCACCATGGCCGGGGTGATCGCGCGCGGGATCCAGCTCGGCGGCGTCCAGCTCACGCTGGCGCCGGCCGAGACCGCCGGCAAGGAGACCGACGCGCTCACCATCAGCGGCGACCTCTTCGATCGCTTTCACGTCGAGAGCCGGGTCGCGCTGGGCCCGGCTGGACCGGCGGTGCACGGCGTGGTGGAGTTCCAGCGCATCGCGCTCGAAGCCCTGGCCCCCGAGCTGGCCAGCTTCGGCGACGGCCGCGGCATCGCTTCGGGTCGGATCGCCGTCGACCTGGCGCCGGGGCAGCCGCTGGCCGTCGACGTGCTGATGACCGAGCTCGTGGTGTCGATCGCGCGCGCGATCGAGGGCGCGGAGGGCGAGACCACGGTCCAGCGGGTGCGGGTATCTACCGCCAGGCCGCTCCACCTCACCGTGCGCGGCCAGACCGTCGAGCTCGACGAGGTGCTGTTCGCCACCGACGGGGGCAACCTCAAGGCACGCGGCCGGCTCGACGGCGACAGCGGGCGCCTGGACGGCGAGATGAGCGGCCACCTCGACCTCGCGCTCTTGCAACCGCTCCTGGGCACGTCGATCGACAAGCTGTCCGGCGATCTCAGCGTCGAGCTGGGCGTGGGCGGCACGATCGGCAAGCCGATCCTGCACGGCGCGATCGACGTGGCCCACGCGGTCACGCTGCGCCCCCATGGCTTCGGCACCGACCTGACGCTGGGCTCGGGGTCGTTCAAGCTCGACAACGACCGGGTGCGTATCGACGGGCTGACGCTGACCGCCGAGGGGGCGACCATGAAGCTCTCGGGCAGCGCGGGTCTCGGCCCCGGCTTCCAGCCCGAGGACGTACGCGTCGACCTGGAAGGCGACGTCAGCGCGCGCCTGCTGGCCTTCGTCGCGCCCGACGCGGTCTACGATCCCCAGGGTCGGGTCCGCATCCGCGCGCGCGTGCGCGGGACGCTGACCAAGCCCGAGGTGCTGGGGCGCATCGACCTCGGCACCATCGACTTTCGCGTACGCGACCTGGGTACCGAGGTGCAGGTGCAAAGCGGCCTGCTGGAGATCAGCAACGCCGGGCTGGTCCTGCACGACGTGCGGATTCGGCTGGACGACGGTGGCACCCTGGTCATCGGGGCGTCCGGGGTGCGCGCGGGTCGGGTCGCGTTCACCAGCCTGGTCCCGTTCGTGCCCGGCGAGGTCAACTTGCCGCTGCACGGCGAGCGCCTGACCTACCGCATCCCCGAGTCGCTGGAGATCGACGACCTGGGCTTCGATCTGGACCTGCGCGGCGACATCGACCAGGGATTCGAGCTGGGCGGAGAGGTGCGCCTGGTCTCGGGCCGTTATCTGCGCGACTTCAAGATGCAGCAACTGGTGCTGAGCCCGCGGGTCAACGAGTCCTCGGTGCGGCCGTTCTACGAGGGCATGCCCCTGGTCGAGGGGCTGGGCCTGGATTTCGGGGTGCGCACTGTGGGCGACGGGTTCGTCGTGCAGAACAACATCGCGCCGGAGATCCACGTCGACGTCGCGCTGAACGTCGGCGGCACCCTGTCCGAGCCCGAGCTGGCCGGTGACGTGCGCCCGACCGACGGACGCTTTCACCTGCCCGGCATGCGCGGTGACTTCGACCTCGTGCCCAACGTCAACCACGTCACCTTCATCGCCAGCAAGTCGGTCGCCGATGGCGACACGCCCGAGCTGGAGGTCGAGGCCACCAGCGTGGTGACCGACGCCGTCGGCAACGATCACACCGTGCGCATGCGCCTGCACGGGCCGATCCGAGAGGCCCAGATCGAGCTTTCGACTGACGACGGCCTCGACCGCAGCCAGACCGCGATGCTGATGCTGACCGGGCGCACCTCGATGGACACCTCGCAGCGCTTCGGCACCCAGAACCCGACGGTGGGCGCCAATATCAACACCGGCGCCGACGTGGCCGGACAGCTGACCCGCGACGCGGTCGCCAACCTCATGGAACCATACATCGACGACACCTTCTATCGGGTGACCGGGCTCAACCTGCGGCTCACCGTCGGGCCCGACGGATTCGAGGGCCGCATCCGCAAGCGGGTGAGCCGCTATCTGAACTTCCAGGCCGATACCTTGCTCGGCTTCCAGAGCCAGAGCCGGCAGAGCCTGCAGCTGGACCTGTGGCTGCTCGACTACCTGAGCTTGGGCGGCGGTCTGCAACGGATTACTCTGTCCTCGCAGCAGGGGGTACCGGAGACCTTGCCGCTGAGCGGGAATCTCGAGCTGCGCTGGGATTTCGCGATAAGAAGGTAGCCCCTCACCGCCGGCGCAAACCCATTCCACAGCCCTCCCTTCCGTGATTCGAGCGACGCTCGCGGTCTTGGCCGCATTCCCCCTGGTCCTGGCCGGGGTCGTGATCGCGCACGCCGAAGACGCCCCCCCGGCAGCGGCGGCGTCGGCGTCGTCGGCGTCGTCGGCGGATGCATCCGCCGGGCCCGCAGATGCCGGAACGGCCGCGCCGACGCCGGCGCCGACGCCGCCGCTGACGCCGACGGGCAAGTCGACGGAGGCGCCACCGCCAGAGCCGGCGCCCGCGCCGAACCCGCTGCCACCGGCCGCCGCCCCGGCGCCTGCCGCGCCAACCATCAGCGCCTACGAGCTCAGCGGCACCCTGATCGATCCGCCCGATCGCTTGCAGGCGTTGCTGGCGTCGGTGGCCGCGCCGGGATCGCCCTTCATCCAGTCCGGCCCCGCGGATCGGTTCGGCTCGCCGATCGGGACCTTGCCCCGCGTCAAGCTGGCGCTGGACGCCGTCGGCTATGCCGCCCAGGTCACGGCGACGGTGGATCCGGCGCCGGGCGTCGGGGTGCGCCTGCGCATCACCGCCGATGTGCAACCCTACGAGCGACTGCGCTACATCTTCGTCAAAGGTAACTGGCGCATCCGCCAGGACGAGATCCAGCGCCGCATCGCGATCCGTCCCGGAAGCCCGCTGCCGCCGCCCGGGCGCGAGCGCGACGCCACCATCGAGCGCGAGCGCGGGCGCGTGCTGGAGTTCCTGCGCAGCGAAGGTTACTTCGAGTCCAACGTGCGCATCACGCTGGAGTCGAAGAAGCCGCCACCCGCGCCCACCGACATGACGGTCCATCTTTACCGCGGCTCCCCGTTCCCGCTCGGCCCGGTGAAGGTGAGCGGCAACACCGCGATCCCCACCGACGACATCGTCGAGATGTTTCGCCACGCCGACTGGGCCAAGCTGTGGGCTGGCCCCCTGCCCTTCACCGCCAAGCGGCTGCGCGAGGACCTCGACCGCCTCACCAAGCGCTACCGCGAGCTTGGCTACGTCGGGGTGCGCGTCTCGAGCGACTTCAACATCGGCAAGAGCGTCGACCACCGGGCCAAGAACGTCGTGCTCGGCATCGTCGTCAACGAGCGCAAGAAGATCACGGTCGCGTTCGAGGGCAACCGGCAGAAGTCGTCGGCGACCCTCAAGGACGAGCTGACCATGCTGGATCGCGGCTCGTACGACGACTACGAGGTGGCGTCCAGCGCCGATGCCTTGCAGCGCTACTACCAGCAGCAGGGCCACTTCTTCGCGCGCGTCGAGTGGCGGCGCGAGACGATCTCTCCCTCCGAAGAGCGGGTGGTCTTCGAGATCGACGAAGGGCCCGAGCTCAAGGTCCGCGGCATCGAGTTCGAGGGCAACCGGTCGGTCGGCGGGGAAGAGCTGGCCGGCGTGGTGTCGGTGCGGCGCTACCCCTTCCTGGGGGTGATCGGACTCGGCGCCGGCGGCTACGTCACCGGCCGCCAGCTGGAACAGGACGCCGAGCGCATCGTCGACCACTATCACACGCGTGGCTTCCCCGAGGCCAAGGCGCACGCCGACGCCGCCACCTCGCCCGCGCTGCTGGGCATGCTGGGGGCGACCGCCGCCGCCGCCGAGACCGTGTCGCGCGACGCCAAGGCGATCTACGTTCGCTTCACCATCGAGGAAGGGCCGCGCGTGGTCATCGCCAGCGTCGATTTCAAGCGGGCGGACGGTCCGGGCGCCACGCCACCAACGTCAGCGCCGGCGGCGCCGCCGGTCGGCGCGCCCGCCGGTGTGCCCGCGGATTTGCCCTATGACCGGCGCTTCCTGCTCGACAGCCTGACCGTCGATCCCGGCGAGCCCTACAACCCGGCGGCGGTGCGCGAGGACGCGCGCCGCCTCGAGCGGCTGATGGGCGACGCTGGCTACCAGTCGGCGACCGTCGAGCCCGAGCCGGCCCGCAACGGCGATTCCCTGGCGCTGACCTGGGTCATCAAGCTGGGCCCGCAGACCCGACTCGGCCCGTCGTTCGTGCGCGGCAACTTCGTGACCACGCCCGAGACCATCCTCGAGCAGATCCCCCTGCACCCCGGCGACCCGTTGACCACGACCAACCTCGAGCGCGGCCAGCGCAACCTGGGTTTCCTGCAGCTGTTCAACAACGCCATGCCGATCAGCTTCCCGGGCAAGGAGGACAAGCGCGACGTCATCCCCATGCTGGTGCAGGTCGAGGAGCGCTACGAGCAGTACAGCGTGATCCACGTCGGCGGCGGGATCTCGACCGACCAGAAGCCGCCCGATTCGTCGCTGCCGATCGGTTTTTACCTGCGCGGCGGCTACGAACACCGAAATTTCTTCGGCCACGGCTGGAACCTGGCCGGCCAGATTGCGTACGGCACGTCGTTGCTGCGCGCCAACCTGTCGTTCCTGGACCGGCGCTTCTTCGGCACCCTGTTCCGGTTCGACACCTCGCTCAATTACTTGCAACAGGCGACGGCGCGCCTGGGCGACATCCGCTCGGGCGGCGGATCGATCGGCTTTTCGCGCGAGATGTACCCCGGCGTCGACGCCGGGATCCATTACAACTTGCGCAACACCACCCACACCGAATCGTTGCTGCGCTCGCAGGGACCGGACGCGCTGCTCGGCACCATTCAGCTCGGCACCACGGTCGGCAGCGTGTCCTTCAACGTCGAATGGCTGCGTCTGGACAACCGCCTGGTGCCGACGCGCGGCTTCCGCATCGACGCCATCGCAGAGGTCGCGCTGCCCGCGCTGTCGGTGCCGTTGCGGGCACTGCCTTTCCCGATCGGCGACGACACCTTCATCAAGGTGGGCGTGCACTCGATGACCGTGGTGCCGCTGACGCCGTGGCTGTCCCTGCGCCACGGCCTGCGCTTCGACAACGGGTTCCCGCTGGGTGGCCCGGTGCTGCTGCCCAAGGTCGAGCGCTTCTTCGCGGGCGGCGACACCACCCTGCGCGGCTTCAAGCTGGACCGTGCGCGCATCGACCAGGTGCGCTTCCCGATCTACCCGGGCATCGACGGTGTCGAGTACCGGCCCATCGGCGGCAACCTGCGCATCTTGCACAACATCGACCTGCAGTTCCCCATCAGCCCGCCTTTTTACGGCGCGGTGTTCATGGACAACGGCGTGGTCGCCGACTCGCTCGACGGGCTGACGCCAGCCCGCTTCCGCCACGGCGTCGGCGTCTCACCCCTGTTGATCAAGCTCCCGATCGGCGACCTCAGCTTCTCCTGGGCCTGGCCGCTCGACCCAGGCCCGGGCGACACAACGATCGGCGTGTTGCACGTGAACATCGGATTGTTGTTCTGATCCGATCTACTCGCCACGGTAGATCTTGACGGCGCCGATGTGGCCGAAGCGGTGCCAGCGGATGTGGCGGCGCGCGAGGTGGAAGAGGATCTCGTCGCGCGCGACGCCGCGCTCCAGCGCGCCCTCGACCCAGTCGAGCGCGATCTCGCGCGCGTCGGCGGGGTGGAAGATGAAGGTCTTGCCGAAGATCACGGCCGCGCCGTTGGAGATGACCCGCGCCTCGAACAGATCGCCGCGGCCGAAGCCGATGGTGTTGCGGCGCTCGACCACGGCGAAGCGCGCTCCCCCGAGGACGTCCTCGAGATCCAGGCTGCGGTCGTCGATCTGGTGCAGCTCGAACAGGCTGCGGTGGCTGGCCGCCACCAGCGACAGGGTGCGCCGGTCGTCGTCGGACAGCCCCTGGTCATCGTCGAAGATGCGCACCACCGGCGCCGGGCCCCCGCGGAACGGACGCTCGAGCACGTACCATTCGAGGAAGGCCGCCATGCGCCCCTCGAACAGCTCGGCGTCATCGTCGAAGACCTTGCCGGCGCGCTCGAAGTACTCCTCGCGGGCGCGCATGGCCTCGATCTTGTGCTCGCCCGCGCTGTAGCGCTCGGCCAGGCTCTCGATCTGCCGGTGCACCGCCTCGGATGGCCGGGTGCGCAGGCCGGCGCCGACGCGCGCCGGGCCCGATTCGAGGTCGGCGGCGCGGTCGCTCACTTCCGGCGCCGCTCGGCTATCAGCGATTCGAAGCGATCGAACAGGTAAGCGGCGTCGTTGGGCCCGGGCGACGCCTCGGGGTGGTACTGCACGCTGAATATCGGCAGCTCGGCGTGGCGCATACCCTCGACGGTGTTGTCGTTGAGGCTGACGTGCGACAGCACGGCCTTGCCCTTCAGCGAATCGACGTCGACCGCGAAGCCGTGGTTCTGCGAGGTGATCTCGACCTTGCGCGTGCCAAGGTCCATCACCGGGTGGTTGGCGCCATGATGACCGAACTTGAGCTTGTAAGTCTTGCCGCCCAGCGCCTGGCCCAGGATCTGATGGCCGAGGCAGATGCCGAACACCGGCAGCCCCGAGCGACACAGCTCGCGCGCCGCCTCGACGGCGTAGCCGACCGCCGCCGGATCGCCGGGGCCGTTCGACAGGAAGACGCCGTCGGGCTTGAGGGCCAGCGCCTCCTTGGCGCTGGTCTCGGCGGGGACCACGGTGACGCGCGCGCCGCCGGTGCGCAGGCGGCGCAGGATGCCCCGCTTGATGCCGAAGTCGTAGGCCACGACGTGGTGGCGCGTCGCCGACCTGGGACCCTCGCCGCCCACGCGCCACACCCCCTCGTCCCAGTCGTAGGGCTCGCCGGCGGTCACCTCGCGCACCAGGTCGCGCCCCTCCAGCGAGGGGTGCTTGCGCGCCCTCTCGACGGCCGCCGCCGGATCGGCCACGCGGCGGGTGATCACCGCGCGCTGGGCGCCCGACAGGCGGATCCGCCGGGTCACGGCGCGGGTGTCGATGCCGCCGATGCCGGCGACGCCGTGCTCGGCCAGCAGGGCGTGAAGGCCGCCCGAGGCGCGCCAGCTGGAGACCACCGGCGACAGCGCGCGCACCACGAACCCGGCGCACCAGGGGCGGCGCGACTCGAAGTCGACCGGGTTGATACCGACGTTGCCGATCTCGGGCGCGGTCATGGTGATGACCTGGCCGCGGTACGACGGGTCGGTGATCACTTCCTGGTATCCGGTGATCGCGGTGTTGAACACGATCTCGCCCGCGGAGTCGGCGTCCGACCCGAAGCCGAAGCCGCGATAGATCGTGCCGTCCTCCATGGCCAGCAACGCAGGCGGCGCCGCGGGGGCGGACCCGTTCGAGGCCGAGGTCTGTTCCTGGCTGGCCGGTTGTTGACTCACGCCTGCTGCCTTTCTGAGGAGTGGACCACCTTACCGCCAACGATGGTCAATGTGGCGCGCCCGCGCAAGGAGCGGCCCGCGAACGGGGTGTTACGGGAGCGCGAATGCAGCGCGCCCCGGTCACAGGTCCAGGCCCCCTCGGGATCGATGACGGTGACGTCGGCTGGCTGACCTTCGGCCAGGCGCCCGCCCGGCAGGCGGAAGATCGCCGCCGGCGCCACCGACAGGCGGGTGACGAGCGTCGCCGGCGTCAGCGCGCCGGCCCGCACCAGCTCCAGCGCCAGCGCCAGCGCGGTCTCGAGGCCGATCATGCCGAAGGCGGCCTGCTCGAACTCCACGTCCTTCTCGACCGACGAGTGCGGCGCGTGGTCGGTGGCGATGGCGTCGATGGTGCCATCGCGCAGGCCTTCGCGCAGCGCCGCGACGTCGGCGGCGCCACGCAGCGGCGGGTTGCACTTGGCGGCGGTGTCGTAGTGCGCGCAGGCCTCGTCGGTCAGCGACAGATGGTGGGGCGTGACCTCGCAGGTCACCGGCAGGCCGCGCCGCTTGGCCTCGCGCACCAGGCGCACCGACTCGGCGCTGCTGACGTGGGCGACGTGGTAGCGCGCGCCGGTCAGCGCCACCAGCTCGATGTCGCGCGCCACCATCGACGACTCGGCGGCCGCCGGCTGCGCCTTGATTCCGGCGCGCGTCGCCACCGGACCTTCGTTCATGGCGCCGCCGTCGGACAGCGTGAGGTCCTCGCAGTGCTGGACCACGGTCAGGTCGAAGGTGCGCGCGTACTCCAGCGCGCGCCGCATGAGCTCCGCGTTCATCACCGGGCGGCCGTCGTCCGAGACCGCGACACAGCCGGCCTCGCGCAGCTCGCCCATCTCGGCCAGCGACTCGCCCTTGAGCCCTTTGGAGATCGCGCCCACCGGGTAGACGCGCACGGCGCCGACCGCGGCGGCGCGGCTCAGGATCAGCTCGGTCACCGCGCGGGTGTCGTTGGGCGGCACGGTGTTGGGCATGGCGCACACGGCGGTGAACCCGCCTGCGGCGGCGGCGCGCGTGCCGGTGGCGATGTCTTCCTTGTACTCCTGCCCGGGCTCGCGCAGGTGGGTGTGCAGGTCGATGAGCCCGGGAACGATCCAGGCCCCGCGCACGTCGATCACCCGCACCGAGCCCGGCAGACCGCCGGCGATCCCGGCGCCCACGCGCGCGATGACGCCGTCCTTCACCAGCAGGTCCCCCTCGGCATCGACGTTGCGCGCAGGGTCGATCACCCGGCCGCCTCTGAGACAGAGATCCATGTCGCCGGGACCCTTGAATAGGTGGTCGGGGGGAGACAGTCAACGTATTTCC
>DASRQZ010000041.1:0-14333 GCA_035696125.1 Polyangia bacterium
GCATAGGCGTGCCCCGAGGCGAGCCCAACGTTCTGGCTCCACATGCTCGCGTGCGTGTGCAGCGTGTCGGCGATCCAGTCACCCGTGCGAGGGGCCCAGCGATCGCCGGATCCCGGCCCCGTGAGCAACGCGTAGTGCAGCCACCACGCGGTGGCATACACCGCGAGCGCGGAAGCGGCGAACGCGGCGCCGTCAGCGACCAGCGCGCGCAGCACCGCAGCGCGGCGATCGCGCAGCCACTCCGCGATCCCGCACAACCCGATCAGCGCCACGACCGCGAGCGCGGTCAGCTTGGTGCCGACGGCGAGCCCCGCGAACGCTCCCGCGGCGAGCGCCCAGGCGAGACGCCCGCGCTTTGCGCGCTGCGCGGCGAGCGCGCAGCACAGCGACGCGAGTGTCGCCGCGAGCAGCACGCCGTCGACGATCAGCAGGCGCGTCTCGATCAGCAGCGCGTTGTCGAGCGCGAGCGCCAGACCGCCGATCAGCGCGCCGAAGTCGCTGGCGCCGAGCTGCACGAGCAGCGCGAACATGAGCAGCGGGATCAGAGTTCCCGCCAGCGCGGGTACCCCGCGCAGCAGCGCCGGCGACACGTTCGTGATCGGCCAGTGGATCATCGGGAAGCGCTGGCCCCCGCGGTACCCGCCCAGCTTCACCGCGCCCGCGATCAAGAGCTTCGCCGCAGGCGGGTGGAGCTCGAAGAAGTACTCGCCCGTCGTCGTGTACGCATTGATCATGCGACCGAAGTGGACTTCGTCGAACACCACCGAGCGCGGCTCGGAGAGCTGGTAGAAGTGCAGCGGCGCCGTGACCGCGGCGATCACGAGCGCATATCGCGCGCGTCGGTTCAGAATCAAACGGGCGTGACGCCGCGCCGCTTCGGCGGCGCCGGATCGCGCCGCCCCCACGCCGCGCGCAATCGAGCAGCCAGCTCGTTGCGCAGCTCGCGGTGCGGCACCACCGCATCCACGGCGAGCTCGCTGGCCAGCCGCTCGATGTCGATGTCCTCGCGGAATTCATCGCGGAGCCGCTGCTCCTCGGCCGCGCGCTCCGGTTCGGGCAGCGCCTCGAGCTTGTTGAAGTAGACCGCGTTCACGGCGGCCTCGGGACCCATCACCGCGATCATCGCGCCCGGCAGCGCGAGCGTCGCCTCGGGCTCGAAGCCCGGCCCGCTCATCGCGTAGAGGCCCGCGCCGTAGGCCTTGCGCACGATCACCGAGAAACGCGGTACGGTAGCCGACGACACCGCCGAGATCATCTTCGCGCCGGCGCGGATGATCCCCTGCTTCTCCACCTGCACGCCGACCATGAAGCCCGGCACGTCGGCGAGGAACACGATCGGCAGCCCGAACGCGTCGCACAGCCAGATGAAGCGCGCCGCCTTGTCGGCCGAGTCGACGAACAGGACGCCGCCCTTCCACCTGGGTTGGCTGGCGACGATGCCCACGGCGCGCCCGTCGAGGCGCGCGAATCCGGTCACCAGCTCGCGCGCGAACAGCTTCTTGATCTCGAAGAAGCTGCCCTCGTCGACCAGCGCCTCGATCACGGCGGCGACGTCGAAGGCCTGGTTCTGGTTGGCGGGCAGGATCTCGTCGATGCGTTTGCCGCCCGGGCGCGGCGCGCGCGCCGGGATCGGCTCCGGCACTTCTCCGCCCCGCTGCGGCAGATAGGCCAGGTAGTCGCGCGCGGCGGCCAGGCAGGCGCGCTCGTCCTTGGCCAGCAGGTCGCCGCAGCCCGAGACCTCGCAGTGCATGCGCGCGCCGCCCATCTCCTCCAGCGTGACCTTCTCGCCGATCACCATCTCGGCCATGCGCGGCGAGCCCAGGTACATCGACGCGTTCTTGTCGACCATGAACACCACGTCGCAGAACGCCGGGATATAGGCGCCGCCCGCGGCCGACGGACCAAACAGCAGGCAGATCTGCGGGACGGCGCCCGACAGGCGCACCTGATTGTGGAAGATTCGCCCCGCGTGGCGCCGCCCCGGGAACATGTCGATCTGATCGGTGATGCGCGCGCCGGCCGAGTCGACCAGGTAGAAAAGCGGGATGCGCAGCCGGCCCGCGGTCTCCTGGATGCGCACGATCTTCTCGACGGTGCGCGCGCCCCACGACCCGGCCTTGACCGTCGAGTCGTTGGCCATGATCGCGATCGGCCGCCCGTGCACGCGCCCGACGCCGGTGACCACGCCATCGGCGGGCAGATCGCCGCCGGGGGCCGCGGCGTTGGCGAAAAGGCCGTCCTCGACGAAATCGCGCGCGCCGTCGTCGCACAAAAGGGCGATGCGCTCGCGGCAGAACAGCTTGCCGGCAGCCGCGTTGCTCTGATGATACTTGGGGGCGCCCCCCTTGCGGATCTTGTCGGCCAGCGCCGCGAGCTCGTCGGTTCGTGCCATGGTCACTTCCCTTTGAAGAGCGGGCTGCGTTTCTCCACGAACGCCGCCAACCCCTCGTTGCGGTCGTCGCTGCTGAGCACCGTTTCGTAGCGGGCGCGTTCCAGCGCCAGCGCTTCGGGCAGCGGCAGCGCCGCACCGTCGTCGATCACGCGCTTGGCGGTGGCGACCGCCAGCGGTCCGCCCTCGGCGATCTCGGCGGCCAGGCGCTCGGCCGCCGGCACCAGATCGGCGGGCGTGACCACCCGGGTCACGATGCCGAGCTCGGCGGCCCGCGCCGCGGGCAGGCGCCGGCCGGTCAGGATCAGCTCCTTGGCGACGGCCACGCCAGCGATGCGCGCCAGCCGCTGCGTGCCGCCCGCGCCCGGGATGATGCCCAGGCGGACCTCCACCAGGCCCATCTCGACGCCCTCGGCGCACAGGCGCAGGTCGCAGGCCAGCGCCAGCTCCAGCCCGCCTCCGAAGGCGACGCCGTTCATGGCCGCGATGACCGGGGCCGGGAAGCGCGCGATCTCCTCGAGGGCTCCGCCCAGGTCGACCAGGAACTGGCGAGTGTCGTCGAGCGTCATGGTTCGACGTTCCTTGAGATCAGCGCCGGCGCAGAAAGCCTTGTCGCCCGCCCCGGTGATGACCATCGCGCGCACCCAGGGCTCGCTGCGCAAGCCCCGCACCGCCGTGGCCAGCCCGGACACCAGCGCGCGCGACAGCGCGTTCATCGCGGCCGGACGGTTGAGGGTGACCCAGGCCGAGTCGGCGCGCCGTTCGACCAAAATTTCAGAGGGCGCAGATGGTGCAGATGGTTTAGATGGTGCAGATGGTGCGGATGGTAGTTGTGGGGACATGTCGACGTCCACGTTCGCGCTCAGGCGCCTGTCGGCGGCAAGCTCACGCTAAAGGCAGGCGGGGCGGCGCGCAAGCCTGCTGACGCCGCTCCGCCACACGCGGCAAGTCGTTCGGCGAAAAAGGATTCCCGTCGAGGAACGCATCATCTATTATGCGGCCGGGTCCGGGTGTCTGGGATTGCTGAGGGTCGCCGCGGGCGGGTCGGAGCGCTCGGGGCAGGTAGGAGCGTGACAATCATGCCGAACCGAATCTGCCTGTCGACGACTGGCGACTGGCGCCAGAGCGTGGCTCTTCTGCGCGGTACACCCGCGCCGGGCGCGCACGCGCGCTGGTCGCCCGACACCGCGCGCGCGTCGCGCGACGAGCTTCTGTGCCATCACGCGGCGCTGCTGGACGCGCAGCGCGAGCACCGCGAGCTGACCGAGCTGATCGTCCACGACCTCAAGGCGCCGCTGTCGGCGTTGCGTGCCGGCCTAGACTGGGTGCGCGGCCACCTGCCGCCCGAGCAGGACGAGCTGGTGGAGGCGATCGCCGACGCCGATGCGGCCGCGCGCCGCCTGGGCGCGATGATCGGCGACCTGCTGTCGGTCTCGCGCCTGGATCAGAGCGATCTTCCGTTGCGGCGCCAATCCGTCAGCCTGCGCAGTCTCTTCGACCTGATCGCGCACACCTACACCCGCCGCGCCGGCGAGAAGGGGATCGCCCTGCGCAGCCACTTGCCCCCCGACGCTGGCGACGGCGACGCCCAGGTTCAGGTCCACGCCGATCCGACCCTGCTCCAGCGGGTGATGGAGAATCTGGTCGAGAACGCCCTGCGCTACACCCGTCCCAACGGCCAGATCCAGCTGTCGGCCGCGCGCCACCCCGAATCGCGCGACCGCCCGGTCGAGATCGCGGTCTCCAACGATGGGCCGCCGATCCCGCCGCCCGAGCGCGCGCGCATCTTCCACAAGTTCGCGCGCGGTTCATCCGAAGGCGCCGTCGACGGCAGCGCCGGCCTCGGCCTTTACTTCTGCAAGCGTGCCGTCGAGGCCCACGGCGGCGCCATCGCCGTGGTCGAGACCCCCGACTGGCCGACCTCGTTCCGGATCACGCTGCCCTGACGGGACCCTCGGCGTCAGCCGCTGGCCTGGCTGCGCGTGCGCGCGCCCACGTAGGCGCGATAGAACTTGGACGGCATCTCGTGGCCGACCAGGGTCGAGACCAGGCGGGCGGCGTCGACCAGCTTGTCGAGGTTGACGCCGGTGCGCACGCCCATGCCCTCGAGCATGTAGATCACGTCTTCGGTGGCGACGTTCCCGGAGGCCCCGGGCGCGTAGGGGCAACCGCCCAGGCCGCCCAGCGCGGAGTCGATGGTGGTGATGCCCATCTCGACGGCGACCAGGATGTTGGCCAGCGCGGTGCCGCGCGTGTCGTGGAAGTGAACCGCGACCTCGGGGGCGGGGATGTCGGCCAGCACCCGCGACAGCACGTCGCGCACCTGGCGCGGGGTGGCGACGCCGATGGTGTCGCCGAGCGAGATCTGGTAGCAGCCGAGCGCGCGCAGCGCGTGGCAGAGCTCGACCGCCTTGGCCGGATCGACGGCGCCCTCGTACGGGCAGCCGTACACCGTCGAGACGTAGGCGCGCACCTTCAGCCCGGCCGCCAGCGCGGGCGGCACCGTGTCCTGAAAAGCCGCCAGCGTCGCCGCGATGGTCTTGTTGACGTTCTTCTTGTTGTGGGTCTCCGACGCCGACATGAAGACCGCGACCTCGCGCATGCCGGCGCCGATGGCGGCCTCCAGCCCCTGCCGGTTGGGGACCAGCGCGGAATAGACCACGCCCGGGCGGCGCACGATCCGGCGCGACACCTCGGCGCCGTCGGCCAGCTGCGGGATCCAGCGGGGGTTGACGAAGCTGGTGATCTCGATGGCGCGCAGGCCGGTCGCTGACAGCGCGTCGATGAAGGCGATCTTGTCGTCGGTCGGGATCAGACGCGCTTCGTTCTGCAGGCCATCGCGCGGTCCTACCTCGTAGATGGTGACGTCGGCTGGCAGGTGCTCGAACACGCGAGCCTCATTTTACCACGCGCGTCGACCCGGTCATTTGGGTCGGGGTAGGGTCAGCTGATCGCGCGTGCGCGCGTACAGCGCGCCCGACAGGCGGCCGACCGCGTCGAGGCGGGTGAAATCGACCCGTCCGCCGTCGAGGATCGCCTCATCGACGTGCCACAGCAAGACCTCGCCGATGATGATCGCCGTGCCCGCGCCCCCGACCTCGACGATGCGGTGCAGGCGGCACTCCATGGCGATGGGCGCCTCAGCCACGCGCGGCGGCGCGATGCGCTCGCTGGCCACGCGGGACAGGCCCACCAGCTCCAGCTCATCGGTGCCGTAGGGGACTGACTTCGAGGTCAGGTTCATGGCCGCCGCCAGGCGTTCCGGGACGGCGTGCACCACGTATTCGCCGGTGCGCTCGATGTTGCGCCAGGTGTCCTTCTTGTCGCCAGCGCGGTTGCGCGAGACGCATATGATGCACATGGGTGGATCGGAGCAGGCGCCGGTGAAGAAGGAGAACGGCGCCAGGTTGGTCGAGCCGTCTTCGTTGAGCGTCAGGGTCCAGGCGATGGGGCGCGGGACGATGCTGGCCGCCTGCCAGAGATAGGCAGCGTCCGGCGACAGCGTCGACGCGTCGATCCTCATGTCGCGCCACCGGTCGCGCCGCCGGCCGTCACCAGTCGATCGCAGAGCGCGTCGGTGATGTCATCGAGGGTGTCGACCACCACGTCGGCCGCCGACAGATCGTAGCCCGTGAAGTTGCCCGCGCGCACGGCGATCACCCGCGCGCCGGCCGCGCGCGCCGACAGGATTCCCGGCGTGGCGTCCTCGATCGCGATGCAGGCGGCCGGCGCGACCCCGAGACGCTGCATCGCCAGCGCGAAGGGATCGGGCGCGGGCTTGCCGCGCGCGTAGTCCTCCGCGCCCAGCCACACCTGCATCGCCTCGATGACGCCGATGCCCACCAGCGCATCGCCGACCTCGGCGCGGCTGGCTCCCGACACCACCGCCAGCGCCGAGCGGGCGCCCAGCCGCCGCACCGCCGCCACCGCGCCCGGCAGCGCGCGGTACCCGGTAGTCGCCATCAGCGCGCGTTTTTCAGCGACCGCCGAGGCGATGAGGTCGTCCATCGAAACCGCCAGCCCGTGGTCGCCGGCGATCATCGCGTGGATCTCGTTCCAGGAGTGCCCGATCACGAAGGCGCGTTCGGTGTCGGTGAGCTCGGCGCCCAGGCGCCGCACCGCCAGGACCACCGATTCGACGTTCTCGCGTTCGGAGTCGACCAGGGTTCCGTCCAGGTCGAAGAGGATGGCCTGCGGGGTCACGGGGCGCAGTCATACCGTAGTGGCCGGGGCCACACCAGCCGCAAGACAGCATCCAGGATGCCAAATTTACTAAGGAATTCACCTGAAAGCGCGTCGGGAGCCGCCTCAGCTTCAGATTTGCCGCGTCCTGCCGTTAAAGTCAGGTGTTAACGCGGGATTTCAGGACGTGGGGACCCACCGAATCGCAGGCAGAACAACGGTTGCGACCGCAGCTGAGATGAGTCCCGCGCTGGATGGTGCCACCGTCGAGGCGCTGCTGGCCCGAGTGGGCGGCGCCCCGCGGGACATGGTGGCCGCCGCCACCCAGGCGGTGCTGCGGCGCTTCGGAGATCGCGGCTCGTGCATCCTGGTCGACGACGGAGCGCGCGTGGTCTTCTCCACCGAGCAACCCCAGCTGTGCGATCTGCCGATCGACATCGATCTCTACCCCGAGATCGAGGTGGCGGTGCGGCAGCGCGAGGTGGTGGTGGTCGAGGATGTGCGCTCCTCCAGCTTGCTGGAACCAGTCGCCCAGCGCCTGCCGCCGCATCTGGGCGCGGTGGCGGCGGTGCCGCTGTTGTCGGGCACGGCGTGCCTGGGCGTCATCCTGGTGCAGTCGGCGCGTCGGCGCGTCATGGCCCCCGCCGACATGCGCGCGGTCGCGCTGGAGGCGCGCCTTGCGGGCACCCTGCTGTCCTTGCAGTTCGGCAGCGAGCTCGGCTCCGACCTGCGCCGCCTGGGCATTCCAGCGCCGGCGCTGGCGCCGCACGTGCCTGGCTCGCATGGATCGATGATGGTGGCGCCGACCGAGCTCACGCGCGCGCAGATGGCGCGCGGGCGCATCCTCATCGGCGAGGACGATCGCGAGCAGGCGCTGGCGCTGCGCAGCATCCTGCTCGACGAGGACTATGACGTCGCGCTGGCCGCGGACGGGGCGCAGGTGGTACGGCTCGCGCAGCACCTTCGGCCCGATCTGCTGTTGCTCGACCTGCACATGCCGGTGCTGGATGGGTTTGACGCGCTCGAGGAGCTGGTCGCCGACTCGCGCACCTGCGACATGCCGATCGTCATCGTCTCTGGCGCCGACGATCTGTTGCCGCGCATGCGCGGGCTCAAGCTGGACACCGTCGACTTTCTGCGCAAACCATTCTCGCTGCTGGAGCTGCTGGCGCGCATCGACCGATCGCTGCGCCAGGCCTCGGCGCGCTCTCATCTGCGCTTCGAGGCCAGCATCGACGACCTCACGGGCCTCGGCAACGCCCGCCACCTGCGCGAAAGGCTGGCGCTGGAGCAGTCGCGCATCGCCCGCTACGGGACGCATTCGGCGATCGTCATGGTCGACGTCGACAAGCTGAAGGTCATCAACGACCAGCACGGGCACGTGGTCGGTAGCCGCGTCCTCAAGGCGATCGGTGAGATCCTGCGCAGCCAGATCCGCGAGACCGATCTGGCCGCACGCTACGGCGGCGACGAGTTCGTGGTCCTGCTACCCCACACCACCTCGGCCGAGGCGTGCGCGTTCGCCGATCGCGTGCTGGCCTGCCTGCGCCGTTTGCAGCCGGAGGGCGTCGCCGTCTCTCTCAGCCTGGGGGTGGCCGCGGTCGAGGGGTCGGGAGGACAGTCGATCGATCTGGTCTTCGCCCAGGCCGACGCCGCCGCTTACCGCGCCAAGCGTTCGGGTGGCGGGCAGGTGTGCATCTTCGATCGGACCATCGACTTTGTGGGCAGTCGCCGCGAGGAGCCGGCGGCGGGGGAAGACCACAAGACGCCCGACCTGACCCGCATCGACACCAGCGAGGGGTGAGCTTGGTGGCTAACCCTGCTCCCTGACGAAAAGGGTAGGGATTCGACGGCGATTTTTCCGCCGGAGCCGGTATGATTCGCTCGATGGGTTCATCGACGTCCGCCCCCGCGCGCGCGGCGGCCGCTCGCCGGATCGCCTTCGGGGCGGCGCTGATGCTGTTTTCCACCGCCACCACCACCACCTGGTTCGAAGGCGCCGCGCACGCCGCGCCCGCTGACGAGAACGCTGCCATCGGCAAGATCACCCTGCTCAATCGCCAGGCCATCGGGGAGTATCGCAAGCTGAACTTCGACGAGGCCCAGCGCTTGCTCGACCAGGCGCTGGATCTGGCCGCCGGCGCGGGATTGAGCCAGCATCCGGTGCGCGCGCGCACCTACGTCACGCTGGGCGTGGTGACCGCGGGCGGGCTCAAGCGGCGTGACGTCGCGGTGCGCCTGTTCCGCAAGGCGCTGCAGATCCAGCCCGAGATCCAGCTCAGCGCCGAGCTGGCCTCGCCCGACGTGCAGGTCGCCTTCGACGAGGCCATCCACACGCTGGGCAGCGAGCCCAAGGTCGAGCGCCTGGCCAGCGAGATGCTGGTCCACGAGCCGGTCACCCGGGGCACCCGGGGCGAGGCGATCACCATCGCGGTCACCCCCGACGACGCCCTGCACGCCGAGCGCCTGGTGCTGGCTTACCGGCCCGCCGGCGTGGCCGCCTTCTCCAAGGTCAAGATGCAACAGCAGAGCGACGGCGTCTTCGAAGGGATCATCCCCGCGCCGGCGACGGCGGGCGGCGAGGTGGCCTACTACGTGGAAGCGCGCGACCTGGACGACAAGCTGGTCGCGGGTCGCGGGTCGCCGGTCGCGCCGCTGCTCATCGCGCTCGGCGTGGGGGCGGGCGGCACCGGTCCAGCGGCGTCATCCGAGCGGGCGGCTGGGTCGATCGCCACGGCGGCGCCGCCGGTCGAGGGCGGCGGTGCGCACTGGGTGCTGGCGTTGCTGGCCGGTTCAGGCGGCGGCTGGTCTAGCGGGTCGGGCGAAGCCAGCGGCTATGCCCTCGGCGGATCCAGGTTCGGCTGGTCCACGCTCGGCCACCTCACGCCGCAGGTTGGCTACCTGGTGTCGCCCCAGTTCCTGCTCGCCGGCTGGGCTCGCCTGCAGCTGGTGCGCGGCGCCGACGCCTATCTGACGCCCGCGGGATCGACCCAGTGCGGAGGTGACGGATCGTGCGCGGCGGCGACCGGCGCGTTCGCAGGCGGGGTCAGCGCGACCTGGCTGTCCGGGTCGCCGGGTGCCATCGTGCGGCCCTATCTCACCCTGGCCGCGGGCGCGGGCTACGCCCGCCAGGTGGTGCGCATCGACGCCCCCACCGCCGACTGCGGCAGCGATCAGCAGCAGGCGATCTGCCGCGACACCGTCGCCGTCGGACCGGTGCTGATCGGCCCGGGCTTCGGCGCGTACCTGCGACTGGCGCCGTCGGTGTACCTGGTGCTGGCCGTGCAATCGCTGTTCGGCATTCCCGGATTCACCGGCGCTCTCGACGGCAACCTGGGCCTCGCCTTCGCCCTGTGAGGAGTGCCGGAATGCGCGTCTACGGCGCGCTGATTTCGTACTGGGTGACGTAGCAGAACGGCACCGCGCGGCCGTTGGCCATCAGCGGGTGAAAGCGCCACCGGCTCAGCACCAGAGGAATCTGTGGGTCGAGCGCGGGATCGGCCGACTTGAGCAGCTTGACGTCAGTGACCTTGCCTTCGGGGGAGACGCAGATCTTCACCACAGCCGCCAGCTTCATGTCGGCGCGCGCCAGCGACGGCGGCAGCGCGACGCGGTACTCGGCCGCGTTGGGATCGATCGCCAGCTGCGCCTTGGCGACGCGTCCTGGAACCGAGCGCGCGCCGTTCGTGTCGGACGACGGCGGGGCCGCGGCCGCTGACGGCGCGGGCTTCACGCTCGCCGGCCGGGTGGGGGCAGCCGGCGCAGGCTCTTCGGTCCCGGCGGCAGGTGCGGGCGCGGGCGCCTCTGGCGCGGGAGCTGCAGCGGCCGGCGGATCCGCCTGCTCGGCGCGGGATGTGCCCGGCCGGTCGCGCAGCGGGTGCGAGCCCGCCAGCATCGCGGCGATGGCGGGATCCGGCTGCGGCGCCGCCGCCGACCTCGATGCCGATGTCGACGCGCGACGGGCAGTGACCGCGGTGCCATTCGATGATACGTGGTGGACCGCGCTCTGACCGCTCGCCGGCCGGGCCGCCTGAGCAGCGGCGGGAGCCAGAGGCTCGACGCCCACCGTGGTGGCGGTCAGCGTCAGCGCAATGGCCAGCGCGCTTTGCTGTCCGGCTGCCAGCTCGACGGTCTGGTGGGCGTGCTGATAGCCCTCGCGCGCCACCGAGATCTGGTAGCTCCCGGCCGGCCGCTCGAGCGTGTACGGCGAGTGCTGGGCGACCTGGTCGCTGTCCACGCTGATGATCGCGTCGGCCGGGGTCGTCGTGATCTCCAGCTGCCCGGGCCGCGCCGACCACTGCCGCCAGCCGACCAGTCCGGCGCCGCCGACGAACAACGCGATCAGGATCGCGTACAGGCCAGCGCGCGAGCGCACCGGTGACTCGGACATCGCCGGCACCGAGAAGGTCATGGCGCCGGCGCGCGGCGACACCGGAACCAGATCGACGATGGGCCGCTGGTAAGATGAGCCCAGGGGCGGCGACATTGCCGCGGAGGCCGTCGAACGGCGTCCAGGGGCCGGCGCTGGTGCGGTCGGCGTCGGTACCCGCGCGCCGGGCTGCGCCGGCGTCGACCGCGCGGCGCCGGACGGCGCCGTCAACGTCGGGGCCGCCGGAGGCGAGGCTCGCTGCGGCAGCGACAGCGTGGCGCTGACCGGCCGTCCCGTGGGCGTGGTCCGACCCAGCACCACGCCTCCGATTGCGTTCGGAGAAATCATCTTCGGTGCGGGAGCGGTGGGGCCGACCACCGCCGGCGTGGCGCCGTCATTGCCGAGGGGCGCGGCGCCTCTTCCCGCCCCGGGGAGGATGACCACCTTGCTGTCGCGAATCAAACCAGGAGGCGGCGCTTTGACCCTGGTGATCTCCTCTCCGTCGGTCACGAGGCTGAGACGTGGTTCGTGCTTGGTCGGCATCTGGCGCCTGGTCCAGTCCCTTCCCGAGCCTTTGGCTCCCCGCGCCGTCCTCGCCCTACTCGCCGGAAGTTCGACGAGGATATCATTTCACCTTGCTCGCGAAACGAGATAATCAGCAAGTGGGACATTGCGCCGCGAGCGCGGTATCGGGGAAGGTGGGTCGAGGTGAGAGCCGGACGCTACACAGGGGTTGCCCTCGACCGGGCGACGCGGCCACCTGTTCAGTGACTGAAAGGGATCTGGTCCGACGACAGACCGACGATCTTCTCGCGGGCGTCGTCGAAGGCGACGTTCTGAAGGTCGACGCCGGGGATCTCGAGCGCGTTCACCTTGAAGCGAGCCATGCCGGCCGGGAGCGGATCGGGTGACAGGCCAGGCAAGGTCAACGAGCTGGTGTCGTCGAAGATCGAGATCGACCACAGTTTGCCGCCGGTCGTGGTCTCGAGGTCGATGCTGTGCAGCGCCGCGTTGGCGACCCGGCTGAACGTGAAGACCCCGGCGCTGACCGAGAGCCCCGTCGGCGGTGTGAGCCAACCGCCGATCGACACCGTGGCGCCCGCGTTGACCTGGTGCAGCCAGGCCAGGGTGCTGGGCTGGTCCTTGTCCTTGGCGTCCTGGGCCATGGCCAGCAGGTCGTAGCGCGCGCCGGCCAGATCCCCCGACAGGGCGGGAACGCGCGTGGTGGTGGTGGTCAGGTCGAGGACCGGCGCCGTGATTGGCACCCGCCCATCGCCCCCGAGGTCGAGCATCGGGAACCCGGCGACCGAGTCGAGGCCCGAAGGCGGGGTCGACATCGCCACCCTGAACGATCGCATCTGGGTGTCGGCCAGCAGGGCCAGCGATTCGCCGCTGGCTGTCTGGCCGGCGGAGAAGCTGAGGCCGGTCTTCACCGCCCAGGCGATCACCGTCGTGGTGTCGTCGGCGTCGTTGGCGGGCGTGCCCTTGGTGTCCTGGTCCAGGACCACCGCGTAGTGGGCCTGCGCGCCGGTGCGCGTGGTCAGCCGCCACGCGCAGTCGTTGGCGCTCGCGTTGCGCACGCAGACGTTGGCGGGGATGTTGAACGCGCCGATCACCGGGACCGTGACCGAGCGCGTGCCCTGCGGAATCTCGTTGGCGCGGTCGCCGAGCTCGCGGGTCTGCGAGCTCGCGATGATGGCCAGAGTCTGGTGGCCGGTAGCCGGCGCGGGCAGCGCGTCCCAGCCGGCGATCGTGCCGGTCACCGTCGCGGTGTCGATGGGTGGGCGGTTGACCGCGCTCAGGGTGGTCGTGACGTTGGTGGCGTTGACCCCGATGACCGTCGCGGGCACGTAGCCGGTGGCCGTCGCGGTCAGCGTCTGCTTGCCCTCGAGCGCCGGGCAGCTCTGCTTGTCGAACACCGCCAGTCCCGTGGAGTCGGTCAGGATGGTGCAAGGCGCAGCGGCGGCGGAGGCGCCGACTCGCACGCTGGCGCCCGCGACCGGCGCGCGGGTGTCCTCGTCGGTGACGTAGACGTTGAGCCGGCCGGCGATCGCGCCGTCGCCCACGCCGCCGCCGGGGATGAGGCGCGGCGCTGCCGGCACGGCCTCCGTGCCGCCGCACGCGGCGACGGCGCCCAGCGCGCAGGCGAGAGCAACGCCGGCGGCGGCGGAACGGGACAGGGTGAGCGTCGGCGTGGCGACTCTGCGGGGCATCGGATCCTCCTCGGGCGGCAGGTGTGGACTTGAACCACACCGCTGTCGGGAGCATCGGAAGCTGCGGTCGAAAACCTGAGGCGGGCGACCCCGTTCCAGGTCCGTTGAAACCCCCTTGAACGTTGGGGCGCGAGAAAATTCCACGGCCGGATCCCGGATGGAGTCCTTTTTTTCGAACCGCCGTTCCCGATTTCTCGGCGCCGTAAAATTAGCGGTTCCAATGAAAAACACCGTTGGCCGAGGCAGGTGTTTGGTGTACGGTGCGCGGCCATGAGGACAAACTGGGTTGGCAAGAGTGTAGTGGCGCTATCGTTGGCGGCGGCGTGCGCGGTTCCCGCGTGCGACTCCAGTAAACCAGAAGAGGTCGCGCGCACGACCTCGGCGGCGACCACGACGTTGCAGCCGGGCGACGTGGCGATCACTTGCTTCAATTCGAACGGAACCGACTTTCTCCAGGTGACGCCCTTGGTGCCCATCGAGAACGACACCGACCTCAGATATACGGATCGCGAGACGACCGCCGCCGGGCTGTTCAACACCAACGACAACGAGAGCATTAACGTTCCGGTGATCATTAATCCGGCTGACGCGGGTCTTGCCGTGATCCCAGCAGGTACGGCGCTCCGCTTCAACACCGCCGGGCTCGGGAACCCGACCGAGACCGTATTCCTGTATCAAGGTTCCATCAGCGCGACGCCGGACGCGGGTGCTTTGAGCGGTGGTCAGTTCCTCTGGGGATTTCAGATGTCAGCGGGTGGTATTTGGGTCGCTTCGCGCGACGATGCGAACAATTTGTCGGAGCGCCTGTCAGCGCTGGGCGGCAAGGATACCGTCGTCAGTTCCTCGGGCGACGCAGGCGCGATCGTCCAGTTCTATTACTCTGGTCCAACCTCGGGCACGAAGGCCCAGTTGCAGGGATTCATCGCCGACCCAACTAACTGGACGGGTGTAACGGCACCGAACGCCAGTCTGTGTCCGGGCCTTCTCACTGTCCTCCCCGACGCGACCGATGGGGGCGGCGACGTTCCGGTCGACAGCGGCGGCGCTGCTGGTGCAGATGGTGGCGGCGACGCTGGCACGGGTGGCGTCACCGGCACTGGTGGCGCGGTGGACGCCCAGCCTGATGTCACGGGCACGGGCGGCGTGACGGGCACCGGTGGCGCGGTGGACGCCCGGCCCG
>DASRQZ010000042.1:0-10007 GCA_035696125.1 Polyangia bacterium
CGAACGATCGCTTCGTCGCGCTGGAGCTGCTCAAGAACGCCAACATCGCCGCCGGCGGCGTGCTGCCTTCCTGCCAGGACACCGGCACGGCCATCGTCATGGGCAAGAAGGGACAGCTGGTGTTCACCGGCGGTGGCGACGAGGCCGCCATCGCGCGCGGGATCTTCGACACCTACGCGACCTGCAACCTGCGCTATTCGCAGCTGGCCCCCCTCGACACTTACCGCGAGGTCAACACCGGCACCAACCTGCCGGCGCAGATCGAGATCTATGCCACCGACGGGGATGCCTACAAGTTCCTGTTCATGGCCAAGGGCGGCGGCTCGGCCAACAAGAGTTACCTCTTCCAGGAGACCAAGGCGCTGCTCAACCCGGAGAGCTTGCTGGCGTTCCTGGACGCCAAGCTCCGATCGCTGGGCACGGCCGCCTGCCCGCCCTATCACCTGGCGATCGTGATCGGCGGAACCTCGGCCGAGTACACGCTCAAAGTGGCCAAGCTGGCGTCCGCGCGTTACCTCGACGGACTGCCGACCGAGGGCAACAAGCTCGGCCCTGGCATTCGCGATCGGGCGCTGGAGACGCAGGTGCTGGCGCTGGCGCAGAGGACCGGCATCGGAGCGCAGTTCGGCGGCAAGTACTTCTGCCACGACGTGCGGGTCATCCGGCTGCCGCGCCACGGAGCCTCCTGCCCGGTCGGCATCGCCGTGTCCTGCTCGGCCGACCGGCAGGCGCTGGGCAAGATCACGCGCGACGGCATCTTCGTCGAGCAGCTGGAGACCGACCCGGCGAAGTACCTGCCCGACGCCACGCACACCCAGCTCGAGGGTGAGACCGTGGCGATCGATCTCAACCGCCCCATGGCGGAGATCCGCGCCAAGCTGTCGGCCTATCCCATCCGCACGCGCCTGTCGCTGTCGGGACCGCTGGTGGTCGCGCGCGACATCGCCCACGCCAAGATCAAGGAGCGCCTCGATCGCGGCGAAGGCATGCCCCAGTACCTGAAGGACTTCATGGTCTACTACGCCGGCCCCGCCAAGACCCCGGCCGGTTATGCGTCGGGCTCGTTCGGACCCACCACCGCGGGACGCATGGACGCCTACGTCGACCTGTTCCAGTCGCACGGCGGTAGCATGGTGATGCTGGCCAAGGGCAACCGCTCGCCGGCAGTGACGGCGGCGTGCAAGAAGCACGGCGGCTTCTATCTGGGGTCGATCGGCGGCCCGGCCGCGCGGCTGGCCAAGGACTGCATCAAGAAGGTCGACGTGCTCGAGTACGCCGAGCTGGGCATGGAGGCGGTCTGGAAGATAGAGGTCGTCAATTTCCCCGCCTTCATCGTCGTCGACGACAAGGGCAACGACTTCTTCGCCGGCATGACCGGGGCCGGCGACGGCAAGACCCGGCTGGCCGTCGCGCCCTGACCGATCTCGTCCCGGATCTAGTCGTTGGCGGGGGGCGGGATCTCGGCGGATTCGCGCACGGCGCGGCGGATCGCGGCCAGCGTGAAGGGGTGGTCCAGCACGATCCCGCCCAGCCGGCGAGCTCGCTTTTGCACCTCTTCGTCGCCGGTGATGAGGATGAACGGGGTCGCCCGATCGCGGGTGCGCAGGCCGGCCAGCACCGAGATGCCGGGTATGCCGGGCAGCGTCTGCTCGCAGATCACCAGGTCGAACGGCGCGCTACCGCCGTCGAGGTAAGACGACGACATCAGGTCCAGCAGCTCGGCGGCGTCGTGGGCCTCGGTGACCTGGTGGCCGTCGCGCATCAGCACCAGCGCCAGCAAGCGCCGCAACGCGCGGTTGTCCTCGACGAGCGCGATGCGCAGCGACTCGGTGCGGGTCGCGAGCGGGACCTGGGTGCCCGACACGTCAACCATGGGCGCGGAGCGGGAGAGATGGGGATCGTTCATGGGAAGACCTCCTGGGGGAACTGACCCGTTCATTTGCACTGTGGATGCCAGGGATGAACCGGCAGGCGCCGTGGGGAAATTCCGGCGCGCTCCGGCGCTGACGCGTGACGTGGGTCGCTCGAGCCCCAGGTGGCGTGCCGTCCTGACCGGTACCGAGTCCGATCGTTGCCGAGCTGGCACGGGACCTGGGATCTGGCCCAGCCGATCCGGCGCGGCTAGATTACGCCGCCTGGAGGACACGCCGATGAAGATAGGAGTCTTGGGAACCGGGATCGTCGGGACCACCATCGCCAGCAAGCTGGTCCAGCTCGGGAACGACGTGAAGATGGGCTCGCGCGGCGCGGGCAACGAAAAGGCGGTGGCCTGGACCAGGTCCAACGGCGCGCGCGCGTCGGAGGGCAGCTACGCCGACGCGGCCGCCTTCGGGGAGCTGCTGTTCAACTGCACCTCCGGCACCGGCTCCCTGCCGGCGCTTCAGGCGGCGGGCGCGGCCAACCTGGGCGGCAAGGTCCTGGTCGACGTTTCCAACCCGCTCGACTTCTCGAAAGGGATGCCGCCGTCGCTGTCCGTGTGCAACACCGACTCGCTGGCCGAGCAGCTCCAGCGCGCTTTCCCCAGCATCAAGGTGGTCAAGGCGCTGAACACCATGACCGCGGCTATCATGGTGAACCCGGGCCTGATCAAGGATGAGCACGACGTCTTCCTGTGCGGCAACGACGCCGGCGCCAAGGGCCAGGTCAGCGAGCTGCTCACCGGCGGCTTCGGCTGGCAGCACGTGATCGACCTCGGCGATCTCACCGCCGCCCGCGGTCTGGAGATGGCGCTGCCGCTCTGGCTACGACTCTACGGCGCGCTGCAATCGCCGATGTTCAACTTCCACATCGCGCGCTGAGCAACGTTCCGCGTCAGCCTCAGGCCGAGGGCGATGTGGATCAGTCGAGCGAGAGCTACGGCTCTACCTTGGAAGCCAGCACGTCCACCTGTTCGATGACCGGCGGCTTCGCCAGCAGGTCGGGGGCCTTGGCCATCAGGGCTGCGGCCAGGCGACCGGCCAGGTGGGCCTTGCGTCCGGCCTCGTCGTTGAACGCGTCGAAGATCGCGAAGGTGGACGCATCGAAACGGACGGCGAACCAGAGCGGTGTCTCGCGCTCTTCTTGAACGACGGACAGACCTCCGGACAGCAGGCTTGCCAGTTCGTTTTCCTTCCCGGGCTTGGCATGCAGACGGACGAACAATCCAACCTTGACCATGGTCCTCTCCTTTTCACCGTTCCCCGCGCGTGCGCCGGATGGCGCCCGCTGTGTCCTATTGCAAGGGGAAAGAATGCGAGACGCGCACCGATTCGGTGCCGTCGAAAGTTGGGAAGGAAGCCGCCGTGAGCGCGCGGACGATGCAGTCCCCGGTGGGCGTTCCTTCGAACTCGCCGGCCAGCGCCGCTGACTCGACGGTGCCGCTGGGGTTCACCGCGACCCTGACGTCGGCGACGCCGTCGACCTGGAAGCGCTGGTGACACTGGACGACGCGGCCCTGCAGCCGGGCCAGCGCCGCGCGCAGCTCCTTGACCGTCCGGGGCGGCGCGGCCGTCTGCTCCTCGGGTGCAGCCTCGACGACCCGTTTCGGTTTCTCCGGAGCCTTTTCGGGCTCGTCCGCCTGTTGGGGCTCGGGACTGTCGGTACCGGCGCCGGCGCCGACTCCTGCTTGCGCCGCGTTGCCTGCCGGGGCAGTGCCCGCCGCGCCCGAAGGTGCGCCTGCACCAGGCGCCTCCGGCGCGGCAGCAGGCCCGCCGGTCACCGCCGCCAATGCCGCCGCGCGCCGCGATAGCCCGCCCCGGCGCCGGTGATAGTAGCGGCCGCCGGGATAGGTCCTGGGCACCGGCGCCGCCGCCGGTTCGGGCTCAGGCATCATGGCCGGCAAGTGCGCGAGCGGCTCGATCTCGACGGGGACTGGCGCGGCGATCTTGGCCACGGCGACCGCCGCGGGCTGAATGATCGCTGCGCGGGGCGCCGCCGGCGCCGGCGACGACCGCGTGAGCAGCCAGACCCCCAGCACGCCCGGCACCAGGACCGCGGCGCAGCCGGCCGACACCCAGAGCCACGACAGTCCGGCCAGCAATGACGCGCGGTCGTCGATACGCGCCCCCACGACCGAACCCCGTCTTCCGACTATTCCCGACAGCTCCGGAGCTCGGGGGCGCAGGGGCGGAACCGTGGAAGGTCGGGCGGATTCTGCCGCCGCCAGTGCTTTCATATCGGTGAGGTCGCTCGAGTCACCGCGACGACTGGCGCGGGTGATCCGACCGTTCTGAATCCCGCTGGCTCTATGATTCATTGGGAGCCCCCTGCCTTCCGCGCGAGTTATCGCACAGACGACTACTCTATCGCGAAGCCGCTTTGCCGTCGCGAGGTATTTTGCGACCGGGGCGCCGGCGTTTCGGGCGGAAAGCCGTTTTTTTGCCGAAGATTCTGAGTTTGTCTGCCGACCTTCCCATACCGCGCGCTGGATCGCCTCGCGGTACACCGCGCTAGCCACCCGCGACCGTCAGGAATCCGACGCGGGCAAACCGAGACGCTCAATTCCCTCCGCGAAAGTGCCGATGCATGGCAGCGTGAAAACGGCGGGGCAGATCATCCTCATCGAGCCGTCAGAGACCGGCCGGGAGATGCTGGCGGAGCGGTTGCGCATGCAGGGATACGCGGTCACGGTGGCGCCGGGTCCCGCCGAAGGTGCCCACCTAGCGCTGTCGTCACCGCCGACCGCGGTGGTCGCCGATCTGTGGATGCCTGGGATCTCCGGCGTGCAGCTGTGCCGCCTGCTGCGCGCCGAGCCGGCCACCGAGAACGTGCCCGTCGTGCTGCGCGGTCCCGACGGGCAGCGCAACCGCTTCTGGGCCGAGCGCGCCGGAGCCGTCGCCTACGTGGTCAAGGGACACATGGGCGACCTCGTGCGCACGCTGTCCAGGGCCATCGAGAACTCGCCGTCCGAGGAGGCCTTCTTCACCGAGCTCGGCCAGGCCGACACCGACATCCGTGATCGCATCGCGTCCTACCTCGACACCGCGCTCTTCGAGTCGGTGATCGCTTCCGAAGTACGCAACCTCAGCCTGTGCGGCGCCTTCGACCGGCTGTTCGATCTGCTGAGCCAGTTCGTCTGCCAGGTGGCCAGCTACCGCTGGATGGCGGTGGTCACCGAGACGCCGGCGCGGCTCGGCCTGCATGCCCACCCGTCGCGCGTCGCCGAAGCGCGCGAGCAGGCCATCCGCGTGCTCAAGCTGAGCCCCGAGATTCACACCATCATCGTCGAGGACGACGACGCCTATGAAGACGGCTCCGGCCGCGAACCCATGGTGCTGCCCGTGAGCTTCGCCGACGTGCGCATCGGCCAGATGGCCTTCGCAGGCCGCCAGACCGCGGGCGACCAGGAGTCGCAGATCGTCTCGATCATCGCGCGCGAGCTGGGCGGCCCCATCCGGATGGCCACGCTGGTCGAGGAGGCGCAGCGCCTGGCGACGATCGATCCGCTCACCGGCCTCATGAACCGGCGCGCGTTCCTGAACTCGCTCGACATCGAGATCGAACGCTCGATGCGCCTCGACACGCCGCTGGCTCTCATGCTGATGGACGTCGACCACTTCAAGGCCATCAACGACAACCGCGGGCACGCCTCGGGCGACATCGTGCTGGCGGCCATCGGACGCCTGGTGGTCAAGCAGGCGCGCCGGGTCGACCTGGTGGCACGCTGGGGCGGCGAGGAGTTCGTGGTCGCGCTGGTAGGCGCCGACGCAGTGACCGGCCTGACGGCCGCCGAGCGCTACCGGGACGCGATCCAGCACCTCACGGTCCACGACACCACCGGCGCGCCGATCCCGGTCACCGCCTCGTTCGGAGTGGCGGTGCTGGAGGCGGGCGAGAGCATCGAGAGCGTGCTCGATCGCGCCGACCGCGCCATGTACGCCGGCAAGACCGCCGGCCGTAACTGCGTGCGGGTCTCGCCGACCACCCAGCGCTCTTACGGCGAGGTCGCCGCCGAGTAGCCGCGCGCCGAGGAGGCTCGGGACCCTGTCCGGGTTCCGAGGCGGTCAAGTCACTGCACGCCGAACAGCCGACCGATCAGGTTGGTCGCCAGGGCGGCCGCGCCACCGATGAGCAGCATGCGCAATCCACCCCACAGCGCGCGCCGCCCGGTGAACAAGCTGATGGTGGCGCCCACGCCGAACAGCGCCGTGCCCGCGAGGCCGATCGACACCTTCATCGCCCCCATCGCCGCGCCCCCCGGGCCGGCCCGGAACGGCAGGATGAACGGCAAGAGCGGGAGCAGCGCGCCGCCCGCGAAGGCCAGGAACGACGACAGCGCAGCGCTCCACGGCGATCCCAGCTCGGAGGGATCCAGCCCCAGCTCCTCGCGCGCGACGGTGTCGAGCGCTGTGGCCGGGTTGGAGATGATCGTGCTCGCGACCCGCTCCGCGTCCGCTCTGGGCAGGCCGCGCGCCTCGTAGATCACCGCCAGCTCGGCCGCCTCTTCGACCGGGTAGCGGGCCAGCTCGTCGCGCTCCACCGAGATCTGGCGCTCGAACATCTCGCGCTGCGAGCGCATCGACACATACTCGCCGGCCGCCATCGAGAACGCACCCGACAGCAGGCCGGCCACCCCCGACAGCGCGATGAGGTGGCGATCGCTGGTCGCGCCCGCGATGCCGAAGATCAGACTGGCGTTCGACACCAGACCGTCGTTGACGCCGAAGACCGCCGCGCGCAGGGTGCCGCCATGGGCGCCGGCGACGCTGCGGTGGCGGCGGCCGATGTCCTCGCGGATGTCGGCCATCTGGCGCGGCATCGGATGTTGGGCCTGACCCTCCGGCCCCGCGCCGACCGTCGGCGGCCCCGGCTCGAAGATCGACATGCCGCGGACCTTCATGGCCGCCAGCACCCGGCGCATGCGTTCCACTCCCAGCACCCTCACCAGCCCAGCCACGACGTGCGCGCGGACGCTCGGCCGGTAAGCCGGCGGCGTGCTCCCCGATCGGCGGATCTCGGCTTCCCAGATCATCGCCTGAGACGCGGCTTCGCGCGCCAGCTTCTCGAAAAGGGCACGCCGCTCAGGCGAAGTCTCTACCCTCGCCAGGACTCCATAGAGAAACACCGCCTGCCTCTCCTGGTACCAACTGTCGCGCTCGCTCACGTTCGAAAGTGTACGAATACACGAAACCGCGTCGGTTGCGCGCGATTCCGAGCGCCGGGCCGTCGCCAAATATTTCCGACGCCTTGGTCGTTTTTTTGCCTCCCCGAAACCTGACTCTGAGTAAGCTTCCCGCCCTGAGAGCCATGGCCGACCAGACTACCTTGACCCCCGCCACCGCCGCGTCCGAAATCCTCTCGCTCCTCGCGCTCGATCAGCGCGGGAACGGATCGGGTGTGGTGTCGGGCGCATCGCTCGAGGCGCTGCGCAAGTGCACGCACGCCCAGCTGGTCGACTACGCGCGCCGGCTGGGGCTCAGCGGCGTCAGCAAGCTGACCAAAGACGTGCTGGCTGGCCGGGTGCAGCTCGCGCTCGACAGGGCGCCGTCCGCCGGCCCCGGCCAGCGAGGCGCGTTCGATCCCCCGACTGGGGACAAGCGCGGGGACGAGCGTGGCGACGACGGCGGCAACGGCGGCCCGCCCTTTCCGGGCAAGTTCGATCTCGGGCCCGACTCGCACGACGAGCCAACGCCTCAGAACATCCCCTGGAGCTACGGCCAGAACCGCGTCACCGGGATGGTGGTCGATCCGGACAAGATGTTCGTCTACTGGGAGTGCACCGACAGCGCGATCGACAGCGCGCGCCGCGGACTGGGCGCGGGCGGACACGACGCGTGGCTGAACCTGCGCGTCTACGACATCACCGGCCGCCTGTTCGACGGCACCAACGCCCACAGCTATTTCGATCACCGGATCGACCGCTCGGATCGCCAGTGGTTCTTTGAGATCGGCAAGCCGACTTCGGTGGCGTGTGTCGAGCTGGGACTGAAATCGGCCGAGGGCTTCTTCGTGAAGATCAGCCGCTCTGGCCGCGTCGAGTTTCCGCGCCGCGAGCCGGCCGGGTCGAACCACGTCGAGTGGCTGACCGTGACCCCGGGCGGCCAGGCGATCGACGCCGGTCAGACCCACGTCGGAGGTTCGCAAGCGGGGCCCGCGGGCGGGTTCGGAGCGGGCACCGCGGGCCAGCGGGGGCTGCATGGGGTTCCCGACGGGCCGGGCGGCGAGCTGGCCGGCCCGCTGGCGCCGGTCGGTCCGCACGCCTTCGAGCGTCGCTGGGAGTGGCGCGAGCTGGTGGGCGGCGGCGTCAAGCAGACCTGGCAGGGCGAGCGCACCCAGGTCGAGTGGATCGGACCGCTGATCCGCAGCGCCTGGGAGGCGGGCCCCTTCACCTACGCGGTGCAATCGCCGGCCTACATCGAGGAATGGAACGACGGGGCGATGAGCGTGCGCTCCGAGCATGGCAAGGTGCACATCGTCTACGGCCCGTGGCAGGTGGTGATCCGCGGTATCGGCGCGCGCGCCGAGCGCCGCGTGCTGGCGACCTGGGAGATCCGGCGCAGCTGGGAGACCACGCTCGGCAGCGAACGCACCGGCCCCACGGGCTGGCGCGAGCGTTTTCCCGGCAGCTCGGACCTGGTCGCGCTGGGCGCCAGCGAGCGGTCCTGGATGGGGGGCAGCGAGCTGCGCCTGGGCGGCGCCTCCGAGCTCTTCATGATGGGGGCCAGCGAGCTGCGCTTCGGCGGCGCCAGCGAGACCCTGTATCGCGGCGCCAGCGAATGGCTCATGCGCGGCGCCAGCGAGCGCCTGTATCGCGGAGCCAGCGAGTGGCTGTACCGCGGCGCCAGCGAGCGCCTTTACGCGGGGGCCAGTGAGCAGATGTACGCGGGCGCCAGCGAGCGCCTCTACGCAGGCGCCAGCGAGCGCCTTTACGGTGGCGCCAGCGAGCAGCTGGTACGCGCGCCCGGCGAAGGTGCCGGCGCCGGTGCCTACCCGGCTTCCTTCGGCGCCGGCGCCGACTCAACCGCCGCCTCGGGCGACAAGGGCGGCGTGTGATGGCGACCGGATACTTCTCCCTGGTTCTGCACGCCCACCTGCCCTTCGTGCGCCACCCCGAGGATCCGACGGTGATGGAGGAGCAGTGGCTGTACGAGGCCATCACGGGCACCTATTTGCCGCTGCTGCAGATGTTCGAAGGGCTGGTCACCGACAACGTTCCCTACCGCTGCACGGTCTCGCTGTCGGCGCCGCTCATCACCATGCTGACCGACGATCTGCTCAAGGAGCGTTACGCGGGCTATCTCGACAAGCTGATCGAGCTCGCAGAAAAGGAGATCGAGCGCACACGCCCGGAGCCGCATTACCAGCGGTTGGCGCACATGTATCACGATCGATTCCGCTCGCTGCGCCACACCTGGCGCTGCCACGACGGCGATCTGGTCTGGGCCTTTCACCTGCTGCAGGAGGCCGGACGCGTCGAGGTCATCACGTCGACCGCGACGCACGCCTTCTTTCCGCTCATGGACCGCAACTGGGCCAACATCCGCGCCCAGGTCCACGTCGCGGCCGATCTGTACGAAAAGCACTTCGGCAAGCGGCCGAAGGGCATGTGGCTGGGCGAATGCGGCTACGTGCCCGGCGTCGACGAGCTGCTGCGCGAGGCGGCGGTGCGCTACTTCTTCGTCGACACGCACGGGATCCTGTTCGCCGACAACCGCCCCCAGTACGGGGTCTACGCCCCGCTCTACTGCCCGAGCGGCGTGGCCGCGTTCGGCCGCGACACCGAATCCTCCGAGCAGGTCTGGAGCGCCAAGCACGGCTACCCCGGCGATCCGCACTACCGCGACTTCTATCGCGACATTGGCTTCGACCTGCCGATGGACTACATCGGCCCTCACGTTCACCCCGAGGGCCACCGGATGTACACCGGCTTCAAGTACCACGCCATCACCCACAACAAGCTGCACGACAAGTGGGTCTACGATCCGGACATCGCGCGCGGGAAGGCCGGTCTACACGCGTCGCATTTCCGCGGAAACATGGAGAAGCAGGTGGCGCGGCTGGCCGCCGGCATGGATCGGCCGCCGCTGATC